>JAJDCU010000071.1 GCA_029260655.1 Phycisphaeraceae bacterium
GGTCGCCTGCGAGCAGGTCGCCGAGGGTGACGTTTTGGTTCCAATTGCCCAGGACGAGGTTGAGGTCTTCGATCCCGACGAATCCGTCTGCGTTGAGGTCGCCGAGCGGGGACGGTGTGAACGGGTTGAATGTGTCAACCGTGGCGAAGACTGCGCCGATTTCGTTGCCGGCCGCGTCGAACTCAAAACCCACAAGCAGCGTGGTGGGCGCCGCCGGGAGGTTGTCGGGTATCAGGCTGCCGTCGGTGAACCAGTTGGCATCGCCGAATATTGCGAGCGTCCACTCTTCACCATCCGCGGGCGAGAACTCGTCCGGGGCACACACGCCTCCGGGCATCAAACATATCGAGACGGTGGTTGAGCCGAGGATCTCGATCCAATCGTAGGTGCCGTCGGGGAGTACGCCGCCGATTTCATCGGCGGTGAGCGGGAGGTTGTCATTGACGATCACGGCAAGGGGGACGGTGTTGGTGAAGAAGCCCGGTGCGGCGGTGGTGGATAGCGAGACGCCATACGGGGCGTTGGAAAACTCGTAGAAGGAGGAGAACTCGTGGCCGGGGTTGGCCGAGGGGGTGGTGATGGCGCCGGGGTCGGCGTTGGCTTCGTAGGTGTCGTAGATAAACGAGCCCGAGAGGGTCTGTGCAACGGCGAAGCTCCCGACGAAGCTCCCCGAGACGTCAGCGATCGTGCTCGTGATATCGATCCCTGTGGGAGCAGCATGAGTCGTCATTGCCGATCCAAGCGAGACTAATCCTACGATAAACACACCGGCAAGTCGCTTGTTCATTCTTTCTCCACCCTTTGTGATGTACGGGAAGACCGCGATATTTCGTAGGCGCATTCAATTCCTGTGCGCAATGATACCTTGGGCCGCTGCGTTGTGGGCGGGCGGCCGCTGGGTCAGATGGTTATCCGTGTTTTCTGCGCAGTGTGGCGAGTGATGCGAAGGCCATCAGCGCGAGTGTGCCGGGTTCGGGGACGAGAGCGAGGATGTCTTCGACCGGGGGCGCGGGGAAGCCGGCGTTCCAATTGGTGAGGACGACGTTCAGATCGGTGATCCCGATAAAGCCGTCGCCGACGCCCCCGAGGTCGCCCTGTCGCCAGTCGCCGTTGGGCACGTTCTGGTTCCACTTGGACAAGATGATATTCAGGTCGGTGATCCCGACGAACCCGTCGACATCGATATCGCCTTCGAGGCGCGCCAGCGCGGCGTAGAAAGAGACGGCGACGTCCTTGCCCAGTTCTTCGTAGTAGTCGACCCCGCGTGAGGGGTGGAAGGCGGTCTCGAATGTTGAATCGAAGCCCGCGCCCAGTTCGATCTCGCCGAAGTTAGCGCTGGTGGGCCCGGTGCTGGTGGATTGCCACACGTCGACGGTGGAGGTTTCCGCCATGAAGTTGGTCCAGAACGGGTCGGTGGTGTGGCCCTTCTCCGGGTGCAGGAACATGAAGTCGTTTGCGTTGGCGCTGGTGGTGATGGTGGAGTGGTAGTCGATGAAGTATTCGGCGTCGCCGCCGGTGGCGGTCTGCAGGTCTGCCATCATGGCTTCGCCTGAGAGCTTGAGGTCGGGCTTGTTCTGCCAGTTACTCGAGGCGGTGGGGCTCCAGCAGCAGTTGGGGTCCTGGTTGGGGTTCTGGATGGTGGCGCGGTTGTTGCCGGCGAACCGCCCGTCGGGGTTGAGCAAGGGGTAGACGAAGAACTCGGCCTTTTTGCGCAGCTCGACGGCGCGCGAGTCGTTGCTGACCAGGAAGTCGAGCGTGCCCTCGAGGGTGTGGGTACCCAGGACTTCGTTGGCGTGCAGTCCGCTGGTGAGGACGATCTGTGTCTTACCGGCACTTGGGACGGAGTTGTCGGTGAGCTTGAACCCCCACATATCCTTGGGCGTGACGGTTCGGCCAAGGTCGTCGATCCCGCCTGGGGATTGTCCGATGACCAGGTTCGCGTCGGAGCTGATGGTGGAACTGACGTAGGGGCTGAGCTTGTATTGAGCTACCTGGTCGGCCATCCGGCCGTAGGAGTAGGGCATGGAGTGTGCGACCCAGACTTCGTCCTGATTGAATGCGGCGTTGTTGGAGAAGTTGAACGTGCCGCCGGAGATCCCGTGGTTGTCGAAGGGTTGCCAGTTCTGGTTATCGAGGCTGTACCGGAAGTTGTGGCTGGCTATGGCACTCTGGCCGCCTGCGAAGTTGGTGGAGATCTTGAAGTTGGGGTTGACGCCGTTGACGCCTGAGGCCTTGAAGTAGACCCATCGCCACTGGTTGCCCCCGTAGAAGTTGTCGCGTCCGACGAGGTTGACGTTGCTGCCTCCTGAGAGGGAGAAGGATTGCAGCGAGCCGTGGTCGAAGTCGGCGTCGAGGCTGATGACGGCCATGGCGTGCTGGCTGGGCAGGACGACACCGATCATGGCGAACAGGGCTGCGCAGATAGCGCCTAGGGAGCGGCAAGGACGGGTCATGGCTGATTTCTCCTCCCCGGAAGTGTGGGTTTAACTCGGCGCGACGGCGGTGGACTGCATTGATCCGATCCGCCAAGCTGCCGGTGAACTTCTCCCTTACATCATAACACAAAAAAGTCGGCCTGATGGCTAATTATGTAAGATTGGCTCATGGTAGTTCGTGGAAGGGGGGATCGAGGGGGTCAGGTGGCGTTTTCGGCTGTTTGACACTGATCTAACGCACCTTTAGGCTATCTGCCCCACCTGGGAACCGTTCGCGAGGCCGTGAGCCCGGCTACGTAGGCGTAAATTGCTGTTAAAAGAACAGTTAAGCACGTTAACCTCGGGTGGTCGGCCAAGGAGGCCGGCGATGGCAAAAAGTGGGCCGCAAACCCCGTACGGCTACAGCCCCAGCGCGTGGCGGATGATCGGGCGCGGGATGGAGTTAGGAGCGATCATCGGTGGGTTGACGTTGCTGGGCCACTGGGGCGATCAGCGGTTTGACACCGGGCCCTGGCTGATGCTCACCGGGGCCGTGTTGGCGACCCTCGGCGGGAGCTACAACCTCGCCAAAGACATGCTGTTCCCCGCCCAACGCAAGCGCCCCAAGGACGGGCCGACGACCGACCCGGATAACGATTAGTTTTGACTGACTTATAAGGTTTCATTCCCAGCCCGCTTGATCGACCCCGCCGAAACACACGATACGCACGCATGACACCCGACCCGACCCAAAGCCCGCTTGTCTTCCCGATCGTCAAGGCGTCGCTGATGCTGGCGACGGTGTTGCTGGTGGTGACCGCGGCGCTGTACGGGATCTTGGCGGGGCTGCTTGGGTGGCATGAGCAGGCCGGGCTGAGCCTGATTGGTGCGGCGACAAGTCTGCTGATCGGGCTGTCGGGGTTTGTCCCGGTGTGGCTGATGTCACGTAAATCTGCACATGGGGGCGCGCACGGGTTCATGGTGAGCATCCTGCTGCGGATCGTCGTGGGTATTGCGGCGGTGTCTTGGCTGCGTTGGGGGTCCGGGTTAGCTAACGCGGAGGATGCGCTGGTGTGGGTCGCCGGTTGGTACATGCTTGTGCTGGCGGTCGAAGTGAAATTGATTTCAACCCATGTCCTCGCGGCGACGCGTGGTGTGGTTCCGATGCCGGAGACGAATTAGATGACGCCGAGCCTATTGTTAGCTGCCGCCGGCGGGGCGCCGGACCCGATGACTCACGTCTTGCCGCATAACCTGTTCGGCAGCGACTGGTTCACAAATCACCACTTCATGAGCTTGGCGGTGCTGATCATCGGTATCACGGTGCTGGCGGTGGTTGCCGCGAAGATGCCCTTGCGGTCGGACTCGGCCGAGGGCTACGTCACCAAGGGCCGGGTTACCCAGCTTTTCGAGGTCTTGTGCGTGTTTCTGCGTGAAGAGATGACCCGCCCGCTGCTGGGCGACCTGACCGACAAGTACATCAAATACATCTGGTCGACGTTCTTCTTCGTCCTGTTCGGGAACCTGTTTGGCCTGTTTCCGATCAGCGCTTTTTTTCACCTGATCGGTATGGAGAGCCTGTCGCATGCCGGCGGGGCGATGACCGGGAACATTAATTTTACCGGCGGGCTGGCGCTGATCTCGCTGGTCATGATCGTGCTCATCGGCGTGAAGGAAAACGGATTCGGGTTCATCAGGCACATGTGGCCGGTCCCGTTCAAGCCGCTGCCCCTGCTGCCGATCATGCTGCCGGTGGGACTGCTGGTGTTTCTGTTGGAGTTCCTGGGTCTGTTCATCAAGAGCTTCGCTCTGTGCGTGCGTTTGTTTGCGAACATGGTCGCGGGGCACCTGGTGCTGGCGTCACTGATCGTCATGGCGACCACGGCCCCGCTGGTGGGCAAGGGCGCGAGCATGCTCGGGGCGACCGCGTTTAGCTTCCTGGAGTTGTTCGTGGCGTTCCTCCAGGCGTATATCTTCACCTTCCTGACGGTGATCTTCATCTCGCTGGGCGCGGTGAGCCACGACGAGCACGACGAGCACCACGGCGGGCTGGACGAGGGCGCGATGCCCGGGGATTCGATTGACGAACTGTTGACCGTCACGGGGGGCGGGCACTAGGAACCGAAAACGCTCGGGGACGCCGACGCCCGAGCACTTTAATCGTCGGCAAAACGATTCATACCTTAGCTGGGAGATACAGACATGATGGACATCCTTACTTTGGCAGCGGATATGGGGGCGTACGCCGGGATCGGCGCGGGCTTGGCGATCCTTGGCGCCGGCATCGGTATCGGCCTGCTGGGCGCCGGCGCCGGCCGTGGTATCGGCAACATCGGCGGCAACGCCACTCAGTCCGTGGCGCGTCAGCCCGAGGCCGCCGGGCAGATCTTCGTGCAGATGATTATCTCCGCCGCCCTGATCGAAGGTTTTACCTTCTTCGGGATCATCTGGGCCGGGAACCTGGCCGCGGGCTTCTTCAACTAAGAAACGTCTCACGCCCCGGCCTGACCGCCGCGGCGTGACTTCACCGGCCCGGGCGTTACGGGCCAACCAGGACACGAGAAACATGGGGCACACCCTGATGCGTTCAACCCATCTATTTCAGATCGCGATGGTCCTTGCCTGGCTGATGGCGGCCGGCCCGCTGTTGGCACAGGACACCGCGCACACGACCGACACGGCTCACCCTGAATCAGTGCAGCAGGCGCACGACGCTGTCGACCAGCTCGCCGATCATGCCACGGACGCCGCCGATCAGACGGCCGGCCACGGCGGCGGGCACGAAGAGCGTGGCCTGACCACGGTGAAATGGCAGGAGGCGGTTTACACGATCGTCGTCTTCGGGATCTTCTTCGTGGTCCTGAGCATCTTTGTTTGGCCGAAGATTCTCGCGTCGCTTCAGGTGCGTGAGGCGAAGGTCCGCGGCGATCTCCAGCAGGCCGAGCAGGCCGCCAAGCAGGCGAGCGCCACGCTGGCGGAATACAAGCAGCAGCTCGCCGACGCGCAGAAGCAGGCGCAGCAGATCGTGGACGAGAGCCGCGGCGCTGCGCAGCAGGTCGCGGCGCAGCTCAAGGACCAGGCCCAGTCGGAGATGACGCAGATACGTCAGCGTGCCGAGGCGGATATTGATGCCGCCAAGCAGCGTGCGGTGACGGAGATTTACGAGCAGACCGCGGTGCTGGCGACGCAGGTTGCCGGGCAGATACTGCGTCGAGAGATCAACGTCCAGGACCAGGAAGCGTTAGTCAAGGAGTCGCTTGCACGGCTAGGCGACGCGGGACAGAACTGATACACGATGGCCAACCGATTCAGCAAACTACTGGCGCTGTTCGGCAAGGCCTTCGGGGCCGGTGAGGGCGATTCGCCCCGCCAGGATGGAGGATTGCGGGTGTCCACAGACGCCGAATACAAGACCGACTCGGTCAGCCGGACCTACGCCCAGGCGCTGTATGAGCTGGGCCAGGCAAGCGATCAGGTCGACATACTGGCCGACCAGGCGCGGGACCTGCTCGGTTTGCTCGCCAGCGAGCCGGACCTGGAGAGGCTTCTCGCCAGCCGGGCGCTCAGTTCGGCGCAGCGCAGCAGTTCGATCGAACAACTGTTCAAGGGCAAGATCGCCGATGTGCTCTACAAGTTCATCCAGGTGGTCAACCGCAAGGATCGGCTGGGCTCGTTGACGGGGATCCTCGGTTCATACCTGGTCCTGGTTGCACAGGCCCGTGGCGAACTGGATGTGGATGTGTTTGTCGCCGAGCCGCTGTCTGATGACGCAGGCAGGGGGGTCGCCGAGTCGATCGGTTCGGCGCTGGACAAGCGCGTCCAGCTACGACAGCACGTCGACCCGGCACTGATCGGCGGGCTGAAGGTCCGTGTCGGCGACCGTCTGATCGACGGCAGCGTCGCGACGCAGCTACGGATCATGAAGCGGAAACTGGTCGACGCCGGACGTGAACGTGCCCGGCAAGGCGGGCAGTTGGAAGGCTAAACGAAAAGACATGCGGGTTTGGGCGGGCGCAGGGCCACGCCACCGATGAAGACTCACAACAGCGGACAATACACAAAGCAGTCAACGGCCAAAGCCGTAACCGGAGTCAGCGATGAAGATCAAAACCGATGAAATCACCTCGGTCATCAAGCAGGAGGTCGAGCGTTTCTCGACCGAGTTGGAGGTCTCGCAGATCGGGACCGTGGTCGAGGTCGGCGACGGGATCGCGCGGATCTACGGGCTTTCCGAGGCGATGGCCGGGGAGATGCTCGAGTTCCAGATCGGAGAGGGCAAGAGCGTGCGTGGCCAGGTCATGAACCTCGAACAGGACATCGTCGGGGCGGTGATCTTCGGCGACTACCTGGACATCAAGGAAGGCATGAGCGTCCGCTCGACCGGCGAGCTTCTGGCGGTCCCCTCCGGCGACGCGCTGCTGGGCCGGGTCGTCAACGCCCTGGGCGAGGCAATCGACGGGCAGGGCCCGATCCAGTCCGACCAGATGCGTAAGGTCGACATCATCGCGCCGGGGATCGCCGAAAGGCAACCGGTGACCCAGCCGATGCAGACCGGGGTCAAGTCGGTGGATTCGATGATCCCGATCGGCAGGGGCCAGCGCGAGCTGATCATCGGCGACCGAAAGACCGGCAAGACCGCGGTGGCGATCGACACGATCATCAACCAGAAGAAGTTCCTCGGGACCGACGAAGAGATGGTCTGCATCTACGTCGCGGTCGGGCAGAAGGACTCGACGGTCGCTTCGGTGGTCCAGACGCTGCGTGAAGCGGGCGCGATGGACTACACCATCATCGTCAACGCCGGCGCCAGTGAGCCCGCCCCCATGCTGTATATCGCGCCGTACACCGGCTGCGCGATGGGCGAGCACTTCATGTGGCAGGGCAAGCACGTCCTGTGCATCTATGACGACCTCTCCAAGCAGGCCGCGTCGTACCGTCAGCTCTCGCTATTGCTGCGTCGGCCGCCCGGACGCGAGGCGTACCCCGGCGATGTGTTCTACCTGCACTCCCGTCTGCTCGAACGAGCCACCAAGCTCTCGGACGACAACGGCGGCGGGTCGCTGACCGCGCTTCCCATTATCGAGACCCAGGAAGGCGACGTCTCGGCCTACATCCCGACCAACGTGATCTCGATCACCGACGGGCAGATCTACCTAGAGCCCGAACTGTTCTTTGCCGGTGTCCGCCCCGCGATTAACGTCGGCATCTCGGTGTCCCGTGTCGGGGGTAACGCCCAGATCAAGGCCATGAAACAGGTCGCCGGCTCGCTGCGGCTGGACCTCGCCGCCTTCCGCGAACTGGAAGCCTTCGCCCAGCTCGGCACCGACCTGGATAAGGCTACCCAGCACCAGCTGGACCGAGGGGCACGGATGGTCGAGCTGCTCAAGCAGCCTCAGTTCGTCCCGATGGACGTGGTCGACCAGGTGATCCAGATCTTCGCCGGCTCGACCGGGGCGCTGGACGACCTGAAACTGGAGCAGGTCCAGACCTTTGGATCCGCCTTGATCGAGCACTTTGCCGGTCCGGGCAAGACGTTGCGCGACCAGCTCGCTTCGGCCAAGGCTTTTGATGACGAGCTGCGAGAGAAGATCAAGCAGGCGATCGCCGACTTCAAGTCCGGCTGGTCCGCCACCAACGAGAACTAAACCGAGAACGAAGCCACGCTGGCCTTTAGGTCATAAGGTGGCTAAAATTGGGCTCTCAAACCTCACGCTAGGGGGCACAACCATGACAGTAGATACCGCTATGAGCGACACATCGACCATTCAAGTCGGCGATACGAGCCTGGAACTGCCCGTAGTCGTCGGGACCGAGAACGAGCACGCGATCGATATTGGTACCTTGCGCGCCAAGACCGGGTACATCACACTCGACAGCGGGTACGGCAACACCGGCTCGTGCAAGTCATCGATCACCTATATCGACGGCGAGAAGGGCATCCTCCGCTACCGCGGATACCCGATCGAGGTCCTCGCCGAGCACAGCACCTTCCTGGAGGTCGCCTGGCTGTTGATCTACGGGGAGCTGCCCAAGGCCGACGAGCTGAAGCGCTTCGAGGACGAGATCAAGAACCATGCGATGCTCCACCAGGACATGCGCCACCACTTCGAGGGTTTCCCCGCGACCGCGCACCCGATGGCCGTGCTCAGTTCGATGATCAACGCCACCAGTTGCTACCACCCCGAGATGCTGGAGATGGGCGCGATCGACGAATCCTTCCCCTCCCTGGTCGCGAAGCTGATCGCCAAGGTCGCCACGATCGCCGCCTTTAGCCACAAGAAATCGGTCGGCGAGCCGCAGCGATACCCCGACCCTTCCCTGGGGTACTGCGACAACTTCCTGCACGGCATGTTCTCCAGGCCCTACGGCCGATACACCGCCGAGCCCGAGGTCGTCAGGGCGCTGGACCAGTTCCTCATGCTCCACGCCGACCACGAACAGAACTGCTCGACCTCGACCGTCCGGATGGTCGGCTCGTCGCAGGCGAACCTTTTCGCGTCGATGGCCTCTGGGGTCTGCGCCCTCTGGGGGCCGCTGCACGGCGGGGCGAACCAGCGCTGCATCGAGATGCTCAAGATGATCCGACGTGAGAAGCTGGATGTGAAGAAGGTCGTCGAGCGGGTTAAGCGCAAAGAGTTCAAGCTGATGGGGTTCGGGCACCGGGTCTATAAGAGCAGCGACCCCCGCGCCACGATCCTCAAGCAGGCCAGCGACGACCTGCTCAGCAAGCTGGGGGTCGACGATCCGTTACTGCCTATCGCCCAGGAACTGGAAGCGGTAGCCCGCAGCGACGACTACTTCCTCGAGCGGAACCTGTACCCCAACGTCGACTTCTACTCCGGGATCACCCTCCGGGCGATCGGGATCCCGGTTGAGATGTTCACGGTCATGTTCGCCATCGGCCGGATGCCCGGGTGGATCGCTCACTGGAAAGAACAGCACGAGAACCCTTCCGCCCGGATCTCCCGCCCCCGGCAGGTCTACACCGGCGCGACCGAGCGAGACTACACCCCCATCGGCCAGCGAGCGTGATCGTCGCGGTCGTCTCTCGTTAGAGCACGCCCGGGTCAACTGTAGCGGCTACTATCAGCCGCCATCTTACAGGTGGCGGACTCGCCGGCGGTAAACCGGCGGCTATGATGACCGCGACCCGCTGTGCTTGGATACAGCGTGCTCTAAACGACTTACTAAGAATATCCAGGGCTTGCAGTCTCACCCACCGCATCCGATGGGCGAGGGCAAGGCGTGTGCGATTGGTGGGGCAAAAAAAACGACTGCCCGCGGTGAAGCGGACAGTCGCGATAGGTTTAACCTAACTGTTGCGTGTCGGTTTAGCGACGACGACGCAGGATGGCGAGGCCACCGAGACCCATCAGAGCCAGCGAAGCGGGCTCGGGGATGACACCTATGGTACCGTTGATGATGAGGATGTTGAACGTGTCCTTGGCGGCCTGGCCGGCGACGGTGATCGCCAGGGTCAGGGTGCCTTGGGCATCGCCCGAGAAGGTGAACTGACCCAGTGCGTTGGCGCCGATATCAGTGTTGATCGTACCATTTCCGTTCCAGGAAACGTCGATACCGGCCGCGTCAAACTGCTGGGGGCCAGGGCCACCGGCATCGCCGCCGGCGCCGGCGATCGCGATCACACCAATGCCGCCGCCACCGGCTGGGGCGTTACCGTCCAAATAGGAGTCGTACTGGGACGAGGGCAGGCCGGGGAAACCCAGGGGGCTGGGGGCGGACAGGGTCGACCCGTTGCAGCCGAAGCCGCATTCCAGTTCCTGATAGATCGTGCCGCTGGAGAGGTGGACAAACATCGCAGCCGCCGTCCAGTCGAGGGTGGTGTTGACGGTCAGCACGTTGGCAGCGAAGCCATCAAGGTTACCGACGCCGCCTGTGATCGCGACTCCGTTAGGAACCGCGACGCTGGCCCACGACATGGTGGTCGCCGCCGTCGCGGTGCTTGCGGCGAAGCCGGCTGCGATGACAGGCAAAGCAAACTTCATTATCCTCATCTTCAATCTCCTAATAAGATCCCACCAAGGAAGTAACTCAAAGACTGAAAACGCCCCGAGGCCGTACGGGCCCCGTGGAACGCTTGCCCCTATGATAGCACGTCACATCTTTGGGTAAACAATTTTCCTGGGCAGTCAGCATCATTTCTGGCCGTACCCACAGGCATTGAAGCAGTTCATGCATCCGCTTGGAGCCACCGCCGCGGGCGCCAGGGCGTGTCTCGTTCATCAATCAGATCGAATTACGGCCGTTTAGAGCTTTTTCAATCCAAGTCCAGCGGTGATCAATACCCGCTACAGTTGGGCTGCGAGCGCTCTTGAGGCGGGTCGCTGACTAGCGTGTTGACCCGGGGGCCAAGACCTGCGATTGCCCGCTAAACAGACTTTCAGGAGATACGTGACACGGCCTAACCGTCGGAAGGCGGGGTTGGGGTGCAGCGTGGGTGTCTAAAGCCCAGGAGGCCGTGGAGGGTTTTGCAGAGGATCCACAGGTCCATCCGCCAACTGATATTTTCGACGTACTCGATGTCGTATCGGATCCATTCCTGGAAGTCCAGGCCGTCTTGCCTGCTGCGCATGACCTGCCAGAGCCCGGTGATGCCCGGCCGAACGCTCAGCCGTGCTTCGCGCCAGGGCGGGCAGTACTGGTTCTCGCTGTATGGGCTTGGCCGGGGCCCGACGACGGACATGTGCCCGACCAGGACGTTGAGGAATTGGGGCAGCTCGTCGATGTTGAACTTGCGCATGATCTGGCCGAACCGCGTGATGCGAGGGTCGTTTTCGATGAAGAACTGTGGGCCGTCGCACTTGTTTTTTTCGGCGAGCCCCTGCTTGAGCTTCTCGGCGTCGTTGCGCATCGTCCTGAACTTGAGGCAGGGGAACTCGCGTCCGCCGCGTGTCTCGCGTCGGTGGGGGAAGAAGAACGGCCGACCGTTTTCGAGGTAGATGATCAGCATGATCAGCGGGTACAGCGGCAGGGTCAGGGCCAGTCCTATCAGGGAGGCGACGATGTCGAAGGCGCGTTTGCCCGCCTTCTGGATCGGGTTGAGCCGCCGCGGGGTGGTGATGGGCAGAACCCCCTCGGCGGAGGTGTCGGAGGTGTCCCAGCGGATCGTATCGGCCAGCGGGCGCGCCTCGGGGTCGTCCCACAGCACCGCCGGGCCCACCACGGATTCGACCCCGGTCAACAGCCGCCCGGTCCCGACCCAGACCGGTCCGATGAACCGCGTCGAGGGGTTGGTCGGCGTTTCCGTGTCGACCCACACATTCCCGTCGAGCATCTGCCGGGCGCGCCGGATCGCGGTGTTGGGCTTGCGCCAGATCGTCACCAGCTCACGGATGAACTGTACCCGATCGTTTTTTTGTTGGTGGTGGTAGATGCTGCCGTTGATGGAGACGGTGGTTCGGTGGACCTGGGCGGTGGTCTGGCGTAACAGCTTCCACCCGGCGCGGTTGTCCGGTGCTTTGCGCCACAGGTCGGCGAGCTGGGGGTTAGAACTGACCGCGGCGCGGATAAGCCGGCAGTCCGACCCGCCGTACTCACGGTGGAATCGGATGAACCGGTCCTGGTCGTCTGTGATGATCCGCTCGCGGTAGCCGTGCTCTCGGTTATCGTGGACGCGGACGAACAACAGCTTGGGCTTGAGCCAACTGAGGGTGTCGATGATCTGGTCGAGGCGGAACAGGCAGAAGAACGCCGGTTCGATCATGAGGAATAATTCGGCGTCTTTGCCAACGGGTGTGTCGTCGCCCCGGCAGACGACTTGGACGCCCCGGGCGGCCCAGAAGCGAGCGTGCAGTTGCATCGCGTCCAGCCCCCACACGGTCTGTAAGGGTGTGGTGTCCACGTCCTGTGGGGTGTGGCGGATCATAAGGGGTGGAGGCCGATTGAGTTAGCTGTGTTCTTCGTCGCCGCTTGCTTTTCGTTGCCCGTAGGACGCCACCGCCGAGGCTAACGGCCCGTATCGGCTGGAGGTGTCCGGGTCGATCCAGTGTATGCCGTTGACTACTGTATCGTCCTCTCTGCGGCTTTGCGAGACGGTGACGCTTGCGTAGGTCGAGCGCTCGATATCGATTTCGTCGGCGTGGTTGAAGACGATGCCTGCGATGCTGGCGCCGATGGATCGCAGGTGTTCCAAACTCTTGGAGACGATGGGTTTGCGGTCACCTCGGGAGACGATGACGATGGTCTTATCCGCCTGCGCCGAGGCCATGGAGGCTTCGAGGCTGCCCAGCACCGGCCCGGTATCGACCAGGATCGTGTCGTAGGCGCTGCGGGCCTTGGCCAGGAGTTTTTCGATGGCGGCGGGGGAGAGCACGCCCGCTTGCGACGGCAGGGCCGAGCCGATCGGCAGGATCGAGAGGTTCGGGATGGAGGTCTTGACCACGCAGTCGTCGAACACCGTTCCGTTGCACGCCTCAAGAACCCCGGCGTCGTGGGCGGCCTGGTCCGCTTCGAGCATGTGGCGTGTCAGGCCCCCGCCGACGATGTCGCAGTCGATCATCAGCGTGTTCGAGCCGCTGGTCGCGAAGGACATCCCAAGGGCCATGGTCAGGCTGGTCTTGCCCGACCCGGCGGCGGGCCCGGTGATGGTGAGGACAAAGCCATCCTGCCCGCGGTCGATCTGCAGGAGGGTGCGGATATGGTGGACGCAATGCGAGGCCATCATCGTCTGCTGGGGGTCGGTGAGGTTGTCGGGCAGTTCCGGGAGTACGCCGAGCATCCGGGTCTGGCCCAGACCGGTCTGTGCGTCCTCGAAGTGGCGCAGCTTGCGGTCCATCATCGCCAGGGCCAAGACCAGCGCAAACCCGGCGAAGAGCCCGCCCATGCCGCCCAGGGCCGCCAGTTGCTTGCGCTTGCCGGTGTTCGATGGGTTGGTGGGCAAGCCGCCTTCGGTGATGATCTGGGCGCGTCCCTGAGCCTCGCCTTCGACGTGTAGCCCCTCGATCCGTGCGACCGTTTTCGCCAGGTCATCGTCGACACGCTTGGTGTCCACCGCGAGGTTTTGAATCTCGCTGTCGATCCGGCCCAGGTGCTGTGTCTGCGCCTGCGCGTCCTCGTAGAGTGCGGATAATTCCTTCACACGCGCCTTGAGCACGAGGACGGGGGACACGACCTCACTGGCCTCCCCGTCGGTCGTCCACGACCCGTCGTAGGCATTACGCAGCGAGCGTGCCTGCTTCTCGATCTCGGCGTTGAGGGTATCCAGCGCCACGATCGCGGCGCGCAGGTCGCGGTGCTTTTCGCCCTGCCCGGACCCGCGTTTGTAAGCGATCGAACGCTCGAGTTGGGTCTTTTCCCGAAGCAGAGCCGCCAACTGTGGGTCCTGCGAGGCGAGCTGCTCGAGGGTGAACTGATCGGTGGCCTGTGGGTCGTCGCTGGTCGTCACGCCCATGTTGGCGAGCTTGAGCCTGGCCAACTGAAGCTCGCTCTTGAGGTCGTCGCGTGTCTTGGTCATCCGCTCCAGCACGCTGCCGATGGTTCTCTCATTATGTTCGGTGGTCAGTTCGCGCTTGTTGGCCTGGAGGACCTCCATCTCGTTCTCCAGCTTCAGGCGGTGGTTCTCCAGGACACGCAGGGTCTGCGAGTCGCTTTGCACTTCGCTTTTCTGCAGTTCGGTTTTGTACGACTGGGTGATCGCGTTGACCGCGGCCTGCGCCAGCACGGGGTCGGGCGCTTCGTAGGAGATCTTGATGATTTGTTCGCCGCGTTTGCGTGAGAGAACCACGCCCTGTGCGAATATCACGGGGCTGGATTTGTACGCCCCGTAGGCGACGTCCTGCCAGGCGTCGCTTGCCATCGCGGGCTCAAGGACCCTGGGACTCCTGATCACGACCAGCTGCAGGGATACCCACGAATCGAAGAAGCGCGCGATCGAGTCGTCGCCGCGGCCGGTGAGGATCTGTTGCTGGATCGGTGAGAGTTGGACGTCGCTGGAGCTGAGGTAGACCTTGCCCTGGCTGAAGTATCCGGCGAACCCGCCGGCGATCGCCAGCAGCAGCCCCAGCCCAAGGGCCCAGTGATATCGGCCGCGCAGCAGGGCGTGCAGCTGCGCCGCGTGCAAACCCGGCCGGGGCGATTCGCTGGCGCCATCCAGGAACAGGTCGGCTTCGTCGGGATGATTCAAGTCGCTGGGGTTCATCGGCCGTCTTCTCCGGGTCCGGGCTCGCGCTTTGCCACGGTCCGTGCGGGGTTCGGTTCCGTGCAACGCGATGGGCTCAACTTCGATGCCATCCTCGATCAGCGTCCACACATTGTATGCGGTCAAACGCCCAGGCACCGCCGGTCACGCCGGACGCGGTGGGGACACCTTGGAAACATCGGCAAGATCGGCCAGGCAATCGCGTGTCGGATGTGTGTACGCCTCTGATCGTGGGTCGGTTCAGGCCCGGGTTGCGGCCGTCAAACGGCTGAGGCCGTGTCGGGCTTGTTTCTTGTTATCGGATCCTGGCTTGCCCGGTGGTGGATCGCTGTCCTGGGCAGGGCCATTGGCCGGGTCCGTCGGCCCGGGGCTTGCGTTCAGGTCTGCCAGAGCAGGGCCTGATCCCGGGCGGCGCCCTGGTGTGAGGCGGCGGTGCATTCCACGACCGACTCGCCGCCGCCGATCCGTCCCATCGGCCCGACGACCGATCGGACCAACACGGCGCCGGCTTCAACACGGCCGCCGGCGAGCACCACCGAGTCGTGTACGACCGCGGACGGGTCGACGCTGGCGCCCGGTTCGATGATGCTGAACGTGGCGCTCCAGTCCTCGGCGGGCAGGGCGTCGGTCAGCCGACGCCGGGGGTTTAGATGCCGGTGGTAGGTCCGCACCGCGTCGAGGTAGTTCTGACGGGTCCGGATCGCCATGCTCACGGTTTGTTCGTGTCGGCAGGCTTTGACCGTGTGACGCTTGGCAATCAGCGGCAGGGCCTGCTCGTTGAGGTCGATGAACCCGACTTGGGCGATGTCACGCAACGCGCCGCAGCGGATCAGCATCAGCCCGTTTGGCCTGTGGTCCTTATCACACAGGAGGCTGACGTCTGCCTGCTGATCGGCCATGGCCTCGACCAGCCTAGGCAGGGGTGTGAGCAGGATCTGGGCGGCGTTGGCAACAATCAGGTACTCGTCGTCGGCGTAGGCCCGGGCCACATCGCTGACCAGCCCACCGGTCCCGCGGAACGCCAGGGGGTCCTGTTCGATCTGAACCTCCGTGGGGCCGGTGCGATGAGAAGACCTTTGCGCCGTGGCGCTGCGGTCGATCATGACACGGGCGGGCAGGTGCTGGATCCCCAACTCCAGCGCCAGGTCATCCAGTTGGTCGTGCCAGCAATCCAGGACGGTCTTCTGCGCGTCGACGGGCAGGTCCATGATGAAACGATCCGCCGCTTTGCGCAGGTTGGTCGCGCGCACGGAGCCGGCCAACAGCACCACCGCACGGACCTGTCCAAGCTGCTGCAACGCCTTATTGGGGCCGGGGGGGGCCTGGTGGATCGCTGGGCCTTGCGGCACGCCTGTGGGGGGTTGGTTTCGGGTATCCAAAAACATCGAACGCGCCTCACTCTCTGCGCGGGTTATCGGCGGTGGTCGGCTTGGGTCGGCCTGCGGTACGGCGACAAGTTGTCACACATTCGGGCCGACACTGCTCTGACTTTCACCGATCATGAAAAAGTACTGTAACGTGTCATCCAATGTCTGTCGTGCTGTCTATGTCCCGTGGGCATCCTGCTTACCGCTTAGGCGGGACACGAACGCTCCTAATAACAATCGGACCGCGAAGGGCAGGCCATGCACCAAGTATCGCTTGGCAAGGCGACCCGGCTCTTGCAGCAGCCGGTGTAACCATTCCAAACCGAGTTTTTGTACCCACCGAGGCGCACGTCTGACATCTCCAGCAATGAAACTCAGACTGATTCCTACCCCTAGCCACCAGACATGAGGCGATCCACCACGGATCGACCGGATCAGCCGTTCCTGTTTCGGCGATCCCAAGCCAACATATACGATATCCGGCCTGGCCGCCAGCACTTTTTGCGTAACATCCGCCATCTTTTTCGGATCTTGATCGAATCCGACCGCCGGGCAGTCGGTCCCGGCGATACGAAGGTCCGGATAACGTTTATTCAGCACGTCTGCGGCCTTGTCCGCCGCCCCGGGATCACCGCCGAGCAGGTACAGCGATCGGCCCTGTTTTGCCGCCGACGCCGCTAAGGACCAGACAAGCGAGGACCCGGCCACCCGTTGAGGCAGGGGTGTGCCCGCCAGCCAGCTTGCCCAGATTAACGGCATGCCGTCCGCGACCACCAGATCAGCCTCACCCAGCATCCCGCGGAACGCGTCGTCTGAATCGGCGCGACGCATGTGGTCAAGGTTCGGCGTGATGACCCAACCGCCGCGCCCAGCGGACAACGCGCTCATCACGTGATCCACGCACCCCTTCTCGGTCAGCGCGTTCAGACGGACCCCACGCAAGATGACGTGATCGGTCTCGGCGTTGGTCCCTGGCTCGGTCATGGGTCGGTTCACGTGATTCCGCGGCCGGGTTGGGGTCCCCCGGGATGGTGGGATTATCCGGGGTTCTGTGCCGACGTGCTATCGGGGAGGTAGTAGTACACGCGGACGGATGAGAACGGCTGGAGGACCCGCAGGTCGTAGTAGCGTTTCAGCACCGCCTCATCGTTCAGCCAGGGGAACAGTTCGCCCCGTGTCGCCGAGACCGCCGGCAGCACCAGCCAGGTCGGCCGGTCCAGGGCCTGAAGTTTCTGGGGGCTGGTCGGGAATTCCGCGTAGGCCAGCACGTCATCGGTTTCTAGGTAGTACCGGGCGATCGGCGTGCCCTTGGACGAGAGCACCGCGACATCCTCCCCGGGCTGACGGTGCTGGGTGACGTAGGCGAAGGCGTCGTTCCAGCGACGGCGGTGGCCGTGGGTGTAGTAGCTGAGGTCTGCCCACAGGAGGGTGACGACCACCGCCGCGGTGGCCGAACCGGCCAGCCAAGCCCCGTGATGCCTGGACACCGACTCCCAGACCGCCGCCAGCCCCATCGCCGCCAGCGCCAGCCAGGCGTAGTGGACGACGAAGCAGTAGCGCTCGTGGACGTAGAAGCTGCCGCCCAGCGACAGGGCCATCAACGCCAGCACCGGCAGCGCCGCGCCCAACACCAGGTACAGCGTCAGCCTCGGCCTGGACCGGATGAGCGCCAGCGCGCTCAGGGCCGCCACCGCCAGGACGACCGGGTGGTTGCGAAGAACCATGCTGGCGGCGATGACCTTCCAGCTATGGCCTTGCAGGTGCCCCCAGGCCTCCCAGTCCGCCGACGCATGCATCTTGTCGTAGAGCAATAGTCCCAGGCAGACAGCCACCGAGACCAGCCCCGCCGTCCAACCCGCTTTGCCCAGACCGATGGGCTTCCGACGGATCAGGCACAGCAGCACGTCCCCGGCCAACACCACGGACAACACCAGCGCCGGGGGTTGAGAAAGGTACGCCAGGAGCAGTGCCCCGCCGGCCAGCACCGCCAGCCTCGTTGACCGCATCTGGCAAGTGCGCAGGTACCAGATCAACGCCAGGTTGTAGAAAAGGAACTGGATCGTGTAGAACCGCGCGGCCTGGGACCAGAACACGTGCCAGGGAGAAACCGCCAGCAAGAGCGCCGCGATCAGCGCCGCGCGATCGCCCAGCAGCCGCCGGCTCGCCCAGCCAAGCAGCGTGATGCTCAAGATACCGACCAGGCACGGCCCGATCCGGGCGCCAAAAGCCTCAACACCCAGGGACCGCCACTGCGCCGTGTTATCCGTCCGTACCTCGCCCAGGTCTACGCCCTGGGCCATCAGCCCCGCCGCCGTCGGCAACTGCCCAAACCGCTTGGAGAGCTGGACTTGACCCAGGTTCGATGCCGAGCGCACGGAGAATAATTCGTCTTCCCAGAGGCTCCACTGCCCCACGTTGTACAGCCGCAATCCCCCGGCCAGGGCCGTGATCAGCAGCAGGTACACCCAGAACAGCCTGATAGGTGTTGGGTTGTCAGGGGCCGGGGCGGTCATTGGGTGATTCATCGGGTCCGCGGCGGGGGTCGGATGAATAGGGGGGCGCTGAGCCGTTTTCAGGGCTTTGACCGGGCGTGTTGATGATACCGCAGGAAAGTCTCCTGGTAGATATCGAGCATCCGCCGGCCCTTGGTGTCCCAGTCGAAGTGCTGTTGAATCTTAGCCCGGCCGGCCTCGCCCATCTGTCTGCGTAGCGGTGGGGAGCCGGCCAACTTGATCATCGCGTCGGCCAGGCCCTGCACGAAGTCCTGCTGTGAACTGGGCTCGACCATGATCCCGCAGGTGTCGTCGAGGTAGTCCACCGGGCCGCCCCAGCGCGTCGCGATCACCGGCATGCCCATCGCCATCGCCTCGAGGACGACCGCGCCGCCACACTCCAGCAGGCTCGGGAGCACCAGGGTGTCCGCCTGTGCCAGCCGAGCGGCGCAGTGTTCCTGTGTGAGCCAGCCGGTGAAGCGTACGGCACAGCTCTCGGGCAGGTCCAGGGCCTTGGCCTGCGCCTCCAGGGCATCGCGGTCTTCGCCGTCGCCGATGATTTCCAGCACGGCGGGGGTCTGCCTGACGACGCGCTGAAAAGATTCGAGCAGGAGGTTGACGGCTTTCCAGTCGACGAGTCGGCCCAGGTATGCGAATCTTGCGGGGCGGTCGGGGTCGTCGATATCGTCGGGGCGTTTGGGGCTGCGCCACACCGACAGGTCCACGCCGTTTTCGACCAGTTCCAGCACCTTGCCCTTGAGGCAGGTCGGCAGCGCCAGGTTCGTGCGCTGGTTGGCGACCAGCAGGGTCTGCGCCTGCCGTTTGCCCGGGATCAGGCGGTTGAGCAGGTTGGAAAAGCGCCGACCGCACCACATGCCCATGTTCACGGTCTTCTTCTGCATGTAGCGAAACGGTTCGGGGTAATCCATCCCGCCGTTCATCGGGCCGATCACCAGCGGTACGCCCAGCCCGAACAGGGCCGATGGCTCGCGGGGAGAGACGGGTGTGGGCTGGTGGACCAGATCGATCCGGTGCTTCTTGATGGTCGTCAGCACCAGTTTGCGTTGCTTGAGCTGTGTGATCATCCGCAGCAGCAGGCCGAAGGTGAAATGCCCTAGCCTGCCCGGCACGGCCTTGCGACAACGCCAGATCAGACGGTCCAGCCTGGACTCCTGGGTGTAGTCGACCTTGTTCTGTGCGTGGGGGAAGAACTCATTTAATTCGCGCCGGCAGCGTTCGTGGACGATCAGCCGGCATGACATGTTCTGTCCGAGCATGAACCTGAAGTAGTGAAGCGGTAGGGCGGCCTCCCCGCCGAAGCGCAGCGACGCGCTGTCTGCGACGATCAGGATCCGCTGTGGCTGGTCGTGGCCGGTATCCGCCGGCGGGGGCGGTGATGAAGCATCCGATCGCTCGCCGTGCCGTCTGACGGGTGCCCCGCTGAGATCGGCGCTCCCACCGGGACGATGGGCTTTGGATGAATCGGAGGTTGTCTGGCCTTGAGTCACGATCACACCCCACGACAGCCCGGCTTGGATGCCTGCGAGCCCGTTAATGTTACGCCTTTCTAAACCTCTGCCGATAAGGCACCGGATGGCCCCGGCCGATCCCTGCCCGGCTTTTTGCTGTATCGGCTGTTGCGGCCCCGGTCGTCAACTCATCAAACGTCCGTTCGCCTCCGTGCTCGGCCAAGGGCCAGCAGCGACCCCGCCGCGGCCAGCGCCAGGCTGGTCGGCTCGGGGATGATGACCCCCGCCAGGGTCGTTGGCGGAGGTGGCAGGGCCCCGGCGTTCCAGTTGCCCAGCACGATGTTCAGGTCTTCCAGTCCGACGAAACCGTCATTGGTCAGATCACCCGACAGCACGTCTCCGGTGGTGACGTTCTGGTTCCAGTTGCTGAGGAGGACGTTCAGGTCGGTCAGCCCCACGAAACCATCGCTGTCGATGTCGCCGAGGATCAACTCCAACCCGCTGTTGAACCAGACCTGCGCCATGATGGCGTGGCCCAGGTCGTTAGGGTGGATCGTGTCGCCCGGGGCGAAGATCGCGCTGTTTACGCCGTCGGTCCCCGCGCCGAAGCTGTTGTTGACTTCGTCGTAGTTCATGACCCAGTCGACCCAGTCCGAGGCGTTGCCGTTGAGCAGGTCGTCTTCGGGGCTGAGGATGTCGCGCAACTCGGCGGGGGTGGTGATCCCAAGCGAAGCGCCGAACTCGATGAGCAGTAAGTCAAGGTTCAGCGTATCGACATCGATGCGGAACATGTCCACGAGCTTGATCCGGCCGATGTACTGAGCCCGGCTGGCTGCGATGGTGGTCAGGCCCTGGGCCCAGTTGAGGTTGGACGCCCCGCCGTAGTTGTAATCGAAGCTCGACTTGACGCGTGCCTGGTGCTGGGTGAGGGCAGAGTACACCCCGCCGTCGGTGTTGGCGGACAGCGGGTTGCCGCCCTTGGGGAGGATGTGTGCGAGGATGATCTCGTGGTTGCCGTCGGCGCCGATGTAGTGGGTGCTGGCGGGGCTGGTGGTGGTCAGCGCCCGCAGCAGCCGGTCCAGTTCCACGCCCGCGGGGTCGCCGCCGCCGCCGCCGTTGAAACTGTTGGTCCCGATGTGAAGCAGGATCTTGTCAGGCTCGTTGCCGGCCCCGATCAGGGTCGGGAAGACGCTGTTGATGTTCAGTTGGTCCCGCAGGCTCTTGTTGGGGTCGCCGAAGTCGTGGGCCTTGATCCCGGAGATGCCGTAGTGGTCCGGGTCGATGTCGGGCGTGCCGTTCTGAAGCGTGCCGACCATGTCGTACCCGCCGGGCACCGCGTTGAGCAGGTCCTGGATCGGCCCGCGGTATCCGTTGCCGGTGCTCGAGCCCTGACCGAACGTGATCGAGTCGCCCAGCGCCATGATCCGAAGCGCCGCGGCGTCTGTGGGCGCCGCGATGGCCATGGTCGCCGCGACCGCCGTCACGGCGAACAGCCGCTTGGTGCTTAGAGATATGCCCGCAGCCAACCCCATAGACTCACCCCATGACGTGTAATGTGCTCTCGTGTTGCTTTCCAGAGCCTGATAATTACCTGACGGCCCGGGTCGGCTGGAAACGAGTTGATACACACAGCCCACAACGTATCAGCCCGATCTCGGGCCATAGATAAGTCTATTCTAGTCGAATTTGCAGCATTGGTAAAGGGGAAACCGGGGTTTACCTGCGAGAATGGGGGTATCCGAATCGTCATAACCGTTTCAGGTGTGCTCGGTCACGGGGTCGGATCTACGCCCGCATTCGTCCGATGTTGGCCCAGCTCTATCGGTCATCGGCGGCCAGGCCGCGTCGTTGGTAAGCCAGGCGGACTAGGTCGAGTTGGCTTTGTGTGTGGGCGTCGTCCCAGCCCAGCTCCTGTGCCAGCAGTTCCGCACAGCGTTTCACACACGCATCGCCGGGATAGCCCCGGAACCCGATGTCGGTCCGGTGGAACAGCACGTCCAGCAGTGTCATCGCCATCTCGGAACGGGCGGCGTAGGCGATTTGAGCGAGGATCGTCCGGCTGCCCGGTTGCACCGGTTCACGCAGTTTCGGCTCGGCCTCGGCAAGCGCGAGCACGGCTGCGTAACTGGTGCCGTAGAGAGCGCATAAATCGACGATGAGTGGTTCGTTGGCCCAGCCCGGCCTGGCGTAGAACGCCTCGGCTACTTGGTCACCGGGATCGCCTTTAGGTGCGCCATGGATCCGCGTCACGGCGGTCAGGCAGGGGGGCGAGCTCTTGGCTAACTTGCCCGAAACCAGCGAGACCGCCTCCTGGGCTACCCCCCGGGCCGTGGTCCACTTCACACCGAGCACGGTGACCAGGCCTTCGATTTCGTCATCCTTGGCGTGATCGATTAGCCGGTAACATTTCTCGGCGACAGGTTCGCCGACCGTGTTGCCGGGGGCCTTGGGTTGCAAACCCACGAAGGTAAAACGCACATCCTCGTAGGCCAGCTCCGCCGCCGGGTAGGTCTGGTTAAACTCGTCGATGAAGCCGCGCACTTCATCGGGGCTGACGGATACGTCGTCGGGGTCGCCGGTGTAGTCGGTGTAGAACGTACCTACCACGGACAGGCCGTTCCATGAGGTCACGAAGAGGTTGCGGAAGCCTTTGCTGATGAGCTCCTTCTTGTCCTTGTGCACTTTCCGTGACGGCACGGCCAGCCCCATCCCCTCGAAGAGGTCACGGGTCACCAACGCGACGGCGCGGAGGTTGTCGTACCGCTTGGGGATGGACGACGGCGTAGTCACACCTCGACCGGTCCAAGGCCCGGCGCAACCCAGCGTTACCTTGGCTGTGATCTCTAGTGTCTTGCCGGTCAGCCGGTCCTCCGCTGTTACCCCGGTCACACGATTGCCGTCGCGCAGCAGGCCTGTCACACGCATGTGATTGGCTGCCTGAGCACCGGCTTTTGCGGCCGACCGCACGACCGCCAGCGCGAGCCTTTCGGAGTTGTTGACCTGCGCATCGTGGAACACCGCTGCGCCAGTCAGCCCCGCCTGATCGAGGCCGGGGACGACTTCGAGGGCTTGATCGATCCCGATGAGCCGGCCTTTCGGGATACGCCTCATCGTGGAGAGGTGCCGGTTGCGGTCGGCGCTGACAAGATCGTTGAGCTTCATCGCCGCGAACATGGCGGGCCGGCCGCGAAGCCCCAGGCCGTAGGTCGGCACGAGGAAGGGCATGGGTTCGACCAGATGTCCCGCGACGCGCAGCAGGGTGCTGCGCTCACGGATTGACTCGCGCATCCGTTTGAGGTCGCCGTGCTGCAAGTAACGAAGCCCGCCGTGGACCACGCGCTGGCTGTTGGCGCTGGCGCCCGAGCCGAAGTCGTTTTGTTCAAGTAGCGCAACCTTCATCCCGCGCTGCGCCGCGTCCAGCGCCGCCCAGACGCCGTAGATCCCCCCGCCGACGACCACGACATCGAACCGGGTCGAGGCCAGCCGGTCGGGGTCGCGCTGTAACGGCGGGGCGTGGTCGGGTGCGGGATCGGGCATGGCTGCTCAGGCGGCGTTTGTCTCGTCCCGGTCCGCGCCGCGGTACACCCGGCGGACCTTGTAGGGCTTGCGGTCCTGGCTCTCGTGATAGATCCGGGCCATCAACTCCGCGAGCACCCCGATCATCAGGAACATCACGCACATCAGGAATGTCATCATCGCAAACAGGACAAGGACGTTGTTGTTGAGCATCACCGGCTGGCCGTGCTCGGTCAGGTACCCGTACTTCTGGATGATCGCCCAGGTCAGGCTCAGGAACGAGACCGCCATCGCCATCATCGCGACCTTCCCGAAGAAGTAGATCGGCTTGGCCAGGTAATCGCCGAGGAACTTGACGGTCAGCAGGTCCAAAAGCACCTTGAATGTGCGCTTCAGCCCGTATTTGCTTTCGCCGGCGACGCGCGCGCGGTGGTTGACGACCTGCTCGGTGATCCGCGCGCCGCGCCACTTGCAGATCGCCGGGAGGAACCGGTGCATCTCCCCGTAAAGCCGGACGTCTTCGATGACTTCCTGGCGGTACGCCTTCATCGAGCAGCCGAAGTCGTGGATCTCCGTCGTCCAGGTCAGCCGTTTGATCAACCGGTTGGCCATGATCGACGGCAGACGCCGGCTCAGGAGCTTGTCCTGACGGTTCTTTCGCCACCCGCTGACGATGTCCCACCCCGGCGGATCGTCGAGCTTGGCGACCAGGGACGGGATGTCGTTCGGGTCGTTCTGAAGGTCCCCGTCCATCGGCACCACCACCGAGCCGCGGGCATGTCTGAACCCCGCCGCCAGCGACGCCGTCTGCCCGAAGTTCTTCGTGAACTCAAGCAGTGTCACACGCCGGTCATCGCCCATCGCCTCGCGCATCCGCGGCACGGTCTGGTCACGGCTGCCGTCGTCGATGAAGATCACTTCATACGTAAGCGATTGGGCATCGATCATTTCCGCGATCTGCTGGTACAACGGCCCGACGTTGTCCTCCTCGTTGTGCAGGGGCACCACGATCGAGACGTCCACCGGGCTTTCGCTGGTCTTGTGTTGTTCCATCATCGGTGATTCCCCACGATCGTCCGGTAAGGCGGGCCGGCCCCGCCGATTGTTCATCGTCCGTCCTTACCTGTCACTTGTGCCGGTCGGCTGGTTCGGGCCGGAGTCTCGCCCGGTGCGGACCCAGGATTTTTCTCGGCCAAGCACGAACCGTATATAGATCGGCCATTTCCACAGAATGTACCCCGGGATCGCCGCCACCGCCCTGAGAGGGAGCGTCTTTCGGCCAAACCGTGCCCAGGTCAGTCCAAGGGTCACCGCTGTCAGTGCCAGCGCCGTGCCGATCAGGCAGCCCGGGCCCGCCGCCTTGATCAGCCACCCCAGCCCCGCCGTCAGCGCCAGCGCCGCCAGCGCCCCCGATACCAGCAAGGATAGCGGCGGGACCGCCAGGTCCACCGCCGACGCGATCAGCGACGGCTTGAACCGAAATACACCGGTTAGCAGCAGCCCCGGCGTCCGTGTCAGCAGCGTCGACAGATACCCGTGCTCCCAGCGCGTCCGCTGGGTCACTGCCGCATCCGCTGCGCCCGGCAGCGAACCGGTGATCCGCGCCGGGTCGCACAGCACCGGGCCGTGGCCCTTACGGGTCAGGTCCAGCCCAAGGGCGAGGTCTTCGACGATGTTCCCCGACGCCAGGTCGGCATCTTTAAGTAGTGCGTAGGGGAAAGCCATCCCCGAACCGGTCAACGGCACGGGCAGGCCAAGCAGGTCCATCCCCCGCGGCCTTGCCTGGTTCTTAACCAGAAAAGCGAACGCCGACACCACCGACTTGGGGTCGCGTGTGTCCGGCACGTTAAGCAGGTAGACGCCCTGCGCCGGCCTGCCCGTCGACTGCGCGGTCCGCGCCAGGTCGGTAAGCGTGTTCGGCGAGACCGTGCAGTCGGCATCAACGATCACCACCACGTCCGGCGCGTCATCTTCAAGCGACGCCAAACCCGTCGCCAGCGCATACCCCTTGCCCCGGTTGACCTCGTCGTGGCGCTCAACGACCGCCGCGCCGTGTGCCTTACAAACCGCGGCGGTGTTGTCAGTGCAGTTGTCCGCGACGACGATGATGCGCCCGGATTCGGGGAGGGCGCGTTTGAGTGAATCGAGTGTGACGATGATGACGGATTGCTCGTTGTGGGCCGGGACCAGCACGGCGACCTTGGGCGCCGGGGCCGAATCATCGAACCGGCGCCTCGCCGGGAACAAGCCAAGCATGCACTGGACCGACAGCACCAGCAAGGGCGCGCTGACGATGCACGCCAGGGCCCAGAGCAGGATGTGGATCGTCGCGGTCAATGTGATTCCTGATTCTCTAGGACGCGGCCCGGCCCGTGTGGTCGGCGTTGTCGTCAATGGCGGGCGTGTCACCGGGGCTTGCTATCTGCGATGATTCGTATCGGATGGGCTCGACCTTGCCAGCCAGCGCCGAGGTCATGATCTGCTGTAACCACGCCGACTCTCTGGCGATGTTGAACGCATCACCCACCTTGGCCCTGCCCGCATGCCCGAAGGCGGTGCGCTTTTCGTGATCGATCAGCAGGGCGTCGATCCCACGGGCTAGCGATTCGGCGTCACCCGGGGCAACCAGGTAGCCGCTTTGCCCGTCGTCGACCAGCTCCGCGACCCCGGCGATCCGGGTGGTCACGACCGGCACGCCCGCCGCCATCGCCTCCATCAGCACGACCGGCACGCCTTCGGCGAAACTCGGCAGGACGAACACGTCCGTGGAGTTCAAGAAGTCGCGCACCTTCGACTGGGCCTGGTACCCGACGAACTTGACGCGCTCGCTAAGACCCAATTCCTCGGCGCGCCGTTCAAACGCCGCGCGCTCAGGGCCGTCGCCGACCACGGTGAGGGTGATGTCCGGGTGAGTCGGCAGCAGTTGCTTGATCGCGTTCAGCAGCACGGGCACACCCTTGACCGACGCCATCCGCCCGACGGTCAGCAGCCGAGTGCCACGGCCGGTGTGGACGGCGGGGGTGAACATATCCGGGTCGACCCCGCAGTGGACGATGTGCAGGCGGTCCCACTTGTCAGGCGGGCAGAAGATCATCGCCTGGCTTCGGCAGAAGTGGCTGATGCACGAGACGAATAAGGCGCGCGTAAGTTTCTCATCTAATCGCCAGTGGTAAGGCTCGAAGAAGATCCCCGGGCCGTGCAGGCTCAGGCTGAACGTGAACCCGCCGAGCTCGGCGGCGAGCATGGCGACCGTGCAGCTCGAATCGCCGAAGTGGTTGTGCAGGTGGGTGAGGTTGTCTTTGCGCATCTTGTCGGCGATGATGCCCGCTTCCATCAGGTAAAAGAGGCTATAAAACAGCCCCTTGAGCCCCGCTTGCCGGGTGCGCAGCGCCAAACGAAGCGCCCCCAGATACCGCAGCGGCGAGCCAAACTTCAGCCGGACCCCCGTGAGGATCAGGCCGACGAACGAAGGCGGGAGCACATAGATCGTCCGTTCTCGTTCGGCGCGCTGCTCGGGCCCGACGTTCTCGTTCTCCGGCGGTTTGCGGATGGAAAACGTCTGGACGTGCACGTCCGATTCGCGCAGCGCCGACACCTCGCGCTGGATAAACGTGTCGGTCGCACGGGGGTATTGGCCTGTCAGGTAGGCTATACGCATGTGCGGACCTCCTGATCTGTGTCGTGCTCGGTGTCGTCCTGAACCGGGTCCGACTCAGGCGCGAGCGCCGCGTGGTTGATGTCCTCAGCGCTCCGCGCGATCGCCTCTTCCATGCCGTAGTGCGGCGACCAGCTAAGCGATTCTTTAACGAGCCGGTTGGTGTACTTCAGCGGTTTAGCGCGCGCGTGCAGAGCCGCGGGACGCAGGATCGACGGGACCTTCGCCCGTCGGCTCAGGAAGAGTTTGTTCACGCCCAGGGCCAGCGAGGCAAGGAACCGCATCACCAGCCAGGGCATGGGCAGCGACTTCATCCTCGGCTCCTGATGCCGGTTCAACGCACTCAGGTACTGTCGGTGCGTCGGCAGATCGTCGTCGATGATGTTGTACGTCTGCCCGACCGCCTGCTCTTTCTCGGCGGCGAGCACGATCGCCTGGGCGCAGTTTTCGACGTAGGTGATCGGCAGGACCGTCCGGGGGCCGACGAGCAGGCAACGGTTTGTGCCCAGCTCCATGCCCAGCCGTGCGGTCCAGAGGTTGTCTTTCCCGTAGATCACACCGGGGCGGACGATCGTGACATGGCCTTCGTGCTCCTTGGCGAACTCGTGGGCAAGCTCCTCCTGCACCAGCTTGGTCTGGGCGTACTCATCCCGGTCTACGGGATCGTCGTCGAGCGGCGATTCCTCATCGAGTAACTCGCGGTCGCTCATCTTCAGGCAGTCGTACACCGAGAAGGTGCTCACGGCCACGAGGCGCTGGACATCGGCCTGCGCCATCGCATGGAGCAGGTTTTCGGTGGTGATGACCGTGCCGGCAAACTGGGTGTAGAAGTCCCCGGCCTTGCAGGCGGCGTTGCTGATGACCGCGTCGACACCTTGTACCAGTTCGGTAAGGCGCTCTTTGCTTCTCAGATCGGCGCGGACGATCTCGATATCCGGCTGGCCCTCCCAGCGAAGCGCCTTGATGTCAGATGCCGGGCGGACCTGGGCGCGCACGTCGTGGCCGCGCTGCACCGCCTGGGCGACGATGTGCTTGCCGAGGAACCCCGATGCGCCGGTCACCAGCAGCTTCATACTCGGTTGCCCTCCAAAAGCATCTGGTCGATCAGCCGGCTTGCGCGGTCCATGTCGTCAAACGTTACCGGCGGCTCGACGTCCTGTTGCAATGCTTCATATGTCCACGACAGGAACGTGTGCAGGCCCTCATACGGCGATCGCTGCATCAGCTTGTTACGCAGATTCCCAAACGACGCGCCGACCAGATTAAGCCCGTTGGCGAGTTGGTTGACGACCGGAGAGAGCTTGTCGCCGCCTTTGCGCGGCTTGATCAGGCGCATGAACGGGTGGAACAGGTCGGTCTGTACTTCGGCCCGTGTCCCGCGGACGGTCAGGGCGAAGCAGTCCGGGCCGGTGCGGCAGCTAAAGCGCAGCCGTGCGTGCTTTTCGCCTGCGACCAGGATCGCGTCCAGGTCGTCGTACTTGAAGAGGTCGTCGCCTTGGTGGTTGCTCCAGGCGGCGCTGACCTTGTCGGGGTCGGGGATAAACCTTAGCGCCAGGTAGCTTAGGTGGGTGATAAAGTCGTGGATCACCCCGGCGGGGAGCTTGTGCGCCGGGTTGGGCAGGTTTTCATCGGCGAAGCGTCCGCCATCTCGGATCGCAAGCGCCATGCGGACGTCGACTTCCATTACCTCGCCGAGCACGCCGTCGGCGATCAGCTTTTCGATTTTCAGCACAGGGCGGTTGAACCGGTAGTTGTGGTCTTCGACCAGGGCTCTGCCTTTGTCCTTGGCGTGTGACCACAGCGAGGTGAACTGGTCGTGGCTCAGCGCGACCGGCTTCTCGCAGATGACGTGCGCCCCGGCGTCGATACAGTCGGTCGCCAGTGCGACGTGGGTTGTTGGCGGGGTGAGGATGTGGACGACGTCGGGCTTGGCCTGGTCGAGCATCTGCTTGTAGTCGGTGTAGGACTTGATCGCACGGAAAGTCTTGGCGGCGTAACGCGCGGCGGCGCGTGAGAGGTCACACACGGCGACGAGGTCCGCCGACTTGCTATCTGCGAGGAACTTGAGGTGCTCCGCGGAGATCTCGCCTGTCCCGATCACGGCCGACTTCACTTACGCTTCTCCTGCCGGGGTGGTGTTGCCCGTGGGCTTGTACTCGATGATCGTCGCCTGCTTGCCGCGCAGGCGGGTGAGCCAGTACTGCGCCTGGCCGATCGCCTCGGGTAGCTTGGCGATGGTTGCCAGTTTGGCGTAGGCCCATGCGTGTTTCGGTTTGTCACCGTGGCGGAGGCGGTCGCCGCGGACCTTGATCGCGTGCCGGGCGTAGATCACGGCCATCAGCGCCAGGCTGATCCCGTAGGTCACCCACCCCAGCCCGATCAGCGCTATCGGCAGGATCGCGCCGTAGAGCCAGGTATTTCGGGACTGTCGGACACAGTGTCGCTGCGGCGGTTTGCCGTGCATCGCGGCGCCCTGCGCATAAGCCCATCCGCCTCGGACCGAGCGCTTCCAGAACTGGCTGAACTTCGTCATTTTCGCGTCGTGCAGGGTCATCTCTTCGGCCAGACGCTGAATCATCCACCCGGCCTGGCGTATCCGCAGACACATCTCCGGCTCCTCGCCGCAGATCAGCGCGGGGTTATACCCGTTGACCTGTTTGAGCGCCTGCACGCGCATCATCGCGTCGCCGCCGCAGGCATTGGTTTCGCCGATGGGCGTGTCCCATTCCATGTCGCAGTGGCGGTTGTATTTGGTGGCGTCGGGGAAACGCTCGCGCCGTCGGCCGCAGACCACGGCCAGCTTGTCGTTCCCGGGGGCGGTGATCGCGGCGTGTGCGGTCTCGAGCCAGTGTTCATCCACCTCGCAGTCCCCATCCACGAACTGTACGAACGAAAGCCCGGGCAGCTTCTCAAGCAATTTTTGAAACCCGGCGTTGCGCGCCCGCGCGGCGGTGAAGGGGACCGAGGTGTCCAGCTCCACGACCACGGTGCCTTGCTCCTTGGCGAACGCGACACTCCCGTCTCTGGAGCCGGAGTCGACGTAGATGACGGCGGCGACGCGCGGCGCGACGCTGTAGAGGCAGGCGTGCAGGGCCGCGCCCTCGTTTCGGCCGATCACCACAGCGCCGGTGTCTGATAGGGGGGCGGGGGGGCTCACGGTCCGCTCACCTCCCGCGACTTGATGACAGCGGGCACACCGACGGCGAGCGCCCCGGCGGGGACGTCGGTCAACACGACCGCGTTAGCGCCGATCACCGCGTCGTCGCCGATTGTCAGCTTCCCGAGTATCTTCGCGCCCGCGCCGACGTTGACGTTCTTGCCCAGGTTCGGGGCTTCCAGTGGCTTGTCCAGGCTTCGGTTGCCGATCGTTACGCCCTGGCGGATGATGCAGCCGTCGCCGATCTTCGCGTGGCCGTGGATCACGATCCCGTGCTGGTGCTCGAAGACGACGCCCCGGCCGAGCTGGACGCTGTAGGGCAGTTCGATCCCGTACTTGTTTCGGACACGCCGGTACATCGCGCGGTAGAGCACGCTTAACGGGGCGCGCAGCAGCTTGGGGCCGACTCTCATGCGCCACACCCCGAAGCGCTGGACCGCAACCGCGCGGAACCCGGGCAGGGTCCAGTCCCTGCCGTGGGCGATCCAGTCCTCACGGACCTGTGCCCACAATCCGGGTCTGTCGGGTTGTTTATCCTGATCGTTCAAACCTTGGCGCCTCTGAAAAACACGCTGTGCCGGAGGAAATCATAAAGCAGTTTGGGCGGGTCCGTATCGGGCTTACGCTGGAGCCTCTGGCGGAGGCGGTATGTGGCGAAGCCAAGGGCCCAGGCGGCGTCCGCCAGGGCGGCGTAGATCAGGCCGTGGCTCTTGACGAAATACCGCCTGCGCGAGTCGAACCAGTAGTCGGGCCTGCGTTTGGGCGTGGCCTTGGTATCGGTGACGCCGGAAGCCTGCCCGACCAGGTGGACGACCCGGCTTTCGGGTACATACCAACAGGGCCAGCCCGCTCGCCGGGCGCGGAGGCAAAAGTCAACCTCCTCGAAATACATGAAGTAGCTTTCGTCCATCAGCCCGGCATCGAGGAAGACCTCCCTGCGGATGATCATCGAAGCGCCGGCGACCCAATCCGTCTGGTGCGCATCGTCCCGGACCGGCGGGGCGATGCTGGCGCTGGCCAACAGCCGGGAGACAACGCCCAGCCGAAGCCCGCCGTCGAGCTCCGATCGGATCGTCGGGAATCGGAACGCCGAGCGCTGCGGCGCGGCGTCGGGGTCTTCCAGGCGGCTGCCTGCGATCCCGGCTTTGGGGTGGGCGCGCATGAACTCGATCAGCTTGGCCACCGCGCCTCTGCGGACGACGGTGTCGGGGTTTAACAGCAGCACGAAATCGGGCGGGGTGTCGCTTTCAATCGCCGGCCGGATCGCCTGGTTGTTGCCGTAGGCGAACCCGCCGTTGCGCTCAAGCGGCATGAGCGTGGCCCATGTGTCCCAGTTGTTGTCTTCGATCGCCTGGCGGATCTGCGCGGGCGAGTCGTCGCCGGAGGCGTTGTCGGTCACGACGACACGTACATCGGGGAGGCTATGGATCTCGTCATCGAGCGAGCGCAGGCAATCGACGGTGAGGTCGGCCGTGCGGTAGTTCACGATGACGATGAGGGTGCTCATGCGTGGTGCTTTGGGGTCCACCGAGTCAGGGTTCAGTGCGCTTGGGCGGCGGCGTGGCCGGGGTGTGTCTTTCGTCGGCTCGTGTTACGGGAGGCGGCTCGACGTGCCCGTCGGCGCGCCGCGGCTGCGCCGATGGCCGGGGCACTCTGACCCGCCAGGGCCCCGGCGACAAGCATGAAGACCGGGTTGATCATGGCGTTGAGCAGGTTGTCGATCATGTAGAGGATCAGGACGACGGCCAACACCGCCGCGGCCGCGACCTGCGGGTGGGTCCAGACCCTGACCGGGAAACGCTTGAGTGTCAGCCACACAGGCAGCAGGATCGTCAGCGTCAGGCATGTCAGTCCGACCAGGCCGTTCTTGCCCAGCGCGATGACCCATTGCCCGTCGGTGATCGAGATGTCCTTGCCGTGTCGGTCGTACACACGCGAGCGGCCCCACCCGGCCCAGCCGAAGACCGGACGCTCGAACGCCTTTTCCGTCAGCAGGTTTTCATTGCTGAAGCGGGTATACAGCGACTGGGCGCGCTTCTCTCCGACGGTGCCCTCGGCGAGGTTGACCAGGTTCATCCCGTCCCACGCCCCGGTCGCGCGCAGGCCCATGTACACCGGCGCGACGGTGATCATGAGGACGATCGGCCAGGCGATCTGTCGGCGTGCGGCGAAGAACAGCGCGCCTAGACCCATAAACAACAACAGCGCCGACGCTAACGACTTGCTGGCCAGCGCGACGAGGAATAATGGCGGCACCAGCCAGACCGGGTGGATGCCCCGCAGCCGCCGCAGCGCGCCGGTGAACCACAGCCAGCCGCCGATCAGTGTGGCCGACGTCATCCACGACGCGACCATCAGCCCGTGCCCCATGAAGACGGTCGGGCGGAATCCTTCGCCGCGCATAGCCTGGCGGAAGTCCGCGTGCGGGTGCGATCCGTAGACCAGGTAGTGCAGTTGCGGGCTCATCTTCAATTCGAACAGGCACAGGGGGATGTAGATCAGCCCGCCGATGAGGATGCCGATGGCCAGGTCGCGCAGGGCGGCGAGATTGGTGAAGTAGATCCGCCCGATCAGGTAGGCCAGTCCCCAGGTGACGGTCTGTTTGAGCGCCTCGGCCAGGCCGTCGTACAGCGGGTTGGTCGGGATGCCATCGCTGTTTGCCAGCGACGAGGCGATCGGGCACAGGCACCAGATAAGGATCGGCAGGTCGTACCACTTCGGGCGGAACGACAGCAGGCGGGCGTTATCGAAAACAAGCGTCCCCAGCAGCACGCCCAGGCAGGTGGCGGTCATCTTGTTGTAGGCCGGCAGCCCCTTCTCCGCCAGCACGTCTTCGTTGACCGGCAGGAACAGCCATGCCGCGATAAACGCCAGCACCACCGCTCGCCGAGGCGGCAGTATCAGGAACATCACGAGCACGATCGGGAGCCAACCGATCAGGCTGATGGGCACCAGTGCGGTCATCGGGACGGTTTGCCTCGCAGGGTCATAGAATTATCGGCCCACCCACAGGCCACGACGGATAATACGTACATCGGCGATCGGGGTTTGCCGCTACGGGAATTAGACCCCGGAAATGTCTGTCAAGGCCTTGGCGTCCGGCCGCCGGGCGTTACCACTTGGACCGCCCGCTTAAGCCCCTCGACCAACGCCGCCGCGTACCGGCCCGTGTGCCAGTTGCCCTTGATGCCAGGCCCGGCCGAGCCCCACGGGTCATTGCGACGCCGAGCACGTTCGAGCATCGGGACATCCAGCCCGCCCTGCTCGGTCAGGTGCCGCATGAGGTGGTTGATCAACGTGTGTCGGTTGTGCAAGGCGCTGCGCGTTTCGTAGTGGAGGATCGCCGGCGTCTTGAGGTCACCGGGCCTGTCCCGGACCTTCTGGTTGTAGTCCTGCGGCAGGACCTTCACAGACACGCCGGTGTCCATCATCGCCCGGTGAAACGCAGGCTGATCCGTGTCCCCCATCACCTGACGGGACGCCTGCCAGAACGTGTGCCACGCCTCTCCCATGCGTCGGCCGTCTGCGTTATCGCGCCAGAACACCACCCCGCTGTTGAGGTACGGCTCGATCGGCGCGGGCCATCCTAGCCGCTTGAATCCATCGAGCAGTTCGTCGCTGAAGTTGCCGCCGAGCGTGTTGTCGTCGTGTACGCCGCAGACCGCACAATCGTGCTCCCACAGCGGGCTGAGATCCCTCAACACAAGCGTGTCGATATCCAGGAACAACAGGTCACCGTCGAGGATGTCCCGCATCCGCGTTTTGAGATGCCTGGACGATGCCGGCCCGTCCTCGATGCCTGAATCCACCGTGACCAGGTCGCTCACCTCGTCGGGCAGTGCAGGGTATGCGCTTTGAATCAGCCGCTCGGTGGGTGCATCGACCATGAGGCTGACCTGCGCGTCGGCGTGGACATGCTTAAGCGTGAGGATCGCGACGTGCGCCATCACGAGCATCTGCGGATCGTCCCGGGTGGTTACGATGTAGCAGTACCGCGGACTACTGTACATGTTGCTGCTCCTTCATCGTTGCCGGGTGTTCATGTGTGATCTGACACCGTGCCCGGAGCCTGTTGTCTGTTGCCATCACAACCATGATAGGGCGATGCGGACCAGCCAGCCGGCGCCCAGCCCCAGGCCGACGAAGACCGGCGCCAGGGCCTCGCGTCTAAGCGACAACAACCCGCGGCCCGCCATCCGCCACCACAGCACCGGCAGCGACCCTAGTTCCGATAACGCGATGACCCAGATCACCCCGACCAACTGGCCATAGTGCCATCCGACCGGGATCCCCACCAGCAGCATCACGGTCTTGCCGAGGTTCGAGGCGAAGACGCCCTTGGAGTCCCCGATCGCCAGCAGGCAGGACACCGTCGGTGGGAGGGTGCAGGCGAAAGCGACGCGGACCGCCAGGATCTGCAGCATCCAGCCGGCGTCGGCGTATCGGCCGGGGTACAGGAACTCGACGACCTGCGTCCCCAGGACCATCAGCCCGCCCGTGGCCGGCAGCGCCAGGGCATCGAGCCGAAGCCGGACACGGTAATAGTTGTCTTTGAGCGTTTCGGGGCTTTCGCGTGCGACCCGGCTGAACGCCGGGAGGAACACGCGTCTGGAGATCTGCCAGACAAGATTCGCTAGCGATTCACTGAGGAAGTAGGCGATGCTGTAGACGCCCAGCATCGCCTTGGTCAGGTACCCCGCCAGCAGCAGACGGTCGCCCTGCGCCGCGATGAAGAGCGTGGCGGTGCTCAGGAAGATCCACCTGCCGAAGCTGATCAGGTCGTCAAAGGCCTCGCGCTCGAAGCACAGGCGGTTGGGCTCGCCCGGCAGCACGAGGTGGCTGAGGACCATCTTCAAATAAGCGGTGACCAGGCCCCCGCCGACCAGCGCCCAGACACTGTGGTAATACCAGGCCCAGCTACACAGAGCCAGGACACCGCACACCTGTACGCCCAGTTCAAGGACGATCAGGCGGCCGATCGCAAGCCGACGGCTGGCCGTGAAGAGCTTGGTGGAGTTGAATCCGCTGATCACGGCGGACAGCGCGGCGACACAGATCAACGGCATCAGCAGGGGGTCGGCGTAGACCGGTGGTTCGTCGGGTGATAGACGCAGCGCCAGTGGACCGACGACGAAATACAACAACGGCCCGATGACCAACGCGGCGACCAGCCCCAGGACCAGCCCGCGGACGATCTGGATCGTCCACGCCGTGTTCAAGAAGCCTGGCGATTCGCCGCGCTTGTGCTGGATGATGCTCGGGCCGATCCCGATGTCGGAAAACATCTGCAGCCCGGTGAGCACCACGGCGACCAGCGCCATCAGCCCGAAGGCCTCGGGCAGCAGAAGACGGGTGAGGATCAGGTTGCTTGCCAGCCGGAGAAACTGCTGCGCCAGGTTCCCCGTCAGCGCCCATGCCGAACCGCGCACCGCCAGCGTCCGGACGGAAGCCCCGTTGGTGATCGACGCGTCCGGCGCCCTGGCGTAACGGTCAGCCGCATCGTCCCGATGCGGGTCCCGCCCGTCGGCCTGGGTGTCGTCGGCGCAAGCCTCATCCGGCACCACGCGACCGGGTGTGTTGTCGACGCTGTTGCCTGGATCCAAGTCTGCTCCGTGCTTAATCGAACGTCGTCAACTCCAACCTTTTCTGCGAGCCGGGGTAGTCCAGCATCGCCTTGAACTTCACCGAGCTGTTCGTGGGCTGGTCCTGGTACAGCAGGTGGCCCCACGACCCCCACTGGTCCCGCCGCCCGACATAGTTGAACATCACATTCGCCGAGCCGCCGGCCTTCTCGAACTCGAACATGTTCTGCAGGTACAGATCATACATCTTCGGGTGGTTCTGCGCCCCGATCAGGGCGTTCTTGTGCGGCTTGTTCTGCCCGCCGTCCGCCAGGTGCTGACCGCCCTCGTAGGCGATCAGTGTGATCGCCCTGCCCATGTCCGTGCTTAACCGACGCGCCAGCTCGCCGTGCTTGCTGTAATAACGTCGGTTATCCGTCACGATGTTCTCCGCCAGGATCGCGACGATCTCGTCCGGGCTGGTCGAGCTGGTCATCGCCCGCTCTTCGCGGGAGCTCAGGGCGAAATACGTCGAGCACGAGATCGAGTCAAACTGCCCGTTCAGGCGCTTGGTGAGTTGCTCGGTGGCGTAGACCAGCGCGGCCTGGCTGGCGGCGACACGCACCAGACGGTCGTCCCCGGCGAAGACCTGCGACCAGATCGCGAAGTCACGGCGGGCCTCGGCCGCCCACCTGTCGAAGAATGCCGACGACAGCGACCGGCCGTCCGTCTCGGACTTGATCCACTTGTGGACCTCGAACTGCGTGTTCCAAACCTCGTTGGACCACTCGACGTACACCTTCCCGCCGGGGTGCAGGCGGTCCTTGACCAGCTGTGCAAACCGGCGCACGTAGTCGTCGTCGGCCTGGGCAGGCATGCACACCCAGGCGTCGGCCTTCAACTCGTTGGCCAACTCGATCAGCAGTTCGATCGCCACGCCCTCGCGATCCGCATGCGTGAAGTTCGACGGGAGGTTTCGGTCAGACCAGCGGACCTGGCGTGTCGTGTTCGTCCGCTGCCAGTCCATGAACCGCAGGGTCTTGAACGGTTTGAGACGCTCAACGAACAGGGGGTGGAACGAGCTGGGGTGATCGACCAGGCTCTCGAGCACCAGCTTCACGTTGCGGACGTGGTTGCCCGCGGTGGTGTTTTCGATCCGCATGTAGATGCCGCTGTTGCTGGGTGTGACGTCGACCTCGATCCGCCCGGGGCTGCGGCTGGCGACCTTGGCGTCGAAGTCGAACAGGATGTCGCCCTCGCCGTCGTAGGTGCAGATGTACCGCCCACCGGGGTAGTGGCCATCGGTGGCGTTGTAGACCAGCGTCGCCGCCGCCTGGCCGGGTTCAAGGATCGGCCAGCCATTGGCATCGGTCGCGACCTGACCGCCGTTGTCCCAGGGCTGACCGCCTGTGTTCGTGGACATCCAGCCCTTGGCCTGACGAAGTACGTTGGTGAAGACCCACTCACGTGTCCAGTAGGTTACGAAAGACAGGTTCATCCCCAGGACCGGCTGCTGGCCCTCGACGAGGATGTCCCCGGCCTGCGCCGGGATGTCGCCGGGGGTTGTGCCGTCGGCTGTCGATTCATTGGTCGTGGACACGCTGGAAGACCCACCGCCGGAGGTCGTCCCACCGTCGGCCGTGGTGGTGGTGTCGTCGGCGACCGTACCATTCGAGCCGGTGTCGCCGGGCGTGGTGGCGTCACCGTTGTCGACGATCGGATCGGCCGGGGTCGGCTCGGTCACCGGCTCGGCGCCGTAGGCCGGGAGGATCTCAAGATCGTGCGTGCGCTTGTAGACAGTTTTGTCGTCAACGCGGTAGAGCAATTGTAGTTGTGCCCGGCCTGGGGGCAGCAGTTCCAGCTTCTGCGCCTCGATCCGCCACGGCCCGGCGCTGTTGTAGTGCGCAAACTCATCGACCATCGCCCAGGTTGCCGCCGACCACGCCAGCACCAGCACGGTCCCATTGTCCGGCAGGTCCCGGTCCAGCTCGAAGGGGATCGCCCGGCCCGAGCCCAGGCGGTACGTGTCGGGGGAGTCCGACGGGAACGAGACGACCGGGTCGGGCACGGTCACCGCGTTGTCGATCGTGAAGTTGATCGTGCGCGCGTCGGTCTGCTCACCGTTGACCAGCGAGGTGATGGTCATCTGGTACGCGCCGTTGGGATGCTTGGAGGTGTCCCATGTGCCGTTATCGCTGATGAAGGCGTAGGGCGGGTTTGCGTCGATGTAGATCGCTTCGCTTGCGCCGGTGAGGCTGAAGATGACTTCGTCGGGGGTATCCCCTTCGACCGAGGCGCTTATCTGTACGACCCCGGTGAGGGTGGTGCCTGCGCCAAGCCCGGTGACCGCGGTGATCTTCGGGGGGTTGACGGTGGTGACGCTGCCGCCTCCAAGGTCCGTCGACCCGGCCGGGGTCACGACATCGACCCAGCGCATCTTCTTGTATTGAACGACCGAGCGCTCGCGGTAAAGAAGCTGCAATTGGATATGCCCGTCCGGCAGCAGTTCCAGCTTGTCGGCGGTGATCATCGGGTTGCCGCTATTTAGAACGTGGGCGAACCGGTCAACCATCTGCTTGCGGGTGTCGTCCCATGCGAGCACGAGCACGTCGGATTGATCGGTCATCGTCCCGCTGATTTTCACCGCGACCGTCTCGCCGGAGCCTCGCTCGTAGGTATCGGGGGTGTCCGCCGCGAAGGTGACGACGGGCTGGGAGGATTGATTGGCGTTGTTTGACGTGCCCCCGGAACCCGTGTCCCCGGTCGTTGTGTCCGTGCCCGTCTGACCGGAGTTGACGGTTCGGGCACGCTGCTTGCGCGGCAGGGCGTCTTGCTTGACCGCTTTGTGGTCGATCGTAAACTTCACAGCCATTGAATCGACGACCCGGCCGTCCTTGATGGCCTTGACGCGCATCGTGTAAGCGCCTTGGGGCGCGTTGGCGGTGTTCCAGTAACGGGGGTTGCCCGCCTTGTTGCTCAGGAAGAAGTAGGGGGATGTTTTCCGGGAGGTGGTCCGTGAGATCGGGCCGGTGAGGTTAAAGATCACGCGGTCCGAGGTCCCGCCGATCCGTGCGTTGATATTGATCTTCCCGTTGATCCGGGCGTCCTGATCGACGCCCAGGACCTGGCGGACCACCGGCTCGACGGCCTGTGCTGAGCCGGCGAAGAGGAAGATCACGGTCATGGCCAGCACCATCAGGCCTGTCGGCCGGGTGAGCGACCGGATGATCAGCGATCTGCGTGGGGTGTGAATACTCATAAGGTCACTTCCTGCACTGCTTGGGTACGGACCGGGCCTGCGTTCAGGGCCCGGGCCCACCGGTCCGGGGATGCCGGGGCCGGGGGAACCCAGCAATTGACCAATCCACGACCTTGGGGGGCAACCCGCACCCCCCAAGGTCGCCATTTTGTTTGCTCCCCGCCGCTTGCCTGTCCGGTATGCGCGTCAGGACCGCCACAGCCGGGCAGCGGCGCATCAATAGTTATTGGACTTTGATTTCCCCAAAGGCTTGCAAGCTGAATGTAATACGCATCACACTTTCAAACTGCGTGTGGATTCGTCCCTCAGCCCCCGGCTCTGCCGGGGGTTTCGGTAGAGCATGAGGCGGTCCCCCCGCAGAGCCGGGGGCTGTGGGGACATGCCATTTCAAAGTGGGATCCGTATAGATCGTTTTCAAACCAAGAGCAGCGCGTCAGACGCACGCTACAGCCGGTCCACTTCGTCCGTACGATGTGCCAACAGGTTGGCCCGGGTGGCTACGTCCGGCGTACGCCGTGTGGCCGCGGCGGTGCGGATGTGGGAAGACGCTACAGATGGATTGAGATGCAATGAAACACTAGGACGCGGGGTCTGTTGCGTTGGGTGGTTCCTGGGTCGTGGAGATGATCAAGAGGATCTGCACCGGTGTGCCTGCTCGGGTCCCGGCGAGCAAGGCTTTACCCAGGTGGTTTGGGATCGGCGGGGGTTTGCGATCGGTTTGGGCCGGCTTGGATGAACCGCCATCGTCTGAGGTATTTGAAGCGTCGGCTTGCGGTGTCTGCGTGCCCGGCTGGAGGTCGCTCCCGGTCGTCTGGTCCGCCAAGGGAGTTTCCTCCGGCGTCGATGGCTCAGTCGGCTCATCTTCAATAGCCACGGGCCACGGCCGGTACAGGCAGACGACCACAGCCCTGTCCGGGGGCAGGGGCAATCGGGCCATCAGGCTTTCATACACCTGACCGTCCAGCTCCTTTTCCAGCGGGCTGCGCGGCAGCAGCGTCGCGCCCTTGGGCTTGTAATGATGCGGCGTGAGTTCCAGGAAAGCGGTCCCGTTTTCATCACGCCCGATCTTGGCCAGCAGTTGCAGCCGGCCGCCGCGGGCCTGGATAACCTGCGGGCTCCTAGGCGGGTCGGTCAGGTCGACCTCGACCGGGCGGCGGAGCCTGGGGGTGGTGCGGATCGTCGATGGGTAGGGCGAGCCCAGCAGTTTCGCCCGGGATTCACCTAACACGCTCGGCAAGGCGGCGACGAAGTCCGGGGCGTGTTCGGCGTGCAGGAATCCAATCCGGATCCCATTGGTCCGCCACATCCCGAGCGTGCGCAGCGGGACGGCTTGTTCGTCGACCAGGTCCCAAAGCGCATCGGTCGGTACATCCAGCGGCACATCGATCCGGTGGATCAACGCGATCACCCGTTTGTTGGCGTTGGGTTGGTCGTCGGCTGAGCCGTCTTCCCCGCCATCGGTCGGGCTGGGGCGTATGTCCAACAGCGTGGGCAAGGGCTCGGTAGGAGGGGGCATCTCGCAGGACATCAAAACAATCGCCGAGGTGATCGCCGCCGCCAGCGAAGCCGCCGACCGCCAGGTCCAACGCCGTGTTGCGGTGTTAGCCATCATCCCGCGAGTACTTCCTCAAGCACGTCAAGTCCCCGGCCCAGTTCGTCTTGTTCGATCACCAGCGCCGGCGCGATCCGAAGCACGTTGCCTTGCACCGCGTTGATCAGCACGCCCCGGTCCATGCAGGCCTTGACCACATCGCCGCCGGTCTTGAACCGGTCACCGAGGGCAGCCAGGTCCAGTTCGATCCCCAGGTACAGGCCCATGCCCCGCACGTCCGTGATGACCGGTTGGGCCTTGGCGAAGGCGCGAAGCCGGTCGATGATGCCGTTGCCCAGCGTGTGTGCGCGCTCAACCAGCTTGTCTCGGTGCAGGACATCAAAAATCGTGGCGGTGACGGCCATCGCCAGGCAGTTGCCGCCGAGGGTCGATGCGTGGACGGCGTGGCCGTGGGTTCGCCAGTCAAAAAGCTCGGCGAACCTGGGGCTGATGTGGGCGACCCCGACCGGCAGCCCGCCGCCGACGCCCTTGGCCAGGGTCATGACGTCCGGGGTCACCTGCCAATGCTGATGCCCGAAGTATTTGCCGGTGTGTCCGATGCCCGTCCAGACCTCGTCGAAGATCAGCACCAGGTCGCGCTCGTCGCAAAGCTTACGCAGCCCGGAAAGATAAGTATCGTCCGGGACGTTGACACCGCCTTCGCCCTGGATCGGTTCAACCAGCACGGCGACTGTTTCGTCATCGATCGCCGATTCGACCGCGCCCAGGTCGTTGTATGGGACGTGTACGTACCCCGGGACCAGCGGGCCAAAGCCTTCGTAGACCTTGGGCTGGCCGGTCGCCTCCATCGCGCCGAACGATCGGCCGTGGAAGCTTCCCAAGGTGGAGATCACCTTGTAGCGTCCGTTGGAGGCCTTGCCCTTGTTTTTCTGTCCGTGCAGACGCGCCAGTTTCAGCGCCGCCACGTTCGCGTCGGCGCCGCTGTGGCAGAAGTAGCTGCGCCCGTCGAAGCCGAACTTACTGATCGCTTCGGCGGCGCGCGTCTGCGGGTCGGTGTGGAACAGGTTCCCCACGTGCCAGAGCTTGCGGGCCTGGTCGCTGACCGTCTTGACCAGATCGGGATGGCAGTGGCCCAGCACGCCCGCGCCGAACCCGGCGAACAGGTCGAGGTACTGCTTGCCCAGCGCGTCGAACAGGGTTGAGCCCTTGCCGTGCATCATCGCGACGGGGTAGCGCCCGTAGTTGATCGACATCGTCCGGTCGTGTCGGTCGATGATCTGCTGGGTTTGGGTTGATTCGGTGGTCGCCAAGTCCGGTGCCTCCGCATGGATGTTTCGACGCGCATCCTATCAGAGCGGGGGTCGCCATCAAAGGATCGCCTCGGCACCGGCCGGGGTTTTTTGCAGCGTGTGTTCGCGGTTGGCCCGCCAGGCGCAAAAGAGAACCCCCGGCGTCGGAGCGCGCCGGGGGTTCGGTCTTATCACGGTAAAACCATCAAACGGGGGCGGCGCCGATCGGGCCGGCCTACCGCCCACGGCTTTACGCCGTCAGACCATTTCCTTGAGGTTCTTCAGCGGGCGGATGCGTACGGCCTTGCTGGCGGGCTTGGCCTTGAACATCATCTCTTCGCCGGTGAACGGGTTGGTGCCCTTGCGCGCCTTGGTGGCGGGCTTCTTCTTCACGACCATCTTGCACAGCCCGGGCATTGTGAACATGCCGTTGCTCTTGAGGCTCTTCTTGATGATCGGCTGCAATTCGTCGAAGACGGCGGCGACGTCGCGCTTGGCCAACTCGGTCTTTGTAGCGATCGTGCTGAAGATCTCGCTCTTGGTCGGTGCCTTCTTGGTGGGGGTTGCTTTCTTGCGTGTGGTTTTTCGCTTTGCCATGGTGCTCTCCTAGCGGTTTGGGGCCGGCCGATCCGTGATTGGCCCGGCCCGTGGTAACTTTCACCCCTGCGGGGTAGAACGGAATATCGCGTTTTGTACGCTATTTTCTGTACTTTTCAACTCTGCCCGCGCCGATGTGGGTAATTTTTCCCTTATTTTCAGGCGGTTGGCGCGCAGTTTAAGGGGCGATTGTGCACGCGCGCCGGTCCGATGAGGGGCCCGGCCGGCGGGTTTGGGGGGTCCCGTCAGGCCCGGAGATTGCCAAATTGGCAGGCCGATTTGTGATCATCATCGCCATGGCAGGCCGGGTCTTTGGTCAGGCGTTGCCAGGCCTTCCCAGGGTGGTTTACCACTGGCACCAGGTTTGCAAATCAAGGGGTGACGTTAGATGATGCGCCGGTTTCAGGGCCTTGCCAAGCATGCTCTGTCGGCCTTCATCGGTAATAAAAGCCTGAATTAACAGTAGATACAGCATCCGACACAGCGAGACCCTCACCATGTCCAAAATCATCGGCATCGACCTGGGCACGACCAACTCCGTTGTCGCCATCATGGAAGCCGGCCAGCCCAAGGTCCTGATTAACAGCTCGGGCAACCGCGTGACCCCCTCAATCGTCGCCTTTACTGACAAGGGCGAGCGGCTGGTCGGTCAGCCCGCCAAGCACCAGCAGGTGACCAATCCCAAGAACACGATCTTCTCGATCAAGCGGTTTATGGGCCGGCGGCACAACGAAGTTCAGTCGGAAGAAAAATTAGTTCCCTACGGCGTGATCGGGGGGGCGGACGAATTGGTCAAGGTCCACGCCCGGGACAAGGACTACACCCCCCAGGAGATCAGCGCGATGGTCCTCGGGGACCTCAAGAAGACGGCCGAGGACTACCTCGGCGAGAAGGTCGACCGGGCCGTCATCACCGTCCCGGCATACTTCAACGACTCGCAGCGGACCGCCACAAAGGAGGCCGGGGAGATCGCCGGGCTCAAGGTGGACCGGATCATCAACGAACCGACGGCCGCCGCGCTGGCGTATGGGCTTGACAAGAAGGCCAACGAAAAGATCGCCGTGTTCGACTTAGGCGGTGGTACGTTCGACGTGTCGATCCTCGATATCGGCGAGGGCGTGTTCGAGGTCCTCGCTTCCAACGGCGACGGGCACCTCGGCGGCGACGACTGGGACCAGTGCCTGATCGACTTCCTCGCCGACGAGTTCAAGAAAATCGAAAGCATCGACCTGCGCCAGGACGCGATGGCGCTTCAGCGGCTCAAGGAGGCCGCCGAGAAGGCCAAGCAGGAACTGAGCACCGCGCAGGAAACCACCGTCAACCTCCCGTTCATCACCGCCACGCAGGACGGGCCCAAGCACCTTCAGATCACGATCACCCGGGCGAAGTTCGAGCAGGTCAGCAGCGACTTGTTCGGCCGGATCGCCGGCCCGGTCAAGCAGGCGATTCAGGACGCCAAGCTCTCGGCTTCCGATATCCAGGAGGTCGTGCTGGTCGGCGGGTCCACACGCATGCCCAAGGTCCAGGAGATCGCCAAGGAGATCTTTGGCAAAGACCCCAACAAGAGCATCAACCCCGACGAAGTTGTCGCCATCGGCGCCGCGATCCAGGGCGCCGTCCTCCAGGGCGACGTCAAGGACATCCTCCTGCTGGACGTTACACCACTTAGCCTGGGCATCGAGACGATGGGCAGCGTCAACACCAAGCTCATCGAGAAGAACACCACGATCCCGACGAGTAAGAAGGAGACCTTCTCCACCGCCAGTGACAACCAGACCGAGGTGACGATCCATGTCCTTCAAGGCGAGCGCGAGTTCGCATCGGACAACCGCACCCTCGGCCGGTTCAACCTTGCCGACATCCCCCCGGCACCGCGCGGCGTGCCGCAGATTGAGGTCGAGTTCAACATCGACGCCAACGGCATCCTCAACGTCACCGCCACCGACAAGGCCACCAGCAAGAGCCAGAACATCGAGATCAAGGGCTCTTCGGGCCTGTCCGACACCGAGATCGAGCAGATGAAGAAGGACGCCGAGGCCCACGCCGACGACGACCGCCAGCGCCGCGAGTTGATCGACGCACGCAACGAGGCCGACAACGCCGTCTACCAGACCCGCAAGCAGCTCGAGGAGCACGGCGACAAGGTCGGCCCGGAGATCCGTGGCAACATCGAGTCGGCCGTTAGCAACCTGGAAGACAAGCTCAAGGGCGAAGAGGCCGCGGCGATCAAGGCGGCGCTGGAGGAGCTAAGCAAACAGGCCCAGGAGCTGGGCAAGGCGATCTATGAAGCCGCCGCGAAGGCCGGCGAAGCGCCCGACAGCGGTGCCGAAGGCGATCCTGCCGCCGGTGCTACTTCGGACTCATCCAACGACGATGTCATCGACGCCGAGTACGAGGTCAAGGAATAAGCCCGTCCTTGGCCAGTGAAACAGGCCAACAACACTCTCCGACCCCGAGCCCGGCACGACCATGCCGGGCTTTTTTATGGGCACAACATGCCTTCCTTTTTACGTGTTGAAACGGATCACTCTTAGAGCGGTTTTGGTTCAACTGTAACGCGTGATGTTTAGCTGCCGTGACCACGCGGTGGGCTCCGGGCGTCGCTGCCGGGCTAACCCACTGGCGTAGCTGAATCTCAAATATGAGAATCCCCGCCTCGGACCTCTCCGAGTTCTGACCACGGAGTACAGCGGAGAGATGCTAAGGCGTGTTTGGTTGGCTATTGTGGTGGCACCGAGTTTGCGAGAACCGGTGCAACGGCTGCCGCGACGGTAGAGTATCCGTGCGCTTGCATGGGCCATCGTTACGATCAAGGAGGCATTTGATGACAGCCAGCACTATGGTCACCGTCGACGGCAACGAGGCTGTCGCGTCTGTTGCTCACAGGCTCACCGAGGTGGCTGCGATCTACCCGATCACCCCGTCGTCGACGATGGGTGAGTTGGCGTCGGACTGGTCCACGGCCGGTCGGGAGAACCTCTGGGGCACGGTCCCCAGCGTCGTTGAGATGCAATCCGAGGGTGGGGCGGTCGGGACGGTCCACGGGGCGCTGCAGGCCGGGGCGCTGGCGACGACGTTTACCGCGTCGCAGGGCCTGCTGCTGATGATCCCCAACATGTACAAGATCGCCGGCGAGCTTAACGCCTTTTGCATGCACGTCGCGGCACGCACGGTGGCGACGCACGCGCTGTCGATCTTCGGCGACCACTCGGACGTGATGGCGTGCCGGCAGACCGGGTTCGGGATGTTAGCGTCGGGATCGGTGCAGGAGGCCCAGGACCACGCCGCGATCTCCCACGCCTCGACACTCGCCAGCCGGATCCCGTTCCTGCACTTCTTCGACGGGTTTCGGACATCGCACGAGGTGGCGAAGATCCACCCGCTGTCGGATGACGTGCTGCGCAAGCTGATCAAGGCCGAGTGGATCGCCGCACACCGCGAGCGAGCGCTGACCCCCGATGCGCCCAAGATCCGAGGCACCGCCCAGAACCCCGACACGTTCTTCCAGGCCCGCGAGGCGTGCAACCCGTTCTACGACGCCTGCCCGCAGATCGTGCAGGAGCAGATGGACCGGTTCGCCGAGATGACCGGCCGGCAATACCGGCTGTTTGACTACATCGGGCACCCCGAGGCGGAACTGGTGATCGTGATGATGGGCTCGGGCGCGGAGACGGCGCACAAGACGATCAGCGAGCTTGTTCATCTCGGCGAGAAGGTCGGGCTGATCAAGGTCCGGCTGTACAGGCCGTTCTCGGTCGAACATTTCATCGCGGCGATGCCGCACACCGCGAAGCGGGTCGCGGTGCTGGACCGGACCAAGGAGCCCGGGGCGATCGGCGAGCCGCTGTACCTGGACATCGTCGCCGCAGACTACGACTCACAGCGCGACCCGTTCCCGGCGATCGTCGGGGGCCGGTACGGGCTGTCCTCCAAGGAGTTCACGCCCGCGCATGTCCGGGCGGTGCTGGACAACCTGGCTTCGGACAAACCCCGCAACCACTTCACGGTCGGGATCACCGACGACGTGACCCGCCTGTCGCTGCCGGTGGATGACGACGTCGTCGTTGTGCCCCACGGCGTGACACGGGCCGTGTTCTACGGGATGGGCGCCGACGGCACGGTCGGGGCGAACAAGAACTCGATCAAGATCATCGGCGAGTCGACCGACTACTACGCGCAGGGCTTTTTCGTCTATGACTCGAAGAAGTCCGGGGCGATGACGGTGTCTCACCTGCGTTTTGGGTCCGAGCCGATCCGGGCCACCTACCTGATCCAGTCGGCGGGGTTTGTCGCGTGTCACCAGTTCACGCTTTTGGAAGACGTGGACGTGCTGCGGACCGCCGAGCAAGGCGCGGTGTTCCTGCTCAACGCGCACTACGGCCCGGACGAGGTGTGGGACCACCTGCCCCGGGAGGTGCAAGAGCAGATCATCGAGAAGGGGCTGAAGTTTTACGTCATCGACGGGTACGCCGTCGCCGCCAAGGCCGGGATGGGCCGGCGGATCAACACCGTGATGCAGACGTGCTTCTTCGCGATCTCCGGCGTGCTTCCGCGCGACGAGGCGATCGAGAAGATCAAGGCCGCGATCCAGAAGACCTACGCCAAACGGGGCGAAGAGGTGGTCCAGCGCAACTTCGCCGCCGTCGATCAGTCCCTTGAGCACCTGCACGAGGTCAAGGTCCCCGACGTTGTCACCGCTACGATAACACGCCCGCCGATTGTCTCGGACGACGCCCCCGATTTCGTCAAGCGTGTGACGGCGGCGATGTTAGCCGGGTACGGCGATGGCTTGCCGGTCAGCGCGTTTCCCCCCGACGGCACCTGGCCGAGTTCTACCACCCAATACGAGAAGCGCAACATCGCGCCGGAGGTCCCCCAGTGGGACCCGGAGGTCTGCATCCAGTGCAATAAGTGCGCCCTGGTCTGCCCCCACGCCGCGATCCGATGCAAGGTCTACGAACCGGATGAACTCAAGGACGCCCCCGACTCGTTCCACTCCCAAGACTACAAGGCCCCGGATTTCAAGGGCCTGAAATACACCCTCCAGGTCGCGACCGAGGACTGCACCGGCTGCACGCTGTGTGTGAGCGTCTGCCCCGCCAAGAACAAGGCCGTCCCCAAGCGCAGGGCTATCAACATGGCCGAGCGCGACGGCAGTGAGCAGCTTAATCGCGAGCGCGAAGCCTACGACTTCTTCCTGGGCCTGCCCGAGGTCGACCGCACTAAGATCAAGCGGCTGGACGTCAAGGGCTCTCAGCTCCTGCTGCCGCTGTTCGAGTATTCCGGCGCCTGCGCCGGGTGTGGCGAGACGCCCTATATCAAGCTGCTGACCCAGCTCTACGGCGACCGGTTGCTGATCGCCAACGCCACCGGCTGCTCGTCGATCTACGGCGGGAACCTGCCGTCCACCCCGTACTGCACCAACGCAGAAGGGCGGGGCCCGGCCTGGTCCAACTCGTTGTTCGAGGACAACGCCGAGTTTGGCTTTGGTTTCCGTGTCGCCATCGACCAGCACCAGCAACAGGCCCACGACCTGCTGGCTGAATTGGGTACGCAACTGGATCGTGACCTTGTCCGCGAGTTGCTCAGCGCCAATCAGGACGACGACGCCGGCCTCTTGGAGCAGCGCCGCAGGGTCGTTCGGCTGCGTGAAATGCTGGCGGGGATGGACTCGCCGCCAGCGCGTCGGCTCGATCAGATGGCCGACTACCTGGTCAAGAAGGCGGTTTGGCTTGTCGGCGGCGACGGCTGGGCCTACGACATCGGCTACGGCGGGCTGGACCACGTCGTGTCCATGCGCCGCGACGTCAGCATCCTCGTGCTGGATACCGAGGTCTACTCGAACACCGGCGGCCAGCAGTCCAAGGCGACCCCGCTGGGCGCGGCCGCCAAGTTCGCCGCCGACGGCAAGAGCGTGCACAAGAAAGACCTGGGCCTGATGGCGATGAGCTACGGGCATGTCTACGTCGCCAGTATCGCGCTGGGCGCCAACGACGCCCACACCGTCAAGGTCCTGCAGGAGGCAGGCTCCTTCCCGGGCCCGTCTTTGATCATCGCCTACAGCCACTGCATCGCGCACGGGTACGACCTGTCTCACGGGCTCGATCAGCAGCAGCGCGCCGTCAACTGCGGCATCTGGCCGTTGTACCGGTTCGACCCAAGGCGGGTCGCGCAGGGCCTGCCGGCGTTGCAAATCGATTCCAAGCCGCCATCGATCCCGGTCGGTGAATACATGAGCCAGGAGACGCGCTTCCGCATGGTCGAGAAGCTGGACCCCGAGCGGTTCCGCCGTCTGTCCAAGGCCGCGCAGCGCCATGCCCTTCAACGTGTCCAGCTCTACCAGCACCTGGCGGCGTTGAGCCTGGAGGATGTCAAGAACAACGGCCAATCCGGCAAGACCCAGCCCGCCGGGCAAGCGACGAATTGACCAGGAGCAGTACGATGGATCTTTCGACCACCTACCTGGGGATAGAACTTCCCCACCCCTTGATGCCGGGCGCATCGCCGATGGCCTACGACCTGGGCTCGGTCAAACGCCTGGAAGACGCCGGCGCAGCTGCGATCACCATGCCCTCACTCTTCGAGGAGCAGATCGTCCGTGAACAACTGGCCGTCCACGACAGCCTGGTCGCCCAAACCGAGTCTTTCGCCGAGGCCTTGGACTACTTCCCCCGCAACGAGGACTTCAAGCTCGGGCCCCACGAATACCTGGAGAAAGTCCAGGCCGTCAAGCGCTGCACCGACCTGCCGGTGATCGCGTCGCTGAACGGGATGTCCGGCGGGCGCTGGCTGGACTACGCCAAGCTCATCGAAGAAGCCGGCGCAGACGCCTTGGAGCTCAACGCCTACTACGTCGCGATGGACCCCGCCGAGACAGGACGTGATCAGGAAGAGCGCGTCATCGAGATGGTCAAAACGATCAAGCAGTCGACGCAGTTCCCGGTCGCGGTCAAGCTCTCGCCGTTTTATTCCTCGATGGTTCACTTCGCAGACCAGTTAGTCACCGCCGGCGCGGACGGGCTGGTGATCTTTAATCGTTTCTACCAGCCCGATATCGACATAGAAGAGCTGGAGGTCACACGGATCAACCTGTCGAGCCCATCGGAGCTTCTGCTTCGTCTGCGCTGGCTGGCGATCTTGTCTTGCCGGGTCAGCTCGTCGCTGGCGGTGACCGGTGGGGTGCATAGCGAGATCGATGCGGTCAAATCCCTCATGGCGGGCGCGCATGCCGTGCAGATGGTCTCGGCGCTGCTCGAGCACGGGCCCGAGCACCTGCTGACCGTGCGCGAGAATCTGGAGCGATGGCTCTGCGAGCACGAATACGACTCGCTGCGCCAGCTCCAGGGCAGCATGAACCTGGAGAACTGCCCAAACCCCACCGCCTACGAGCGCGCCAACTACGTCCAGGTTTTGCAGAGCTGGAAGTACTGATCCGCTCGGGCCAAGGTCTGAAAAATTCACGCGAGGAAGGTCGCGAAGAACCTTATTGGGGTTGACTTACGGCTGCCCCCGCCATATAAAGACAATATGATCTTTTGGTTGGCATCTGGGTCTGAGGCGTCACTTTGGTTTGGACGCGCGTGCTGAGCATCCGCTTCCAGCGCGCCACATCACAGCCATAGGGGGGTGTGCTTATGGATTGAAACCGACGAGTAAGTGCCGCATGCGATGCCGACTCCGCGCGGCGAGATAGACGGGGCTTGATGTGACGGGACGGGGCTCCGGTTGGCAGTGAAGTGAGTCTTATGGGTTTGTGTATCAAACCCTTACATGTCACGACTACAACGGACACACCCGAGGAGGGTGATCATGAACAAGCTTTTACTTACAGCCCTTGGCGGCTCGGTCGTCGCCGTTCTTTCACTCCCTGCCTATGCGAACGAGCCCCCGCCGTTCCAGGCCGACCCGATTTCGCTGACCCGTACATCACCCAGCGTCATCGGGTTTGGGAATACGCCCGGCGATATCTACGGCGAGGCTTCCTTCCTGGCTCCCCCCGGCGGCTGGGATGTCGGCGGCCCCGGGCCGATCATGCATGTGATGGAACCCAATTACGGCCTGAGCCCAATGGTGGACAACAACGATGGGCACTCCAACGGCGAGATCGACCCCGGGGCGCCGCTGGTGATCTACTTCTCCGGCGACGTTGCCTCGGTCGGCATGCCCGGAACTGACTACGACCATCAGGCCCAGCGTATTCAGGCCGCAGGTGATCGGTTCGTCTCCAACGGCTTCGCTATCGCGCCGCCCATCGCAGTGATGCAGACCGGTTTGCCCACTTTCATCAACGGGCCGATGGTGCCCGGGTCGTCTGGCACGTTCCCGCTGAATATCCTCAGTGCTAACCAGACCCGCTACAACGAGATCCCGACACTCCCGCCCATGAATTTCAACAGCTACGTACCGCCCGCGGGTGCGACGCGGATGGATGACATGGACGCGGTCGAACTGCTGCCGTTTGATCTCAACGGCGACCTGGTCCACGACACGCCGATCTACTTTAGCCTTGATGCTCAGAGCCCGGGCTTAATGGGGGGCAGCCCCGCGGATATCTTCGTGTCGCCGCCTCTCGTGCCGGCATATAGCCTGTTTGCCCCTGCGCCTTCGATGGGGTTATTCCATGTCGATGAGGTCGATGCGCTGGCGGTATGGGACGTAAACGGCGACCTGCAGGCGGACCTGCAGAACCCGCTGACCGACTTCGCCTTGTTCTCGCTGGCACCGGGTTCGGCGACGCTTGCCGGACCGGATGGCGGCTGGGGCACGCCCGACGATTTTTCTCCGGCAGACATCTTCGTCACCGACTTCTCCGGCGCCCACGTGCTGTTCCTGTCGGCTCAGGCGCTGGGCATGCAGTTCGCTGACAACATCGATGCCCTGGACGTGGAGATCTTTCAGGATGAGTTCAGCATCGAGTTCTTCGAGGAGATATGGGAACTGCCGGCGGTCGAGGGTGACCTGGATGTGGACGGGTTCGTCGGGATCACGGACCTGAACCTGGTCCTGACCTTCTGGAACCAGCTTGTACCGCCGGCCAACCCTTGGGCGGACCCCACCGGCGACGGTTTCGTGGGCATCGAGGATCTGAACGTCGTGCTTGGGAACTGGAACGCGGGCGTTCTGCCGCCACCGGGCGCCGCGGTGCCGGAGCCCAGCGCCGCGTTGTTGCTGATGTTGGCAGGCCTCGCGAGCCTGCAGCGACGTGGCCGCTGACGGCTGGGGAGCAATCATTAGGGTTCCCGGTGGGGCGGACGGACACGGTGACTATGCCCACCGACAGCCGTTCGCCCCACCGACGAATTGATCACGCCCCTCTACCTGTGGGGCTTGCACTTGTAAGCTACGCAGGTTGGTTACGCGCAGCCGCCGAACACCTCGATGGTGACATCTTCACCATCGGGCACGCATCCGAGCCGGCGGCTCAGGCGCTGGGACCATTCTGTTAGCTGCACATCGGATAGCGCCGATACGTACGGCTCCAGCGGCTTGCGGGCCACGGTGTAGAGTTGAACGAGCTTGATGCGGCAGCCCGCCTCGATCAACTCGGCGACGCGGTCGGCGTAAGCGTCGAACTCTCCGTCCGACAGCGGTTCGCCGTGTAATGCCATGAACAGCGATTGGATCACCAGCGCCCGGCGCTTGCCGCAGGCAAGGATGTTGCTGAGCACCCGCCGCAAAGGGATCGTCGATCGATCGATTAGTTTGTAATAATCGTCCGTCCCGGCGTCCAGCTTCGCCCAGACCTCGCCTTGGTTGTTGTCCATCACCTTCAGCGCCGCTTCGACGCCGGGCCGGTCCAGCAGGGTTGCGTTGGTGATCAGGATGATCTTCACACCGCTTAGGCCGTACGCCTGCTTCAGCTCCGCCGCGATATCCACCGCCTGGGCAAACCCCTTAGCGGAAGTCGGCTCGCCGTCGCCTGAAAACGCGATGTCGTTGATCCGTTTCAGCGATGCGTCGACCGAGGCAAATCGCTCGTATTTCCAGAGCGCCCCGGAAACCGCTGCTTCGAGCATCGCCCCCAGTTCTGCGCGCAGCACATCCAGGTCCACCTGTATCGGCCTTGGGCTTTCCTGCTTCTGGACCTGGCAGTACACGCAATCAAAATTGCAGATCGTGTCCGGGTTCAGGTTCACCCCGATCGACAGCCCCCGGCTGCGCCGGCTCACCACCGGGTAGACGTACTTAAATGACTCCCACCGCCGGCTGTGCTCGGCAAACGCGCGCCGCGCTCCTTCGCCGGGCGTCGAGATCTGTCCGTCGGTCCTGCCACGCATGTATCGCATCATAGCAGGCCGCCGGGACCCTCGACCACGCCCCGCGATTCAAAATGCTTATGGATCGTCGCTTGTGGTTGTCTGTGCTCCCGGCAATGTCAGCGGCCTCATCCCCATCGTCCGGAGCAGCTCCAGCGATTGGTCTGGGTTTGCCTCGGCGAGTTGTGAAAATATCGCGTCCCCGCGCGACAGGATCGTGTCCTCGTCTTCGTAGTAGGGGTACAGGTGGTTCGGGTCGTTGTCTTTGTAGGTGACGGTCCGCCTGGGCCAGCTCCGGCCGTTCTCGAAGTCGTGGAGGATGACGATGCGGTTGGGGGCCGAGGCCTGCGCGACCCCGACGAGGCCGCCGTCGATGTCTGAGTGCAGGACGAATCCCGGCGGGGGCGAGGTCCTGGGCAGGGTGCCGAAGAAGGCGTGATCGATCTTAGGTTCGTCGTTGACGGTGATGTGGTAGTGCAGGGAGAGGGTGCCCTGGGAGTTGGGCTCGACGGTCATACGGATAGCCCGGCCTTCGCCGAGGTCCATGGTGGTGAGGGCGACGGGCTGGGGCTTGGCGCCTTTTCTCAGGCGCAGCACCAGCGGCACGAGGGCCACCGTCACGAGCACAAAAATCATCACCGCGATGAGCCGGGGGTTCATACGGTAAGGATAGCGGATTGAAAAAGAAAAAGAGCCCCATCCATGAGGCTCCTCTTCAAGTGCAAAAGATTGTGTTCGCCGGCGGGCTAGGCGGCGTGCCTGACCGGGGCGGCGCTGGGCTTGGCCCCTGTGTCCGATGGGTGTGCGACGCCACGGAGCAGGGTTTGGCGGTAGTGGCTGTTGCCCAGCCACCAGGGCCTACGAAGCAGTTGCTGCCAGAGGAAGCTGCGGGAGCGGTTGGCGTGTGATTCCGTCTCGGCCAGGGCGTAGATCCTGCGTCGCTCGTCGATATTCTCCCACAGGGCATGGCGGCGCTCATAGGGGAGCCGATCGGCGTAACGTGCCGCGGCGTCGATGAACTCCTGGCCGTTGCGCAGGATATTCGTGGCGGTGTGGCTGTGGGGGTGCTCCCTGTGTGCGGAAAGCACGGCGGGGAGGATGGCCGGGACGAGGCCCTGGGCGATCAGTCGGCAATTCACTTCGTAGTGCCAGGCCGAGTCCATCTGCGGGTCGAACATCCCGTAGGCGTCGAAGACGCCGCGCCGGTAGAAGGTCGACGCGGTGGGAAGCAAGCCCGAGTCGTGCATCAGGAACGCATCGAGGTTTTTCGGCGATGAAGCGGTCAGTTGCCCCAGCCGTTCGTCCATCTCACCGATCCGCAGGCTGTGGCCGACGATCCACACGGGGGCGTCGGGCCGGGTCATGCGCTTGGCGACCTGTTCGAGCGTGCCGGGCAGGAGCAGGTCGTCGGCGTTGACGATCGCGATAATCTCGCCGGTGGCGCGGTTGATCGCCTGATTGACCGCGTCGGCGGGGCCGCCGTCGGGTTGGCTCTGCCAGTAGGTCAGGTCGTCTTCGTACTGGCGGATCAGGTCCACGCTCTGGTCGGTCGAGCCCCCGTCGACCACGATGTATTCAAGGTCCGGGTACCCCTGGTCCAAGACGCTGCAGATCGCGCGCTCCAGGAAATCGGCCTGGTTGAGGCTGGGGGTGATGACCGTGATGCGCGGCGTTGCTTTCAGGGGCATGGCAGGTCCTTGCTGGGAGCCGGTTCTATCCCGCAGATCGTCCCGGCCGGGGGGCGACTTAACCATACAGACAGAAAAACCGTCACAAACGGAATATTTTCACATCCACCGGGGGTGGCTGAAGCGTGGTGCGGTTTGTGACGATGATGACGTTTATAAGGGCGCGCCCGGCGTGCGCCAGGACAGGTGAGCGATGCCGATAAGAACGACATTCAAACGCGCCGCATCCCGGTTGCTGTTCCGAGCCGGGCAATTCGCCCATCGCGCCCGCTGGTCGGCGGACCTGGCGACTTTGGCGCAGTTTTATCGGCCCGGGTCAGGGCAAGGCCAGGTCCGCGCCAGGTTTGCCGGGCGTGTTCACCGCCTGCACGTCCGCCGGGGTACTCTCGACGCCGCCATCTTCGAGCAGGTCCTCTGTGAAGGCTCCGAATACCGCCTGCCCGTGGATATCCAGCCGAGCGTGATCTTCGACATCGGGGCAAATATCGGCGCCGCCGCGGTGTACTTCGCGGCCCGCTACCCCCAGGCGAAGATCTATTGCTTCGAGCCGCTGCCGGAGAACATCGAACTGTTGCGTAAGAACGTCGAGGCGTTTGGCGATCGGGTGACCGTCGTGCCGTTTGGGCTCGGCGAGACCGAGGGTACGTTCGTCTATCGGCCGTCAAATGACCCGGCAAATTTCGGCGGCGGGACGTTCCACAACGTGGGTTGTGCGGATGGTGGGACGATGCGATTGCCTGTGACGACGCTCGAGAAGTTTTGCCGGGCGAACCGGATCCATCAGATCGACGCGATGAAGATCGACACCGAGGGGGCCGAGTGGTCGGTGTTGTCGGGCATGCCCTCGGCGAAGCTGGCTCGGGTGGGTGTGGTGCTGGGTGAACTGCACAGCGTCAATGATGGGTTGATTTTTGAAAAACTCTCCACGACGCACGACCTGGCCTACGACAAACCGCTGGGCCGAAGCTGCTACCCGTTCTGGGCGGTGAAGAAGGCGCCGGGGCAGCCGGCGGCCGCGCGTCTCGCGGCATAAATCGTATTGACAAGAATAGTGTTGCGAGGCGCCCGTCGTCAGGCGGCGGCGCGGTGGGGGTGTAATAGCGCCTCACGGACCTGGTGTGACAGCAGCCACCACGGCCTGCGAGCGATCGCGCCCCAGGGACGGCCGGCAACCGCGTGGATCGCGCAGTTTCGGTGCATGTACCCCAATCGACGCTGGACCTTCAGCCGCTGTACAAGCGGCAGCGACCGCGCGAAACCGCCTTCGACTCGGATGTGCTCGCGGGTGAACCCCTGGGGGGCGGCGCAGCTCTTGCTCGTCTCATGCAGGCGGTAGGTCGAGAGCTCTGCGTCGATCAGCGTGGGGCGTCGGCCGGACCGGATCAGACGCAGCCAGAAGTCGAAGTCCATGCAGTAGTGCAGCGACTCATCAAGCAGGCCTAATTCGTTATGCAGCGAGCGCCGCCAGAACACGCCGGGCTGGGGGAGGCTAAAGGGTTGCTCGTCGCTTCGCAGCAAGACACCGGCGAGGGTGAACTCGCCGCCGGGATGCACGGCATCCGTGGGCTTGCCCGCAGGGTCGATCACACGGCAACTCCCAGCGATCCAATCATCCTTAGGGTGCTGGGCGAAGTGTTGGCCGATCGTGTGTAGCGCCCCCGGGAGCAGCGTGTCGTCCGAGCACAGCCAACCGACGATCTCCCCGTCCGCCCTGTTGATGCCTTTGTTGATCGCTTCGGTCTGGCCGCCGTCTTTTTCGATGACGGCGAAGTCGAGCCTGTCGCGGTAGCGTTCGATGATCTCAGTTGAGCCATCGGTGGAGCCGCCGTCGATCACGCCGTACTGGAGGTTGGGATAGCTCTGGGCCAGGACGCTCTGGATGGTTTCCTCCAGGTAGTCGGCTTGGTTGAAGCTGGGGGTGATGAGGGTGATGCGTGGGAGCGCGCTCATGCCGCCATCCTCCGTGTCGGGTTGGTTTGTGTGATCTCAGTGAGCGTGGGCAGTTCGTGGTCGGCCGGGTGCTCGGCAGGAGCGCCGCGCCACTGGTAATAGAGCGTGAGCCAGTTGCTCGCCAGGGTATAGCCGAAGTAGATCCCGCTAAGCGCCCAGCCGCGGAAGCCGATGCGCCAGCCGTCGAAGTCCTTGAGCGTCTTCTTGAGTTCAATCAGTGGGGCGATGAACCCCAGGCGGAAGCTGAAGCGTTTGCCTTGGGCGACCATCGCGGCGGCCTCGGTGTGCGCGTAGCGTACGAAGTGCTTGTGCAGCAGATCGGTGTACGAGTCGGACCAGAAGTGCCGCATGTGGTTTTCGCCATCATGGGGGATACGTACGTCGCGCTCACCGGGCTTGAGCTGGCTGATGCGGTTGCACAGGGGGAGTAAATCGCATCGCTGGCGGTGGATCAGTCGCTGCTTGTGGGTCAGCGTGCCCCAAACCGTTCCGGTGAGCCGCTTGTTCTTGAAGTAGAACCACATCGGCAGGCTGATCGCGCCGGCGTCGGGGTGCTGGGCGAGTGCTTGGCAGATGTCGTCACTTAAAGCCGAAGGGATTTCTTCATCCGGGTCGACCAGCAGCACCCAGTCGTTACGCGCCAGCTTTGCGGCGGCGACGCGCGTCGGCTCGGCGATCGGGCAGACGGGCACGCGCAACACACGGTCTGCCAGATTGTGGGCGATCTGTAACGAACCGTCGCTGGATTCCATATCAACCGCGATGACCTCGCTGCACCACAACAACGCGCGCAGGCACCGCCCGATGTGCTTCCGTTCGTTTCGGAAGATCACGATCGCGGTCACCGGTGGGTGAGTCGGTGTCTTGGGCCGATCGGTCATGCGGCTTTCCTGTGCGCCTGTAAGGCGGCGGCTGGATCTGGGACGTACAGCGCGTCGCCCGACCCAATGTGTCCACCCGGCAGGTGTGTGCAGACGTTGTAGAGGTTGAACAGCTTGTAGCCGCGGCTACGCATGAAGACGTCGATCTCCCCGAAAGTCGCGGAGCCCTCATAGAACGGGACGAAATTGACTTCGGCGTAGATGCACGACACCCCGCGACGCAGCAGCCGGTCCGCGCCACGCAGCGCCTCCAGCTCGTAGCCCTGCAGGTCGAGTTTGAGGATGTCTACGCGGTCCAGGCCCGAGCTGTCGAACCAGTCGTCGAGCGACGTTGCCTTGAGCTCGCGGACCTCTTTGATCCGTGTGACGGCATCGAAGTAGCGCTCGCTGTTCTCGTTGCGGGGCAGGACCGAACTGGTCATCGGCGAGTCGTTGATGAACATCTTTAGAGTCTGCGTTTGGCTGGAGAGCGCCAGTTGATGGCATGTACCAGCGACATCAGCGAGGTTGCTCTTTAGTCGTGGGAACAGGTCGGCATTGGGCTCGAAGGCGTGGGCCTGGAGGCTCGGGAACCGTTGCAAAAACCGTTTAGCCATCTGGCCGTCGTGCGCTCCACCGTCGACGTAGATCACCTCATCGCGATCTGTTGGCAGGTTTTCCGCGATCGCGTCCATCCACGGATGCGGTGAGTAGCTGGTGCTGACCGGATCGCGCCAGCGGTTCCAGGCCGTTAGCGCTTTCCAATACTGCTGCTTGATCATAGTCAGGTTCATCGTTGTCCTTAGCTGGTCAGGCGGCAAGCGCCCAGTAAACAACCTTCCAGGTGCGGGGTGAGAGCGGGGCGTGGCGGAGCGCATCGGCCGCGTGCTTACGGGCCAGGGGCTTGTTCCCGGCGTGGATCGCGTAGCAGGCCCAGTTGCGGTAGTGCTCGGCCGCGGACTGCCTGGGAGCCAGATCGGTCCGTATCACGGTGTCGTTGTACTGATCCAGGATGCCGCGTCGATCGTAGGCCTCTCGCAGCACCTCTTTGAGACGCCTGCACATCAGCTCGTAGTTTCGGAAGCAGACGCTCTGGACATGTCGGCGGTAGGTGTAGAGGTGGGCCGGCAGGTTGGCGACGTTCCCGTGCTCGGTCAGGCGAAGGAACAGGTCCAGGTCTTCGACCCAGTCGGTGCCGAGGCGCCAACCGCCGATGGTGCGCAGCGCGTCGCCGCGCATCATCAAGGTGGCGTGGACTAAGACAGAGGCGTCGCCTGCGAGCAGGCCCCGGTCGATCGCGGTGTGGTCGGTAGGTGGCTCTTGCAGACCTGCGGGCGAGCCGAGCGGGTCGGTCCGCTGGACCCAGGTGCCCAGCGCGGCGCAGCCCGGGTGTGCATCCAGATACGAAACCTGCCGTTCGAAGCGATCCTCTGCGCACCAGTCGTCGGCGTCCATCCTTGCGATGTATTCACCCCGTGCGGCAGCCAGCGCATCGTTGAGCGCGCCGACGATCCCGGTGTTCGGCCGGGTGATCACGCGGACACAGGCGAACCGTGAGGCATAGGACCGAAGGATCGTCAGCGAAGCATCGGTCGATCCGTCGTCCACGCAGATCAATTCCCAGTCGTCAAACGTCTGCGCGAGGATGCAGTCGATTGCCTCGGCGAGGTAAGCCTCGGCGTTGTAGACCGGCATCAGGACCGATACGCGCGGCGCGGCGTCTGGGTTGTCGCCCTGGGGCGCTGCCGTGCTGTGAATCCGTGTGCTCACGCGGCCTCCCGATTCAGGCCGGCGGCGCGGCCAATCCGGGCCAGGGCGCGCTTCCACTTGGGTCGATCAAGTGACGCCAGCCAGCGTTCGGCTTCACGGAACTTCGCCGGCGGCGTCGTGTCTCGCGACGGGTCCAAACCCTGGAACGGCAGCGTAGACAGCGTACGGCCGCGCCAACTGATCACGTCCAGCTGCGGTGTGTAATGCGGCGTGACCTCCCCGGTCATGTCGTGCCAGGGGTGCATCAGCCTGACGTTTGGGTTCCACCTGACCATCAGCCCCAGGTTGCACAGCCGGGCGTACACGTCCTTGTCGTTGGCGTGGAAACCGGTGGCGAAGATCGGGCTCTGTTCGTAGCCGTTGATCCGGGTCAGCCACTTCTTCCGCACAGCCAGGCATGCCCCGTGGTTGGTCGGGTTGGTCAACTCACAGACTTTACGCAGGTGCTCCAGGGTCACTTCGCCGGCGTGCTGCTCCTTCGGCTCGTTGTGACGGTGGTAGTAGGTCACCAGTTCATCGCTTGCCTGGTGGTCTCGCCAGACCGTTTGGAGGAAGTCAGGCTCGGCGATCACATCGGCGTCGGGGATCACGACCAACTCACCGCGAGCCTCATCGATCCCGCGGTTAAAGCAATAGGATGCGTGATACGTTCCGCTGCGACCAAGCGCGATCGCGCGGAAGTCCCGGGACCCGGCCTGGGCGTCCATCCGACGTTTCAGATCCGGGTGGATCTTGTCGTAGTACTCGACCCAGATCAGCTCGTAGTCCCCGGACGGGAAGTCCTGCCTGGCCATGAAGTCGATCGAGTCGTACCTTTCGCGGAACGAGCCGTCGACCATGACGACACTGATCTTCGGGTTGGAGGCGGGGTTGTATGTGATGTTGGTGCTCATGTCTGCTCTGGCCTATGCGGCCTGTCGTGTTCCTTGTGAGCGCACGTTACGGACGACCTGGCCGTACCACGCAAGGTATCGGTCGGTCTGGGTATCGAGGTCGAACTTCTTTGCGGCGGTTTCGACGGCCTGCTCGGCGAACGCTTCACGCAGGCCCTTGTTTTTCAGAAGCATCGCCAGGTACGCCCCGAATAGCTGGGCATCGCCGGCACCGGTGAGCAGTCCGGTCTGGCCGTGGTCGACCTGCTCGGGGATGCCGCCGACATCCGACGCAACGACCGGCGTCCCACAGGCCATCGCCTCGAGGATCGTGGTCGGGAAGGTGTCCTCCTTGGCGGCGTGTGCGTAGACATCGGCTGCGCGGTAGTAATCCGCGACGGTGCTGGGGTCGGCTTGTGGGGCGATGAACCGCACCTTCGCTCGCCCGATCTGCTGCGTCTCACCTGCCTCGCCCAAGGCTACACATATCACCGGCCGATCTGTCACCGACTCGCCGACCACGCGGACGGCCTCACGCAGCGTTTCGAAGTCCTTGAAGTCGGATTGGCGGATGCCGTTGGCGGCGAAGAGGACGATGTGTGCGTTCTCGGGCAGAGCCAGGTGATGGCGGGCCAGCGCCTGATCGCCCGGGTTGAAGACCGACCGGTCCACACCGTTTGGGATCACACGTGAATCAAGAACGGCCGGGGCGAGGATCGACCGCTTGACCTTGTCCATCAGCCACTTAGAGGGTGCGACGAGGTAGACCCGGCTGTGTGCGTAGATATCACGCTTGCGCCGCCAGTTCCGTCCGGTCGCATCGCGGCGCACGGCGGGGTAGGTCCCAAGCGAGGGGCAACTGCCGCAGCCGGACTGCCAGCGGTCGCAGCCAAGGGAGTGGGCACAGTGCCCGGCGAGCATCCACGCGTCGTGCAAGGTGACGAACACCGGGGCTTGCCGAGAGAGCCGTGGCAGTTGACGCAGGTTGAAGTAGCCGCCGTGGAGATTGTGCAGGTGGATCAGATCGGGTGGGTGCTTGGGCAGGGATGTAAGCGAGGCCGCGCCGGGGTAACCGTAGTGCTCTCGGCCAAGTTGCGCGTCAAGCCATGCGTTGGGCCGTGCGATCGCGTCGGTGACGGTACGCAGTCGGCGCGTGCTGCCCAGCCGGTGTTCGTGGGTGTGCAGTTGGTAAGAGACCCCCGCCCAGAAGCGGGACCATCGGTTTCGAGACGCATCGTTAGGGATCAGGGCGACCGCGTCGTCGTCCCCTGTCTTGCGTCCCACAGCCAGGGTCGCTTGATGGCCCCGCGATTGGAACCGCCGGTGGAGATTCATCGCGATGCGCTCTGCGCCGCCGCCATGGTCCGCTGTGCTGACCTGCAGGATGCTTAGGCCCGGTCGTGTCATGCCGCGGCCCTCCCGACTTCCTGTAGCAGCCGATCCCCAGCCCAGTCTCGCACCAGTACACGCGGGAGCTGGAACGGGTCTGTGCCCCGGCGACCCTTGCCCGGGAAGTTTGAGCAGGCACAGTCGAACCCCGCATCCCGCACAGCGGCGACCGTGTCAAGGGTGTATGAGCTGCGTGTGCCGTAGGGGTAGGAGAAACTCTGGACGGGCTGGTCGATGATCCTCTCGAGGTCGTCCTTGCACTGGCGGATCTGTCGGCGCTGTTCGCTATCCGTTAGTTTCGCGAGGATCGGGTGGTCGATCGTGTGGGCGCCGACCTCGATTAATCCACCGTCAACGAGCTGACGCAACTGCTCGGCGGTCATTGCACGATGGGTCGGGCGTGCGGACGGGCTGGCGCTGGCCCATTGGCACAATTCATTGATCAACGGCTGCTGGCGATCGTAAGGCAGCGGCCGAAGCTTATCGCAAAGCGACACGTAGGCGGCCTGACGCCGGGTCGTGGTGGGGGAGAGGGCGCTCCATCCGGCATTGTGATAGCCGTCCGTCTCGCCGGCAAAGCTCCATCGGTATTGCTCTTGGCCGATGGTGATGTTGAGCTCTTCCGGCAGCATGCGATCCGACAGGAAGATGTCTTCGAGCTTGTCCCAGTAGAACGCGCGGTCACCGCCGACAGATCCGCTAGCGACAAATACGGTCGCGGGGATGCCGTGCCTTTCGAGGATCGGCTTGGCGATCGTCAGGTTGTCTTCGTATCCATCGTCGAAGGTCACAACCACGGCACGGTGGGGGACATCGCCCCGGCGGACGCACGCCCAGAGATACCGCAGGCTGATGGGCTGGTACGAGCGAGCGATCAGTTGCATCTGCTCGTCGAACCGTTTGGGACTGACCGACAGCAACTGCGGGTCGCACGTCAGGTCGGTTACACGGTGATATAGCAGCACCCTCGCGCCCGGGCTTGTTTGGCGTAAGAGCCCAAGGGCTTTGCTGCGCAGGTTGTCCAGTGTGAGGGTGAGCATCTTATTGCAGGGGCTTGCGAGCACGGACAGTAACGATGACCGGGTAGTCCGGGTCGTGGTAATCGATCTCTTGTTCGGTGAGCTCTTCGAGTGAAAGTCCGTGGAGGAACGCGGTGGCGGTCAGGACGTTGCCACAGGAAGCCACCTCCACACAATCCCCGGGCAGGTGCTCCTCGAACAGCCGTCGGGTTACTTGCGGGGTCAGTCGCCAGTAGTCGCCCCAGAGGTCGGCGTCGTACCGGCTGACCTGTCCCAGGCCGAGGTTGGTTGCCAGCACGACCCCGCCGGGCCTCAGCGCGGCGCAGGTGTGAGCGACCGCGGCGTGGATGTCGAAGATGTGCTGGAGCACCTGTGTGAGGATGATGCAGTCGTAGGTATCCGTCGAGACGCCCTGGCCGGTCGCGAGGTCGCCTACCACCGTTGCCTGCGGGTTGCCGGGCTCGGCGTGGAGGACATCTGATTGCGTGACACGGTCGCCGCCGAACGCTTTCGTAACGTGGTTGTCACCGATCTCCAGCACGCGGCCGCGGATGTCATCGGCGTGGGCAGCGACGAATCGGTTGACGTAGTGTCGGCCGATCCGTGTCCCGCCTCTCCCGTAGCCAAACGACTCGGCGATCGGTGTGGTCCGGCGGAAGGACCCAAACCGCACGGAGCCCATCGGGGGTGTGCCCCCAGCCGACTCGGCGGTCCGCTTGATCATCTCGCGGCTTGCTCGCAGGAGCTGCGCGGCGCGTGACTCGATCTGTTGCTTCATCTGGCTCATGCGGCGGCTCGTGCGCTAGGGGTCAGCGGCGTGGGTGGATTCAGGCGAGTCCGATCCGGGACTGTGACGCCGAACGATTTCTCATAGGTTGTTTCTAAGTCCGCGACCAACTCGGCTGTCCTGGCCTTGAGATAGCGTGAGCGCTGACGGCGTTGGCCAATTAGGTCGTTCAACTGCTTACTGGCATGCTCGGGGTCAAGTTCCTGCCAGCGCTGAGACCATTGGCCGTATCCGACCCGCCTGACCAGTGCCGCAACCTTGCCGTCTTCGCCGGTGTAGTCGATCGAAAGCATCGGCACCCCCAGGGCCATGCAGAACAGGTGCCCGTGGTAGCGCATCGCCACCGCGGCATCGGCCCCTGCGAGCCGCTCAAGTAGATCGTTGAGGCTCAGATACCCACGTTCAACCCGAGCCCGCGTGTGATCGGTAAACGCCTCCGCGATCTGGCGGTTGAATAGCCGATCGTCCCCGCCCAGCCACAGCGCGTGCATCGCAAGCAGCTCAACGGTCGTGTTGTGCTGCTTGGCGGCTGATTCGAAGACGCGGGCCAGTTGCCGGGTAGAGTCTTGATTACGTACTTCCAGTTCGTCTCGGGTTATATCAGCGACGTATTCACAGGTGTTGGCCCGGACCAGTCCGATCAGGCGGGGCGTGGTGTGTTCACGCGCGATCGAGGCCTCCTGATTTCGCCCCCAGCGGTAGAGATACCGTAGAGCCGGGTCGCATCCGATGCCTAGCTTGTGTGGCGCACCCAGTTGCACCGCGTAGTCGTAGCTTTCACGGTCCCGAACGAAGCCTGCGGTGGTCATTTTCAGGATCGCGGCCGCTTGAGATTTGACGCGTTGGTTATGGAAGGGTCCAACGCCGCACCCGAAGATCACACGGGCTTTCCAGCAATCGTTTGCCCTGCAAAAGAGGCGGTAGACGTGCTCGGTTTCGCCGATGTCCTCCAGGGGGCCGCCGCCCATGATGACCGCGTCGGCCTTCTCGACCACGCCGGACTCAGCGGCGCTTGTCAGGTCCACCAGATCGATGTCCCCGAGTTCCGGCATCTCGCGCAGGGTCTGCAAGCTCACCTTACGGTCGATCGTGGTGAGAGTGATCATGCAGTCGCGGCTGTGGGTTCGGATGAAGTGGACCAGCTCGCCGAGGATGGCCTTGTCGCCCTGGGTCTCCGTGCCGTACCAGCCGGTGATGACGACGTGTTGCCATCGCGCGGGGTGGGGACGCGTGGGGTGTGTGATTGTGTTGGGCGTGAGGTCGGTTTGCCGGGCCTGTCCTTCGGCGCGATGTAGCGCTGCCCGCCGCCGCCAGGGCTCGGTGACTTCATCGATCGCGTCTTGGACCATCTCACGGATCGGTGTTGGGCCCAGCAGATCATGCCGGCAGTCGTCGCAGTGGTTCTTGATGATCTCTCTTCGGTGCCTCAGGCCTTGCTTATAAACTGACTTAGCGCTTTGGCTCAGCGCCGAGCCGATGACCGGGCTCTTGACCGAGCAGTAGCTCAGGTCGCCGCGGGTATCGAGTGTGACGCCCTGGGTCTGCCAGTGGCACCCAGCCGATCGCGGTGAGCCGAAGGCGATCTGGTCGACCAGGCTCTTGTAGAACCGCCGCTGCGCCCCGCCGACGCGCTCGTCGCGCGACAGCTTGTCGAAGAACATCGTCAGGTGAAACCACTGCTGCGGGGTCAGCGGATTCAGGAGATCGTAGCCCTCGTTGTAGACACGTCGGATCTCCACGCCCAGACGGAATTCGAAGTCGTCGACGCCGTGCTCGTTGCACCATTGAAGCAGGTCGTCGGCTCCGTCGCAGTTGGTTTTAGTGAGCGTGCAGCCGATCGAAACCGGGACGCCGTTATCTCTCAGCGTATCGATGACTATGACGGCGGACGCGAAGTTGCCCGGGACGCCCCGGTTACGGTCGTGGTCCTCGCCGACGCCGTCGAGCGATACACTGACGCTCAGACGCTTATTCTGTGACGTCGCCACCTCGCTCACCGCCAGGATCCGCTGGGTCACGTCCTTGTCGCGGATCGCGTTGGTGATGATGTGAAGCTCTTTGAGCTTGGGAAGCTCTCGTACAAGCACGGATGCAAGCTCGGGCAGGTCTTTGCGGAGCGTCGGCTCACCACCGTTGAGCCCGACGAACGAGACCTCGGTAAACAGCGGATCGCGCAGGATGGTTGTCAGCTCGTCTGCTGTCAGTTCGTGATCGCGCTTCTTCTGCCAGATATTGCACATCGTACAACGCGAGTTGCAGATATCGTTGACGGGGAGCTGGATGACGGTCGGCTTGGGTGGGATGCGCTGTGCGATCCTGCGTCGCGTGGCTTCGGCAGCGGCGCGCGACAGCATCAGGCCACCTCGTTTGGCGGCCCCGGCGACGGTCCGTGCTTGGCCGATCACACTGCTCATGCGGCTACTCGTGGGCGTTTAGCCATCTCCTTGGGCTGCTCAGTTCTCGTGGGCGACTTGGCTGACGTCTCGATCCGGGGGGTGGCGAAGACGGCAAGCCCAGCGCCCATTCCGGCGGCTCGCATCAATGGGTAGGCGGCGGTGAAGACCGCGGCCCGCATCAGGTCCACGCGACGACGCACCCGCCAAAACGACTTCGAGGTCGGGCGCGGGATGTTCGGCCAAAACGTGCGGTGCCCCAGCGGGTAGTCGAATTGATCGATCACGCGCCAGCCCGTCCGTTCGACCAGGGTCCGCAGGTTCTCCGACCGGAAGGCGTAGTAGTGGGTCTCATCCTTGTCGATCGCCAGCGGGCGGGCGGCACAGAGCTTCATCAGCGAGCCCTGTTGGTAGTGGTCTCTGTAGACCCCGTGCCAGTATGGCCCCGCACCGGGATGAAGCAGGTGTTCGAGGCTTCGGTTGTTGTCGGTCTCGATCACGATCACCCCACCGGGCTTGCAGACCCGGCTTGCCGAACGCAGGACCTCGTCCGGCTGGTGGCAGTGCTCTATCACGTGCCGGAAGAAGACCAGGTCGTACCGCCGATGGTTATCGGGGTCATCCGCGAACACGCCCATCGGCTGCGAAACTGTCTTAATGCCTAACGGTTTGTTCAGCGGCTCGGCGAATTGGATAGAGACCGGGTCCCGATCCAGGTAGGTCACATCCAATCCGCTGCGGGCGAACGCGCGCGAGTAGTAGCCCATGCCCCCGCCCAGATCCAGCATCGTGGTCACGTGCTGTCCGAGCTTGGCGAAGTGGTCGAGATAGCCCCTGACAGCGCCGGCGACCTGCTGTTCGTATACCGGGTCCAGCCGCTTGGTCTGTTGGGCGTACATCCCGTGCCCGTCTTCGGGTTCGGCCGTCATATCCGGCAGGGGCAGCAGCCGGCGCAGTTGGCAGCCGGTGCAACGGTAGATCGTGCCCTTGTTACCGACACCGGTGAACATCAATCTGTGCGTGGTTACCGCGCCGCAGCAGGGGCAGTCGGTGGTGACGGCGTCGTCCGTCTCGATCGAGCTGTTGGCTGGTGTGGGTGTCATCTTGGTCGTCTGCGCTATTTTCGTGTTACGGTTTGGGCGATGTCAGGCGATCAGGCGGCCGCGGCGACGGAGGCCGATCTTTCGCAGCACAGCATGACGCGTGGCTCCCGGTTGGACGGGTGCACGGTGATCCGGTTGAAGTAGGGGGCGAGTGCGGCCTTGAAATTGTTCAGGGTGTACCACCGGTACGCATCGGTGTACCACAGGGCGACGTGGCGATCTTCCTTCGGGATAAACTCGACCAGGAGCGTTTTACCGGTGAACCCGTCAAGGGTCCTGGCGATCTGTTTGAAGTCCATCCCGGCCTTGAAAACCAGGTGGTGCGTGATCGCCAGAGCGAAGACCAGGTCGGCGTTTAGCCGTGCAAAGGCGTCGGGGAACACTTCGTTTGGGCCGTGCGGCGGGGTCGGCCTGGTGAAGTCCTGGCTGACCGTGAGGATGTCCAGCCGCTGTTCTTTGGCTTGGCGGTAGAGGTGGGCCAGGCAGGTCTCGTCGTTGTCGGTGGCGACGACCGTGCAGCCGTGTTGTGCCGCGAGCATGGAGAACCAGCCGGCGTTGGCGGCAAGGTCCAGCACGGTCCGGGGCTCAACCCGGCGGAGCACCTCGTCGGCGACCACATGCTTGCCGGTCCACGCGGCCCGGTCTTCCAGACAGACGTGCTCGTTGTAGTAGTCCGACCACTGGGTTGTCGGCTCGGGTAGCTCGACACGGTCCAGGTAGTCCCGGAGCTTTATCAGGGCGCTTGTCCTGGGCTCAACGGCGCCTGGGAGCATCGTCAGACTTTGCCAGTACCTTGCAAGCCGTTGTTTGCGCCCGACGATGCCCACTAATTCCCTGTCGGTGACGCCCCAGCGGTTGAAATCGGCCATCTGCCGGCGTGCAGGTTCGGCGTGCCCGCGCACAAGAAGGAACAGGGGGTTGATAAACGTCTTGATAAACTCGCCCTGACCGCGCCAGGGGGTGCCGGGCTTGGCTGGGACGAAAGACCCGAAGTCGATGAAGTGAGGCGTCGGGCCTTCGAACAGGACGTTCCAGGGGTGGGCGTCGAGCAACTCAAAGCCCATCGTGTCCAGTTCGATCGCCAGGTCGATGGTCAGCTTCGCGGCGTCCAGGAGCATCGGGGCGCACCACTCGAACCCGTATGTGACGCGGGGCAGCTCGCGGTGGCGCAGGACCAGGCCGGCGCCTTGAAGTTCGATGTCGGCGATGCCGGTATCGATCAGCCCGATGTCGAATAGCCGGGTGCATCGCGGGTCTTCGAGAAGGCGTCGGTATATCGGGGCGATGTCGCTGTTGATCGCGCGGTACAAGCCGCCTTCCCATCGGAAGACCCGGCCGTGGGGATCGGCCATCGAGGCCGGCTCGAACGCCACCTGTTCGCGTGTCAGTGTTACAGCTTGCGTCATCGTCCAATAACCTCTGAGACTTCCTAGACCTCTTACGTAATCGATACAACCGTTACATCCGTCATCGACCACACCCGACCCCCTCTTGAGGGCGGTGTCCGGTATGCGTGGGGTGTCGTTATCGGATAGTGGAAGGGCGCTTCGCCGGCGGTCTAAGCCGCGTTGTGCCGCCACCGCTGGGGCAGCAGGAACAGTGAGTCCCGGCGGTCGAAGCCTCGACCGGTCTTGTAGACGTCGGCGGGCTCGATCCCGAAGCTGGTCGCCTGCGAGACGTGGTCCGCCATCTCCTCGCCGAGTTGGACCGCGACATTGACGTAGCAAACCCCGGCGGTCGCCAGCAGCGGCCCGGTCTCGCAGACGACCTCGCCTTGGGCGGGCAGCGACTCGGGGAGTTGAGCGGTCACCTGCGTGTCCAGGCGAAACAGCGGCTGATTCATCGGGTCGTAGATCCCCACCAGGAAGCGAGGGCGGCTCAGCTTCTTATCGCTCTCATAGCGGATCGTGACGCGCAGCGGGTCTCCGCTTTGGATGAATTGGTTTTCGGGGTTCTCTGCGTTCTGTATCGAGATCCCGGTCAGTCGGACGTCGCCGCTGCCGGCGCGGTCCTGGCGGTCACGCAGCGCGACCGGGGCCTGTTCGTTGCCTCGCTGAAGGTAGCGCTGCACCGCCTGCTCGGTGTCGCCGATGAAGGTAGCCCGGCCGCCTTCCAGAAGGACCGACCTGTCGCAGAGGGTCGAGACCGCCGCCATGTTGTGGCTGACGAATACAACCGTCCTTCCCTGCTTGGCGACATCGCCCATCTTCCCCAGGCATTTGCGCTGAAACGCGGCGTCCCCGACGGCCAGCACCTCGTCGATCAACAGGATCTCCGGCTCCAGGTGCGCCGCGACCGCGAACGCCAGCCGGACGTACAGCCCGCTGGAGTAGCGTTCGACCGGGGTGTCCAGGACCCGGCCGACCTCGGCGAAGTCGACGATCTCGTCGAAATGCCGCTTGATCTCGGCCCGCTTCATCCCGAGGATCGCGCCGTTGAGGAAGATGTTTTCCCGCCCGGTCAACTCGGGGTGGAACCCGGTCCCGACTTCGAGCAGGCTCCCGACCCGGCCGCAGAGGGTGACCTGGCCGTGGGTCGGGTCGGTGATCCGCGAGAGGATCTTCAGGAGGGTGCTCTTGCCCGCGCCGTTTCGGCCGATCAGCCCGAGAACCTCGCCGGGTTGTACATCAAACGCCACATCACGTAGCGCCCAGAACGCGTCACCGTTTTCGGCTCTCTCGCCCCCGCCCCGTCGCATCCTCCCAGCTATCTCTGCTAAACGCTGGCGCAGCGTCGCCGCCTGCCCCAACCGGTAGCGTTTAGATAGGTTCTCGACCTGGATTACGGGTTTTGTCATCGGTTGCTCAGTCATTAAACCACGTCCGCAAATCTCCGCTCCAGCTTCGCGAACCAGACCAGGCCGACCACCAGCGTGAGCGCGGCCACGGTCGTTGAGACCGCCCACGAAGCGTAATTGATCGGCTGGCTGAGGATCACGCCGCGGAACGCGTCGATTGTCCCGGCCATCGGGTTGAGGTCCATCAGCCAGCGGTAGCGCTGCGGTACGAATTCAAGATCGTAGATGACCGGTGTCATGAAGAACCAGAGCTGAAGCATGAATGGGACCACGTAGCGGAAGTCCCGGTAGCACACCGTCAGGCTTGCCAGCAGCACGCCCACACCCAACACGGCGAGCATAGTCGAGAGGATCAGCAGCGGTATCAGCACGACGCCGGTGGTGACCGGCACGCCGAACCAAGCCATGAGCCCGATCAGCACACCGAACGCCAGCGCGTAGTCGATCACGGGAACCAGCGTCGCGGACAGCGGCAGCAGCAGTCTTGGGAAATAGACCTTGCTCATGATGTGTGCGTTGCCGACCAGGCTGTTGCTCGACGCGGTGACGGCGTTGGCGAAGAGTGTCCACGGCAGCAGCCCGGCGTAGAGGAATACCGGGTAGGGCACACCGCCGACCTTGTCCGCCATGCCTAAGACCCGGCCGAAGAAGATGTGCAGCACGACCATCGTCGCCAGCGGCTGGATCACCGCCCAGGCGATACCGAGGAACGTTTGCTTGTACCGAACCCGCAGGTCGCGCATCGCCAGGACCCACGCCAGGTCGCGCCGCCGCCACAGCTCGATCGGGTCCAAGGCCCCCATGCCGCGTTGGGGCTTGATGACCACGACGTCAACAGGACGGGCGTTGTCCCGTGGCGGCAGGGCAAGTGGGTTTGAGATCGTGCTGGACAACCGCTGACTCCCGGCGCAACTGCGCCTCGTCGGCCGGGCGAAAATCGCCTAACCGTTACAGCCGGCAAGACCGGCACAGGCTGTATCGACGGATCACGGTTGTTACTTAAGCGCAGGGCGGCGGCGGTGTGGTCTGATAACCCCGATCACAGCGGCCGGGCCATGGCCTCGGGTTCGGGCTCGTGCTCGACGATCACGGGGGTATCTGCCGGCGTTTCTTCGGAGTCTTCTTCCTCACCGTCGACCTCGCGCTCGTACCAGCGCCGCTTGGGCTGGCTTGGTTTCACCTCGCGCACTAATCTCGGGGCGAACAACGACATTGCCAGCAACGCCTGCAATCCCAGGACCGGCAGCCGGAATCGCTCCAGCCCGGTGGTCTGCGTCGCGAGCATGAAATACAGCATCACCCCGCCGACCAGCAGCAGCGCCGACCAGTGGCCTCGGGCCAGCAGCATCACCGCGCCAAGGACCATCCCGACCAGCAGCAGCCCGTTGATGCCCGACCAGAAAAGAGCGATCAGGCCGGTAGGGTTCGACGCCACATCCACCAGATTTGACCGAGACAGCCCACCGTTAAGCAGCTTGTCACGCAGCCCGGTGGGGGTGTAGGTCAGTCCCAGCTGCTGGTAGAGCCCGCCCATCGAGTGATCGGTGAAGAACTTGAGCATGGATTCCTTCATAACCCTGGCGTACAGCCCGGGCTTGTCCTTGATCTCCTGCACGCCCAGACGGTTCATCGTGGTGAAGGCGTCGGCATCAGGATCGAGGTTCATCTCGGCGCGCAGCTCACCCATCAGCGTATCGACCGTGCCAGGCCAACCGTCTTTCCAGTCGCCGCCCTGCTCGGTGAGGCGCATGTACGCGGTGGAGTAGAAGTAGCTGTTGATGTAGGGGATGCTGCTTAGGCGGTAGCCGAACCCGACCGACTGGTTGCGCGCCATCCAGGCGGCGCCGGGCGCCAGGGACAGCGCGGTCATCAGCGTCGCCAGGAAAACCGTCTTGATCCGCCTATCCGTGGCGAGCATCCACAGCGCCAGCGCCGGGCCCAGCATGATCGATACCGGCCTGACCAGCACGCTCGCGCCGATCGCCAGCCCGCCGAACGAAGCCGACCCGATCCCGCGGCTCTCCCGGTCACAGACAGACCAGATCCCCAGCAGCACCAGCAGGGTGAAACACGCCTCGGTGAGCACCGCGGTCGGCGCGGCGATGTCCGCCGGGTGTAGCGCGACGATCAGCGCCGCGAACAGCGCCGGCCCGGGACGCTTCAGCAGCACCCGTCCGATCGCATAGACCAGCACCACGGACACGGCGCTGAACAGGCATTGGATCACCAGCAGGCCGTTGACCCCCAGCCCCAGCCACGCCACAGCGCCGATCAGCGCCGGGTACCCGGGTGTCCGCATGATCTCGGGCCGAAGGCCTTGGTTGTTGGTCGGTTCGATCTGTCCCAGCTCGGTGCGCAGCTGAGCAAGCGGCTCGTGGACCACCCCGGTCTCCTGGCCCGAGACCGCGAGCGTTCCTTGGCTGACCAGGGTTTCTCCGAGCTCGACGTACCGGTACGAATCGGGGTACATCGCCCGGCCGCTGTCTGTGTAGGGCCCCAGGACGAATAGCAGCACACGCAGGGAGATCGCCACGATAAAAATCAGTGTGACATACAGCGCCTGTGACTCGTCGTACACCTGTCGGACGGGGGCTTTAACCAGCGCAACCTCAGCCGCGTCGGGTTTGTCGTGCCCGGCACCACTATGAACGTTGAGGTCTTGGGCCTCTCCCTCGGGTGTGTTGTTTGGCAGGAACCACATGGTTGCTCGCTCCGCTTGTCGGTCGTGTCAGTGAATATCTGCCGGCATAACCGTTACAGTCGGCTTTATCGTCATCGTCGCTTGCGCCGGGCTTCTTAAGTGCGCTGAGCGCATCGTCCCGTCCGTCCCATAACGGGCTGTCGGCTTTCAATCGTCGGATATAACACCGGCGGACTCACGGGGGTGAAGTAAAACTTTCCCGGATACTGGTAAGGGGCGAGGCTTGTAGCGCCTGTGATCTCTGGCTGGGGCGGGTGACGGACACCCTGGCTAGTGTCCTGAGCATCATCGGCGCGGTTTGCAGGCAGAGGCGGCTGGGGCCGTGGTCACGGTGTGGTTGCGCGGTAGCGGTGTAGCTCAAGCACACTCAGCAGGTACGCCAGGGAGGACTCGGCGCCCTGGTTGCGGTTGACCCCTTCCGGGTGCAGCCCGTCTCGGCAACCGCCGGTTTTGGGGGCATACAACGAGACGCCCAGGTCGTTTCGGCCGGTGAACCACTGGAAGCACCGCCAGGCATGGCCCGCCCACGCCGGGTCTTGACTGACCTTGGCCGCGGTCAGGCAACCATGCACCAAAGCATGGGCCTCCAACGGCTGCTGGTCGTAGGGGGCTTTCTCGCCGCCGCGCGGCAGCCAGCCCTGGTTCCCGATGATGCTTAGGTGTCCGCCCTCGGCGGTCTGTACATCCAGCAACCACCTTAGCGACTCAAGCCCCTGTTCGATCATGTCGTCGCGCTGCATCGACCGGCCGCTGACCAGCAGGGCGTGGCACAGCTTGGCGTTGTCATAAATCACTTTGTCTTCGCACCACGGCCAGTTGTCGCCGCTGTGGCGCTCAAACGCGTCCATGAGTGACTGAGCGTGCTTGTCACGCAGCGACAGCGCCCGGCGGTGGCGGGGGGCGGCCTTGAGCAGCTCCTCCAGCCCGATCACCGTAAACGCCAACGAACGCAGGTCCCAGAGTTTTTCGACGCCCGGCAGCGCCAGGTCGATCAGGTCGATCGCCAGATCACGGGTATCGTCGTCCGACGTGGCACTGGCAGTGGTCCCCAGGGCCCAGATCGTCCGGCCCTGGCTGTCGGGGCTGCCGACATCCTCCAGCCAACGTCGGTCGTAGCCCATGAAGTTGCGGAACCGGCCGGTCCCGCGGTTGAACGCATACGCCAGGAATGCCAGATACCGCTTTAACGGCAGAGCTGGCTCGTCCGAGTCAAACAGCTGTGCCTGGTGCACGGCGGCGATCAGGGCCCGGGCGTTGTCGTCGATGCAGTAGCCGTGATGAAGGTCGGGCACGTCGTACACCGCGTGCTGAAAGACCCCGGTGTCGTCGGTCATCTTCAGCAGATGGCGCAGGTCGACCCTCGGCAACGGCCCCCAATCGTCGGGCTTGGCGTGCTTCGGTGTCGGACCTGTGGCGGATAGGCTCATGCAAACACCCATCGGCAGAAAGATGCGGACCGAGACAGTTCCGGCGGGCGGGGGCTGATTCTAGGCTAAAGCCCCATCCCACACAGTCATAAGCACGTCAGATCTCAGCGGAGCTTGGAAAAAGAGCCCAAGTTATATAATTGAATTCCCAGAGGGGCTTTCTGATTGTAAATTGTTGTTTATTAATATGATATGCTCTGTTGAGGGCAATGTTCAATCCGCATTGTGGTGGGGCCCTTCCTATTATCACGACTCCACCGGGCCAAAAAAAGGCTTGATGAAGTTGTTTTACACCTTTTCGTCCTATTTCCCATGGAATCATTGACAGAAACATCATCTGTTATATAATCAAATGCGCCTATGGCGGCTGTTTCGGCGGCGGTATGCGCAACTAAAACTGGTATTTGCAGGCTATTGATCACACTAACCTTGCTAGGGAGGAACCATCCAATGCGAAACGTAGGATTGACACTAGGTTGCACGGCGGTGTTGGGTATAGCCAGCACGTCGTGGGGTGCGGTGGGCGACGTGCTCGTCAACGAGGACTTCGAGAGTTACGCCAGCACCAGCGCGATGAGCGCCGTGTGGGCCGGGTTCGACGGCACGCTGGACCTCGCGCTGGGGTCGGACGGCCTGGGTGGGTCAGCCGGGCAATCGGCCTTCCATGAAGGCGGCAGCGTCAACGAGCAGATGATCCCCGGCGGGGCGGTGTTCCCCACCGCGACCGAGTGGCTCAAGCTCAGCGTAGACATCTTCGACGATGACACCAACCTCGATCCGCCGGTGGCAGGCGTCAGCCCGGACAACAAGCGGATGAGTTTGGGTATGCGGTGGTTCAACGACAACCCCTTTAATCAGATCGCCGAGAACATCCTTGAACTGGGGATGTATAACGACACCGTCCCGAACGCCCACCACGCGTACCGGGCGGTGATCTTCAACGGCGCGGGCGGTCCCACAGGTAACATCCAGTCCTGGGGCGGCTGGGACATGGGCACGGTCTTAACCGATCCGCTTGACCCGCTATCGGAGATCGATGTCAACACCTTCCAAGGCACCGGCGGCGCGGTCTGGAACCGCTACTCTGTCATCATCTCACCGGACACCGTCACCTTTGAGTTCGACACCGGCGCCGACGGGACCGTCGACTTCTCAGACACATTCACCGACGTGATCACAACCGCTCAGGGTTTCGACCGAATTCGGTTCGGCGGCCCCTCGGGCATCACATCACTAGGTGGTGGCAACCACTTCGATAACATCGTCCTCGAGAGGATCGCTCCGATCGTCGCTTCCCTCTTAGGCGACTACAACGACGACGGCTTTGTCGGGATCGAGGACCTGAACCTGGTCCTGCAGAACTGGAACGCCAACGTCACCCCGTTCAACAAGCTGCTGGGCGACGGCACCGGCGACGGGTTCGTCGGGATCGAGGACCTCAACGAGATCCTGGGCAACTGGAACGCGGGAACCCCGCCCCCGCCGGGTTCGGTCGTGCCTGAGCCGACCACGCTGGCACTGCTTGGCCTCGGCGGCGTAGCGATGCTACGGCGTCGTCGCTGATACAAATTACAGCGGTGCGGCAGGGAGGTAACGGTCCCAGCCACGCTTGCTAGACGATATTGCGTTGTTAAACATAGAAACCGGACGCCCATCCCACGGCGTCCGGTTTTTTTTGATGTTAGTTGCGCCTGTCTTCCTGTATCACACATATGCAGCACGGCGACCTATCGGGTGTGATTGCGCCAAACGCTGCAACTGATGTGGCTACGCGCTAATGGATGAGGTACAGAAGCGGGAAGACGAAGATCCAGATCAGGTCGACCAGGTGCCAGTACAGCCCGCCCATGTCGACCGGGGTGAAGTAGCTGGGCCCGAAGTGGCCCTTGAGTGAGCGGACGATCAGCCAGGCGATCACGACCATGCCGATCAGGACGTGGAACCCGTGCAGCCCGGTCAGCAGGAAATAGATGGCGAAGAACATGCGGAGGTCGGCCGGCTTCACCTCGGGGACATGCGCGCCGGCGGGCTCATGGCTGATGAAGTAGGTGTCATTTAGTCCCGCCTCTGCCTGAGTCGGCGGCTGGATCCCCGTGCGGGGGATCAGCAGCGCCAGGTCCGCCTCGGTTAGCGCGGGGGCGGCTGCATCACCGGCGTCCGCTGTCTCGGTCTGGTCCGCCTGGCCGTCTTGTGCGGTCGCATCTTCCACCAGCAGTTCGCGGAGATAGACGACAACGTCCTTGAGGTGGTCATCGCTTAACGCCGGGTTGCCGCCGCGCCCAGGCATCTGGAGTTTCATCTTGCTGTCGGCGTCCCAGGACTGCCTGCCCAGCTTGATAAAGGTGAGCAGTTCCTTGTCGGTTTTCGATGCGACGAACCCGCCTTCGTGGAGGTTGGCGCCCTGGTTGGGCAGGCCGGCACCGTCGGGGCCGTGGCAACTGGAGCAGGTGCCTGAGAAGATCATCCGGCCTCGCGTGGCGCTGGGGACGTATTCGGTCGGCGGTGGGGCGGGTTTCTTTTCTTCGGCTGGGTGATCTTCTACACCCGCAGCCTCGTGTCCGCCGCCTAAGTGCGCGATGAAATACGCCTCGTCGGGGTGGTAGAAGTTGCCCAGGACCAGGCCGTGCTCCCACTTGGCTTTGTATTCCAGGTACTTGACACCCATGAACACGACCCCGCCGAGGAAAGTCAGCGTGAGGAGGATGACCAGGGCACGCTGCTTGTTCAATTGCGCACACCGGACGGCCCAGGCCATGGTGAAACTGCTGGCGATGAGCACGAGTGTGTTCAGCGCCCCCATGTTTGTGTCCAGGAAGTAGTGCCCGGCGATGAAGATGTCGGGGTGATTCGTGCGGTAGACGGCGTAGGCGCAGAACAGACCGCCGAACATCAGGATCTCGGTTGCGAGGAAAGTCCACATCCCAAGCTTCGCCGCGTCGAACTGCTGGCCGGGTGTATCGAAGTGGTGGGCCAGGTTCTTTTGATGCGTTTGGTCGTCGTGGATCGCGGTCGGTTGCGGTCGATTCATTGAGATACCTCGGGTGCTTTTCCGGCCTCTTCCAGTCGCTCTGGGCCGGTATTCTGCTGCGGCATGGTGTTGGCACGCCCCGTTAGGTTAGCGGGAAAGCCGGAGGTTGTCGTCGGCTCGCTGAGCGCGTCGAAGCTCAGCACGGGGCCGGCGAACCGCTGAGCGAGTCGGTCTGCCCCCGCCTGGGTTTGGCTGGCGATGATCCCCGAGGCCATGGGCGAATGGATCTGCGGGCTTTGGATATACAGGGCCGTCGAGGCGTCCAGCCAGGCGCCGCTGTCGTAGTCCGTGACGTATCGGTGGGTGATGTCGCCTTCGTGGTTTGACTTCTCGAACTCCAGCAGGCAGCCGATATCATCGAAGGCGGCTTGAGTCGACCGGTTGTCCGATTTGATGATGCACGCCGCGGCGAAGCGCTGGTCGCTGATGATCATCTGGCAGAACTGGCAGACATCATCGCCCAGGTGCAGCGTCGGCGGGCCGGTGTCATCACGCTCGCCGCAACCCGATGCGCAGGCGCAGATGCCCAAGGCAAGCACCGCCAGCGAGATGGCCGAACGTCTGTTCATGCGATGGGTTTCCTGGAGAACGTCAGGGCCGCCAGCACCAGGGGGACGACGATCCAGGCCAGGATCGAGCCGACAAACAGCAGGGACAGCCACGGGCCGTATGTCTGGTTAGCGTAAATCCCCGCGGGGCCCAGCACGTCCAGCCCGGCGTTCATGCTGTGCAGCACGGCCATTTTGAAGACCTGAAGCGGGTTGACCAGTGCCAGGCTGAACAGTTCCTGGATGCGCAACTTAAACGCCAGGGCGCTGCCCATCAGCGCCAGGTCGCTAAGGAGTGTCAGGCAAAGCCAGACAACGATCGCCATGCCGATGGCCTGCGCTGCCTTGCGGGTTAACGTTGATATGAGCATCCCCACGCTGAGCATCGCCAGGCCCAGGGCAAAGGTCATGGCGACAAGGGTCAGGTACACGCCCACACCTGCTGCGTCGCCGTTGGCCGCGATGCTCAGGCCGCAGATGCCGAACCCGATCGCCAGCGCCGCGGTCAGAGAGGCCGACAGCCCCAGGTATTTCCCGATCAGCGCCTCGAAACGGGTGATCGGTTGGGCCAGCAGGTACGCCAACGTGCCGCGCTCCTGTTCCCCGGCGAGGCTGGGGGCCGCGATGCTCAGGCCCATCAGCGGCACGAGCAGGATGACCAGGTTGACCAGCCCGGCGGTCGTCCGGCCAAACCCCGCCAGGCCCTGCATCCCCGAGCCCGCCAGCGACAGGTACGACATCGCCAAGGCGAGTATGGAGAAGGCGGCGGTGTATAACAGGAACCAGCGGTTGCGCAGGGCGTCGCGCAGCTCTTTGCGGGCGATGATGAAGATCGTGCGTAGGCTCATCGGGTCCCCCCCGGGCCTGGGCGTTGGGCGGGCGAATTCGCGTCGCTGCTGTCGACCTCGAAGTCGCGGACGCCGATCCCCGCCGACGCCAGCGCCGCCAGGGGCTTACCTTTCTCGTCGGGGCGCACCTTGACGTGGACGGTCTGTCCGTTTCGGTCGGCCTCAAAACCGTCTAGCTGCAGTTGCTTCACGGCGTCGTCCAGACGGTCCGGGTCGATCCACAAACGCAGCCCGGTCCTTAGCCCAATTGCCTGGGCCAATTGTCTGGGCCCACACGTCGTGACGACTTCCCCGCGCTCCATGACCAGCACACGGTCGGCCAAGGCCTCGACCTCGCGCAGGCGGTGGGAGGTGAAGAGGATCGCCTTGCCACGGTCCCGTTGATCGCAAAGGAGCTTGAGGAAGCTGTCACGTGCGGCGGCGTCGAGGTTGGCGGTCAGCTCATCCAGCATCAGTATTGGTGGGTCGGCCAGCAGCGCCGCTGCGAGCGCCAGGCGCTGCTTCATCCCGCCGGACAGCTCGCCGACGCGCTTGGTTGCGTGCTCGGTCAGCCCGACCTCGGCGAACACAGCCGACACACGCCCGCCGCCGACGCGCTTGATCTTCGCGAAGAAGCTAAGCAATTCGGTGGCGCGCCAGTCGTCATAAAAGGCCAACTCCTGCGGCACGTACCCCACGCAGCGCTTGGCATCCTTGGGTCGGCGTCGTATGTCGAAACCGCTCAGGGCCACGGACCCCTTGCAGCGGACCAGCCCCAGCATGCAGCGGATCGCGGTGGTTTTGCCGGCGCCGTTTCGGCCCCACAGGGCGACGGCTTCCCCGGGGTGCAGGTCGAGGTTGAGCTTTTTGACAGCGGTGAGCCGGCCAAAGCGCTTGGTGATGTCGGATGCCACGAGTAGCGGCTTGGCGGGGTGATCGGCCGGGTCTGTGTTCTTCTTATCACGCACGGGTGTCAACTCAACAGCGGAGCTTGGTCGGGTCAGTGTTCCGGTCATCCCACACATCAGAAGCGCGGTGGCGGATAAAAGCAACCCCAACGCGGTTATAGCGGTCGGCCAGCCCGGGGCCGCGTCGCCGACCTCCGTCGGGATCGATACAGCCGTCATCCGCGGCGCGGTGTCCGTGATCTTCGTCGGGGGCCGGAAAGTGGGGACGGCCTTGGCGGCGAGTTCGACCGCTTGCTGGACCGGGCTGAACAGGAACAGCCGGAGTTTGGGCTCGCGGTCCATGAGGTTCTCGAACAGGCTCCGGGCGAGATAGCTGGTGTCACCGATGCCGTCGGCTGTCAGGTCGAAGCCGGTGTAATCGCTCCAGAAATTGCCCCGCCCGTCGACGGTGAATTGGTTACCTTTGAGCTGGCCTGACCCGAGCACGGCGACCTGCTCGACGTTTTCCAGGAAGTTGTTGTCGATGAAGATATTTCGCTTGACCGACGGCATGAACGCCAGGCCGATGTCGTTGTAGGCCACGGCGTTATTGGTAAAGAGCTGGGTGACGTCGACCGACGCGGGGGAGTTGTCGAAGTAGATGCCGACGCGGTTCCCGGCGAACAGGTTGTCTTGGGCCTGGACCCCGTCGATCTCCTTGAGCCCGACGCCGTACCCGCTTGGGCCGCGGTTGCGGAGGAAGCGGTTACCCTCGATGACCAGACGTCTGCTGTACATCAGGAACGCGCCGACTGAGTTGCCTTCCAGGTGGTTGCCGATCAGCACGGTGTCGTCGCAGTACATGAAATGCAGGCCGTAGCGCCCATCGGTGACGGTGTTGTCCCGGAGGGTGACGTTGTGCGAGAACCAGATGACGACGTCCCGGCTGTTGCGGACGGTGTTGTGTTCGATAACAGAGCCGGGCGAGTACCACAGCCGGATGCCGTCGCCCCTTCGCGGCACGGGCAGGTCCTTGCCGCCGATCCGGTTTCCACGGATGATGCTGCCGGGGGCCTTCTTGAGATAGACGCCGAAGAGCACATCCTCGAAGACGTTGTCTTCGATCAGGACGCGTGGCGCAAGCACGGTGATGCCGGCGTTTTCGCGGTCCAGGCTCTTACCCGTGCCGCGGATGGTCAAACCTCGGATCGTGACGTCCGCCGCCTCGATCCTGACGACGTCACCCTGGCCGCCGCCTTCGATGACGACCCCGGGCTCGGCGACGAGCTCGACGGGTTGGCTGATCAGGATGGTTCCGTGGTAGGTCCCCGCCGGCACATGGATGACCGCGCCGGGCTGTGCGCTATCGATCGCGGCCTGGAGATTAAACGGCTCCGCGAAGGCCGGCGAAGCGACGGCTAAAGCTGCTGCGACAAAGGCACCGACAGCCAAGCGAGTCCAGATATTTAGACGATGTATCATCCGTATACGCCCCGCCCGGGGTCGGTGTTCTGTCGCCCTCGACGCCATCACGTCGGCGTCGACGATCTTCGGTTTGGCCGGTGTCAGTTGCTAATCCGTACCGTCCCCCTGTGCCGGGGGGCTGTCGCCTGCGACGCTTTGCTGTTGCTTCTCTACCAACGGCTTGTAGGCCGCGCGGTGCCGCCACAGGGCGATAAGGATCACCACCGAAGCAATGGCCGCGAGGATCAGCCCGGGCCCGGCTGACGCAATGGTCTCGAACTGCCCGACCTTGCCCGTACCCAGCACAGGCGGGGTGAACGGTTTGATCGAACTGGACAGCGGCGCGGTAGGATCCAGGTTGTTCCCGAAGTAGGAAAGCCACAGGTGCAGGTCGACCAGGAATCCGACCGGGAACAGGATCGCCGGCACCGAGAGCAGCGCGGCCCACTTGCTATGGATAAACACCGCGCCGAGCACCAGCAGCGACAACGCCGTGATCATCATGACCGACAACGACCTTTCAAGCTGAGCCGCCTCATCGAGCTTGCGCATCCCGATGTAGTGGTTCAGTGAATCGATTTCATGGACGTCTCCGGTGAGGTGGTTGACGTAGCCTGTCACGTGCAAACCCCCAGGGTACTGCGGCGCGTTGAGCTGCATGAGCCAGAACGGCAGGAAGATCGACACGACCAGCATCACCGCGGCCAGTACCAGCAGCGCCGTTGGCAGCAGGTACCGGCCACGGTGTGCGGCCCATTCATCCGCGGTGATCCGCGGACCGATTACTTTCTTAATCGCTTGATTCATGGCGATATATTACTCGGTTGCCGCGGCAACCTCGGTCGGCTTGACCAGCAGGTATCCGGTCATCTCCAGGTGCAGTGCCGAGCAGAATTCCGAGCAGTAGAACGTAAACGTTCCGGGTAGCTCGGCGTCAAACTCGATCGTCAGGTGCTCGCCAGCTTCCAGGCTGAGGTTGATGTTGTAACCGGGAATAGCGAACCCGTGGGTCGCGTCCAAGGCACGCTCGACATTCGTGAGGTGCCAGATAACGTGGTCGCCCTGATTCACCTCGACGTGCTCGGGGTTGAAGTGGCTTCGGACGACTGACATGTAGACGTGGACGGTGTTGCCGTCACGCTCTACCCGCTCTTCGCCGGCCTTGACCGCGTTGGCCGAAGGCGACTGCGTGTGCGGGTCCCAGCCGATCTCGGGGTAGACCTCCCAAGGCTTGAGCTTGTCGGCCTTGATGATCTGAGCGTAGTGCGGCTCACCGATGCCCATGGGCATGTCGTAGAGCAACTGCATCTTGTCGCCGGGTTCGTTGATATCCAGGAGCTGGAAGTTCTGCGGCAGCAACGGCCCGGTCGTGAAGAACCGATCGACCGACCACTTGTTCAAAGCGACCAGGTACTTGCCGTCGGGGCTGACGGTGTCTCCCTCGGCGGCGGCGAGGTGGCCGATATTGTAGTGCACCGAGGTCTTTGCGGCGACCGACCAGTCCGGCTCATCGTGCAGGTCCGAGTAAGCGCCGCCGAGCGTCCAGCGGGCGACCTGCGTGTCCAGGAACAGCGAGGTGTAGGCGTAGCCCTTGTCGTCGAACTGGGTGTGCAAGGGACCAAGGCCCACTTCCACCTGCGCCTCGACGACGGCGTCCTGATCCAGCACCGGCACGCCGTACTGATCGGGCGTCCAGTTCTTGTCAGCGATCGCTTTTTGTATCTTCTCGAAGCTGTAGATGGTGACGTGCGGATCGAGCTTGCCGGAGACCACGATGAATTCACCCTTGGGTGCGACGTCCACGCCGTGAGGGCTCTTGGGCTCGGGTGCAAAGTACAGAAGGCCTTCGTCGATGCTGGTCTGAAGCGAGATCACGGGGAAGCCCTTGATTCGATCGAACTTGCCTGCTTCGTAGACCTTGGCGGCCTTCTCGAGGTTGATGATGTGCAGGTAATCGGCGTCGCGCTGTGAGGCGCCGGCTTCGAACGGGGCGTTGCCCGATTCGATTCCCCCGGTTGCCAGTTCGGTGTTGAACGAGTTGCCGAAGACCCAGCCATCGCTGACGAGTTTGCCAGCGTCAAAGATGTCCTGCCAGTAAGGCGGCAGCTCCATCGCAAACGATTTGTCCGGATCGATCCGGCCCTTCTCACGGTCGAACTTCCAGAACGTCACCGACCCGCGGTAGCTGTCGTTGTATTCGTCGATCGGGGCGTAGTCCCAGCCCAAAGGCGTGGCGTACTGACCGCCCTCGATGACCCATTCGGTGTTGGGGGTGACCATGGTCCCGCCGTGATCG
>JAJDCU010000072.1 GCA_029260655.1 Phycisphaeraceae bacterium
CATGCAATAGATGTACGATGATTCGGCCGATCGCGCAAGCTAACATGCGCCTAACATCAGAGGTTTTCTACAGAGCAGGCTTATCCCTTTTCTTACCCCGCCTCTGGCCTTTCTCTCAAACCTACCGTTCTGCTGTCGTTGTACAGTGAAGCGAATATTCCGCTCGATTGCTTGAACCTTCCAGTGTTTTTCCGCGTCCTTCCTAATGAGCGTGGAGAAAAGGGTGAGCTATGACAGCAGGTAAAGAGTATATTCACAGCGAACTGCTCGTCATTCGGTACTTGAACGGAAATGACCAAGCGTTCGTTGAACTAGTGCATGTCTGGGAGAGGCCATTGTTCTACTACATTAGGCGCCTGGTTGACACGGAGGAAGACGCATGGGACACAATGCAGGAAGTCTGGTTCAAAGTCAGTCGGAAAATCCGAAGGCTACACGATCCAGCCGCATTCCCTGCGTGGCTGTACAAACTTGCGCATAATAGCGCGATTGACCATCTGAGGAAGAATCCTTCATTCAAGTTTTTGCCAGAAAGTGAAAGAGCCCCCGCCAACCCTGGAAAAGAGGCCAGTACTCTCTCGTCGGACCTCGATGCGGACGAGCTTCACTGGGGGTTGGGGCAGTTGAGTCACCATCACCGGGAAGTGTTGCTACTGCATTTTCTGGAAGGCTTTTCGTTGGCCGAAATCAGCGATATTACGGGTGTTCCCATAGGAACAGTCAAATCACGCATTTATTTTGCCAAGAAGGCACTTCGTGAAATATTGGAACAAGAGAGGAGCCACTGTGAATAGGCAACAATTCCGAGAAGAGATGTTTGAGCTGGAAACAGTAACTCCGGAACTCAAGGAAAAATTCCGAAAGGAGATACAAAATATCGTTGAAAAACCTCTCAAGTCATGGGAACGCATTCTTGCTCTTTTAATCATTCCGTTTGGGATCGGTCTTGCACTCCTATGCGGCGGGCTATGGTTTCTGGCTGATTCAGAGTATTCGAGGCTCATCCGGACCGAGATAGGGGTCGTTTCGTTGATCGGCGCTCTATTAGCTGTATGGTCAATCTTGGTTGTGAAGAAGGGACGACATTTGAAGAATGACTTCCTTGTGCCTGTAGTAGCGTTCGGCATTTTTGTTACCATGATAGTGGTTTCCATTGCCATGACAGGGAGCGTTGACGCGGACCTTTTGGCAGCTACTATGGTGGTGGGTTTCGTTTTTGTATGTGAACGCGTGAAGATAGCCGAGCTGCATATCCGGGAAAACATACTGAGGCAAGAACTGCGGTTGGCTGAGTTCACCGAGCATTTTGGAGGCGTTGGTTCCGGAGAGCACTACGAGTGACCTGCTCGATGAGGAGTGGCTTTCGCTCGATTCCGGGGTGTAGAATATTACAGTGATGCGCAATCGACTACAGATTGTGACCAGCTAGAGTGTAACGAATCAGAGGCAGCAACGGTGTCGGATACCGTAATACGGCGTGACACTGCTATCGATCGCATTGTCGTTGCACGAATGCTTCATATTGCTGCGGTGTGTCGATGCCGTGATGCCGTACTACTGTCTGCACGACGGCGATCTTGTAGCCGTGCTCGAGGGCACGGAGTTGTTCGAGTTTTTCGGCTTCTTCTAAGGGGGTCGGGGGGAGTGTGACGTACTTGAGCAGGAAGTCGCGGCGGTAGGCGTAGACGCCGGGGTGTTTGAGCGGTTGGGGATTGGGGGTTGGGGATTGGGGGTTGAGGTCGCGGACGTGGGGGATCAGGCTTCTTGAGAAGTACAGGGCGTGCCCTTGCTGGTCGACGATGAGTTTGACGATGTTGGGGTTGGTAGGGTCTTCGTCGAGAGCGAAGGGGCTGGCCAGCGTGGCCATGGGTGCGTCGGGGTCGTTGGCCAGGCCCTCGACTAACTGATCGATCACGGCGGGCTCGATCTCGGGCTCGTCGCCCTGGACGTTGAGGATGATGTTGGGGGTTGCCCCCGGAGCTTGAGTGGCAGAGGCTTCGAGCAACTCAACGGCCTCGGCCAGTCGGCTGGTGCCGTTTGGGTGATCTTCTCGTGTCATCACCGCTTCGCCGTCGAACCCGGCTACCGCGTCGAAGATGCGCTGGTCATCGGTGGCGACCACGATCCTGTCAACTGTCCGGGCCTTGCGGACCTGTTCAACGACGTGTTGGATCAGCGGCTTGCCGGTTTTGTTAGCCAGCGGTTTGCCGGGGAAGCGCGTCGACCCAAACCGTGCGGGGATGATGGCGGTGGCTTGCATGGGGGGCGTGTCGCGTCGGAGGTCGGGGCCGGGGGGTGGTCAACCGCCGGTGTCTTTCAACTCTTCGATCAGCTTGCGGATTTCTTCCATGCGGTCGCGGATGTCGCGGAAGTTGATATCGGTCTGCAGCAGGCCCGAGGCGACGGACTGCGCTTCCTTGGCATGTTCGAGGTCGCTGTTCTTTTGGGCCAGCTTGATCCGAGCGTCCATCAGCAAGTAGCGCAGATCCATCGCCAGCCGGTCGTCGGGGATCCTGTGCGCCTCGATGCCCAGGTTCAGCGTGTCGACCGCTTCGTCCAGCCACTGCTTGTGGATGTAGCACCGCCCAAGCAGCTCGTGGGACAGGGCCCGGCGTTTGGGGTCGGCCTTGGCCTGCTGGAATGCGCCGATCGCGTCGTCGTATCTCTCTGACAGGAACAGACGCCTGCCCAGTTCGTACCGCAGGACCATGTCGGTCGGGTAGTTCTTGCACCGGTCGGTGTATTCCTGAAGCTCGAACGCGAGTTGCTTGGCCTTGCCCGCCTGGTACTTCTGGATCATCTCCTGGTCGTTGGGGTTCTGGTCGATCCTGGCCTTGATCTGACGCAGCACGCGGTTGAACTGCTTCATCTGGATATCGCCGATCCGTACACGGTGGCGGTACTGGCCGGAGTCCTCCCAGGTTTTTTTCAGCAGCGCGATCGCTTCCTTTTCGCTCTCGGCGGTCTCCCGCTGGATCAGCGCGTCGACCAGCTTCTGCATCCGGTTGACGTCCTCGGTGTCTTCTTCGTATTCGGCCCGGCGTCGGTTGATGATGTCCTGGGCCGCGTCGGCGGTCTTGCTGATCTGGCCTTCCTGTTGAAGCGCCGCCTGCCCGTCCGCGTCCTTGATGTTCTTGCGGAAGTCGCCTTCACCGCCCGAGCCGAACTTCTTCTCCGCCAGCATCTGCTCGGCCTGGAGGTCTTTCAGCTCGCCCAGCAGCTTGCTGTCGTTGGGGTTCATCGCCGCGGCCTTACGGCAGGATTCCACGGCCTTGTCGTACGACCCGATCCGCACGAACAGGTCGCGCGCCTCCAGGAGCATCTTCTGGCTGGGCTTTTTCTGTTGACCGATCATCGGCAGGAGCTGTTCGCCGACCCAGTGGGCGACCTCGCCGAGGTTCAGTTCCTCTTCATTTTCGTCGGCCTCGACCGCGGCCTTCATCACGTCCCGCATCAGCGAGACGTTCAGCGGGTCCATCGCCCAGAGCTTCTCGGCCAGGAGCATCTTGTCGATCGCGGTGGGCCCCAGCTTCTTCATCTTCACGGTCAGGCCCGCCGGCTTGCCGCCGTTGACCTTGCGGCGCTTGGCGACGTCCTGCAGCGCTTCGTGCTGGGGCATGTTGTCCGGGTCGTGGCGCAGCCCGTTGATAGCGCAGTCGATGGAGTAGTCGTAATTCTGAGCGTTGGCGGTGGTCTCGGCGTGCTCGAAAAACCGGCGTGCCTTACGCAGGTCGCGCTTGAACCCGTTGCCGGGTGATTTGTCTTTGCCGCTCTTTTTGATCTTGTCTAAAAAACTCAAGGCCGTACTCGCAGGGGGTTGGGTGAACCGGGCTGGGCTTGGCCGGTTCGGACATTTAATTGTAGGGGAAGTGGCCCCGGCTTGCTATCCGCTTGGCCGGGTTTCCGGGCTCACGCGGCTTGCTCGGCCGGGGCTCTAACCGTAAGGTTGCGGTAGACTTGCGGTTTCGCGTGCCGATCGTGTGAGGTATCGGACCTAACCGTTCTCAGCCGTTAGGCGTAAGCAGGATGCAATCTCATGATCAAGATCGCGATTAACGGTGCGGCGGGACGGATGGGTCGTCGTCTGGTCGCCCTGGCCGGGCTTGACGCAGAGCTGCAACTCGTCGCGGCGCTGGACCACGCCGGCTGCGGTCTGCTGGGCCAGGACGCCGGCCGGGTCGCCGGGGAGGCCGAGGCGGGCGTCGCTATTTCGTCGTCGCTTGAGGCGCAGGCGGACGTGATGATTGACTTCAGCGTCCAGCCGGCGGTGCGACCGGCGGTCAGGTTATGCCGGGACCGCGGCGTCGCGTTGGTGATCGGGACGACCGGTCTGGCCGCCGAGGATGAACAGGCGATCGACGACGCGGCCGGGTCCATCCCCGTGCTCACAGCCCCGAACATGAGCCTGGGGGTCAACCTGTTGTTCACCTTGGTGGGGCAGGTCGCCAAACAGTTGGGCGATGAGTATGACATCGAGGTGGTCGAGACCCATCACCGGTTCAAGCAGGACGCGCCCTCCGGTACGGCGATGGGGCTGGTCAAGTCTATCTGTGACGCGACCGGCAAGGACATCGTTCATGACGTCAAGCACGGGCGATCCGGCATGGACCCGCGCAACCCCGGCGAGATCGGCGTCCACGCGCTGCGGCTGGGCGATGAGGTCGGCCGGCATACGGTTTCGTTCGCCACACTCGGTGAAGAGATCCAGCTCACCCACAAGGCCAACACCCGCGACACCTTCGCCGCAGGCGCGCTGCGTGCCGCCAAGTGGCTCGCCGGCAAGCCCGCTGGCCGGTACACCATGCGGGACGTGCTGGGTCTGTGACCCGATCAGCCGCGCCTTCATCTACAAAGTTGCTAGGTTTTCGTGTCGATCCGGCGGGTTCTCTGGTATCATGCTCGGCCGCCCGAACCCCGCCTTCCCGCTTGGAGGTTTCATGATATGACCACGCACACCACCCCCGGCTCCCCCGGACTCCCCGGTTCACCCGCCAACCTGACCCCGGTCATCCCCGCCAAGCTCCCTGTGCGCCCCAAATCTCGAACCTCCACCGCTCCCGGGGGCGGGGGCGTCCGCCGGTTCCTCGATGAAAACTTCCTGCACTTCAACAGCCGTGAGGTCGTCGCCGCGGCCAAAAGCTACGAGCTGCACATCGATGCCGGGGGCAAGATGCTTGTCTCGCTCGCCGGCGCCATGAGCACCGCACGTCTGGGCAAGACCCTCGCCCGGATGATCCGCCAGGGCAAGGTCCACGCCATCTCCTGCACCGGGGCCAACCTCGAAGAGGACCTCTTCGTGATGCTGGCCGGCGCGGAGTACGAGCACTGCCCGGATTGGCGCGCCCTCTCCGCCGATGACGAGCAGGCGCTCTACGCCCGGGGCATGAATCGCGTGACCGACACCTGTATCCCCGAGACCGTGATGCGCCACCTGGAGCGCCGACTGATCGAGCGTTGGAAGGCCGCCGCCGGGGAGGGGGTACGTAAGTTTCCCAACGAGTACCTGTTCGATGTCATCCGAAGCGGCGAGCTTGATGAGCACTATCAACTCCCGGCCGAAGACTCCTGGATGATCGCCGCGGCAGAGAAAAACATCCCCGTCTTCTGCCCGGGCTGGGAAGACTCGACCACCGGCAACATCTTCACCGCGATGGTCATGAACGGCACGCTGCCCGACCACCAATGCGTCAAGACCGGCACCGAGCAGATGCAGGCCCTGTCAAGCTGGTACCTCGACAACATGGCCGGCGAACACGACGATTCACCAAGCGTCGGGTTCTTCCAGGTCGGCGGCGGCATCGCGGGCGACTTCGCCATCTGCGCCGTCCCCATGCTGATCCAGGACCTGAAGAAACTGGACACCCGCTTCTGGGGCTACTTCTGCCAGACCTCCGACGCCTGCACGAGCTACGGCGGATACTCCGGGGCGGTGCCCAATGAAAAGATCACTTGGGGCAAGCTCGATCCCGACACGCCAAAGTTCATGATCGAGTCCGACGCCACCATCGTCGTCCCGCTGATTTTCGCGTATGTGCTTGGGGACTAATTTGCGGCTTCTGACCGTGAAACCGTGAAGAGTTAGTCCGCAGATTTCACAGATTAATGTCGAAGCACTCTGATCTGCCACTTCTTAATCCACGCCATCTGCATAATCTGCGGATACTTCCTGCCGTGCTTTCTTCTTGTACGCCCGCAAGACTCTACTCGTGGCAGTGCAGACACACGATCGAAAGCGTTCTTTCTTTATTGAAGGAACTTGACGGCGGGTGGAAAGCAACTGTGACTCTTTATTAAATACGATCAGAAGAAAACTCGCCTGGGCCCGGAGTTTATGGGCCGTTCGGTCGAACAGGCAGTCCCACCCAATCGAGGCTTTATGACGCTCCTTGATTGGACCACCGGCGATCCTCATCGCCGGATGGAGGGCCGCTATCGCGTTTACGACGGTCGGGGGTCTTGATCTTGAACTTGCCGATCAGGCCTTGGAGCTGCTCTGCCTTAAGCGAGAGCTGTCCGGCGGCCTCTGCAGATTGGGCGGTGCCTTCGCCGACCTGATTGGATACGGCGCTGACAGACTGGACGCTCCTGCTGATCTCTTCTGAGGCCGCGGACTGTTGTTCAGCGGCGGCGGCGATCGACTGGATCATCCCGCTGACCTCCTGAGCCCCGGCGACAATTTTCTTCAGACTCTCACCGGCCTGAGTCGCCTTTACAACACCTTCCTTGACCTGATCGGTCCCGGAGCTCATCCGGTTCACAGCCTGCTCCGTCTCGGTTTGAATCGCAGTGATGGATTCGCCGATCTCCTCGGTCGCCTTGGTCGTGCGGTCGGCGAGCTTGCGGACCTCGTCGGCGACGACCGCGAAGCCCCGGCCGTGTTCTCCGGCGCGGGCCGCTTCGATTGCGGCGTTGAGCGCCAGCAGGTTGGTCTGATCGGCGATGTCGTTGATGACCTCGATGATCTGGCCGATCTGCTCGCCTCGTTTGCCCAATTCCGAGACACTGGCGGCGCTGGATGATACGGCGTCGGAGATGGAGTTCATCCCGTTGATTGTTTCGGAGACAACTTGACCACCTTCGGACGCGACCCGGCCCGACTCCTCGGCGTTGTTGGAGGCCTCGGCACTCTTGCGCGCCACTTCGACGACACTGGCGGACATCTGCTCGACAGCGGAGGAGATCTGCGTGATCTGACCGTTCTGCTCCCGCATCCCGGTCGTCATTTCCTCGGCACTCGCGGCGATCTCGGTCGCGGCCCCGGCGACATCGGTCGCGGCCCCAGCGACCGAGGCGATCAGGTCGTGGATACGCTCGACAAAGACGTTGAACCACTTGCCAAGGTCGCCCAATTCGTCCTTGCGGTTCTGATCGACCCGACGGGTCAGGTCGCCTTCGCCCTCGGCGATATCTCTGAGCCGGACGACCATGTCACGGATTGGCTTGACGACCGACATCCGCAGCGCGAACCAGGCGCCGATGCAACAGAAGACGATGACACCGATCAAAGCCAGCGCCATGAAGCGGATACGGTTCACTTTAGCGGTCGTGGATTGCGAGTTTTGTTCGACCCGATCCAGGACCGCCGTCAGCGAATCGATCTGGCTGGTGACGAATGGCTGGATCTCGTCGGCCAAGGCCGCGGCAACGGTGTCGAACTCACCCATCATAAGGTTGCCTGCCTCGGGGCCGCCATCGATGTAGGCCTGGGCAAGCTTCTGCCCCATGGCGTAAAAAGCGTTGAACTTCGCCTGCAACTCATTGGCGCTCTTCAATGCTTCCTCGTCGTTTTCGCTGGTAAAGTGGTCTTGGAAATCAGACAAGAGTGATCCGAACGCTTCTGCGTGCTTTTGGGCCTCATCGAACCCGTCGTCGAACCCCTCTACGCCGCGGGTCGCGGAAATATCGGTCAGCCACTGCTGGACCTGCACGACGTGCAGTTGCAGGTTCTTCGCCTTGATGGCCAAGACACTGGCGGTCTCCTGGGCCACCTTGACGCTCGCGTCCACGTCTTTCATGGAGTTGTTGACCTGGAGGGTCAGGTTCCAGTTGTAGAATACGACCCCACCGAGGAATACCGTAAGGACGGTTAGGGCCAGTGTCAGTTTTGCCATGATCGAGTTAAACATTTCGGCTGCACCTTAGTAATGGGTGGATGTGTTCAGGCATTGGTGGGTGAATGTTTTTGGTGTCATTATTAGAAGTTGGCTTCGACCCTTAACGTGGCGACGAGCGCATCGTCGAGTCCCGTGCCCCCGGGGTTGCTGATGTATTGCAGGTCGGGCTTGACGCTGATCCAAGGCATGATCTGTGCCTTGTAAAATAGCTCGAATGCGGTTTCGTGATCGTCCGTTAAGCCTGCGCCGGGTTCATCGCTGAACCGTACAAAGCTCACGCCTGCGCCCAGTACGTCGTCGTCGCGGCTGGGTATCGGCCCCATCCAAGCGAATCCTCCCCCGGCGTGATGCTCGATCATGCTGACGTCGGCGTCGGCGTACCCGTATTGCAGGAACATCCCCAGCCCCTGCCCGTCGTCGGGGTCGCTGGGATTCTCAAGCCACAGCGTCTGATCAAAGACGAGGTAGAACCCGCCGGTCTCTTCGTCGGTCGCGCCGTCGAAACGGACGAATGTCCCGGTGTGCCACCACCCGCCGCCGCCGAAGCGTCCGGGCAGGCCTTCACCGTCAGATCCCCATGTGACCCCGGCCTCACCAATTACAAACAGGTCCGCGGGGTTCTCAAAGAACGTCTTTGGACCACGTGACCCGGTCGGGACGCCCTCCTGCAATGACCCGTCATAAAGCCCGGCCCCGGCGTAGAAACCATCGGTCGGGTAGACAAAGACATTGGCGCTCATCGCCGGGCTCGGCTCGCTGGGCAGAACAAAAACGGTCGGGCTGAGCCCCATCGACGAGTTGATGAACTCGCCGCCGTTGTCCACGAAGGCAAACTCCGCGTTCGCCTCAACCTTTCCGACCTTCACTCGGACCGTGCCGTCGATTGTGACTTGCTCAAACCACAACTCGGCAACCTGGGTCCGACCTTCCGCGTCGATGTTTGAGAACGCCTGCGCGTCGCCGACATCATCGGCCGAGGCGTCCGGGCCATTGTGGTTCTGGAAGTTCAGGAAGAACGTCCCGCCTTCCCAGCCCATGAGCCTTTCTGCGTCGAGGGTGAGGTTGCCGTTGAACAGATGGCGAAACGTATCGCCCTCGGTGTTCATGCCGCCGCGGAGGTTCTTTGACCAGTCGGTCGTGATCGACGCCTCGAAAATCACGCCCATGTCGTCCAGCCTCGGCCTGTGACCGAACCAGTCGCCGGTCGCGTGTTGCCACGGGTCTGCTGGCAGTCCGGTATCGATGTTGTCGGGGTTGGATAGCGCGGGGTGCTGAGCCTGTGAAACGTCAGGTCGGCGAGGGTGCACTTCGTGACGATCCTCCACCGCAGCCATGGCGTCCGTGGTGATGTCCTCATTGGCCAAGGCGCTCTGGCCCGTGGCGCATACACCAATCGCAACGACACCGATCAATGTGCTGAAAGCACACTTTAAGACCGCAACTCGTTCGGCTTTCATCGCTTGCTCCCTGGTATACGTCTCAATGGGCTATCTGGCCCTGGCCGTTCCCCGGGATTCTGTATCCCTATCGACGATGTATGAAGACAAATTAATCTCATTATTGAGACTATGCCTTGTTATCTGCGTCCGGTCGCGGGTCCGTGTTAGATGGGCTGGCCTCCATGGTGTGTGAGCGCGACGGGTCATGCATTTGTTTGCTAACGCGGCAGCTCGCTGCTTGTCCGTGCGCCATTTCCCGTCGACCCGGCTATACTCTCCCCCCATGGCCGAGCAAACACACACGATAGAAAGCGTTCCTTCCCTGCTGAAGGAACTCGAGGCGCGGGTGGAAAGCATCCGCGACTCTCTTTAACTACGACCAGAAGAAGGCCCGCCTGGGCGAACTGGAAGCCCTGATGGGTGAGCCGGGGTTCTGGGATAATCAGGACAAAGCCAACGAGATCGTCGTCGAGCTCAAGGGGGCCAAGGCTATCGTTGACCCTGTTGCCGCCGCGACCGAGCGCGTTGAGGAAGCGGCGCTGCTCTGGGAGATGGCGCAGGAAGCCGACGACGCCGACACCCGGTCGGAGGTTCTCGGCCAGGCCAAGTCCCTCGAAGCCGAGATGGATCGGCTCGAAACCCTGTCGCTGCTCTCGGGCAAGTACGACCCACGCAACTGCTTCCTCACCATCTACTCCCGCGAGGGCGGCACCGAGGCCCAGGACTGGACCGAGATGCTCCTGCGGATGTTCCTGTACTACTGCGAGAACGCCGGCTGGGACGTTTCCGAGGTCAACAAGACCTTCGGCGAAGAGGCGGGCCTAAAAGACGTCACCCTCTACATCAAGGGCCCGATGGCCTACGGCTACCTCTCCTGCGAACGCGGTACACACCGCCTCGCACGAGTCTCGCCGTTCAATGCACAGGGTAAACGTCAGACAAGCTTCGCCGCCGTCGACGTCATCCCGGAGTTCCCCGACACCGGCGGCGTCGAGATCGACGACAACGACCTGGACATCATGGCCTTCGCACGCTCGAGTGGCCCCGGCGGACAGAACGTCAACAAGATCGCCTCCGCCGTCCGCCTCACACACAAGCCCACCGGCATCCAGATCGTCAGCTCCACCCACAAGTCCCAGGAACAGAACCGCAAGCAGGCCATGGGTATTCTTAAGGGCCGGCTGGAACTGCTTGCCGAAGAAAAGCGCGCCGCCGAACTCAACGACGCCACCGGCGGCAAACTCGACATGGGCTGGGGCACACAGATCCGCTCATACGTCTTCTACGACAACCGCGTCAAAGACCACCGCACCAACTACGAACAACCGAATCCTCAGAAGGTGATGGACGGTGATTTGCAGGGGTTTATTGATGCGGAGTTGAGAAGACGCCGACGGGCGAAGGGATAGCTTTTTGTACTGACTCATGCTTTGGGGGCACTCTTTACGACTTGGTAGACCGGCATCCACGCCCTAGGTCGCGGAGCCCTTCGCAGAGGATGACCTCTGCATCAGCTGATTCGGCTTCACCTTATCTATCAACAGCCCGGTGCGGGGGGAATGGGGTAATATGATGTTCGTCGTTACCCATGAAACACAAAGTAGAGAAGGGAGCCCGGAATGTTCGTGTACGGTGCAGCAGCTTCAATCAGGAAGTGCCACATCAAAGGAGCCAACGTTGTTGCGGCGATTTTGTACGTTGGGCTGTTCGTTCAATCCGGTTGTGTATCAGTCGGGAACAACTCCGGTCAGAATATATATGAACAAGCCGCAAACACTGATATGGATTGGCTTGTCCGTTTGGCCACGGTTGAGGTACTCACCGATCAGAAGGCCCTGGCGAATATTGCGTACAAGGATAAGAATTCCGATGTCCGCCTAGCCGCGGCGGAGAGATTAACCGACCAGAAAGTGTTGGCGAAGATCGCAGTCAATACAACGGATACGTTTGTCCGTCTGGTTGCGATTGAGAAGCTCACCGACCAGAGGGCTTTGGCGAAGATCGCGTACCACGAGAAGAATGGTGAGGTCCTCCGTGCTGCGGTTGAAAGGCTTACCGACCAAGCGTTGTTGACCAAGCTCGTTGTAGGAAATACCGGTGCCCGCGATCTCGCGGTGAAGAAACTTACCGATCAGGCGCTATTGAAGAAGTTTGCAACTGACTTCACCGATTCCCGTTTTCAGATTGTCGTGTTGGAGGCACTCACCGACCAGGCGGTATTAACGAATCTAGTCTCCAATAGTGTCTATTGGAAAATCCGTGTTGCGGCGGTGCGTAATATCACCGACCAGGCATTATTGGCAAATCTAGCTGCCGAGGATAAGGATTACAATGTGCGCCGTGCCGCGGCGGAGGCTCTCACCGATCAGATGCTGCTGATCTGGCTTGTCTCCCGGGATAGCGCCGATGTAGTTAGGGTGGCCGCAGCGCATAATATCGCCGACCAAGCGGTGTTGGCTAAACTCGCAGCCAAAGATCGGAGTTTAGGCGTCCGTCTCGCCGCGTTGAAGACTCTTGCCGACCAAGTGGTTTTGAAGGATCTTGCCTACAAGAAAGATGAGTTTTACAAAATTCGCTTAGCAGCGGTGCGTAATATCACCGACCAGGCGGTGCTGAACAATATTGCCGTCATGGATAGTGATAACCGTGTTCGCTTGGCCGCGGTGGAGGCACTCACCGACCAGGAGGCATTGATAGAATTTGCTGTTAGAGCTAAAGCTGCTGCCACGCGACTCGCAGCAGTACAACAGATCACTGACGATCAGTTTCTGATTCGGAGGTTGTCTGTAGACCCGTCAGTCACGGTGCGGGGTGCCATTATCGACACCCTTCGTGAGACCAACTCGTTACGCACCGTAGCATTACACGCTTATCGCCAAGATGACCGGGAGCATGCTTTGAACCGACTGAAGGAAAGAAGAATTCCTTTGTCGAGCATATTGATAAAGCACGAGGTATTGTCCCAAGAAGTAGTTGCTCTGTCTGGCGAGTCAGACAAAGACAAACTATTGACCCTGTCATTAGAAGGTAAGTTCGACACGATACGCTCCGCTGCTGCCCGGCGCATTGAAGATCCGGCCGTACTGGAACAGGCCGCCATGCATGCAACCGACCGCGAGGTATTGAAGATCCTGCTTGCAAAGATAGAGGACAGCGGCAGGCTAGGACGGATTGCAGAAGCCGCGACTGATCGGGCCATGCGGATAGCTTCTGCGAAAAAAGCTAAAACGAAAACATGGGATGAAATATTTACAAAGGCGACTGGTAGTTACGGCGCAACCCAGAAACTCGGTGATGCACTAGCTGCTGTGTCTCTATATCCTGGTGTGGAGCAGGACGCCCGCATTGCCGTGCAATTAGCATGCTTAAACCTGATCCGACGGGGTGATGAATCTCGCATCCCCGAACTGGTGGAATTGCTTGGTGGGTACGGAGATAAGAGGTTGGCTGAAGATTACCTCAATTGCGGGCAACCGGACCTTAGTGTTGCGGGTCGTCGGTGGGCGACTGCACGCGGCTATATTACCCGCTCTGGCGTAGGTTCTAGCCGGGCTGTTTGGGGGGGTACGAGATGAGTATTCGTGTAAACTCAAGCAGTAGAAGCTGCATGATGAACTGCGTTGGCCGGTACCGCATCATTATGTGAATCGGCGGGATGTGCGCCGCCGTCCGGCACGGGCCGGAGACGGTTGCGCTGATGGGGGTTGGGTGTGTGTGGGTTTTGCGTCGGCGCAGTTGAGGGGATGGTTGAACTCATCTGATCCCTCAGCCCCGGGCTTCGCCCGGGGATCGGTTGGGGATGTTGCGCGACGATGATGTGGATCCCCCGGCGGAGCCGGGGGCTGAGGGTAGATTGGCGGTGGCGGGCGGTCCGATAATACCGGGTGCCATTTCACCGGAATCACGGCCGGGTCAAATCCCCGTAACCCTATCCTTATTAACGCACTTACGCCCACTTTGACGATACGTCCAATTACCGGCCCAGCCCTTGGCATGTCCAAGCGACGGCGCGGTGGTTTTGGGTCGATTACATGGTGGGATGATGACTGTCGTATCTATAGATAGCCAAGCGTTGCAGCCAGGTACCCGGCGGACGGTGGGGCGGCTGGTCGTGCCGCCCAAGCGTTACAAGGTCGGGGAGCTGGCGGCGGCGACCGGGCTGAGCCGGCAGACGCTACACAACTACACCCGGTGGGGCTTGATCGGCGAGGCGGGCTGGACCGATGGGGGGCACCGGTTGTATGCCGAGTCGGTGTTCGCCCGGCTGCAGCGGGTGATGCAGCTCAAGGCGACGATGACGATTGAGCAGATCCGCGCACAGTTTGATCGCGAATCCAAGGAGCAGGCGGCTTAATCATGGCTGAGCCCGACGTACAGCCCGACGCACAGCCCGCTGTGACGGTTTCACCGGCACCCTCGATTTCGCCGGCGCACGACCCGGACATGCTCTGGTCGCAGGTCTGGCAACTGCCGGTGCTGCTGCTTGGGCTTGGGCTGTTCGTGATCGGGATCTATGTTTCGCTTCCTGGAAGTGAGGTAAACGACTTCGCCGGCCGGCTTGGCGACGCGGAACTGAACATCGAGGCGGACGTGCTGGATGACGCCGAGGCGGTGCTCGTTGAGGTCAAGGAACGGATCCATGAGGCGGAGGTTGAAGACCTTGACTACTTCTGGCAGCTCTGGGCCGACCTGAACTTCCTGAAACTCTATAAGGCCGGCCTGGTCAGGCAGGACGGGGTGAGCGACGTCAAGCCGATCTATCAACGGATCGTCGAGTACTACGGTAAAGCACAGGCCAACGGTCGTCCGCTGCCCGGGCCCTCGATGCGCCGGTACGTGCGGTCGCTGGTGGCGCTTGGCCAGGACAGCCAGGCGTTTGCGCTGCTGGACAAGATGACCGGGGAGCAGGCGGCGAAGCGATACCTGATCGTTCGTGACATGATCGTCCGCCGTCACGGCGACAGCCCGCGGGTGGACCTGGATGCGTTGATGCCCTTGCTGGAGCGTTTCCGTGCGGATATCCAGGCGATCTCTGACACGGGATTGGCGCGTCAGCAGGAGGTGTGGGCCGACGGCTTCCAGGCATCACTGCAACTGCAATCCGACGATCCCCAGGGCGCGATCAACTACCTGCTGCGGCGGATCCAGCGTCTGGCCGCCAGGCAGGGCGACGACGACCTGGCGCCGCTGATCGTCCTGCTAGCCAAGGCTTATCAGCAGGTCGGCGACTTCCAGAACGCCGAGCAGCGTTTCCGTCACGCCCAGCAGAAGATCACGCAGACGGACACCCTCAACGCGGACATCCTTGTCGGGCTGGGCGAGTTGGCGTTGACGCAGGCGACCGGCCAGCAGGTCGAGCAGGCGCTGGAGTATTTTTCCGAAGCCGAGGAGAACTATCCGTCATCGGTGATGGCGCACATCGACGCGTTGGTGGGCCGGGCGGACTGCGAGGCGCGCCTGGGGATGCACGCCGACGCGCGCGAGCACTTCGAGTTAGCGACGTTTGCGATCCTCGAGCGTACCCGCAGTTGGGACCCCCTTCGTGTTTCGACGGGGACGGCGATCCGGACCCAGTTCGAGCGTTCGGTCGATCAGGACGCGTACGACCGGGCCAAGGACTACCTGAATGTGCTGGCCCTGCTCGAGGGCGACGATCCCTCGCCACGTCTGTTGCTGAACCTGGCCAATACCTGTGAGCGGATCGCCGAACAGCGTCTGGAGGAGGCCCAGCGCAGCGCCGAGCGTATGCCCGGCCAGCCGCCGCTTTCCGAAGACGCACGCAGGCTCGCCAACCAGCAGTCCGCCCAGTTCTACGCCAAGGCCGCCGGCTACTACGACCAGCACGCCATGGCCGTCACCACCGCGGACAACGACCTGCACGGCAAGAGCCTGTGGAGCACCGCCGTGTGCTACGACAAGGCCCAGATGTGGTCCGAGGCGATCCGGGTCTACGAGCAATTCATCCAGACCCGAGACGGGGACCCCAAACGACTCCGCGCGATCAGCAACCTGGCGCGGGCTTACATGGCTGACCGCCAGTACAAGCCCGCGCTGGCTCAGTTCCAGAAGCTGGTCGAGCATTTCCCCCGCAGCCCCGAGACGTACAGCAGCCTGGTTCCGATGGCCAAGTGCCAGGACGCCCTGGGCCAGACCGATCAGGCGATCCAGACCCTTTCGCTGGTGGTCGATGACCACGAGGCGATCACTCCTGACAGCGGCGAATACCGCCAGGCCCTGATCGAGCTGGGTCGGCTGCACCACCTGCAGGGGGAAAAGGATTCGACGCATTACGCCCGGGCCATCGAGCTGTTGACCGAGGCGGAGCAGCGTTACGGCCAGTCGGACCAGGGCCCGGCCCTGCGGTTCCTCCTCGCCGATGCATACCGCCGATCTGTCCCGGAGCTGGACGAACAGGTCGCCTCTACCCAGTCCCACGCCGCGCGGGTCGGTCTCGATGAAGAGCGCAACGACCGCCTCCAGGAGGCCCAGATCCTCTACAATCAGGCGATCAGCGGCCTGGAGGCCAAGCGGTCTGCCCAGACCAAGCTCGACCAGGTAGAGCAGCTCTACCTGCGTAACGCCTACTTCTACCAGGCCGACTGCGCCTATGACCGCGAGGTCTTCGAGCAGGCCATCCAGCTCTATAACACCGCCGCCAACAACTACTCCGACGACCCCGCTTCGCTGGTCGCCCTGATCCAGATCGTGAACGCCTACTGCGAATTGGGCAGGTTCCAGGACGCCAAGATCGCCAACGACATGGCCCGGATGCAGCTCGAGCGTATCCCCGACGAGGCGTTTGAGGACCAGAACCTGCCGATGAAGCGCGAGCACTGGGAGGATTGGCTCCGCTGGACCAGCGAGCGGAATCTGTTTAACCGCCAGGCCAGCGCGGGGGGCGTGGGTGGGTAGCGGACCGCGACGATCCGGTCCTGTGGCCGGGTCCGGTAAGAAATTGCGCTGATCGGCAGGATTTGCCGATAGCACCATAGCCAGGGCAGGACGCCCGGCCGGAAACGGCGCCGACGCCGGCAACCGAACACGAGGTCATGGATGACCGTGCAAACCCAAGACAGCCCAACCCAGCAGATCCGCGAACTGCTGGGCCGACTCATCGAGCAGCGGGGTCTCTATCAGCAACTGCAAGCGCTCAGCGGCCAACAGGTCGGCTGTATCCGTGACGGGTCGGCCGAGGACCTATTGGCAGTGCTGTCACAGCGTCAGGCCGTGATCCAGGCCCTGTCCCGGTCCAACGCCGAGGTTGCGCCCTACCGTGAACGCTGGTCACAGGTGTCCCAATCCGCGGATGCCCAACTGCGTGAGCAGATCCGACAGGTCCTCGCCGATATCGAGCAGATGCTCCAGGCGATCCTCGACCAGGACGAGCGAGACCGCACGGAACTGCAGGGCATGCAGCAGCAGCTTGGTATGCAACTGAACCAGGTCGGCCAGGCGGGCCGGGCGATCAAGGCCTACGGCCCACCCGGGTCCGGGCCCAGACCCGCCACATTTACTGATCGTCAAGGATGATGCGGACCCCGATCGAACCCAAACCACGGAGCCGGCCACGGATGGCCCCTGCCCATCAGGATCAACACGACACCGCGACCCAGGCCCCCGGGCCTGACCAGGGCGTTGCGCCTGTGCCCAGCGGTGGGGTCGAGGACCTGGCCGAGATCATCCAGGCCTACAACCAGGTCACCGACAAGCTCCAGCACAGCCACGAGGCGCTTCAGGGCGAGGTCTTGAGGTTGCGTAAAGAGCTGGCGTCGGCCGATGCGCAGTTGCAAAGGTCCAAACGTCTGTCTGCGCTGGGTGAGATGGCTGCGGGGATCGCACACGAGGTCCGCAACCCCCTTGCCGCGATCCAGCTCTACGCCTCGATGATCGCCCAGGACCTTCAGGACGCTGTCGGCGACTTTGCCGAGCCCCTCGGGCATGCGCGGAAGATATCCGACGCCGTGCGCGGGCTCGATGGGATCGTCGGGGATGTCCTGAGCTTCGCCCGTGAGATTAAGCCCAACCCGGTTCTTTTGCCGGTCGAGCAGGTCTTTGACCGCGCGGTCCACGCGCACCGGCCGGCGATCGAGTCGTCAGGCGTCACGGTGATCCAAAACGACGATGACTTAGATGGGTTAACGGTCTACGCCGATCCGGACCTGATCCACCAGGCGCTGCTGAACCTGATCCGTAACGCCGTCGACGCGATGCAGGACATTCACGGGCCGCGCGAGTTGGCCCTGGGTTTCCGCTTGGATGAGGCGGGGGTGACCCTGAGCGTGACCGACACCGGCCCGGGGATCGACGCCCAGACGATCGACCGGTTGTTCAACCCGTTTTTTACCACCCGGGCGACCGGCACGGGATTAGGTCTGGCGATCGTCCACCGGATCGTCGACGCCCACGGCGGGGCGGTGTGCGCTGGCGGTAATCCCACTGCACAAACCGGGGCGTCCTTCGGGTTGACGCTGCCCGTCCCAGAGGTCCAACAGGTCCCGGCGTCCAAGACCCCGGTGCAAACCGACCGCAGACTACCTGTTGGAGCATGTGCATGAGCAGCAAGGTCCTGATCGTTGACGACAAGCAGATGATGCGCGATAGCGTCGGCTCGACGCTGCAACGCGCCGGGTTTTCCGTGATCGCCGCGTCGGATGGCAACGCCGCATTAAACATGGTCGCCAAGCACCGGCCCGCCGCCGTCATCACCGATCTGAAGATGCCGGCGATGGACGGGTTGGAACTGCTCAAACGCCTCCACCAGGCCGACGACCAGCTCCCGGTCGTCCTGATGACCGCCTACGGCAGCGTGAACGACGCCGTCTCCGCCATGAAGCAGGGGGCGTTCGATTTTATCCAGAAGCCCTTCGAGGGTGACCAGCTTGTCATGGTTGTCAGGCGGGCGACCGAGCACAGCCGGCTGCTCCGGGAAAACGCCGCGCTACGCACCGTCACCGCGCCCCAGGGCGACACCCCAGTGCTGGTCGGCAAGAGCCCGGCGATGCGCCAACTCGCCCAGCAGATACACCAGATCGCCAACTCCAACGGCACCGTCTTGATCTGCGGCGGGTCCGGCACCGGTAAGGAAGTCGTCTCACGCACCATCCACGCACACAGCCCACGACGCGATAACATCATGCTCGCGGTCAACTGCGCCGCGCTGTCAAGCGGCCTCTTGGAAAGCGAGTTGTTCGGACACGAGAAGGGGGCCTTCACAGGCGCCGATCAGATGCGCAAGGGCCGGTTCGAGCTGGCCGACGGCGGCACCCTTCTGCTCGACGAGATCAGCGAGATCAGCTCAAGCCTCCAGGCCAAGCTCTTACGCGTATTACAGGAACAGAGCTTCGAGCGGGTCGGATCGAGTATGACGATGAAGGTCGATGTCCGTGTGATCGCCACGACCAACCGTGACCTGGCCGCTGCGGTTGCGTCCGGGGATTTTCGGCAGGATCTGTTCTACCGTCTGAATGTCCTGCCGATCGTTCTGCCGCCTCTGAGTCAGCGTACCGACGACGTGCCCCTCCTCGCCGAGCATTTCCTCTTGCAACTGGCGATGCGGGAAGGGCGCAACCCCAAGCGTTTTGACGAGGAGTCGATTGGGTTGATGCGGTCGTACACCTGGCCGGGTAACGTCCGTGAGTTGCAGAACATCTGCGAACGTGCCAGCGTCCTGTGCCGAGCGCCGGTGATCAAGGCCGGGCTCATCCAGCCCTGGCTGACCGCCTGCGAGCCGAAGGTCGTGGTCCAACCCGTCGGCCAACCCGTCGACAGAGCCGTCGTCGGCGCCGAGCCTCATGCTGTCGCGGGGGCCGCGGCTGTCATCGACGGCCTGCCCCGCTCCGCCCCGACACCGCCTGGCAGCATCCGAAAACTCGAGGAGATCGAGCGCGAGCAGATCATCCGGGCCCTGGGTTACTTCTCCGGCAACCGTCAGCGGACCGCCGGGGCGCTTGGGATCGGCGTGAGGACGCTTGGCCTGAAGCTCAAGAAATGGAAGGAGATGAACCTCGTTGCTCAGACGATCTGAAATAGCCCGGCGCAACATCAACGCAGCCCCGCGCAACAACTGCACGCAGTCGGCGCAACAATTGCGCGGCATGGTCCGTGATTCGGCCGACCCATCCGCCATCCGTCATCGCCAATCGCCCATTGGCGTCTGGCACGAGGATTGCCGATCCGTTCCGGCAGCGCCCGCCGTACGGGCCGGTGTTGCGTGGGAGGCTAAGCGATGATCAGTAAGCTTTTTGATAGCGGGGCGATACAGTCCGTCGAGCGACTGGTCCAGTTCACCGGTGCCCGGCACAAGGTCCTGACCAACAACATCGCCAACTTCGAGACGCCGTTCTACCGGGCCCGGGAGCTGGATACCGACGCCTTCCAGGCGGGGCTCCGTGACGCGATCGACCGCCGACGCCGATCCGGCGCAAGCCCCACCGACGGGCCCCTGAAGATGCGCGATACCCGTCAGCTTCGTTTCCATCAAGACCGGGTCGATGTCCAGCCCGGGTTCGATTCCGCCGGCATCATGTTCCACGACCGGACCAACGCCGACGTCGAGCGCACCATGCAGCATCTGGCGGAAAACACCATGGCCCACAACGCGGGCCTGGAGATACTCAAGAACGAGTTCGATTTACTGAAGATGGCGATCCGCGGAAGGGTATAGGCGGGCCATTAGCTATTAGCCGTTAGCTATTAGCTACCGAAGAACGGATCAGCAGGAACACACAGTGCTAACGGCTAAAGGCTAACAGCTAAAGGCTCATAACAATGTTTGGATCACTTGACGTATCGGCATCGGCACTGGTCGCGCAGCGGACGCGGCTGGAGACGATCTCCGCGAACATCGCGGGGGCACAGGCCATCGAAGACGCCGACGGCAACTACGCGCCGTTCCAAAGGCGGATCGCGGTCTTTGCCCAGGGCGACCCCAGCACCGGCAAGGGTGATGGGGTTCACGTCAAGGAGATCCTCCAGCAGCCGGTGTTCCGCGAGGTCTATGAGCCGGGCCACAAGTTCGCCGACCCGGCCACCGGGATGGTCAAGTACCCGGACATCAGCCCGGAGGTCGAGCTGATCAACGCCATGTCCGCCAGCCGGGCGTACGAAGCGAACATCACCGCCTCGGAGGCGACCAAGTCGATGATGCAGGCCAGCCTGCGTCTGTTGGCATGACGATTGAAACAGGATGAGCCCCGGCAGCGACCCGGGCCTTAGGATGGACCACGCGATATGGCCGACCCCCTTGGATTGATCAATGGCCCGCAAGGGGCCTCACCGATACGACCGGGCGTGTCAGGCGCCCCGGGATCACCGGCCGCGCCCGGCGCGAGCTTCAAGGACGCGCTGATGAAGCAGCTGGACCAGGTCAACCGGCTTCAGCAGGACGCCGAGATTGCCATCGAAGACGTCGTTTCCGGCAAGCGCGACGACATGGACCAGGTCCTGATCGCCAAGCAGAAGGCCGACATCGCCTTCCAGATGTTGTTGCAGGTCCGCAACCAGATGATGGATGCTTACGAGGAGATCAAGCAGATACGGGTGTAGGAGGAAGCCGTCCGCTTTTAGCCATTAGCTATTAGCTTCGGAGAAAAGAAAAAGGCGCAGGAGCGCACGGGCTTAAAGCCAAAGCTAAAGGCTGATGGCTAAAAGCTCACCCCGGCATGGAGGCCGACGATGCAGTTTGTGAAAAGGTACTGGATACAGATCCAGGCGCAGCTTGACGGGTTGTCGCTGAGCAGCAAGTGGCTGATCGCTTCGCTGCTGGTGATCCTGCTCATGGCGGCGTCGCTGCTGATGCTGTATGCCGGCAGCGAAGAGTTGGTGCCGGTGGGGTTGGCCGGGGGTAATGCGCCCGAAGCGATCTCTCGCTTGCAGAGCGCCGGGATCGAGGCCCAGGCCCAGGGCGGCGAGATCCGCGTCCCCCCCGCGCAGCGGCAGCAGGCCTTTCAACTACTCGTGCAGGGCGACCTGCTGGGTGAAAACCCGGCTAACGCATTCGACCGGATGTTTGCCGGGCAGTCGGCCTGGGAAACCGACAAGCGCGGCGAGCAGCGCTACAACAACGCCCGTGGCCGGTTCCTCAGCGGCGCGATCGCCAACATCACCGGGATCAAGTCCGCCGACGTCCTGATCGACCCGGGGCAGGACGGGATCGGCAAACGGCACATCCGCGCCAGTGCCATGGTCAACATCATTTCCACCTCGGGCCCGGTCAACGCCGAGATGGCCGACGCCGTCGCCGCCCTGGTCAGCGGCGCGGTCGCCAAGGTCGAGCCGACCGACGTCAAGATCGTCGACGCCCGGACGGGCAGGCGGATTGAGGTCAGTGACCCCTCGAACATGCTTCCGTCCGATGCGCTGGAGGTCAAACGCAACATCGAGGAGCGCAAGCGCAAAGAGATCGAGAACATCCTCGACTACATCCCCGGCGTCCGGGTCGGGGTCAACGTCCTGATGGATACGATCGCCAGCCGGCACGAGAGCCGTACCGACTACGACAAGAGCCAGCCGTTGCAGAACGAGTCGACCGAGGAGACCAGCAGCCGCAACACGGCCAACGCCGGTGAGCCCGGTCCAAGGTCCAACACCGGGCTGTCGATCAACGGCAGCGGGCAGGCGGGCCGGGAAGAAACGACCAACCGCACAGAGACGTCCTTCTACGAGCACAAGCCGGTCATTCTCCAGCAGGAGACGACCCACACCGGCCACCAGGTCAAGCAGATCAACGTTGCGGTCAACGTCCCGCGCAGCTTCTTCGTCGGGCTGTTTAAGCAGCAGAACCCCGACACCCAGGACGAGCCCGGCGACGCGGCGCTGGCGCCGATCATCACGCAGCAATTAGGCAACATCGAACAGAAGGTCAAGGTGCTCACCCTGGCCGACGTGCAGGGCGAGGTCAAAGCCGACTGGGTCCCGGACGCGCCGATACTAGCCGGCGGCGGCGGCGGCTCGGCGATCGGGATGATGGTCGATAGCGGCTGGGCGGGCCCGGTCGGGGGAACGTTGTTGGCGCTGGCGAGCCTGGGTCTGATGCTGGGGATGGTCCGCAAGGCGACCCGCCCCGAGTCTCTGCCAAGCATCGAAGAGTTGGCGGGCGTCCCGCCGTCACTGCCGTCGGATGAGGAATTGATCGGCGAGGCCGAGGAGTCCGAAACGACCATGCAGGGTGTTGAATTGAACGAGGAAGACCTGCGCAGCCGCCGGATCGCTGAGCAGATCAGCGACCTGGTCAAGGCCGATCCTTCCGAGGCCAGCCGCTTGCTGGGCAAGTGGGTAACCACGAACGAATAACAGCCGGGTTGATGAACCATGCCGCAGACCCAAGAGGAACAACAATCCGAATCGATCGAGCAGATGCCCGGCGTCAAGAAGGCGGCGGTGCTGCTGCTTGCGCTGGACCAGGAAGCCGCGTCGCTGGTGCTCAGCAAGCTCAACCCCAAGTCGGTCGAGGAAGTGACCCGGGAGTTGGCGAGCATCAACGCGGTGCCCGAGAAGACCCGCGACACGATCCTGCGTGAATTCTACGAGTTGGCGGTCGCGCAGAACTGGGCCCGCGAGGGGGGCTTGGATTACGCCCGCACGTTGCTGATGAAGAGCCTGGACCCCAAGGACGCGGAGCGCATCCTTTCACAGATCAGCCAGCAGGTCCGACGCACGCCTTTCGCCTTTCTCCAGAAGGCCGAATCACAGAACCTCTTGACCTTCATCCAGGACGAGCACCCCCAGACGATCGCGCTGATCGTCAGCCACCTGGCGCACCACAAGGCATCGGAGATCCTCGGCGGCTTGCCGGGGCCCAAGCAGATCGAGGTGGTCAAGCGTGTGGCCAACATGGAGCAGACCAACCCCGAGGTCATCTCCGAGGTTGAGCGCGGTTTGGAGGCGCGTCTGGCGAACCTGCTGAGCACGAGCTTCGAGAAGATCGGCGGGGTCGAGACCGTCGCCGAGATGCTCAACCTCGTCGACCGGACCACGGAGAAGGGGATCATGGAGGGCCTGGAGGCCGAGGACCCCGACCTGGTCGAGGAGATCCGCCGGCTGATGTTCGTGTTCGAGGACATCAACCTCGTGGACGACAAGGGCATCCAGTCCGTGCTCAAGGAGGTCGAGAACGACGAGTTGGCTATCGCACTCAAGACCGCCAGCGACGAGCTGAAGGACAAGATCTTCAAGAACATGTCCGAGCGTGCCGCGACGATGATCGGCGAAGACATGGAATACATGGGCCCGGTTCGGATGAGCGACGTGGAAGCGGCGCAGCAGCGGATCGTGGACATCGTGCGTCGTTTGGAGGACGCCGGGGAGATCATCATCTCCGGCCGAGGCGGAGCTGGCGAGATGGTGGTCTAGGGCGCAGGTTTGCTAACAGCTAACGGCTAACGGCAAAGGGCTAAATGAAATGTCGGTTCTCAAAGCAGACAACACAGTGGGCTTCTCCAAGGACGCGGTGGTGCTGGACCTGGGCGATCTAGGCCGGCAGGCGGCGCGTCTGCGGATGGTGGCCGAGGATAAGGCGGCGTCGATCGTGACCGAGGCCGAGCGCAAGGCCAAGCAGTTGGTTGCCGGCGCCGAGGCGATCGGTTTCGAGCAAGGCAAAGAGGCCGGTTACGCCCAGGGCATGATCGAAGGCCAGGAGCAGGGCCGGCTCGAAGCGCTTCGAGAGGCCGGGGAGAAGCTGGATCAGGTCCAGGCGGCCTGGTCGGATGTCGCCGAGCAGTGGGACGGGCAGAGCAAGCAGATGGCGATCGAAGCCAGGCAGGTCGTCGCCGAGTTTGCGCTGAAGATGGGCGAACGTCTGGTCCACCGTGTGATCGAAGTCGACCCGTCGGTGGTGGTGGACCAGGTTGCCGGGGCGCTGTCGCTGGTGCTTCGTCCGCTGGACGTGTCGGTACGTATCAACCCCGACGAGCGGCCCATCCTTGACCAGGCTTTGCCTCAACTCATGACCGAGTTCGACCATCTCGAACACATCCACCTCGTGGAGGACGCCCAGGTCAGCCCCGGCGGATGCGTGGTGTCGTACGGCCAGGGCCAGATCGACGCCACGATCGAGACGCAGATACGCCGGGTCGTCGATCTGATCCTTCCCCTGGACTGCCAGACCCAACCAGACGCCCAGGCGCTGGGCGAACAGGCGGCGGATCCCCTGCCAGCCGATCGGGTCGGGGGGGACTTGGATATGCGGACGGACCCAGCTAGTTCCACCGGCATCGAGGGCGAGCCCGACCCAGGCCCGGAGGTTTGATCCGGTCCCGGGCATGGGCGCGTGGCACGCGGTTCGCTGGTGGAGTTAGCCGATGAGTCTTTTGACTGAACAACTAGGGATCCTGGACCACGCTGCCCCGCTGGAATTGCGCGGTACGGTCGCCGAAGTGCGCGGTCTTGCGCTCCGAGTGGCCGACCTGCCCGCCCCGATCGGGGCCATGGTGGCTATCCGTGGAAAAAATCATCACGGCTCCCGGCTCGACGGCGAGGTCGTCGGGTTTGAGCACGATCAGGCTATCGTCATGCCCCTGGGCCCGACCACCGGCGTCCGCCGCGGCGACCGGGTCACCGCCGAACACTTCACCCCGTTCGTCCGGGTTGGCGAATCCCTGCTGGGCAGGGTTCTGGACGGGATGGGCCGGCCGATGGATGGCGCGGGGCCCTTGGCCGACACCGTCTTGCGGCCGCTGACCCCCACACCGGTCGATCCGCTTGACCGGCCGCTGATCAATCAGCCCCTGGCGACCGGCGTCCGGGCGATCGACGCGCTGGTCTCGGTCGGCCGTGGCCAGCGCATCGGCGTATTTGCGGCGCCCGGGGTCGGCAAATCCACGCTGTTGGGGACGATGGCCCGGCACACCGCCGCCGACGTCAGCGTCATCGCGCTGGTCGGTGAACGTGGCCGAGAGGTCCGTGACTTTATCGATAACAACCTCGGCCCGGATGGCCTGGCGCGCAGCGTCGTCATCTGCGCCACCAGCGATCAGCCGGCCCTGCTGCGCATCCGCGCCGCGGTCGTCGCAGCGGTCGTCGCCGAATATTTCAGAGACAACGGCCTGGACGTGATGCTTATCATGGATTCGGTCACCCGGTTCTGCCAGGCGCAGCGGCAGGTCGGGCTCGCCGCCGGGGAGCCGCCCGCGACCAAGGGCTATCCCCCCAGCGTCTTCTCCATGCTCCCCACACTCCTGGAGCGCTCCGGCCGGACAAGCAAGGGTTCGATCACCGGGGTCTATTCCGTCCTGGTTGAGGGCGACGACATCAACGAGCCGATCTCCGATGCCTGCCGCGGCGTCCTCGACGGTCATATCCAGCTCTCCCGTGACTTGGCGCAGAAGGGCCACTACCCCGCGATCGACCTGCTCACGTCGGTCAGCCGTGTCGTGGACGACGTGACCGGCGGCGACCAGCAAAACGCGCGGCGCGAGGTCCTCAATCTCATCCACAGCTACCACGAGGTCGAGGACCTTTTGAACATCGGCGCCTACGCGGCCGGGTCCAACCCGGACTTCGACCTGGCGATCGCCTGCAAGCCCGCGGTGGATCGGCTGCTCCAGCAGGGCCGAAACGAGGTCAAAGACGTCGCCGGCTTCGAGGCCGCGCGGTCACAGTTGATGGCGTTGATGCAGAAAATCGGTCAGGCCCAGCAGCAGCTTAAGCAACGCACACGCCAGCCGGGGATCGTCCCGGCTGCGCGGTAGGTAACCGTACCGGTCTCGGTGGAGCCGAGGCACGTGAGAACCTGATATGGCGACGTTCCAATTCCGGTTTAAGACCCTCTTGTCCCACCGCCGCCGGGTGGAAGATCAGAGGCAGCGGGAATTGGCCCAATTCCTACGGACACGGATGATCCTCCTGGATCAGATCAAAGACATGCAAGAGACGATCCGAGATTCCAAGCGGTTGATGGCCGATGGCCTGGTCGGCAAGGTGGACCTTACCCGCGTCGGGCAGTTCGCCCGGTACAGCGGACACGCCGCCCAGCGCGCCAGGCAGATCGTGGTCCGGCTCGCCGGGGTCGAGAAGCAGATCACCGCCGCGCGTCAGACGCTTCTGGATGCCAGCCGGCAGCGCAAGGCCCTTGAGCTGTTGCGTGATAAGCACGAGGCCCGCTGGCGCTATGAGCAGGACCGCAAGGAGACCCTCCGGTTGGATGAGCTGGCGACCGGCCGATACGCCCGGGAGATGATGATCGGGGGTACCCGGTGAAGACGGCGTGGCACCTGTTCGTTGGCTTGCTGTTGCTCCACCTGATCGCGGCCGTCGCGTTCGTCGGTTGGATGTACATGGACGGCCGGATCAACAAAGAGCGTCTGCAAGGGATGGTGGACACGTTCAGCCTGACGATCGATGAGGAGGCGGCGCAGGCCGCCGAGGCTCAGATGCTGACCGAGCAGGCGCAGCAGGTCGCCGAGCAGGCGGCACGGCTTGAGGCCGTCGCCGAAGGGCCGACGACCCTCCGCGACAGGCTGGCGGACGATCAGCGGGCCAGCGAAACTTCCCGGATCAAGATCGGGTTCATCAACGCCCAGAACAAGGCGCTGCGTGAGGAGATGGCGAGGTTCAAGGCCGACCACGCCCAACGCGTTGAGCAATTAGAAACCGACCGCGAAGGCTTCGAGCAACAGGTTAAGCAACGCGCCGAGCAGGCCGAAGATGCGAACTTCCAGCAGGTCGTTGAGTTGTACGAGACCCAGCCCGCCAAGCAGACCAAGCAGGCCTTCCAGTCGTTGATGCAGCAGGGCAAGACCGACCAGGTCGTGGCGTATCTGGCGGCGATGTCCAGCCGCAAGGCCGGCAAGGTCTTGTCTCAGTTCAAATCACCGGAAGAAATCCCCCAGGCCGCAGACCTGCTCGAGAGGCTGCGTGACCGAGATGCGTACTCATTAGATCAGCAGACACCTCCGCCAGGGAACCCGTCATGATCGTTTCGTCTTTGTACAACCAGGCAGCCGCATCGCTTATACCCGAACGCTCCGGCGCCGTCGCGCACGAGCCGAAGGACCAGGTGTTTGACAACCAACTCAAAGACGCGGGCTCACGTTTCGATGACAAGGCGCGTCCCGCGTCCTCGTCTTCGGACACCCCCGTGGCCAAAGAGAAGGCAGACCACGGCCCGGTCGATAAAGCTGCTGCGCCAGAAAAAAGTGATGCGCGGGCGCCCAAGCAGGACGCGCCCCAGCCCACCGATGCGCCCGACGCACAGCCACAGGACAGCCCCGTGGCCGATGAACCGACCGGCGTGACAAACGAGTCGGCTCAAAGCGATGAGTCCCAGGCATCGCAGCCTCAGGGTCAGGCTCACAGCGGGAACCAAGCGGTCAACGCGGAAACACAGAACCAGGTTGTTCAGCAGGTTCAAATCGCCACGGCTGTACAAGGCGAAGCCCAATCGGAGGTGGCGATCACTACCGCAGACGCTACTCAGCCCCAGGCTCAAACAGCGCAGGCCGGGCAAACGGTGGTGACGTCTCAAGCCCCTGTTGAAAGTGCAGAGTCCTCGGCGCCGCTCGCCGTACAGGCACAGCCGGGTAAGCTCGCTCAGGCCACCGCGGGTGAGACCCCCGGCCAGCCCCAGCCGTCGGAGTCGGCGCAGCGCATCGAGTTCGTGAGCGAAGCTCGGGATAGCGACGCCGGGCGGCGCGATTCCGGCGACGCATCCAGGGAACAGAGCGCCACCCAGACCAGCGAGACGCAAACAACTCAGAACTCGACATTACAGACATCCGGGTCGGCCCCGACGTCTTCGGCGCAGGCCGGCCATCCCACGGCGGCCGGTGTACAAATCGGTGCGCCGACGGCTTCGGTCAGCACCGCGGACTCAGCGTCGGGCCAGGGAGCGCAGGTTCAACAGCCGCTGTCCAGCGTCTTGGCCGACAACGCCGACAACACCCAGATCAACACCGCACGGATCGCACGCGGCCTGCGCAACGCCGTCCTCCAGAACGGCGGGTCGGTCACGCTGCGTCTGACCCCGCCGGAGATGGGGACCGTCCGTATCCAGTTACAGATGCAAAGCGGCACCGTCAACGCCCAGTTCCATGCCGAGACCGAGTCCACCCGTTCGATGTTGAACCAGCAGTTGTCCCAGCTCCGCACGTCGCTCGAGCAGCAAGGCCTGTCGGTAGATCGGTTGGGCGTCCAGTCGATGCAGCCGTCGTCTGGCTCACAGTTGCAGCATGACACCCAGGGCGACCGCGAAGGCCAAGCGAACGATGGGCGCAGCCGGGGCGGTTTTACGCGGCAGGACGGTGGCGGGGGGCGGCAGGACACCGCGCCGGATGACGCATCGACGAATTTCGACGACGCCCTGAACCACGCGGCTTAAGGACAAGAGTAACCGGCCGGGACGACCGGCCGAAGCACCGAAGGAGTGATTCGCATGTCAGCAGGCGCCATAGGCGGGATCGCGGCGGCTCAGAGCCCCGCCCAGTCCCAGAACAATGCGTTCGCCGAGCTCAGCAGCGCTGAGTTCATCAATATACTCGTCACCGAACTCACGCAGCAGGACCCGTTCGAGCCCAACGACTCCGCGGCGATCCTTGAGCAGCTCTCCAGCCTGCGCAATATCGAGAGCCAGGCGTCCCTGCAAACGCAGTTCGAGTCGCTGGTCAACCAGAACGCCGTTTCCTCCGCCGGGGGGATGATCGGGCAGTTCGTCAAGGGCCTGGACGCCAACAACCAGCAGGTCGAGGGGGTGGTCCAGTCACTGGTGATCGAGAACGGCAAGCCGATCCTGAAACTGCAAGACGGCAGCAGGATTGAATCGTCGCGGATCACCGATGTGGGAAGCCTGGGCGACCTGGATACGCAGATCGTTCAGCAGCTTCTTAGGAACCTGATCATCCTCAACTCCAGCGCCCTGGTCGGGAAGATGGTCAGCGGGTTTGACGAGAACAACAGCCTGATCGAAGGCGTGGTAACGAGCGTGAAGACCCAGGACGACGACCTGGTGCTGGAACTGGATACGGGGCGGGAGTTATCCGCGGGGGCGGTCACCCGATTTACCGATCCCAGCCAGTAAACAGATGTTGTAGAGGATTCAATCGTGTCAAACAGCGGCGCATTATTAAGGATGCTCATGCCGGCGGTCAGCCCCGTGCCGACCCCCGGATCAGCCCCCGGAGTAACCCCCGGGTCCGCGCCCGCGCCGGGCAACGTACCGATCGAGTCGCGGGGTTTTGATTCGTTACTGGAAGAAGCAGATCAGATACAGACAGATACGCAGTCGACGCAGCCCGGCGGGCAGGCGCAAGCCGGTGAAGCGCAAGCCCCGGCCGACGCCGGCGGGCCCGACGCTTTAACCCAACTGGCTGGGATTGATTCGATACATAACGCGTCGCTGAGGCGGATCATCGCCGACGCGGCCGGCAGCAGGTAGTTCTCGTTATTCATTGAGACACACGCCCGGTGGGGCGTCAACAGGAGTTTATCATGGCCTTACAGACCGCATTATTCAGCAGCCTCACCGGCATCACCTCCAACGCCAAGCTCCTGGCGGTCAGCGGCAACAACATCGCCAACGTCAACACCACCGCGTACAAGAAGAGCCGGATCACCTTCGAGACACAGATCTCTCAGCGGCTGACCAGCGGCTCGGCACCGACCGGCACGCTCGGCGGGACCAACCCCTCACAGATGGGCCTGGGCACACGCATGAGTTCGATCACGCGCGACTTCTCGACCGGGTCGCTCCAGCCCACCGGCGTCAACACCGACATGGCCGTCGAGGGCAGCGGCTTCTTCATCGTCAGCTCCGAGGGCAACACGCGCTACACACGCACCGGCAACTTCGTCCTGGACCGCGATTTCAACCTGGTCAGCGCCGCCGGCGGGCTCGTCCAGGGCTTCGCGGTTGATGAAGACTTCAACGTCGTCGAGGGCCTGCTCGTGGATATGACCATCCCGGTCGGGGTGCTGACGATCGCCGAGGCCACCCAGAACGTGACGTTCGCGGGGAACCTCAACGCCGGCGGCGATGTCGGCACGGTCGGCAGCATCAGCGCCAGCGACGTGCTTTACTCCGACGCCCTGGCGACGACCCCGGCGGTCGGGGGCGACGCGCTGACCGGGCTGTTCGATGTGGCGGGGACCGCGTTGTACGCCTTAGGTGACGTCATCACCGTCGCCGGGGTGACCAAAGGCGGCGCGGCAATCGGGGATCGTACCTTCGAGGTCGGGCCGGCCAACACCACCGCCAGCCACGGGTTCGGCACGACCCTCACCGATTTCACCAACTTCCTGGACAACGTTTTGGGGATCGACACCACACAGACGCCCACCGCGAGCAGCACGCCCGGCGTCACGATCGTCGGCGGGCAGATCCTCGTCGAGAGCAACATCGGCGAAGACAACGGCATCCTCTTCAGCGCCTCCAGCATCAAGAACAACAACGCCGTCTCCTTCGGATTCACCGGTACACAACAGGCCGATGGCGGGTCCACACGGACCACCTTTGTGACTTTCGACAGCCTCGGCTCCGAGGTCGTCATCGACCTGCGGTTCGTGCTCGAAACCAAGACCACCACCGGTGTGACCTGGCGTTATTATGCCGACTCCACCGATGACACCGACCTGGACCTGCACCTGGGTACCGGCGTGCTTACGTTCGATACCGAGGGCTCCCTATTGACCGTATCGAACCCGAGTATCTCGATCGATCGGGCCAACACAGGTGCGGTCACGCCGATGAACATCAACCTCAAGTTCGCCGACCCGTTTGCCACCGTCACCTCGCTGACCGACACCTCCAGCCAGATCGCGGCACGGAACCAGGACGGCTCGCAGATCGGCACGCTCGAAGACTTCAGCGTCGGTGAGGACGGGACGATCTCGGGGGTCTTCTCCAACGGCCTGCTGCGGGACCTGGGCCGGATCCCCCTGGCGGTGTTCGCTAACAACAACGGGCTCGAAGAATTCGGCGGCAGCCTCTACCGCCCGACGATTAACAGCGGGATCGCCACCGTGGTCTCACCGGGGCAGGGCGGGTCCGGCCGAGTTATCGGACGGTCTCTGGAGCTGTCCAACGTCGAACTCGCCGAGGAGTTCATCAACCTCATCAGCGCCAGCACCGGGTTCAGCGCCAGCTCACGGGTTTTAACAACCAGCGACGAATTGATTCAGGAACTGCTCGCCGCGGTCCGATAATGTGATAGCGCAGCTTTTCGCCGTTAGCTATTGGCCCAAACCCCGATCCCTGTACCCCGATTTGATCACCGTCACACGCCTTAACGGCAAACAATTCGTGATTAACGCCGAGATCATCCGTAGCGTGGAGTCCAATCCGGACACCACGATCACACTGATGAACGGCGATCATATTATCGTGAAGGAAGACATGCAGGTGGTGGTGCGGCTCGCGGTGGACTACGGCCGGAGCCTGCGTCGGCTTCTGCCGCCGACGTGATCGTGGGGTGAGATCGCGCCTCGGTGGTGGCCAACAACCGGTCATCTCCAGGCGGTTTACAACTCCGGCGTGATCCTAAATATTCTTGACCCGTTAGACCGATAAGAGAGACACTGACCGGCTTCCGGTCACGGTTGAGGTGCGCGAATGGACTTGGGCATCCTGTTTGGTTTCCTTGGGACCTGGGTGTTGTTGATGTGGGCGCTGTTCGGCAGCGGTGACATCACGATGTTTATCGATTTCCCCAGCATGACCCTGGTCATCGGGATGACCAGCACGGTGATCTTCTACGCCTTCCCGGCGGGGAACGTCAAGCGGCTGATCAAGATCATCAAGCGGGTGGTTTTTTGTCAGGCGCCGTCGATCGCGAAGCTGATCGAGGACATGGTTTCCTACGCCGAGATCGCCCGGCGTGACGGGATCCTGAGCCTGGAAAACACCACCAAGGACATCGAAGACTCGTTTATCGTCCGCGGTATCCAGATGGCGGTCGACGGGACCGACCCCGAACTGATCGAGCAGGTGATGACCAGTGACCTTGAGAACCTGGCGGACCGCCACGATCTGGGCAAGTCGCTGCTGTCCACGGTCGGCAAGTACGCCCCGGCGTTCGGGATGATCGGGACGCTGGTCGGGCTGGTCATCATGCTCAAGAACATGGACGACCCGGCGGCGATCGGGCCCGGTATGGCCGTCGCGCTGCTTACGACGATGTACGGCGCGATCATCGCCAACGCCTTTGCCCTGCCCCTGGCGGACCGCCTGGAGCGGCGATCGGCCGAGGAGGTCCTCTACCGCACGATCATTATTAAGGGCGTGATGTCGATCCAAAGCGGTGACAACCCACGGATCGTCGAGCAGAAGCTGCGGACTTTCCTCCCGCCGTCCGAGCGTGTCGAAGAAGATGACGCCGACAAGGACGCCGCGTAGGAGAGCCGTTAGCCGTAAGCCATTAGCTACCCGACCGCCGCCCCCAACCCCGATCAGCCCATGGCCAAGAAGTGTAAATGTCCCCCGCCCGGCGCACCCGATTGGGTTTTGACCTTCGGGGACATGATGTCGCTGCTGCTGACGTTCTTCATCCTGCTGCTGTCGTTGTCGGAGATCAAAAAGGAAGACGAGTGGAAGGCGATGGTGGAGGAGGTGAAGAAGTCATTTGGGATGAAAGGCGGTGGGGGGCGCTTGCCGACCGACAACGACCCGGCCCTGACGCTGGTGCAGATCCTCGAGACGGTCCAGAACCAGCAGCGCCGCGAGCAGAACACCGCCAACACCGACGACCCGGGGATGTCCGGCCGGGACCAGCGGGTGACCACGGTCCGCCAGGGCGATTACATCCCGGTCGGGGGAATGGTCACGTTCCAGCCCGGATCGGCCGATCTTACCGACAGGGCCAAGGAGAAGATCCGAGGCTTTATCGAGCAAGAGGAGTTCGACATCCGTGGCACGAACTACATCATCGAGCTTCGGGGCCACGCCGCGGCGGCGGAGGTCGACCGGGTCCAGGGCGGGGTCGACTTATGGGACCTTAGCTTCGACCGCACCAAGGCCGTGATGCGTTACCTGGTCAGCGACGAAGTCGGGCTGCGAGAGGAGCAGATCCGGTTGATCGGCAACGCCGACCGTGAGCCGTTGAAGAAACAGGCGTACACCCCCGCGGACCGCCAGGCCAACCGCCGGGTCGAGATCCTGGTCAGCGAAAATGTGATCAAAGATTATTCGGTGAAACGCGGCTTGCCCTCGTGGTAGCCCAAGACGACGGACGAACCGACTATGGCTGAAGAAAATACCCCAAACAGCGCGGCGGCGGACGGCAAGAAGAAGCTGCCCTTGAAAACCATGATCATCCTGGCGACGGTGCTGCTGATCGAGGCGGCGGCGATCTCCGGGGCGTTCATCTTCGCCGGGGGCCCCGAAACGATCAAGGCCGATGCCGAGCTGCCCGAGGATCTGGCGGACAAGGAACGCCAGGTCGAGGTGCTGGTGATCGCCGAGAAGTTCCAGAACACCCGCACCGGCCGAAGCTATCTCTATGACACCGAGATCTACGTCATCATCCGCAACAAGAACGTGGACACGGTCGATGCGTCGATCCAGGCGATGCAGGCGCAGTTGAGCACCGAGATCGCGACGATCTTTCGCCGGGCCGAGCCGTCGTACCTGATGGAGCCGGAACTGGCGACACTGACCCGGCAGGTCGGGGCCGTGCTCATCGAGAAGATCGGCCTGGACAGCGAAAACGAGGTCTACGTAATGGGCACGTTGATCAAGAAGTGCATCCGCATCCGGGCCGACATGTAAGGCCCCTTGGGAACCCACCATGACAGACGATGGATCGACAGACCAGACCAAGAGCGCCGCAGAAGCTGATGCCGAGGCCCAGATGGAGGCCGCGTTGGCCGAGGCCCAGTCGTCGCTGAACCAGATCAAGGAGACGGTGGACGACCCGTCTCCGTCGGACCTGGCCGGGCTTGGTGACCAGGCCCTCAGCGCCGAGTTGCCCTGCGGGCTGGGGATGCTCGGGGACGTCGACCTGCACGTGATGGTCGAGTTGGGCCGGACCGATATGCTCGTCGAGGATGTCTTAAAGCTCGGCGCGGGTAGCGTGGTCGAGTTGGACAAGCTCGCGGGCGATCCGGTGGACGTCTACGTTAACCAGCGCCTGATCGCGCGTGGCGAGGTGTTGGTGCTCAACGACAACTTCTGTATCCGTATCAGTGAGATCGTGGCCAACCTCCAGGAGGAGGCGCAGCAGGCCACACTAGAGCAGGCGCAGACGGTATGATGACCCGCCCGTAAATCGGGCCACGAATCGGGGGTAGCCGAAAGCAGGATGCGATCGGCAGCGACCATGTCGCTAACACCATCGGCCAGGAGGGCCAGTCGGTGACCAAGGCTGTTTTATTAGCGTTGACCACGTGGGTGTTGCTGTTATGCGCCCCGCTTGTCACCGTACACGCCGGCAACGCTCCCGACTCGCCGCCTGCAGAGATCAAACCCGCCCATGACGGACCAGGCGCCGCCAACGCCCCCGGCTCCTCCGCCCGACTCACCGAACTTGCGCACCGGCTTGCCGCCTCAGACCCGGCCGAGCCGTCAACCAGCCTGATAGAAGCCGGACGTGGGACGACGCCGACGGGGCTGACCCCGCTGTTGACCGACACGCCTTTGAGGCGACGCTCCGATCCAGGCGCGGATACCGTTCCGGCCGTGGGCTCCCGTGGTTGGCTGCTGAAGACCCTGACCGCTTTGGGGGTGGTGATCGGGCTTGCGCTGCTGGTTCGGATGGGCTATGCCCGGCTGGGGGGGAAGGTCGCCACGTCCCAGAGCCCGGTGGTCGAAGTCCTTAGCCGTACGAACGTCGCGCCGCGCAGCCATGTGCTGCTGCTGCGTGTCGGCGGGCGCGTGTTGGTAGTCAGCGATTCGTCGGCGGGGATGCGCACCCTCGCCAGCGTGGACGATCCCGAGGAGGTTGCCGATCTGCTGGGCGCGGTCAGCGCGGCCAAGCCTGCCAGCATCAGCCGGGGGTTTGCCCAGTTGTTCCAGCGGTTCAACGAGGAGCACGAGCAACAGGACAAACTCGATGATGCCGGTTCGCCCGAGCAGCGTGTCGGGCGTGTACGTGAGAGCATGTCCGATCTGCTGGCGCGTGTCCGCGGCCTTGGCCGGGGGGAGGGGGTTCGATGATCCATCACCGGCCGGTCTGGGTCTGGTGGATCGCTTGCCTGTTGGCGGCGCTGCTTCTGCTTTTTGCAGCGACCCCCGCGCAAGGCCAGGCTTCGCAGGACGCCTTTGATGCGACCAATGTCGGCTCGATCCTCAAGGAGGCCGGCCGCGCTCTGCCGGGGGGGGATGAGACGGGCGGCGGCAACTTCTCCGCCACGATCTCGATCGTCCTCCTGCTGAGTGTCTTGTCGCTGGCGCCGTCGATCCTGGTGATGTGCACCAGCTTCACGCGGATCATTGTCGTGCTGGCGCTCTTGCGTCAGGCGATCGGGACACAGTCGTTGCCGCCGTCGCAGGTGATCGTCGGGCTGGCGCTGTTCATGACCATGCTGGTGATGGCCCCGACGTTCGACCAGGTCAACCGCCAGGCGATCGTCCCCCTGACAGAGAACAAGATCAATGAGCTTGAAGCCTGGTCGTTGGCCAAGGGCCCGATCAAGACTTTCATGTTCGATCAGATCCAATACGCGGGCAACGAGGACGGCATCTTCATGATCCTCGAGTACCGGGGGGTGGACACCAGCCGGCCCGAATTGATGACCCTCGAAAAGGATGTTGACTTCATCACGCTTGTGCCGGCGTTTATCCTCAGCGAGTTGAAGGTCGCGTTCCTGATGGGGTTCCAACTCTACTTGCCGTTCTTGATTATCGACATGGTGATTTCGAGCATCCTGATCTCGATGGGGATGATGATGCTTCCCCCTGTGTTGATCTCGCTTCCGTTCAAGCTGCTGCTGTTTGTGCTGGTGGACGGCTGGATGTTGGTGGCGGGGAACCTGTTATCGAGTTTCGCGGTCCCGGGGATAACGACGTAGGCGCTGCGGTGCGCCCCCGTTGCGCGCCGCCTGAATGAGAAAGGGCCCGGCATGGGCATGACGGTTGACCAGGCGATCGATGTGGTGCGTGAGACGCTGACGCTGATGCTGATGCTGTCTGCGCCGATCCTGGCCGCCGCGCTGGTGATCGGGCTGGCGGTGAGCCTGTTGCAGGCGGTGACACAGGTGCAGGAGCAGACCCTGAGCTTCGTGCCGAAGATCATCGGGATGGCGCTGGCGGCGATTTTCGTCCTGCCCTGGATCATCACAAAGATCATGGACTTTTCGGCCCGGATGTTCAGCGGCGCGTGAGTGTATTGTGTGACAGACGGAGCAGGCGGGCGGAGCCCGCCGCGGTAAAGGCATGGAGGCTGTAGTAAGTGCCAGGCGATTTTGGACCCCTGCTGGATCACCTGCCCGCGTGGCTGATGGTCATGTTCCGCCTGTCGGGCATCTTTATCCTCGCGCCGATCCTCGGCAGCGCGACCATCCCCCGGATCGTCAAGGTCATGCTGGTGTTTACCCTGACCTTCTGCGTCTACCCGATGCTGTTGACCTCGGGCAGGCCCGCCGCCGCTTCGCTGACCGCGATCATCGACCACGGCCTGTCGCTGTGGACGATGATCCCCTACGTCGCCATGGAGTTGATGGTCGGGCTGATCATCGGGTACGCCGCCAGCCTCCCGCTGATCGGGATGCAACTCGGCGGCGACGCCATCGACAAGCAGATGGGGATCGGCTTTGCCGACATCGTCAACCCCGAGTCCGGCGAACAGTCCGGCGTGATGGCCAACAGCTTGTTCATGATGTCGCTAGCCATCTTCGCCATCCTCGGCGGACACCGCGTCATGCTCATGGTCCTGGTCGGCAGCTTCGATCACGTCCCGATCGGCGGGTTCAACGGGTTTGGGGAGCTGGTCACCATGGTCGTGGGGATGTTGTCGGTCGCGTTCGAGATGGGGCTTCGGATCGCGGCGCCGCTGCTGTGCCTGATCTTCCTCCAGACGGTGGCGATGGGCTTTATCGCCCGAACGGTCCCACAACTGAACGTGATGAGCGTCGGGTTCTCGATCCGCATCCTCAACGGCACGGTCATGATGATCGCGTTCATCTCGATCGCCGCATGGGTCTTCGCCAACGAGATGTGGGTTCTGCTTGAACACATGGTGTCCTTCTTCGGTCTTTAACGGTGATCCATGGCTGAGAATGAATTCGAAAAATCCGAGGCCCCAACCCCCAGGCGATTGCAGGAGGCCCGCGACGACGGCAACGTCGCGCGGAGCACGGATCTGACGGCCGCCTGCATGCTCTTGGCCGGGGTCGTGGCGATGAACATGCTGGGCACGCGGGTGTTCGACGGGCTGGGCACCGCGACCGGGACCCTGCTCAGCTCGGGCCACGCCAGCAACCCGACACGCATCCAGGGGCTGGGGGAGTCGGTGTATTACAGCGTCTACATGTTTGCCGCGGCGCTTGGGCCGATCGTCCTGGCCATCGCGGCGGTCGGGATCGCCTCGTCGCTGGGTCAGGTCGGGTTCCTCCTCACGTTCAAGCCGTTGGAGCCGAACTTCGGCAAGCTCTCGCCGCTCAAGGGTATTGCGAACCTTTTCAAACTCCGGTCGTTGATGCGTCTGGCCATGAGCGTGTTGAAGGTGGGGGTCATCGCGGCGGTGGCCGGTTGGTTCGTGGTCAATGACATGCCCCGCATCCTTCATATCGCCGAGTTGGCCGTGCCCCAGGCCCTCGCCGCCGGGGCCACGCTGGTCTACGGCCTGGCGCTGAAGCTGGCGATCCTCCTGCTGGTCCTGGCACTGATCGACTACATTTTTCAGCGCTGGCAGCACGAGCAGGATCTGAAGATGAGTAAGCAGGACGTCAAGGAAGAGATGAAGCGGATGGAGGGCGATCCACAGGTCAAGCAGCGCCGCACCCGTGTCGCCCGGCAACTGGCGATGCAGCGCGTCGCCCAGGCCGTGCCCCAGGCGGACGTCATCGTCACCAACCCGACCCACTTCTCGATTGCGCTGAAGTACGACTCGGGTTCGATGCGCGCCCCCAAGGTGATCGCCAAGGGCGCCGACTTCATGGCCATGCGCATCCGGCAGATCGCCATCGCCAACGGCATCCCCCTGATAGAACGCAAGCCCCTGGCGCAGGCGCTATACCGTGAAGTGGACATCGGCCAGGAGGTCCCCGCGGAGCACTACGCCGCCGTCGCGGAAATACTGGCATACGTCTACCGGCTCAGCGGGAGGAAGACAGCGTGACTTAGACACCAACCATACCTAGAACCGTTTTCTATTTAGCCCCGGGTCCACGACCCGAGGCCGACCCTCGGACGTGGTCCGGGGGCAAAATAAAGAAGATCTGCACCCATACATGGCGAACACCCCCTCACTAAACACGCCCCACTGGCTCAGCCGGTTGAACCGGTACCGGCCGCTGCTGGTTCCGATTGCGTTCATCGGGATGCTCTCGATGGTCGTCGTCCCGATGCCGCCGATGCTCATGGACCTGATGATCTCGGCGAACATCGCGCTGGCGGTGATCATCCTGCTCACGACGATCTTCGTTCAGAGCCCGCTGGACTTCTCGGTGTTCCCGTCGCTTTTGCTGGGCACGACCTTGTTCCGGCTGGTCCTGAACATCGCGACGACGAAGATGATCCTCTCGGCCGACGCCAGCTCACCGCAGCAGGCGACCGCGGCGGCGGGGAAAGTGATCGAGGCCTTTTCCCAGTTCGTGACCGGATCGTCGATCGTGGTCGGGGTGGTCATGTTTATGATCCTGATCATTATCCAGTTCGTGGTGATCACCAAGGGCGCCACGCGGATCTCCGAGGTCGCGGCGCGTTTCACGTTGGACGGGATGCCCGGCAAGCAGATGGCGATCGACGCCGACCTCAACGCCGGGCTGATCGATGAGCAGGCGGCACGGCAGCGCCGCGAGTCGATCGCGCAGGAGGCCGACTTCTACGGTGCGATGGACGGTGCCGCGAAGTTTGTCCGCGGCGACGCGATCGCCGGGATCATCATCACGGCGGTGAACATCCTCGGCGGGTTCGCGATCGGTGTGTTCATGAACCAGTGGACGGTCGGTGAGTCGGTCGAGGTGTTTACGAAGCTGACGGTCGGGGACGGCCTGGTGTCTCAGCTCCCGGCGTTTGTGATCTCGATCGCGGCGGGCCTGATCGTGACCCGTTCCAGCAGCCGGGCTGACCTTGGGACGGAGATGACGGATCAGTTGACCAGCCGGAGCGCGGCGGTGGGGATCACCGGCGGGTTCCTGCTGCTGTTGGGCTTGCTGACGCCGCTTCCGACCGCGCCGATGCTGGTGATTGGCAGTGGGCTGGGGTTGTTCGTGATACTGAACCAGCGGACAGAGACCCAGGCGGCGGCGAAGGTCCAGGCCGAGCAAGCCGCCAAGGCGACCCAACCCGATCAGGGGCCGGTCGAAGAGGTGATGAAGGTCGATACCCTGGAGTTGGAGGTCGGCTACGGGCTGGTCCGGCTGGTCGATCACACACAGGGCGGCGACCTGCTGAACCGGATCACGATGATCCGCCGGCAATTGGCCACGGAGATGGGGATGGTGATGCCGCCGGTGCGGATCCGGGACAACATGCAGCTGCAGCCCAACGACTACCAGATCAAGATCCGCGGCAACGCGCTGGCGGAAGGGCAGTTGCACCCGGGCCAGTACCTGGCGATGGACAGCGGTCTGGCGTCCGAGCCGCTGCCGGGGGTGAAGACGACCGAGCCGGCGTTCGGGCTCGAGGCTGTCTGGATCAGCCCGGGCCAGAAGGAGCGCGCCGAGGCCCTGAACTACACCGTGGTCGGCGCGACCGACGTGCTGGCGACCCACATCACCGAGGTCGTCCGCAACCACGCGCGCGAGCTGTTGACTCGCGAGGAGACGAACAACCTGATCGTGCAGCTCAAGGAGCGGGCACCCAAGCTCTGCGAGGAAGTGTTGGTCGCTGTCGGCGACAAGCCGCCCCTGGTCAAGCCCGGCGAGCTTCAGCGTGTATTGCAGAACCTGCTGGCCGAGCGCGTGTCTGTCCGTGACCTGGAGGTGATCGTTGAGACACTGGGTGACTGGGCGACGCGGACCAAGGACATGGACGTATTGACCGAATATGTCCGCAACGCGCTGCGCCGGACAATCTGTAACCAGTACACTGTGTCCGAGCCTGCCGGCGACGGCGTGACGCCCGGGCAGATGGTCAACAAGCTCTACTGCGTCAGCTTGGACCCGGCTTTGGAGGATCTGATCAATGGCTACATCGAACGCTCGGCCGAGGGGACAAATATGACGATGCCCCCGGCGGTGGCGAACCGGGTGACGACCGCGCTGTTGCAGGAGCTTCAGCGGTTGGTCCAGGCCGGCCACCACCCGCTGGCTCTTGCTTCGCCGCAGGTCAGAAGCCAGGTACGTCAACTGATCGAGCCTCACCTGCCCAACGCCGCGGTGTTAGGCTACAACGAGGTCAGCAAGGGGATCGAGGTCGAGTCGCTGGGGCTGGTCCAGGCGAACGAAAACAGTGAACCGATGGTCGAAACGCTACAAGGGGCCGCGAATTGAATCTTAAGACTTTCACCGCACACTCCATGGCCCAGGCGATGGCGCTGGTGAAGCGTGACCTGGGCACCGACGCGGTCATCCTGCACACGCGCAGCTATCGGCGTGGCGGGCTGTTGGGGATCGGGGCCAAGACCGTGGTGGAGGTGACCGCCGGGCGGGGTGAAGACCTTGGCCGTGCACGCCGACGGGTGAGCCCGCCTGCGCGTCCGGCGTCGCTGCCCAAACGCAGGCCGCCGACCACCGCCGACGATACCAAACAACACGCCGCCGCCGGCGACCTGATCCGTCGCACCTACGCCGCCGCCAAAGCCGAGGTCGAGCAGACCTACCAGAAGCAGGCGAAGGCGCAGGCAGACCGGGGGGCATCGCCAAAGGTTCAGCTCGCCGGCGCGGTCACGCCAGATACCCGGCAGCTGGCCAAAGAGATGGACGCCGTCAAACACCTGGTCGCGCAGATGATGCACCAGCAGAAGTCGACCGCCCACGCCTCGCTGCCCAAAGGCCTCTCTCAGCAGTACGCGGCATTGATCCAGCAGGAGGTCGCGTGCGAGTTGGCCGACGAGGTTGTCAATAAGGTGCGCCATAAACTCAGCGACAAGCAGCTTCACGACGAAGACGCCTGCCGCATGGCCGTGCGAGAGGAGTTGGCCAGCTTCCTGCCGATCGACCGTGAAGTCGACACGGAGGTCCCGGGCGCGGACGGTCGGCCGCGGACGATCGCCCTGATCGGGCCGACCGGCGTGGGCAAGACCACGACCATCGCCAAGCTCGCCGCCACCTTCAAACTCAAGCACAAGAAGAAGGTCGCGCTGATTACCCTGGACACCTACCGCATCGCCGCCGTCGATCAGCTAAGGACCTATGCAGGGATCATCGGCGTGCCACTGCACGTGGTCCTCGAGCCCAAAGAGATCCCCCAGGTGCTCAGCCAGTGTGCCGATTGCGATGTGGTCCTGATCGATACCGCCGGGCGGTCCCAGCGTGATGATCGGCGTCTGACCCAGCTCTCGGCGTTCCTGGACCAGGTCAAGCCCCATGAGACGCACCTGGTCCTGTCCTCGACCTGCTCCCAGAAGGTGCTGATGGAGGCCGTCCAGCGGTTCAGCCAAGTCAGGACGGATAAAATTATCTTTACCAAACTCGACGAGGCGGTTACCTTTGGGGTATTGCTGAACGTTCTGGGCAAGGCGGACATGCGTCTAAGTTATGTAACGACGGGGCAGGAAGTGCCCCACCAGATCGAGCCGGGCTGCCCGAACCGGCTGGCGGACCTGGTGTTGGGACAAGCGGTGGGTGAGACCAATGATCGTCGATCAAGCTGAGGCATTACGAGAGCTGGTAGCCGAGGATCGGGCCGCGTCATACCGTCCGGTGGGGCAGGCGGCTGGATATCCGGCCAGGCGGGCCACAACCCTGGCGGTGACCAGCGGCAAGGGCGGGGTCGGCAAGACCTCGGTCTCGGTTAACCTGGCGGTGCAGTTGGCCCGGATGGGCAGGCGGGTCATCCTCCTGGACGCGGACCTGGGGACCGCCAATGCGGACGTGGTCTGCAATATCAACCCGCCGAGGAACCTCTCACACGTCGTCGCTGGACGGTGTTCACTGCGTCAGTCACTGATCGAGGCGCCGGGGGGATTCCGGCTGATCGCCGGGGCGTCTGGCCTGTCGCAGATGGCGGCGCTGAGCGAGTTCGAGCGCGGTCGGTTGATGGACCAGATGCGTGAACTCGAGGAAGACGCCGACCTGATCCTGGTCGACACCGGCGCGGGGGTCGGCCCCAATGTTTTGGGGTTCCTGGTCGCGGTCGATCAAATCCTTGTAGTCACCACCCCCGAGCCGACCGCCATCACCGATGCCTACGCGGTCATCAAAACCGTCTGTCGGCTTCAAGACGATCTGGATATCCGGCTATTAGTGAACATGGTTCATGGCGAACGTGAAGCCCGCGAGGTTTTCGACCGTGTGTCGGGGGTTTGCCGGCGTTTCCTGGGTACCGCGCCGCGCTTTGCCGGGCACGTGTTGTCCGACACGCGCGTGCCTCAGGCAGTGCGCCGACGCCAGCCGTTCGTACTGGAACACCCGGCGTGCCCGGCGAGCATGTGTATGCAGCGGCTGGCCCATCGGATCGACCGACACGCCGCGACGCCGCGCGAACATGGGCTGCTTAAACGCATGGCGGCCTGGCTAATCGGTTGAGTCTTTACGCCCACCGCGGAAGTGGCGGCGCTGTTTTTTTTTCGGTCTTAGGCAAATAATCCTTCACATGCGCGCGCGATCGGCTATATTATCCCCACGGTCAAGGACGGCCGTGCCAGAGCGAAGGAGTGCTCGATTATCCCAGCCCGTGTGATTGCAGCTTGTTTTGCGTTAGTCAGCTTCGCCGCTGCCATGATCGTTGGCATCGCCGCGGGCAACTCCAGTCAGACTGTCATCCTTCGCGCCACACTCATCATGATCGTGTGTTGGGTCATCGGCCGTTCGGTCGGCGCTATCGCGCAGTGGGCGATCCTGGATCACGTGAACCGTTACAAGCAGCAACACCCCATCCCCGACGATAGTTTGCCGGACACATAACACCGCACGGGCGGCGCGGGCCGCACGACGCACCCCTCGGTGGGGAGTGAACAGGGCGATCGATATACCCGTTATCTGAACTTTCATCTGACGCCGCGGACGGATCCGCACATTCAGGCGTTGAGCCGGTCAAGGAGTAGGCCATGGCGAAAACCAGGCAGTCGGTCAAGACAGCACCCGCATCGGCGAACCCGATCCTCGAGGTCTGGCCCGAGTATAAGAAAACAGGCTCGGAAGAGTTGCGGAACCAGTTGATGGAGCACTACCTCCAACTGGTTAAGTACAACGCCGAGCGCATCTATTCCAAGCTCCCCGATGAGGTCGACATCGACGACCTGATGAGCGCGGGGATCTTCGGGCTTATGGACGCGATCGATGCGTTCGACCTCGAGCGGGGGGTGAAGTTCGAGACCTACTGTGCGCCGCGTATCCGCGGCGCGATCCTGGACGAGTTGCGTTCGATGGACTGGGTGCCCCGGCTTGTCCGAAGCCGGTCCAGTCAGGTCGAGCAGGCCCGCCGGTCATTGCAGATGGAGAACGGCCGGGCCCCGACCGACGACGAGCTGTGCCAGAAGATGGGCGTCAGCGACGACGAGTACGCCAAGATCCGCAAAGACGCCGGCGCGGTCGGGGTCGTCTCGCTGAGCCGCAAGTGGTTCGAGACCGATTCCAACAAGGACGTCCGCGAGATCGATGTCCTCAAAGACGCCAAGCAGGTCAACCCGTTCAAGGCCGTGCAGAAGCGCGACCTCAAGGACCTGATCACCAAGGGCCTAAGCCGCGCCGAACGGCTGATCGTCATCCTCTACTACTACGAGGAGATGACGATGAAGGAGATCGGCGTCACGCTGGACCTGTCCGAGTCACGGGTCAGTCAGATGCACAGCTCGATCCTCGCCCGGCTCAAAGCCCAGCTCCAGCATCGCAGCACCGACCTTCAAGAAGAAGCGCGCTAGCACGGTCATCTAAAAGTAGCCCCCACCGATGCAAGCAGGCCCGCGCTGTTTGGCCCCGGTGGTCACACCGGGCTTAGGCCGTGGGCGATCCGGCTATATATGGATGGCTCGCATCATTACAGGTTTTTGGCGGTCTAAGCGGCCCCCGCGATACGTCTGACGGCATCGTCTGGCGGGTAACTTGACGCGCGGGCCCCTGTCGCTGACCCTATCGCCCCCATGCCAGATATCCAACAGACCCTCGAAAGGCTGCTGCGTGACGCCGTAGCCGAAACGTTTGGCGAAGCCTTCACAGACGCCGACCCGATCCTGCGCCAGGCGACCAGCCCCAAGTTCGGGGATTACCAGGCCAACCTCGCGATGGGCCTGGCCAAGCGTCTGGATCAAAAGCCCCGCGACATCGCCCAGCGGATCGCCGAACATCTGCCAACAGGCGGCGCCCTGGACAAGGTCGAGGTCGCCGGGCCCGGGTTTATTAACCTCACCCTCAGCGCTGACCTGCTACAGGCACAGCTCGCCAGCGTGTTCGACAGCGATTCGCTGGGCGTGTCCAAAGCCGACCCCCCATCGACCGTCGTGATCGACTACGCCAGCCCGAACCTCGCCAAGGAGATGCACATCGGCCACCTGCGGTCGACGATCATCGGCGACGCGATCGCGCGCGTCCTGACGTTCCAAGGCCAGCAAGTCACCCGACACAACCATATCGGGGATTGGGGGACGCAGTTCGGTCTGCTGCTTGAACATCTAATCGAAACCGGCTGGGCCGATTCGACCGACACGAGCATCAGTGACCTAAATGTGCTTTACAAAGAAGCCAAGGTTAGGGACGACAACGATCTCGCTTTCGCAGAACGCGCTCGCAAGCGTGTCGTCGATCTGCAGTCTGGCGACCCGCAGGCACGAAAGATCTGGGAACAGCTGATTGTAGAGTCGATACGCCACATGAATCAGGTGTTTTGCAGCTTGGGCGTCATGCTTACTGACGACGATCTTAAACCCGAGAGTTTCTACAACGACAGATTGCCGGGCGTCATTGATGCAATCGAAAAAGCGGGCCTGATCCGTGACTGTGAAGGGGCCAAAGTTGTCTACGTCGAGGGCTTCTTCAACAAGCAAGGCGAACCGCTGCCGATGGCGGTTAAAAAAGCAGACGGCGGCTTCGGTTATCCCGCGACAGACCTCGCCGCGGTACAGTACCGCGTAAAAGACCTTGGCGCTGATCGTGTTATTTACGTCGTTGATTCCAGGCAGAAAGACCACTTCAGGCAGTTTTTTAAGATCGCGGCAGATGTCGGGTGGCTAACCGGTGGTGCTGAACTTGTACATGTGGGTTTTGGCACCATCATGGGTCTGGACGGCAAACCCTTCAAGACACGAGAGGGCGACACCGTCCGGCTCGCCGATGTTCTGGACGAGGCTGTTGATCGGGCTAGCAGGGTCATTGCCGACAAAGCACCCGATCTGAAGGCTAAAGAGCGTGAAGAGATCGCCCGTGTGGTAGGCATCGGTGCGGTTAAGTACTTCGATCTTTCTAATTACCGCATCAAGGACTACGTCTTTGACTGGGACCGGATGCTCGCGCTGGAAGGCAACACGTCGCCGTACCTTCAGAACGCCTATGTGCGCATCCGTTCGATCTTCCGTAAGGGCGAGGTCGACCCCACGACACTCGACGCCGACGCGATCAGGTTAGAGCACGAAACCGAGCGGGCACTCGCCCTGCAACTGCTGCAACTGCCGCGCGTCGTCGAATCTGTCGCCGACAGCCTCGAGCCGCACCGGCTGTGTACCTACCTCTACGAATTGGCCTCGTCATTCCACAAGTTCTACGAAAACTGTCCCGTGCTGGGCGCGGACGACACCGCCGTACGCGGCAGCCGACTCGCCCTGTGCGACCTGGTCGCACGCACGCTCAAACAAGGCCTGGCGCTGTTGGGCATCGAGACGGTCGAGCGGATGTGAGTGCGAGCCATTAGCCATTAGCCGTTAGCTATTAGCCCAACCCCAACCCCCAACCCCGAATCCCCACCATGCTCGATACCGCGCTGAAAGAATGGGCCGTCGTCTGTGACCTGCTGTTGTCCGGTGAGCTGGCGCTGTTGCTGCGCAAAGGCGGGATCCACGAGTCCGGCGGGCCGGGGGTGTTTGAACTGGAGCACCCCAGGTTTCTGCTGTACCCGTCTTTTGTGCATCAAAAGCCGCAGATGCTCAAGCCGGGGTTGCGTGACCGGGTTGAGGTGTTGGACGCAGAGCCCGCCGAGGTGACGTTCCGGGGTGTCGGCGAGGCGGCGAAGATATGGCAAGTCACGTCGCGCGAATCGTTTGATCAACTCGACGACCTGCACTGCTGGTCGCCCGCGCAGGTCGACATGCGTTTTAATTACAAGCCGGACCGGCCGCTGTTCCTGATGGCCGTCCGCGCCTACCGCCTGCAAGCGCCCCAAGCGGTCGCCAGCCACGCCGAGTATGCCGGGTGCCGCAGTTGGATCGCGCTTCGGCCCGGTGATGTGGTGGATGACAGACCCGCAACGCCTGTCATCGCCGACGATCCCTTCGCCGCAATGATCGATCGGATCGATCAGGCGTTTGGCCGCGAATAAACGCAGATAGGAAACAGTCGGGCTCTGATTCGCGTTCATTGGTGTTCAATTGCGGCCATCCATCTACCGGCCGGGCACGCCCAGCGCCTGACGCAACTGCCCTGCGATCCATTTCAACTCGTCGTTGGTCAGTTGACCGAGCATCGCGATCCTCCCACCTTCCGTCAGGTGGACCTGCAGGTTCATGATCGGCACATGGTTGACCTTGGTGCCGGACTTGTCCATGCGGATCGCCTTGATCTTTTCGCGCGGGAACTCCTGCTGTCGGGTCTTGAAGATGTTCTGGCGGGTGATCAGCAGGGTATCCCCGACGACGTCGAGGATGGCCATGCGCCGCCCGGCGTTGATCGCCGCAATCAGCACGCCGATCCCCACCGCCCAGAACAAAGACAGGAGACCGCAGATCAGGAGTAGTTCCCCCCTGATGCCCACGCCGCCAAGGTAGAACCAGAAGAACGTGAATACCGCCATGAACCCGTTCCACAGGATCGAGAACCCCAGCCCCCCCTTGCTCCCTTTACGGATACCCACCGGCGGGACGGTGATCGTCAGTCCGACATCATTGGGCTTAACGATGACCGTGGTGTCTTGCGGTCGCGGTGGGATGTCTTCTTGGATTGCGCCCTGATTGTCTGTCTCGTACCGGTCCTGCCCCATCACACTTTCCTCGACCTCGATCGCCGGCCGGTCGGTGTCCAGCAGCCACGCCCCGCTGATGGTCTGGCACCGCATGGACAGGTGGTCCGCCAGCGCACGCAGCGTCGGCTTGGGATAGCCCCACGCAAGGCAGTTGAGCCTGCCTGACTCGCTAAGCACGTTCAGCGCGCTTTGCGCCGCGCCGATCATGACCTCGCTGTCCTTCATCCCCGACGACTTGACCTGGAACTTACGGACGCCGCTGATCGGGATCTTCCGCCGCCAGCGCACCGGGCCGCCGCGTTGGATGGCGATCAGCTTGTCATTGCGGATTTCGATCGTGCTGCGCCCGCCCAGCATGAAGAACCCGGAATACACCGGGATCAGACCGCTTAGGAAAAACGGGAGGCCGAACACGGCGAAGAACGGGCTGAACGGCTTGCCGCCTCCGCCCCCGGAAGTTCCCCCGGATGTGATCAACCCCAGCAATCCGCCTTCGATCAGCGAGATATACAGCCCGACACAGCAGGACAGCGTCCCGAACGCGATCACCGGCACGGCCGCGATCCGAAGACACCCCACCTCGCGCGCGGGCAGCTCGTACCGCTCGCCTTGAGCGGTGGAAACGACTTCGATCTCTTTTGGCAGTTCAGCCATGATACGGTCTGTATCGGGTAGATGGCCCGACGCCCTATGAACACACAAGGGTCGGGCTGTATCTTTGTAGCCGCCGCGTGACACGCGGCGGGCCCCGCGGCTATGAAAGACAGCGCGTCACGCCGTCTGCGGCGCGGGGCGTCGATTTTCCAGGTGGCCTCGCAGGTGGACCCAGAGGCTGGTGCTGCCGACGTAGAGATACCCCGTTGCGAACAGCAGCAGGAACGGCAGGCTGACGATCGCGTGCTCGACGTGCAAAGACATCCACGCACACATGAGCATGTAGAAGCCAAGCCCCAACTCCAGGAGGCTGACCGATCGTTTCATAGACGGGATGGGGATGATTCTTGCGATGCCGCTGGGTTGTTGTCCTTCGGCTTGGTTCTTTGCTTTGGAGGTGATGTTGTATTTCGGCGTCCGGATAAATGGGCTGTCGTACCGGATAAGCGCCTCGATGCAGGCGATGGCGTTGTTTAGCGCGATCCCGATGCCGATCGCCATGAGCAGGGGGATCTGCACGACGGTGCCCCAGGCGCTGCGGTGTTGGGCGCGTTGGCTGGCGATGTAGAAGACGCTGGCGGAGATCGTGCCCAGGCCGAACAGGCTCGCTCCAAGCAGCACCCCGTACCAGGAGCCTTGGCCGAACGGCTCGATGTTCAGCGCGATCGCCGGGTAGAACAGTATGGCCAGCAGGGTGATGTAGAGGTACACCATCGGGCTGGTGAGGTGGAAAAACGCTTCGAGCTTGATCTTTGCGGGGATCTTTGCTCGCATCAACGTCGGCAGCAGCTTGATCGCGGTCTGGATCGACCCCTTGGTCCAGCGGTGTTGCTGGCTCTTGAAGGCGTTGATCTCCGGCGGCAACTCGGCGGGGCACTGGACCCATGGCAGGAACAGGAACTCCCAGCCGGCGAGCTGGGCGCGGTAGGACAGGTCGACATCCTCGGTCAGGGTGTCGTGCTGCCAGCCGCCGGCGGATTCGATCGCCTCGCGGCGCCAGAGCCCTGCCGTGCCGTTGAAGTTGATCCAGGCGCCCGACCGGTTGCGCGCGGTGTGTTCGATCACAAAGTGGCCGTCCAGGAAGATCGCCTGGCCACGGGTCAACAGCGAGTCGTCGCGGTTGATGTGGGACCAGCGTGTCTGAACCATCCCGAGCTTGGGATCGGTGAAGTAATGGACGGTGCGTTTGAGGAACGTGCGTGGGGGGATGAAGTCGGCGTCGAAAATGGCGATCAACTCGCCGGTCGCGGACTTCGTGGCGCTTTCAAGAGCGCCTGCCTTGAACCCGGTGCGGTCCGTGCGGTGGCAGTACTGGACGTCCACACCCTGCTTGGACCAATAGGCGACACGGGCTTTTGCCAGGTCGGTCGAGTCATCGGTTGAATCGTCCACGACCTGGATCTGCAGCCGGTCGGCCGGGTAGTCGATTTCACAGGCGGCGTCGATGATCCGCTTAACGACCGCGCCTTCGTTGAATACCGGCAATTGCACGGTGACCCGGGGCAGTTGTTCATAGCGATGTTGGGGGCGGGGGTGCTGACGGCGGTGGCGTCCAAAGAGGTAGACCAGCCAGTACCGGTGCAGGCCATAGACCCCGATCAGCAATAGCAGCAGGATGTAGGCCCCGGTGACCGGCCAGCGCAGGGCCTGCGGGTCCATCCAAGCCGGCACATCAAGCATTGATAACAGACTCATCATCAGGGGCGTTGTCTTAAAAAGGGTTTTCAGGTCCATCCACCGCGGCGGGCCCCGGGCGTCATCGTCCGGACTGACCGGGGCAGGCATCGTAGCCGTTCACGACGGTTTCACCAAGCAACGGCGTGGCGTGGTTTGGCGTCTCAAGCCGGGGGGGGCGGTCGTCCGATAAATCCACAGTCGGCCCGGGCTTAAGTCTGCGGGGCCATTCGATCCGATAACGGCTGTACGACGGATGCGGACCCGCAGCCCGGAAGCAAAGGTAGGCCATGACGCTTCGACTCGCTGTAAGACTTACCGCCGGAGCCTTGATTTTATTCGCAACCCAAGGGTGCGGGCAGTTTTATAATGGGGCGTACGGCCTGAAAAACCGGGACCGCGAGGCGGTATTGGCCTATGAGAAAGCCAAACAGGAGCGGGCCGAGCAAGTCGAGGCGGCGGAGTTGGTTACGAAGCGCTCCGGGCCGGTCCAGTTTCAAGAAGGCGGGTTGACGATCGAAACCGGTCCCGTGCCTCGGCCGGGCTACACCCAAAACGTCGCCAAGCGGGCGATCGGGTCGATGGGGCTCTACGGCCAGGTCCGCGGGACACGCCCGGGCAGGACCAGCCCCCTGGACGGCATCAACAACCTCCGCCAGATCACCTTCACAAGCGAGGGGGCCGATTTTGACCCCGAGATCGACCCCACCGGGACCCTGCTGGTCTACGCCTCGACCCGGCACCGGGAAACCTCTGACCTGTACATCAAGCGCGTTGCCGGCCAGACGCTTCGGCAGCTGACCGATGACCCCGCCAACGAGGTGATGCCTGCGTTCAGCCCCGACGGCTCGCGGGTCGCTTTCACCTCCGACCGTTCAGGCAACTGGGATATCTACGTCATGGACACCGCCGGCGGCCAGCCGGTCCAGATCACCAACGACGCCACCGACGAAATCCATCCAAGCTTCTCTCGCGACGGCCAGAGCCTGATCTATAGCTCCTACGGCACACCGTCAGGTCAGTGGGAGATGGTCGTCGTCGACCTGAACAGCCCCTCGGTCAAGCGGTATATCGGCCACGGGCTGTTCCCGGTCTGGTCCCCGACCCAGGACAAGATCGTCTTCCAGCGGGCCCGCCAGCGCGGCACGCGGTGGTTCAGCATCTGGACCCTGGACATGATCAACGGCGAGCCGATGTCGCCGACCGAGATCGCCGCCAGCTCCAACGCCGCGGCGATCACCCCGGATTGGAGCCCGGACGGCAAGCAGATCGTCTTTTGCACGGTGATCGACCCCGACGCCGATGATCAAGGGGGTCCCGAGCAGGCGGATGTCTGGCTGGTGAACGCCGACGGGACCAACCGTGTGCGTCTGACGATGGGCGCGTTCGCGAATATCCAGCCCAACTGGGCCGGCAACGGCACGATCTTTTTCACCTCCGACCGCTCGGGTGACGGGGTGGAAAATGTCTGGTCGATCCGGCCTGACCGGGCCCAGCGCCTGGCGCAGAACCCCGCGGAACCGGCGGTCGCCCAGGCGGCAGCCCCGGAACAGGACGGCGTAAGTGAAGGAACCGAGGCCATGGTGCCGACCGAGTAAACGATATCAGACGCCGCTTGTCCGCCCGGCCTGTCCGTGCGGAGACCCGCGGTGCTCAACCCAGGCCGGCAGCGGAGGCTGTCGGGAAATTAACGGCAGGACGCCATGACAAGTGAACAGGCCATGTGGATGGTATTGGCGCTGGCTTTGCTGGCGTCGGGCTGTCACTACCGCGGGGCTAAGCAGTCCCAGGGCCTGTCGGCGCCTTACGGTGAGCGGCAGGTCTGGGCGGTTGCGCCGCTGCGTAACGAGTCCGGGAGCCTGCACGCCAACGGGCTCAAGGCCGCCGACCACCTCGCTCAGCGTTTGGAGACGGCCAAGGGCATCGATGTCCTGCCGGTCAACCGCGTGCTGGCGGCGCTTGAGGCGTTGCAGATGCAGGGGGTGACCAGCACCGAGGACGCGATCAAGCTCCGCGGGATGCTGGGCGTGGACGGGCTGGTGGTCGGGACGATCACCGCGTACGACCCCTACGACCCGCTGAAACTGGGGCTGATCATCGAGCTTTATGTAGACGCTCGGCGTGACAGCTTCAAATCGACGGATGTCCGCAAGCTGGTCCGGGCCGCGACCGACGAGATGTCGCTGCCCAATCAGCCCAAGCAACGCCCCAGCCAACCGGTGAGCGTCGTATCCGGTTTCTACGACGCATCCGACCCGGCTGTACGCGACCGGCTGCTCAGCTATGCCGCCGGGCGTAGCGGCGAGGACGAAGACGACCCCACCCGGGACCAGCGCCTCTATCAAATCGACATGGACCTGTACACGGAATTCGTGACTTACTTGGTGAGCCAAAGGCTGCTGCGCGTCGAACAAGAACGACTCGCACCCCCCAGGCTCGCCGCAGAACCCGCCTTGTAACGGATCGGCACGCCGCCGATCCCTACGCGGGTCGAGAGCGTGTCGATGTCCGAGCCATCCAGAGAGCAAGATCAAGGCCCCGGCCCGTCGCTGCACGAGCAGGTGACGGCGGACGGCGGGCGTGAACTGGTGCTGGTCAAGAACGGCCAGCGCTACGTTTTCCGCTGCGCCCAGGGCCAGGAGCCCCAGCTACTGGACCAACTGATCGAGATGGCGAGGGACCCCCAGTCCGACCTGCAGTGGTTCGACGCGGCGATGCTCTCGCACCAGTTGGGGACCCGGATGACCAGCCAGTTGGACCGTGTGAGACAAACCTATGAGACGTGACCTAAACGGATAACCGTCCCCCTACGTGATCGAGCCTGGATACGCAGACAAATCATGCGGCCGATGAGCCGCGTCGACCGATGAATTAGAGGAAACTAGCTATGGCAACCCAAAGCCCCACCGTCGAACAATTCGCCAACTACCTGCGGTACGAGCGGCATTTCAGCCCGTACACCGCCCGATGCTACGGCGCGGACCTGCGTCAGTACGCCCAGTTCCTCCACGGCGATGAGCCTGGTCAGCCCGACCAGGCGGACGGGCAGGGCGACACGATCGGCGGCGAGCCCGGCTCGGGCAACGGCCGGGTCGAGCAGCGGCTGCGCAGCGCCGACGCTATGACCATCCGAGGCTTCCTCACCCACCTGGACAGCTTCGGGTATTCCCCCGCCACCACCGCGCGGAAGATCGCCACCCTGCGAAGCTTTTACAAGTGGATGCTCAAACGCGGCACGGTCCAGACCAACCCCATGCTCCTGATCCGCACGCCCAAGCAGACCAAGCGGCTGCCCAAGGCCATCAGCGTCGACCAGGTCGAGAAACTGCTGTCCGCCCCCGACAACCGCGATACCCTCGGTTCGCGCGACCGCGCGATCCTCGAGACCCTCTACTCCACCGGCGTCCGCGTCAGTGAACTGGTCGACCTCAACCGCAACGACCTGGACCAGACCGGCCAGACCATGAACATCCGCGGCAAGGGCAAGAAAGAGCGGGTCGTCCCCCTGGGCTCGCACGCCATCGCCGCGATCCGCCATTACCTGACACTGCTCGAGCCGGACCAGCGGTTCACCGCGCTGCGCCAGCAGTCGATGACCGACCCGGCGATCCCCCTGTTTGTGAACAAGAACGGCGGGCGGCTGTCCACCCGGTCGGTCAGGCGCAAGCTCGACAAGTACCTCAAGGGCTGTGGCCTGGACCCGACGATCAGCCCGCACACCCTCCGCCACAGCTTCGCCACCCACCTGCTGGACAACGGCGCGGACCTGCGCAGCGTCCAGGAGTTGCTGGGCCATCAGTCGCTGTCGACCACGCAGATCTATACCCACCTGTCCTCGATGCGGCTACGCACCGCCTACGACGAGGCTCATCCGCGAGCGGTTTGATACAAGGGTTTATGGATCGGCGATCAGGTAGAAAACATCAAACGCCCACGCATGGCTATGCGTGGGTGTTTTTTTGTACGTGCGTGTGGCGTTGCCTCCGCGACAAGTCGCGGCGCTTCATAGGGGAACTCTGCGTGACCGATGAATCCCCAATCCCCGCCCCCCAACTCACGACACCTGATCCCCGACACCCGATCCTGATATCCTAATCCCCCATGTCAGCGACCCCGGAACGACCCACGCATGTGGCCCTGCCGCGGACCGGCATCCGATCGGTGACGGCGCACCTGATTCTTGCGGGGGCGTCGGCGGTCATGCTCGCTTTCAGTTTTGCGCCGTGGGGATGTTGGTGGTTGGCTTATGTCGCACTGGTGCCGGCGGGCGTGCTGGCGGCGCGCGGTTGTTCTTTGCGCCGGCTGGCGTGGACCTCGTTTGCGGTGTTCTGGGCCTGGTGGCTGATCATGCTGGCTTGGGTCGTGCCGGTGACCCAGGGCGGGTACGTCGCGTTGTCGGCGTTGATGGCAGCGTACTGGGCGCTGGCGCTGGTCCTGGCCAACCGGCTGGCCAGCCGATACCGCACAGCGATGGTCCTGCTGCTGCCGATGGTTTGGGTCAGCTGCGAATGGCTGCGCGGCTACTTCCTGGCGGGGGGGTTTGGGTGGTTCGCGCTTGGGCACAGCCAGGGTTCGTTTCAGGTCGGCCAGCCCGTCGGCCGGGTCGTGCAGATCGCCGATCTGTTTGGGCAGTGGGGCGTCAGCTTCGTTTTGGTGATGACCAGCGGCCTGCTGGTTGACCTGATGACCCGCCCGATCATGAGACCGATCGGCCACGGCAAACACCGCATGCACACGTCCACGCGCGGCGGCCTGATCCTTTGGCTGGTCGTCATCGTGTCGGCCTGGTTTTACGGCAACTACCGGGTTGGCCAGTGGGGCCAGGCGACCCATCCCGGCCCGAGCGTCACGGTGGTGCAGACCAACGTCCCGCAGGACAACAAGGTCCGTCGCACCGCGGAGAACAACGCCAAGGACTGGCAGCGGATGGTCGAGCTGACACGCCAGGCCACGGCGGGCGCAGACGTGCCCGACCTGATCGTCTGGCCCGAGACGATGACGCCCGCGCCGGTCAACCCCGAGGCGGTCGCGTTTTTCCGATCGACCGACAGCTACTTCAGCGGCGCGGAGGTCTACCACGAGCGGATCGGATCCCTTTCGCGGACGCTTGGGGTCAACCTGTTGGTCGGCTCGCACGCTTACGAGGCCTTCACCGTCGTGACCTTCCCCGACGGCGAGGTCGGGCCCGTCCCCGAGCGCAAGTACAACGCGGCTTACCTCTACTACGCCGACGGCGAACAGGCCCCGATGCGTTACGACAAGATGCACCGCGTGCCGTTCGGCGAGTACACCCCCTGGGTCGGCGCTTTCCCGAAGGTCAAGGCGCTGTTCATCAAATGGTTCACCCCGTACGACTTCGATTATTCCTTGGCCGAGGGTTTGATCCGGACCGTGTTCGACGTCCCGATCCAGCATGCGGAGGGCTCAGCCGAGCCAATAGCCTCTGTGGTGCGCGTGGTGACCCCGATCTGCTACGAAGACGCGGTCGGGCGTGTGGTCCGGTCTCTGGTGTATGACCGCGGCGGAGCCAAGCGGGCGGACCTGATCGTGAACCTGACCAACAGCGCCTGGTACCCCGGGCACAGCCAGCAGCCCCAGCACTTTCAGATCGCCACGCTGCGTTGCATCGAGAACCGGGTGCCGATGGCCCGCAGCGTCAACGGGGGGATCAGCGGGTTCGTCGATTCGATCGGCCGGGTAGGTCCGGTGGTGACGGCGGGGGGCCAAAGCCAGTGGGTCGACGGCGTTCAGGGGGCCCGGCTGCGCGTCGATGACCGACAGACCCTTTATGGCCGATGCGGCGACCTGCCGGTCATCTGCCTGGCGGGTTTGATCGCGCTGATGCTGGGTTGGGGTATGCTTAGGCCCCCCAGCCCCGGGGACTGACCGATCCAATGAGCCGGCCATGATCCATCAATGAGGAGCGACGACGTGAAAGAAGTGGGATACACAACACGATGGACAGCCGGTGCTTCGGCCTGGCGTCTGGCGGTATTGTTGGTGCTGACCTGTGCGGCCTTACCCTGCCTGGGGGCCGACAAGGATTCGCCGCTGTCGCTTGACGACCTGCGTGAAAAAGCGGTCGCCCAGGTGCAGACCGCCGCGCGGGGCGACGATCCGTTCCTCCGCGCTAACGCGATCGAGGCGATGCAGAGCATGCCCGAGCGGGCCCTGCCGTTTGCGCAGTTGGGCCTGGAAGACGAACACCCAGCGGTGCGGTTCACGGCCCTGGTGACGATCGGGAAGATGCGTCTAAGGGAGCTTGGCCCGGCGGCCGGGCGGATGCTCGACGACCCGGACGACTCGGTCCGCGCCGCGGCGATGTTCGCCGCCAGGCGTTGCGGTGAGGATGTAGACATCAGCGAGATGTCGACCATGTTGGCTTCATTTGACCCGTCACTGCGCAGCAACGTGGTGATGCTGCTTGGGATGATGGGCGACCAAAGCGCGCTGCCGATGATCCAGGCGCATGCGAAGATCCCGATGCCCAGCCACCGCGTGGACGAATTACGTCAGACGATCGTGCGGGTGCAGTTTGCCGAGGCCCAGGTCCTGCTGGGGGACTGGGACGCGGTCAGCCCGCTGCGTGCGGCCGTGTTCAGCCAGTACGGCGAGGTGCGTGTCCTGGCGGTGACGATGCTCGGCCGGCTGCGGGACACGTCGATCGGGGCGGCGCTGGTGGGGATCGTCCGGCGTGAGGACCAGCCGATCGAGTTGCAGCTTGCGGCGGCCGAGGCCCTGTCTCATATCGGCAAGCGGGCGACGATCAAGGAACTGCTGGAGGGCTCGGGGTTTGTCATCCAGGCCTGTGGTTCAGACAGCCCGGTGCTTCGCGCCCAGGCGGTGATCACGGCCGGGGCCTTGGAGCGGGCCCGGGGGCGGGTTTATCGCCAGTTGATGCCGTCGGACCCGCCCGCAATCTGGCGTCTATTTGAGGATACCCGGTATATCCAGGCCCTTTCCAGGCTGCTGGAGGACCCCCATCCGCAGGTGCGGCTCTCCGCGGCCGCAGCGGTCCTGCGGGCCTTGGACCGGCGGGATTCCGCCCGGCTCCTCCCAGGACAGGCTGCCCGGTCCCCGGGTTGACAAGCCCTTGGGTGTGAAGTGATAATGATCCTTGGCCTGGGTTGTCCACGACAGCCCAGCCACTGTGGCTAGCATCAGTTTAGTTCCCTTACCTCGCTTTGAGAGGATGTTCCATTGAGTTCGCTGACCAAAGCTTTTGTTGTCTTGGTGACGGTGTTGTCGGTCCTGCTCGTGGCCCTGGTCGTGCCCTACGTGGCCAAGACCGAGGACCTCTCGGGTCAGATCGATCAGCTTTCTGGCCAGAAGATTGCTGCCGAGGAACTGGCCCGCAGCGCCCAGCAGGAGGTATCGGCCGCACAGGAGCGTGCCTCCGAGCAGTCGGCTCTGCTTAATCAGCAGGTGTCGAACCTGACCCAGGAAGTGATCCGGCTGCAGACCGAGGCCGACGACGCCCGGGCGCTTGCTCTGCAGGAACAGCGCAAGCTCTCCCGGCTCGAAGCTGAGCTGTCCCGGCTCTCCGCCGCCGCGGTGCAGGACTCGCAACTTCTCTCGGCGACGACCGCCGACCTGAAAGAAACCCGCCAGTCGCTGGTCGATGCTCAGACCAAGCTCGTGCAGCTAGGCGACCGCAACAACGAGCTTGAGAGCCAGCGCGACAGCCTCAACCGCCAGGTCAACCGGATCGGCGAAAAGATGGTCAGCCTGGAGCAGGACAACGTCACGCTCCGCGGCGTGTTGGCCCGGGTGCCCGAGCAATACCGCGCCGAGTTGAGCACCGGTCAGCAGACCCAGGATGTTCCTTTCACGCCCGCCTCCCCGATCGCCGGGAGGGTCACCGATGTTAAGCTCGCCGCCGGGTCGCAACTCGTGCAGGTCGATATCGGGTCCAAGGACGGGGTGCAAGAGCAGATGAAGTTCCTGGTCCACCGAGACGACCAGTACATCGGGACCTTCGTGGTCGATCGTGTCGAATCGGCGGCTTCGGCCGGTCGCATGGTCCTCTCTCGAGGGCAGGTCCAGTCCGGCGACTCGATCTACACCGGCCCGTATTGACCCCGGCTTACCCCGTCTAAGCGGCGGGGCGGCGACCGAGAAGACATCGGCCTGAACCTATATTGAGCAAATGTCGCCGGCCCGGCGGCCCACCCGACGGAGTTTTCAGCCATGGCAGAGATCAGCACAGGCGGCTCAGACGAAGGTATCTACACCGTCCTGGTGTTCGTGTCGCTGCTGGCGCTGGTCATCGGCGTGGGGTATGTCTGGTTCCGAGGCAGCCAGGTCTTCGGCGAGGCCATGTGGTTCCTTTCCTAGCCCCGCTGGCGGCTGCTTCCCCGGCCGATCGATCCGATCCACCTCGTCCACAGCCTTGGGCTTCCGATAAAACTCAAACTCAACGCCTGTTATCTCCGATGAACAGCGTATGCATCGGGGCAACGTCGCCCCGCTTGTCGATCCGCCGCACGCCTTGGCGGTGTGGGTTACAATTGTGCTCGGCCCGGATACCGATCCGACACACCGGGCAAACAGGGGCCGCGGCGTTTGAACCTCGATAGCCTATTAAGCTGGTTTTCCGTCGATATGGGGATCGATCTGGGCACGTGCAACACACTGGTGTGCGTGCGCGGGGAGGGGATCGTCCTGAACGAGCCCAGCGTCGTCGCGGTCAAGAAGGGCTCCAACCAGGTCCTGCAGAACGGCAACGCCGTGGGCTGGGTCGCCAAGGAGATGCTGGGCAAGACGCCCGGGTCGATCACCGCGATCCGACCGCTTAAGGACGGGGTCATCAGCGACTTCGAGATCACCGAGGCGATGCTGAGCTACTTCATCCGCAAGGTCAACGGCAAGCGGCCGTTCGTCAAGCCCCGGGTCGTGATCGCGGTCCCGTCAGGGATCACAGCGGTGGAGAAGCGTGCGGTGCTGGACTCCGCCGAGCGAGCCGGCGCCCGGCGTGTGTACCTGGTCGAAGAGCCGATGGCCGCGGGGATCGGCGCCAGCCTCCCGATCGTCGAGGCGACCGCCAGCATGATCGTCGATATCGGCGGCGGCACCACCGAAGTAGCAATCATGTCCCTGGCGGATATCGCCCAGTGCGAGTCGGTCCGCGTCGCAGGCGACGACATGGACGAGTCGATCATCAACCACATGAAGAAGGCCTACAACCTGATGATCGGCGAGCAGACCGCCGAGCGCGTCAAGATCGAGATCGGCAGCGCCGCCCCCGACGGGGACGACCGCTCGATGGAGGTCCGTGGCCGGGACATGATCTCCGGGCTGCCACGCAAGACCGTGATCACCAGCGAGGAGATCCGCGAGGCGCTGCAGGAACCGCTTACCGCGATCATCGAGACCGTCACACGCACACTCGAACGCACCGAGCCCGAGCTCGCCGCGGATCTGGTGGATAACGGCGTGGTCCTGGCGGGCGGTGGGTCGCTGTTGCGGGGGATCGACACGATCATCAGCAACGCGACAGGCCTGGATTGCCGCGTCGCCGAGGACCCGCTGACCTGCGTCGCCCGTGGCACCGCCATCTACCTCGAGCACCTCGAGGAGTGGAAGGCCACGATGGAAAGCGACATGGACGACGGCTGACCGATGCAGGGCCCGGCAAAGCGACGACCCTCGTAACGATTTTCTCAGCCCCGCGGCGCACGGGAGCACCAGACAAGGCGATGCGGGTATGAACAGGCCGTCCATCACGCCCAAACGGTTGCTGATCGCCATCGCCTTCCTGCTGCTGATCATCAGTCAACTCCCGGCGGGGGCCGCGACCACCGTCTCGGTCATCCCCCGGTCGATCGTGGCTTTCCTGGTTTCGCCCCCCTCGGTGATGCTCCGCAGGTTGTCCAACACCCTCCGCCCGCCGCGCAAAGACCAACCCGATTTCGCCGACAGCGATCTCGCCGAGCAACTCGCCCAGCAAAAAGTCTACGCCGACAACCTCGAGCAGGAGGTCCTGCTGCTGCGCCGAGAGATCCAGAGCCTGGTGCAGACCAAGCGGTTTGTTGACTTAGGCGACATCAGCCTGGTCCCCGCCAGTGTGACGATGTTTAACGGCAGCCTGACGAATCCGATCATCACGCTCGACCGAGGAGAGAAGGACGGATTGCGTGAAGGCCTGGCCGTGGTCTGGGGCTCGGCCCTGGTCGGTGAGGTGACCGAGGTCTGGGCGCACAACGCCGATGTCCGGTTGATCACCGCCGCGGGCACGAAGCTTCAGGTCCGTATTGCCAAACCCACCGCCGACGGCGCGACGGCCCCGCTGCCGGCCGTCATCGAACTTTCGGACGATGGGCGATCGTTTTTCACCGATGCGTTTGCGCTCGATGCGCCCGTCGAGAAGGGCGACCTGGTCCACCTGGCGGACGACCGCTGGCAGTTCCGCGCCCGGGGTTTCATCGTCGGCCAGGTGGTTTCAGCGGACAAGCACGAGGACAGGCCGTTGTTGCTCAAGCATGTGGTGGTCCGGCCGATGCTGCCGCTGACCTCGCTGACCCGGGCGACGGTGCTGGTCCCCGTGGATTAACAGGATGGCGCGGTGTGTCGTCTGATCTGTTTTGTTGACCGAAGGCTAGAGAAACTTTCCATGAACTGGCTGGCATTTACGCTCGTGGCATACATCTTCCTGGCGATGCAGGCGGGGCTGGCTTCGCTGCTGGGGATGCCCGATGCGCAGGGGGTGATGCCGAACTTCCTCCTGATCTTCGCGGTATACATCGGGCTGATGGCGCCGACGAGGACCGTGGCGTGGGGGATGTTGACGCTTGGGCTCTTGGCGAACCTGCTGACGGTCCCGGTCCCCGATGGCATCATCCTCGGCCCCGAGGCGCTGGGTTTCCTGGCAGGCGCATTCGCCGTGCTTCAGTTGCGGACGCTGCTGTTCCGCGAGTCCGTCATCACCCTGGCGATCATGGTTTTCTTCGTCGGGATATTCATCCACCTGGTCACGGTCGCGCTGTACACCGGCCGGGGCCTGCCGTTTCTTCTAGGCGACCCGGTCCCCGGCTGGAGCGCCTCGTACCAGTTGGTCCGCCGGTTCTTCGAGCTATTGTATTCCGCCGCCGCCGCCGTCCCGATCGGGTTCGTGCTGATGCGTGGTAAATCGTTTTTCAACTTCGCGTCGGCCCCGCGCAACGAGCGGATGTATTGATCGCTTGATTCAACAATTCTGTCGTGTCGGCCCGATGTTGTGGCCGGCCCATTTCAGCGAGATACCTTCTCGCCGGCGAGTTCTCTGACAACGGCTTCCAGACCATCGACCACTCTGGCCATACGCTCGTAGTCCAGACGGTCGGCGGTATCCGTGAGCCGATGATAGTGCGCATAGCGGAACGGCAGCGTGTCTGTGACCATAAAGCTGGCGGGGTAGCCGTGCTCCCAGAAAGACCAGTGGTCTGACCAGCCGATGCCATGGATCAATCGGGGTGCTGCGATTCCCTCAGAGGGGAAAGGCGTTGTGGTTCGAAAGGTCCGTATTGCGCGGCGCACCACAGAGGGAAGAGATGTATCACCCACAAACGTTACGAAATCTCCCTTGCTCGGATAGAATTGTCTTGCCCCTTGCAGCGGGTATTGCTGGCTGCCCGGCTCGTCGCTGAAATACCCCAGGCCGTCGATCGACATCATCGCCACGATATTGTCTCCTGCATCTCTGCAGGATTTTGCGTAACGCCAACTTCCCATGAGCGGGGTCCTAAAAAACGGGGGCTCCTCATTTGCAAAGGCGAGGAACCGGACCGTGCGGGGTGGTGGGCTTGCCGCCAGGCGTCTTGCCAACTCTAGCACGGCTGCGACGCCGGAAGTGTTGTCATCCGCGCCGACCGTGCCCATCAGCGAATCGTAGTGCGCCCCGATCACGACGACCTCTTCAGGCCTCTCGGTGCCCGTCAACTCGCCGATCAGGTTGTAGCAGCGGATTTCCTGGAGTTCATCGCCCGGTCGGATGTAGGGCGAGTCATAGTCAATGTTCCCGTCTTTATCCCCAGCGAAGGTGAGATATCGTCCGCCCTGGCCGTTGACGCCGTAAACCACCGGGTATATCTGACGAGTGACGCTGATTGACGGGATCTTCAACGATTCCTCGATGTAGTCAGCGGCTTGATCGTATTGCTCGATATGCTTGATATTCCGTTCACCGATATGGTCGGCGAGTTGATAGACGTCGCGCTTCAGGCGTTCGGCCGTCTCCGCTTGTGCGTGACTCAAAGGCGGCAAGGGGCCTATGAAAGATCGCCCGGGCATGCACCCAGCCAACAACACGCACCCCAGGGCAAGGAGGACGGCCCCGAGGGAAAAGCGGTTGGCATTGAGTCGCGGGCAAACACAATACGCCTTCATCGTTCCTCCGAAAATTCAACCTAAAGCTAACCTTTCCCCGGCAGCAGGGTAATATTACCCAACAACAGCAAAAGCCCAATCACGACCGCAATGGCTGAGAGAAGCACCCAGACCACGACCTTAAACATCGCCCCGCGCCGGGGCTGCCAGGACTTTTGGCCGTCGGCGTCTGACACCTAATTGTCCCCGTACCCATCCGGGTTCGCCTCGAACCACCGCCAGGCCGTCTCGATGGTCTGCTTGATGTCGGTGATCGATGCGCTCCAGCCTAGCTCGTTGTTAATCTTGTCTGCGTTGGCGTAGAGCATCGGCGGGTCGCCTGCGCGGCGGGGGCCCAGGTCGGCGGGGATCTTGCAGCCGGTCACCTCGCGGGCGGCGTCGATCAGTTCCTTGACGCTCCGGCCCTGGCCGATCCCCAGGTTGTAGAACCGTTGCTCGCCGTCCTTAAGCGCTTCCATCACGACGGCGTGGGCGTCTGCGAGGTCCTCGACGTGGATGTAGTCGCGGATGCACGTGCCGTCGGGCGTGTCGTAGTCGTCGCCGAAGATGGTGACCTTCTCGACCTTCCCAAGCGCCACGTTCAACAGCACCGGGATGATGTGCGTCTCGGGCTCGTGGTCCTCGCCGATACTCCCGTCGCTTGCGCTGCCGGCGACGTTGAAGTAGCGCAGCGCCGCGAACGCGAAGTCCTTGTTCGCCGCCGCGTAGTCGATCAGAACACGTTCGACAAAGAGCTTGGACCAGCCGTAGGGGTTGATCGGGCTCTGCGGCATGGTCTCGACGATCGGCATGGACGCGGGCTCGCCGTAGGTCGCGCAGGTCGAGCTGAAGACCAGCCGGCGGACCTTGGCCCTGTCCATCGCTCGCAGCAGGCTGACGGTCCCCGCGGTGTTGTTGTCGTAGTAGGTCAGCGGGTCCCCGACCGATTCCCCGACGTATGCCAGGGCCGCGAAGTGCATCACGCAATCGACCTTGTTTTCGTTCAGCGCTTTCTCGACCACATCGGTCTGGCGCAGGTCGGCCTCGACCAGCGGTACGCCGTCCGGCACCGCCGCGCGGTGGCCCCGGTGCAGGCTGTCAAGGACCGCGACCGTGTGTCCGCCGGCCAGCAACCGACGCACCGCGTGCGATCCGATATAACCCGCGCCGCCTGTGACTAATACATTCATGAACAAAGTCTCCTAACTTCTGGTGTCGTCCGGCTCGGTGGGGGGGGTGGGCCGCTTGCCTGAGCCGATCAGGTCGACAAGCATCGTGACAAGAAACCCCCCGGCGATCAAGCCGACCGCGCCGGTGATCTGTCCCGACGATGGGGCGAAAACGGCTGTCGGGTAATCGTCCGGCTCAACGGGCTTGCCGGATTGCTTAAATATTAACTCGCCGGCATCACCCAATACGACGGTCTGGCCCTTGAGGTTTGCGCCGGGCTGGGGCGCGACGCCCTGTTGAAACGGCCAGAGCCCGACCACCGCGCCCAGCAGCAGGCCCAGCAGCACCCCGAGCGTCGGCTTTTCGTACCTGGCGAGCAGCCATTTCAGCAGGTTGCTGACCACGACCACGCCCACCACCACGCCCAGCCCGACCGGCAGGACCACGTTGAGCACCGGGTCCGACAAGCCAGCCAGATCGCCCGCCTTCGCCGCGTCCTTGGCCACCGCGATCCCGCTTAGGATCGGCACGTAAACCCCCAGCACAAGCAGCAGGTACCCACCGCTGACACCGGGCAGGATCATCGCGCTGGCTCCGGCGACGCCTGCCAGGAACATCAAGACCCAGCCGCTTCGCTCCACGCCGCCGTCGCCTTGCATCTGGACATACGCCAGCAGGCCCATCGCGATCAGTCCGACCCCGGCCGCTATCCAGACGCTTAGGGTGTGCTGCCTGCGTCCGCCGATCAGACGCCAGACCACCGGCACGCCGCCGAGGGTCAGCCCGATGAACAGGCTGTACATCACCCACCGGTGATGCACGACCAGGTCCTTGACCGGCCCGGCCAGCAGCACGATTGCCAATAGCGCCGTCAGCACCACCGAGCCCAGCAGCACCATCGAGGCCTTGCGGAACTTAAAGGTTGTCACTTCGCCGATCGCGTTGATGAACCTGGGATACACGCCGGCCGCCAGCAGCATCGTCCCGCCGCTGATCCCCGGGACAAGGTTCGCCAGGCCCATCAACACCCCGCCGATCCCGCCTCGGACAGCCAGGAGCGGTAACGGCGTGCTGTTGGTGTCGGTCGGTGTACGGCTATCGGTTGTCTGCATCGTCTGAATCGTGGGTCGGTGGTCGGACGGTGTCATAATTATCCGCCGGCCGCGTCGGCCTTAGGGTCGTACGGCTTCATCTCGCCGGTGTTCAGCCGGCGCGCGTAGTTCTTGGCCAGCTTCGCCACCTTCCCGGAGAGGAAGATCATGCCGAGGATGTTCGGATAGGCCATCGACAGGATCAGCAGGTCGGTGAAGTCGATCACGTTGTTGAGGCTGACCATCGGCCCGAGGAAGACGAAGAGCAGGAACACGGCGCGGAAGGGCCAGATGCCCCAGTGCCCGAACAGGTATTCACTGGCCCGCTCGCCGTAGTAGCTCCAGGAGATCATCGTCGAGTATGCGAACACGAACACCGCGAGCATCAGCATCAGTGTCAGCCAGGGCGCCAGCGAGTTGAACGCCGCGGCGGTGATCCCGACACCCTCGTTGGAGAAACCGGAGATGTCGCCGGACGTGTGCGCGCCGGTGATCAGGATCGCCAGGGCCGTCATCGTGCAGACGACGATCGTGTCGATGAACGGGCCGATCATGGCGACGACGCCCTCGCGTACGGGCTCTTTGGTCTTGGCAGCCGAGTGGGCGATCGCCGCCGAGCCGAGCCCGGCCTCGTTCGAGAAGGCGCCCCGTTTCACGCCGATGACCAGCACGCCCATGATCCCGCCCCAGCTGATCGCCTCTTTCGAGAACGCCCCTGCGAAGATGCTGCCCAACAGGTCCGGCACCTCCTGGTAGTTTTTCAACACGATGATCAGGCACACCCCGACATAGAACAGGCACATCGCCGGCACGAGCTTGCTGGTCACCTCCCCGATCCGCTTGATCCCACCGACGATCACGATCCCCACCAGGACGGTCATGGTCAGCCCGCCGACCCAGGCGTAGGAGCCCTTCATCTCTTCCTTGCGATCGGCGGCATCGGAACGCGCCTGCTTGAGCTCGGTCGCCGCGGCCGCGTCACCTTCTTCGACCCGGTCCAGCAACGCGTCTTCATTCTCGATCCGCTGCTCGAAGATGACGTCGCTGACGATGGCGAAGGTCTGGTTCCCCTGGAACATGTTGCCGCCGCCGAGCGAGCCCATGATGGCGAAGAACGCAAACGAGACAGCCAGCACCCTGCCGAACGCCGTGCCGAAGATCTTGCCGAACACCTCTTTCATACCTTCGGCCAGATAGACCATCGGCCCGCCCAGGACGTGCTGGGGCTTGCCGGGCAGCGCCGCGTGAGCGTCGTCGGCTGAGCCGTGGTCCTTGGCCTCGGCGCTGATCCGGCGGTAGACCTGGGCCAGCGTGCACGAGCTGAACTTGCTGCTCATCCCGAAGAACGCGACGACCCACATCCAGAACACGGCCCCGGCGCCGCCCTGGCTGATCGCGATAGCGACCCCGGCGATGTTGCCCAGCCCGACCGTCGCCGACAGCGCGCTGGTTAACGCCTGGAAGTGGCTGATCTCGCCGTGGTCATCGGGGTTGTCGTACCGGCCGCGGATCACGCGGATCGAGTGCGCGAACAGTCGGATATTGATGAACCCGTAGCGGAGCGTGAAGAAGACGCCGCCGAGCAAGAGGAACACGATGATCAGGGGCACCGAGTAGATCGTCTGCGATGCCTGCCCCTCGATGGCGTCAACCGCTTCATCCAATCGTTCGGTCAAGACGTCGTCGCGCTGATCTGCTGGGAGGGCCATGTAGGCGCCAAAGACCTGCTCGGCCTTGGGCAGGTCCTGGGACCGGGCAAGGGCCTTCGCTTCAAGCAGATCGACCTGGCCCGACAGGTTCGTGACCGCCTTCTCGGCAACGGCGATCTTGTCCGTATCCTGCTGTGATGCCGGCAAAACCAACAAGGCGTCGAGCTCGGTTTGTGCCTGCGACCGGTCGCCTTGCGCCTCTGTCAGCGTCGGGTCGAACACGCCGTATGCGATATCGCGGAAAAGGATCGGGGCAAGGTACTCATTCACATCACCAAACAGCGTGTCGATCCGCCTCTGCGTCCTCTTGCCGAAGGTCAAGCCGGAGTAGTCTTCGGGTGGATCGATAGCCGGAGCGCGCAAATACAGCCAGTAGACGTCTTGCATCAATTGGCTGTCCTGGATCTTCGAAAACGCCGCGGTGGCTTCTTCCTGGGTCCAGTCCTGCGCAGCCACGGGGGTGCACGTCAGCAGGGGTGTGATCAGGCAGGCAAACAAAACCGTGAAGTGGATAGGCAACGGGCGGAAGCGGTTGAGGATCAAGGTCCGTCTCCTGCATGAAATGGGTAGTCAATAGGTTTGGCTTACGCCCCGGGGTGTATATCGAAGTATGACGCGATCTGCCGTGAAAAACACCCGGCGGTTAGTCGGCCCGGACAAACCTCGGCACGCCCAGCCTTTCGCTGACGGCGATGTTGACCCGGCGCAGCGCATCGATGATCGCCTCGTCGTCCCGTCGGGCGGTGAACCGGCCTTTCATGATCGACGGGCCCAGCGTGTCCTCGAACCCCTCGCTGGCATCCGCGAGGCTCAGCGTCGCCTGCCAGAGGTTGGCCTGGAGGGTCTTGACGCCTAAGTCGGATTCGGGGAACAGGAACCCACCGCCGGAGTAGACGCCGACCTGCGGCGCGTGGGCCCGGTCCGAGGTGTCGGGAGTATCCGGGGCGTCCGGGGTATCCGGGGTGCTGTTGAAGACGATGTACTGCACGGTCGCGTTGGTTGCGGTTTCGTCCAGGGGTGTGACCGAGGCCTTGGGCTTCCAGAACATGCGGATGATCAGCGCCCGGCTGGGGTTTTCGATGGGACCATCGACCAGCAAGACGGTGATCGAGCTTGGGTCGTGTTGGCTGTAGATGCCGGCATTAAACCCTGCGACGAGGTCGGCGTCGGGGTTGGCTCGGCTGCGGATGTGCAGGGCCACGTCATTCCCCGTGCTCCAGCGTCCGGCTGAAATGCCCTGCCCGGCGGAGCAGCCGATCATCAGGCAGGCGAAACACCCCAGGACGAAAAGCCGGCATAGCCGGCGTGCGTAGGTCGATCGGGTCATGCCGGGTTCGCGTCCTTGAGAGAATGGGCGGAGGGGATCTCGCGTGTCTCGTGCGCCGGGGCCTGGGCACTTGGCTCCGTGGCCTCGGGGCTGCGCAGGCCAAGGCAAACCAGCGCGTCGCGCTCGATGATCGACCGCAGTTGTTCGCGCGGCACGCTCGGCAGCGAGGTGCCCTGGGTGAACGTGTTGATCGAGTAGATCGAGACGATCGCCTGCTCGGGCATGCAGAACGGGAAGTTGCTGCCGAACAGGATCCGCTCGGTCGCGTCCTGCTGGTGCGCGAGGATCAGGGCGTTGTAGAGCTGCCAGGGCCGGCACGCCATGTCCGACAAGTCGGCGTAGACCGTCGGGTGTTTGTCGATCAGGGTCAGGCACTGATGCACCCACGGGTCGCCCAGCGAGGAGACGACGATCTTCAGCTCGGGGAATGTCCGTGCGACTTCGTCCAACAGGTAGGGCTGAGCGAACTCGAGCTTGGCGTCACGCGCCAGCAAGGTGGCAGACTCGAACAGGACCGGGACGTTCATCGCCTGGCAGGCTTCGTACAGCTCCATCGCGCGGGTGTCGGTGGGATGACAGGCCTGAGCGGCAGGGCTCACCGTCACGCCGACCAGCCCAAGCTCACGGGCACGCTCCAGGCTCTTGACCGCGCCGCCCCGGGTCGGGTCGATCCCAGCGATCCCCAAGAACTTGCCCGGGTCCTTGCAGACATACCCCGCGACATGCTCGTGGGAGATGTTCGCCCCCAGGTAGGCGCTATCGAATCCCAGGACCAGGGCGCTGCGGACCGGCTGCATGGCCTCGTGGTGGGCGTCCGCAGAGGCGTCGGGCCGATCCCAGGCCTCGGTCGTCCGCCGGCGGAGGGTCTCCTCGGCCCGGCCGAGCTGGCCGGCGTTGTCCCAGACACGGGTATGCACGTCCACAATCATGCAAACATCCTACCCGCCGACACGATCCGGGGCCAAATACGGGGGTGAGGGGGGGTGTGAACCGCCAAGACGCCGAGGACGCCAAGAAGAGCGGGAGAAGACAGGATGACAGGATAGACAGGATGTACTGGATAAGAATCGGGCGGGTCTGATCGTTTTCCCCAACCCCCAATCCCCAACCCCCAAATCCTAAACCCCCACCCGCTTCTCATAGTCCGCCGCCGACAGCAGCCCGTCCAATTGCCCGGCATCCGTCGGCCGAACCTTAATGATCCACGCCTCCCCGTAGCAGTCCCGGTTGATCAGCGACGGGTCATCGACGACCGCCTGGTTGACCTCGATGACTTCCCCATCGATCCCGCAGTACAGCTCGCTGGTTGCCTTGACCGACTCGATTTCGCCAAGCGGGTCACCCTTGCCGATCGCGCCCTCGGCGGTGACATCCAGATAGGTAATGTCCGTCAACTCATCCACCGCGAACTGGCTGATCCCGATCACGACCAGGTCGCCTTGCGGCTTGTGCCACTCGTGGCTCTCCAAGTATCGGCGATCATCAGGGGCGGGCATGGCGGGGCTCCGGGGCGGGGTTTCCGGGTTGGGTTACTGATTCCGGCGGCATCATATAAAGTCGCGATACCAACCACAAAACCACCCCGTCTCATCCCCGTTTAGCGGGCGATCGCAGATCGCCGTGTCGGCCTTCCAACCGCCCCCGGCCCCCCCCCAACACGCGGATCTGCGATCCGCTGCTAAACACCAGTAACTGTGCCCCATCAATAATGGCTTACTGATAGAATTACCGTCGCTATGACTCGCCGCATTGTCTGGACCATTAACGCCCTTGCGATACTTCTCGCCGTCTATGTTTCATGGGGACTTATCTGGTTCCTCATGCATCCATATACGTTTGGGGCTCCCAGATGGCCACACCCGTCCCGCTTTATCTGGTGGATGCATTTTGCTGTACATGAATTGATCTTTGGAGGAGGCTCGGATCTCGGGCCGTTTGAATTCTGGATGCAAGTCTGGTCAGGCATGTTGATCGTCGGACTGTTGTTGCTTGCAGGCATTCTTAGCTACTGGCTTCTGACCCGCCGAGCTTCAATTCCTTATGGAGTGTGTGCGCGCTGTAGCTATGACCTACGTGGTCTTCCAGAGGGCCATCCGTGTCCTGAATGTGGCCTGTCGCCCAACACACCGTCTCAGTTGACGAGCGACGCTGTTTGCGAGGAATGAACTCTAAAGCAATCTGTACAGCTATGCCCTCGCGGTTCCTGACTTTAACGACGCTAAACAAAAACCGCCGACCTCACAGATCGGCGGTTCGTTTTATTTAGATTTTTGATTTGCCTATCAGGCGTTGACCGTCGCCTCGCTGGTCGCCCACTTGATCAGGACGTCGGCGACTTCCGGCCGGGAGAACTCGGCGGGAGGCCGTTCGCCGTTGCCGAGCATCTCGCGGACCTTGGTGCCGCTTAGGAAGACCTGGTCGCCCTTGATCTTGGGGAAGGTCTTGCCGGAGACCATGCCCTGGGCCTTGTGGCTCCAGGCGGCGTGCTCGAACTTGAGCAATTCGATTTCGATCTCGCCATCCGCGAACTTGTCGAAGATGTTCTGTGCATCGTATGTGCCGTAGTAGTCGCCGACGCCGGCGTGGTCTCGGCCGACGAGGAAGTGGCTGATCCCGTAGTTCTGACGGGTCAGTGCGTGCTGCACCGCTTCGCGTGGGCCTGCATAACGCATCGCTCCGGGCATCACCGTCAGCATCGTGCGCTCGGCGACGAAGTAGTTTTCGATGATCGTCTGGTAGCACGCCATGCGGACGTCGGCGGGGATGTCGCCGGGCTTGGTCTCGCCGACCAGCGGGTGGATCAACAGCCCGTCGGTGATCTCCTGGGCGCACTTGCAAAGGTACTCGTGTGCCCGGTGGATCGGGTTACGGGTCTGGAACGCGCTGACGGTCTTCCAGCCGAGCTTGGTGAACGCTTCGCGGGTCTGCGCCGGGGCCAGACGGTGTTCGGTGAACTGTTCGCCGGGCTCTTTCTCAGGCGTGACGGTGATGACGTGGATCGGCCCGCCGACGCACCAGTCGCCCTCGTCGATCACGGCCTTGACGCCGGGGTGATCCTCGTCTTCGGTCCCAAAGACGTTGGGGATCTCCAGCTTCTTATCGTGAGCGAAGATCTCTTTGACATCGATCACCGCCAGCAGCGTGCCGTCGCTGTGGTGGAGCGCTGCCTGGCCGCCTTCCTTGAGCGTGGCCTTGACCGCGTCGTCGACCGACAGGGTGATGGGGATCGGCCAGGCCGTGCCGCTAGCCAGGTGCATGTCCTTACAGATGCCTTCAAAGTCGGCCTTGCCGACGAACCCGGTCAGCGGGCTGAACGCACCGATCGCGATCATCTCCAGGTCGCACGCCTGCTTGGCGCTGAGGGTGATCTTGGGCAGGCTCCCGGCGGCGGCTTTGAGCTTGCCGGCCTGGTCGGCGTCGACGATGCGATTGACGAGCGTTCCGCCGTGCGGCGGGATCAGGTGGGTGGACATCTTGATTGAATCCTTGGATAAAACGGGGGTTATTTGAGGTTATGGATAGTAGTAGCCCGGGCCGATGTCCGCAAACCGGTTTGTCCGCCGACGGGCCGGGGTCTATCCTTGTGCGGTCATTCTTATTACTGGAGTTGGATATGAAATCCCCCCGTCCGCTGGTTTGTAGCCTGATCGCATGGGTAAGCTGGATATCGCTGGCCGTCGCGCCAGCCCAGGCCCAGCCGCCAGGGGGGCAGTTGACGGACCAGGTCCTGGCCGCGTACGCCGATGTGCAGCAATATCAGGCCACGCTTCACTTTGCGCTGCGTCACACCCAGGGCCGATGGACCACGACCCAGGCCGGGGACTTCCAGATTGCGCTGGACCGGCCCAGCAACCGCCTGCTGGTGGACACCCCCGACCAGCTACTCGCCGCCGATGGGCAAAAGCTCCGCTACCGCCACAATCAGCTCCCCGGCAAGCACCTGGAGGTGGACGCCGTGTCCCCGCTGACCGGTGAGTGGGTCTTCCAGCAGGTGCCGATGCTGGCTCAGCCGATCATCCCGACCGATCTGGCGCTGCTGATCGCTACGGACCCGCTCAAACTCATCAGCGACGGCGCAACGGTCCGTGCGGCGCAGGTCCCCCCGGGCCCCGACGGCAGGCCTCGGCTGGAGATCCCCCTGCAGGTTGGGACCATGACGCTGACGATCGACCCCAAGACCCACCTTGCGTCGAAGGCCCATGTCCAGGTCAACACCACCGCGCTGGGGGCACCCGCGGGCATGATGATGAGCTACACGTTTGACATCGAGATCACCAACCTCAACCAGCCGATCGACCCGCAGGTATTTGCCCTGGACACCACCGGCTCGATGGCCATGACGTCGTTGCAGGCCATGATGGGCGGGGGGCGCCAACAACACCCGATGGTCGGGCAGGATGCCCCGGCGATCACGACCGTGACCGTTGATGGCGACGAGTTCAAGCTCGAAGACGAGCACGCCAAGGTCATTGTCCTGGATTTCTGGGCGACCTGGTGCCAGCCCTGCCAGCCCGGTTTGCAGGAGCTTCAGGAGGTCTACGACTGGGCGCAGCGTGAAGGCAAGTCCTTGGCGATCTACGCCATCAACCAAGGCGAGACCCCCGACGAAGTCCGGGCCTACTGGGAGCATTTCAAGCTCACGATGCCCGTGCTGATGGACGAGAAGTTCGTCGCCACGCAGGCGTACGGCGTCACCGGCGTCCCCGAAACCATGATTATCTCGGGCGGCAAGGTGCGGATCGCCCGCCGCGGCTACGGCCCGGGCATCAAGGCGGAGATCGAGGCGCTGCTCAACGCCGATCCGGAGTGATCTCATACGCCTTCTGATTCATATACATGCGTCTGCGAGGCCCACGTTCTTAGAGTCGATCGACGATACCCGTAGCACACAGGCTTGCCGTTTAGCGGCGGATCGTAGATCCGCGCGTTAGCCCAACGGCCAACGTTCGCCGAGCGTGGGATCCGGTAGCACACGGGAATATACGGGGGGTGCGAGCGATCTCGTTAACCGGGAGCCATCGGCTTCACACCGATATGCCAACGCTTAAACAAAAAAACGACTGCCCGCTGGGTTCAGCGGGCAGCCGTGGTATGAAAAGCCATTCTAGTCGGCGTCGGTACTAATTACCGACGACGGATCATCATCAGACCGCCGAGGCCAAGCAGCGCGAGGCTGGCGGGCTCGGGAACGAGGGTGGTCTGCCAACGGCCGCCTTCCAGATCCAGCGAGAACTGCCAGATTTCGTTGGGGACGGTGGTTGTGACGTTGTTGTTGGCCGCTGAGTTACCCGTGTCGTCGCCGATCGAGTGAGCCCAAGAACCCTGCTCGCGGAACTTGAAGTCATACGAACCGGGGGTGGGAATCGTGATCTGGCCGACGTGCAGGCCGTTGCCCAGGTCGGTCAGCAGATCGCCGCCAGCCCAGCCGTTCATCGCACCGGCGATTTCCCAATCGAAATTGCCAGAGTCTTCCATACCCAGACGAGCCTTGGCACTGGGTTCCCAGCCGTCGGCCCAGCTCGATTGAGGGAAGAAGCGGAGGTTGACCTCGCCCAGGGCGTTGACGGGGACCACTGCATTGCTGCCAGGGGCAGATACGGTCCAGAGCTCATCGGCAGCCTTGAGGTTCGACGAGTCCGTGCCGGGGGTCAGCCCGCTGAGGGTGTAGGTGTACAACCCACCGCCAGCGTCGAGCATCACGTCAGTCAGTCCCCAAGCGTTGAAGTCGCCACGGACATAGTATGGCTGGGCCATCGCCGCCGAGGCCGTCATAGCCACGGCAAAAACCGCAATCAGATTTCGTACTCGCATAAGTCTTCCTTCCTCTCCAGTGAAAATGGTAATTACAGAGCTCTATGAGGCCCTCCAGCCTCAAATGTATCACGGGACGAGGCAATTACAAGACAAAACAGGGTTCCGGTGAAACGTTTTACCAGTTTTTCGAAATCCCCAGGGACGAAACAGGCGATATTTCACTGTAACTGATGAATATACCGAGTTTAATCGATTTACCTGGAGCGGCTCTTGGTGCAGATCGCCCAGTGTTACATTTTCGTATGATCAGGAAACACAGCCCCGCCGGCACTAAACTGCTCGACCGCGGCCATGGATGCCCAAACGCCAAGGGAATAGCCGTGACTTCGGTGGGGCTCGGCGGGGGCGCGGGCGTCCTGACCGACGAACATTTAGGCCGCTCAGGCGTAAGAATGCCATGAAACCTACCTTATGGAGAGCGGCAAGGATCGCGCTGGCGGTGGCCTTGGCGGTCGTGGTGGTCGGTGCAATCAGCAGTGGGCGATTGGGGGACCTGCTGCGGGCCCAGGAGAATTCGATGCAAACGACCCATGAAGCGGGCGAGACGGTGACAATCCACGTGTTCGACGAGCGGGGGGAGCTGGTCGGCCCGGTGCGTTCGCCTCGGGTGGTCAAGACCGATGATCAGTGGAAGGCCCAGCTCTCCGACGAGCAGTACCGGGTCCTCCGCCACAGCGGCACCGAGCGCGCGGGCACCGGGGCGCTACTAAAGAACAAAGAGCAAGGGGTCTACACCTGCGCCGGCTGCGGGCTGCCACTGTATGCCTCCCAGACCAAGTTCGAGTCCGGCACAGGCTGGCCCAGCTTCTTTGAGTCGATCGCGCCCGGGAACGTCGCCGAAAGCTGTGACGCGAGCCTGGGTATGGAGCGCACCGAGGTCCTGTGCGCCCGCTGCGGCGGGCACCTGGGTCACGTCTTCACCGATGGCCCAGCGCCCACCGGGCTGCGACACTGCCTCAACAGCGCGTCGTTGAATTTCACCCCAGGCGATGAACGCGTTTCCCTCGCCGACCCGGCCGCTAAGCAAACCCCGGCCGACCAGCTCGCAAGCGCGGTCTTCGCCGGTGGCTGCTTCTGGTGCACCGAAGCCGTCTTCGAACCGGTCGAGGGCGTCATCGAAGTCGTCAGCGGATACGCAGGCGATACAAAGGAAGCGGCTGAGTACAAACGGGTCAGCTCCGGCGCGACCAACCATGCCGAAGCGATCAGGATCACCTACGACCCGGCGCTTGTCTCCTACGATACTTTGCTTGAGCTGTTCTTCAACGTCGCCCACGACCCGACCCAGCTCAACCGCCAGGGCAACGACCACGGAACCCAGTACCGCTCAGCCGTTTTCTATGCCGACGAAACCCAGAAGCAGACGGTCCAGGCCTACATCAAGAAGCTCGATGAAAGCGAAAAGTTCAGCGATCCGATCGTCACCACCCTCGAGCCGCTGACCGATTTCTATCTCGCTGAGCAGTCCCACCAGGACTACGCCGAGCGCAATCCCAACGATTCATACATCCGTTACGTCGCCAAGCCCAAGGTCGACAAGCTACAGAAGAAGTACGCCGACCTGCTCAAAGGCGAGGATGACGGCGTCGATGGCGAAGCGGGGCGGTGAAATCGTCCGCGCTGAGCGCAGTCAGGGTGCCTTACTCAGCCCGCCTTGGGCTTTTTATCCCCGCTCTTCTTCGCGGGCTTATCCGAAGCGGTTGTTTTCTTTTTTGAATCTTTCGAAGGCGTCGCCTTCGTGTCGCCGGTGCTTTTCGCATCCGATTTAGATTCGGTCTTCGGCTTCGCCGCGTCCTTCTCCGCCTTCGCGTCCTTCTTATACCCTTCGGAGCGGTAGTCGGTTTCGTAGAACCCCGAGCCCTTGAAGATGATCCCCGCGCCCGTGCCGATCTGGCGGACGAGCTTGTTCTTGCCGCAGTCCGGGCATTTCTTCAACGGCTTGGCGGACATCGACTGGAACGCTTCGTGTTCATGGCCACAGGCGTCGCAGATGTAGTCGTAGGTGGGCATGGGCGTGGTGGTTAGTGATTGGTGGTTGGTTTAGAACACACTTGACGACTCTGGCCGCCCCCCAGAGAAGGTCCGAGGATTTTTGTCGAGCTAACGGCTAACAGCTTCTCTCTCACTCCGCGATGCTGACCTTGGCGGGGCGGATGGTTAAGTCGCCCAGGAGGTAGCCGGGCTGGAGTTGGGCGGTGATGTGGTTGGGCTCGATGTCGGTGTCGGCCTGGCGCATCAGGGCTTCGTGTTGGTTGGGGTCGAAGGGTTCGCCGGCCTCGACGTCCAGCCGTCGTACGCCGAAGGCGGTGAGGGAACGCATCAATTCGTCGTAAACCATGCCCACCCCCTTGAGCAGGTCCTGTGTGCTGGTCGTTTCGGGGTCGACCCCCAGGGCGCTGTCGAAGTGGTCCAGCACGGTGACCAGTTGCTTGGCGACTTCCAGTAACTGCTGCTGCCGCGCGGTGGTCAGGTTCTGCTCGGCCCGTCGGGCGAAGTTCTGGTAGTCGGCCACCATCCGTTTGAGCTTGTCTTCCATCGCGTCGCGCTCGCCCTGCATAGCGGTCAGGGGGTCGACTTCCTCGGCGACAACGCCGTCTTCGTCGGCCTGTGCGTCGCTTGGCGCTTCAAGGTCGGGGAACTGAAGGGCCTCTTCGGCCTCGTCCAACGCCCAGTCGTCGGGCGTGGTGGGTTCGTCGGCCTGTTTGTTTTCGTCGCTCATGTCTGGCCTCGTAGGGCTCAAGGTGAATGCGTGGCGCGTGCTTAGCTGATATACGACTTGATCTTGTCCCAGAACCCTTCGCTGTGGGGCATGACCGATCGGTCCTCGGTTTCGGCGAACGCGCGAAGCAGGTCCTGCTGTTTGTCGGTGAGTTTCTTGGGGACCTCGATCATGAGGACGATCGCCAGGTCGCCGTGGCGGCCGTTGCGCAGGTTCGGCAGGCCCTTGCCCGTCTCGCGGATCAGGTCGCCGTGCTGCGAGCCGGGCTTGATGGTGATCTCGTGCTCGCCTTGAATGATCGGGACGCTCAACGTCGCGCCCAGCGCCGCCTGTGTGAAGCTGATCGGCATCTTCAGGATCAGGTGGTCGTCCTCGCGTGTGAATAGTTCGTGCTCTTTGACACGCACGACAACGTGCAGGTCGCCGTGTGGCCCGCCCTTGGCGCCGGGCTCACCCTCGCCGGGGACGCGGATCGCTTGGCCGTCGTGGATCCCGGCGGGGATCTTGACTTTCAGCACGCGCCGTTTGGGCTGGCGTCCGTCGCCGGCGCAGGTCTTGCATTTGTCCTTGATGGTTTTGCCTTCGCCTGCGCACGACGGGCAGGTGGTGACCATGCGGAACATCCCGCCCAGACCGCTTTGTGCGACCTGCCCCGCGCCGCCGCACGCCACGCAGGCGACAGGCTGAGCCCCCGGGGCCGCGCCGCTTCCTTTGCAACTCTCGCACAGGTCCTGGCGGGTGAACTCGATCTCGCGCTCGACCCCTAAGGCGACCTCCTCCAGCGTGACCTCGGTCTGGGTCTGAAGGTCGTAGCCGCGCTGAGGCCCTTGCCTTCTGCGGCGACTGGACCCGCCGAACGGTCCGCCCCCGCCGAAGATATCACCGAACATCGAGAAGATGTCGCTGACATCCATGTGGCTAAAGTCGTGGCCGCTGGTGCCCTTTAAGCCCGCGTGACCGAACTGGTCGTAGCGTTGACGCTTCTCCGGGCTCGACAAAACCTCGTAGGCCTCGGCCGACTCCTTGAATAGCGTCTCCGCCTGGGCGTCCCCGGGGTTGCGGTCGGGGTGATGCTTCATCGCCAGCTTGCGGTAGGCGCGCTTGACGTCGTCATCCCCGGCACCCTTGCCGATCCCAAGCACCTCGTAGTAGTCGCGTTGTGTGGGCATAGGCTTTTTACCACAGAGACACAGAGAAGCGTAATCCGCAGATCGCGCAGATTCTCGCAGATTGTGGCGAGCGGCTCATCGCCTCAATGAGCCACCTTCGCCTTGATCTGATTCTGCGCAATCCGCGTCATCTGCGGATCACATCCGGTCACTTACGCCACCGCGCCGGCGACCGGCTCGTCGTCTTCTTTCAACTCGGTGACCAGGACGTTGGTGGTGAGCATGAGCCCGGCGACCGACGCGCCGTTCTGCAAAGCCGTGCGTGGGACCAGTGCCGGATCGATGATCCCGGCCTTGACCAGGTCCGCGTACTCGCCTGACGCGGCGTTGTAGCCGCGGTTGCCCTTGGCGGCCTTGACCTGCTCGACGACGATGTGCCCGTCTTCGCCGGCGTTGGCGACGATCTGCTGAAGCGGCGCTTCGCAGGCGCTTGCGACGGTGTCGAAGCCGAGCTTCTCGTCGCCCTTGGCCTTGTCACGGCCCTTGTTGATCGCCTCAATCGCACGGATCAGCGCGACCCCGCCGCCGGGGACGTAGCCCTCCTTCGCCGCGGCCTTGGTGGCGTGCAGGGCGTCATCGACGCGGTCCTTACGCTCCTTCATCGCGGTCTCGGTCGCCGCGCCGACGTGGATGATCGCCACCCCGCCGGTCAGCTTCGCCAGCCGCTCCTGAAGTTTCTCGCGGTCGTAGTCGCTGGTGGTCTTCTCGATCTGGACCCTGATCTGCTCGACCCGGGCCTGGGTGTCTTTCTTCTTGCCGGCGCCTTCGATGATCGTGGTGTTGTCCTTGTCGACGATGATTTTTTTCGCCGTGCCCAGCGCATCGAGTTCGAGTGTCTCAAGCTGCTGGCCGGTGTCTTCGCTGATGAACTTAGCACCGGTGATGGTGGCGATGTCGCCGAGCAGCGCCTTACGCCGGTCGCCGAAGCCCGGGGCCTTGACGGCCGCGATCTTCAAGACGCCACGCAGCCGGTTGACCACCAGCGCCGCCAGCGCCTCGTTCTCGACATCTTCGGCGATGATCAAAAGAGGCTTCTGAGCCATCGCGACCTTGTTCAGTAGCGGCAGCAGGTCCGGCAGGCTGCTGATCTTCTTCTCGTGAACCAGGATCAGGCAGTCTTCCAGCACACACTCCGTCGTCGCCGGGTCGGTCATGAAGTAAGGCGAGAGGTAGCCCTTGTCGAACTGCATCCCCTCGACATAATCAAGGGTCGTCTCGGCGGCCTTGCCTTCCTCGACCTCGACAACGCCGTCGGACCCGACCTGGTCGATCGCCTGTGCGATCAGCTCGCCGATCTCGGTGTCGTGGTTCGCCGACACGGTCGCGACCTTCTGGTAGTCGTCTTTGCCCTTGCACTTGACGGCCATCTCTTTGATCGCCTTGCCCGCGACTTCCGCCGCCGCGAGGATGCCCCGCTGGACCGCCACGGGGTTGGCCCCGGCGGTCACGTGACGCAGCCCCTCGTTGTAGATCGCCTCGGCGAGGATCGTCGCGGTGGTCGTGCCGTCGCCGGCCTTGTCGGAGGTCTTCTTGGCGACCTCGACGACCATCTTTGCGCCCATGTTCTGGAACGGCTCCTGGATCTCGATCTCCTTGGCGACCGTGACCCCGTCCTTGGTTACCGCCGGGCCGCCAAAGGACTTCTGCAACACGACGTTGCGTCCGGTCGGGCCGAGGGTCACTTTCACCGCCGCCGCGAGCTGCTCCAGCCCCTTCTTGAGCTGGACCGCCGCCTCGGCGCCGAAGATCATCTGTTTGTTTGCCATGTGTTGGCTCCGTGTTCTTATCTGGTTATGCGCCGGCCGATGAAGCGGCCCCGCCTTGTGTGTTCATCCCGGCGTGTCCGCTTCAACGGGCACGCGATCATGCGATCAGTTGCAAACCACCGCAGTGACTACTTCTCCACCACGCCCAGCAGCTCGCTTTCCTTGACGATCATGTGCTCTGCGCCGTTGATGTCGACTTCCGTGCCGGCGTACTTGCCGTAGATCACGGTGTCGCCTTTCTTCACCGACAAGGCAGTGCGCTTGCCCTCGTCGTTGAGTTTGCCCGGGCCCACCGCGACGACCTTCCCGGTCATCGGCTTCTCCGCGGCGCTCTCAGGCAGGAAGATCCCGCTGGCGGTCTTGGTCTCGGGCTCGGTCGGCTTGACCAGCACGCGGTCTTCCAACGGGCGGACGGTTGTCTTGGGCTTAGTCTTGGTTGCGGTTGCCATCTCTATGTTCTCCAGCGGTTGTTCGTGGTGTGTGTAGGTTCAGTTCGTTAAGCGGTGTGGTCGGTAAGGGAGCGGGGGGAAGTTTCCGGGGGGCTTACATCATCCCGGGCATGCCACCCATGCCGCCCATCCCGGGCATGCCGCCCATGCCACCCATCCCGCCCATGCCACCCATCGGATCGCCGCCGGGGGCGCCGGCAGGTTCTTCGTCCTTGGGCGCTTCGGTCACGATGCAGTCGGTGGTCAGCAGCAGGGACGCGACGCTCGTCGCGTTCTGCAGGGCCGTGCGGTCGACCTTCGCCGGGGTGATCACGCCGCGTTCGACCAGGTCGGTGTATTCAAGCTTGAGGGCATCGAAACCGAAGGCGCCCTTGCCCGCTTGAACCTTATTGACCACGACCGTGCCGCGCTCCCCGGCGTTGTCTGCGATCGTCTGGGTCGGGACCAGCAGCGCCTTGGCGACCAGCGCCACGCCCGCCGCCTCGTCGGTGTTGTTCGTCTTGAGGTTCTTGAGTTTGGCGATCGACCGGATGAAGCTCACCCCGCCGCCGGGCACGATGCCCTCTTCCACCGCCGCACGGGTCGCGTGCAGGGCGTCTTCGACACGGGCTTTCTTTTCTTTAAGCTCCGCCTCGCTCGCCGCACCGACGTTGATCTGCGCCACGCCGCCGGTCAGCTTCGCCAGACGTTCCTGAAGCTTCTCGCGGTCGTAGTCGCTGGTCGTCGTCTCGACCTCTCGGCGGATCTGGGCGATCCTTGACTGGATGTCCTTGCTCGCGCCGGCGCCTTCGATGATCGTCGTGTTGTCCGCGTCGATCGTGATCTTCTTGGCAAGACCAAGCTGGCTGAGCTCGACCTTATCCAGGTCAACCCCAAGGTCCTTCATGATCGGCTCGGCGCCGGTCAATACCGCGATGTCCTGCAGCATCGCCTTGCGGCGGTCGCCGTAGCCCGGGGCCTTGACCGCGCAGATGTTCAACACGCCCCGCAGCTTGTTCATCACCAGCGTCGCCAGGGCCTCGCCCTCGACGTCCTCGGCGATGATCAACAGCGGCTTCTTCGCCTGCTGCACTTTTTCTAATAGCGGCACCAGCTTCTGGATCGAGTCGATCTTGTCCTCGTGTACCAGCACCAGCGCCTTCTCCAACACGACCTGCATCTGGTCCGGGTCGGTGATGAAGTTCGGCGAAAGATATCCGCGGTCAAACTGCATCCCCTCGACCACGTCGAAGTACGTCTCCAGGCTCTTGCCTTCCTCGACCGTGATCACCCCGTCCTTGCCCACGCGCTCGAAGGCGTCGGCCATGATCTTCCCGATCGTCGGGTCGTTGTTCGCGCTGATCGAAGCGACGTTGGCGATGTCCTTCTTGTCCTTGATCGGCTTGCTGAGCTTGTCGATCTCGGCGACCACCGTTTCGACCGCCTGACGCATCCCGCGCACCAAAGCGTTCGCCTCGGCGCCGGCGGTTATCTGACGCAGGCCTTCTTTGAAAAGCGCCTCCGCCAGCACGGTCGATGTCGTCGTCCCGTCGCCTGCCTTGTCAGAGGTTTTGCTCGCCGCTTCCTTGACGAGTTGAGCCCCCATGTTCTCGTTCTTGTCTGAAAGCTCGATTTCCTCGGCGACGGTCACCCCGTCCTTGGTCACCGTCGGACCGCCCCAGGACTTATCCAGGATCGCGTTACGGCCGCGGGGCCCAAGCGTGCTCTTCACCGCCGCCGCCAGCTTCTCAACGCCCAACAAAAGGCTCTTACGGGCGTCCGCCTCGAAGGCTAGGTCTTTTACGGCCATATCAGTTCATCTCCACGAAGTAAGGTTCGGGTGGGTCTATCTCATCCAAGCCGCCGGCTGCCCCAACAGGGCTGCGGCGGGTCACTCCCAACAGAGGACAGCACCCACCGCGCGGCAGAGTGTATGTCGCAACCGCCATGCCCGTCGGGCAGTTCGCCCCGGGTCCGACGCATAATCCTAAGCTCGGTAATATAAGTGTGTTACAGCCAGTCACCGCAATGGGTGTTACGCCACTTAGCCACCACCCGCTGTCATCCTGACAGTCCCCGCCCTCGGGATATGACAGTTTCGCCATACGTAAAGCGATATAATGCAACGGTCGCAACCAACACTTGATGCGATTCTTTCATCCACCGGGAACCCTCCATGTCGGCAGGCTACAACACAAAATGCAGAAGTTGTGGTCAGGACTCATTCGTCATCTGGGATTACCTGTCCCTACGCCACAAGGGGAAAGATATCCCGCTGCCTCATCCTGGAGAATCCCATCATCTGGAGGAAAAGTTCAGCCTTACTGAAAACGAAGCAGCGCTAGCGGGCCGGCTTCACCGTAACGACTGTTGGGTATGCGGCTCCTGCAAAGAGGTTTTCTACAAGCAATCCTTATCCCTGCCTGATGACCCACCACCGAGCAAGAATTCAACCAGAGTGCTTGTAGTGCTGTGGGTACTAGTGCTTGCCTTTCTCTTCTTTAAGGGCATCCACACTTTATGGATAATGGTCGTGGGTATAGTCTCCGGTGTGATTTTCACCTTGGTTGTTCCGAGTATAGAGGGCCGACGAATTCGCAAACGCCTGATAGCTCAGTACAGCATTTCCGACATAACAACCTGCCCCAAGTGTGAGTCAGGCCAGATATCAAGGTTGCCAGAGCTAGCACTTAACGACGGAGATGAAATAGCCAACCCGTGCCCCCATTGTGAGAGTCGTGACAGCGTCATCACCGGCTCGTTTATGTCTTGATAGTTTCCAACTCTTGGGCGAGGATATGGGGCCCACGCCCGCCGTCCACTAAGGACCGCCCAAGTGCGCACAAACTCGGCTTATCGTCAGGGGAAAAGACCTCTAGGGCGAACATTTTCTATTTCGGTTGCCGGGCTGTACTTGCGTTGCATTGCAGTGCACGCCGCGACGGGTCTGTGCGCGCAAACGCGACTTTCCGTCACTTAGTGGAGGCGCGATTTATTTTGAATCGCGTCTGCCGACAACCTCACGATGGCGGTTAACCGACTCCCCTGAGCATCCAAAGATTAAAAGGACCTGGACTCGCGGGCTGCCCCCACATAAAGCCTCGCTCAAAAGGCGTGTGCCGGTGACGGGACTTGATGGAGC
>JAJDCU010000073.1 GCA_029260655.1 Phycisphaeraceae bacterium
GGTCTTGCCGTCCTTGCCCTTGCGGATTCTGGTGGTGCCGTTGGGGGCAAATTCGATCTGGTCGCCGTTGGGCTTGGTCACGCTGGAGCCCCACGTATCGCTGTCCGGGCCGGTCCAGATCTCGGTGCCGTCCTTGAGGACGATCTTGACGGACTTGTCGTGCTTGCTGGGCGTGACGCTGGTGGCGTTCTTGAGGTCGTCCCGGCTGAGTCCAGCCTGACGCAGGGTGTCGTCCAGGGTGGTGTTGCGGTTAGGGTGCTTGCTCTTCTTGCCGCCGTTGGCCGCGCCGCCCTTACGCTTGGGGAACATCAGGTCCATCAGGTCGTCGTAGGTCATGCCGGCTTTGAATAATTCGTCGAAGAACTTCATCGGCCGAGTGATCGTGTTGCCGTCCTTGTCGGTGATGGTCAGTGTGTTCTTGTCACCGTCGTGGACGATGGTCGTGCCGTCGGGCTTACGGGTAAGGGTGCCGCTCTTGGGGTTCTTGACGTTGCGTCGCGAGACGGTGCCGTCCGGGTAGATCTGTGTCTCGTCGCCGTTAGGCTCGGTGACGCTGGTGCCGAACCCGTCGCTGTCCGGGCCGGTCCAGATCACCGTGCCGTCGCCGAGTGTGATCTTGGTGGAGCCGGTTTCGACGGTCTCGGTCTTGGTCGTGGAACTCTTGAGCCGGTTGGGATTGATCGAAGTCACGCTCAGGGCCTTGCCGAGGGTGGTGTTCTTCTCGTTCTTATCTTTCTGCTGGGGCTTCCCGTTCTTGGCCAGCGAGTCCATCCTGGCGAGGCGGTCGGCCAGTTCGTTGGTGCGGTCGCGGTGGTTGTCCCAGGTATGGACTCGGCCACTGGCTTTTCTTAGAAATTTCGATGCACGGTCGACGGTTTGGGTACGGTTGCGGTTGGCGTTGGCGCCGTTGTCCTTCGGGCACGGGTCATTGACCTGCTCGGCCTCAAGGTCGCGAGCGGTGCGTGTGCCGTTAGGCGTTCTGAGGACCGGTCGGCCGGGCAGGCCGTCTTCGGGCTTGTTGCCGGAGTCGGCGTTGGCTTCTTCCAGTTCCAGGTCACGTGCCGGTCGGGTGCCGTTGGGGGTCTTGACGACCGGCCGGCCGGGCAGTCCGTCTTCGGGCTTGGTGCCGGAATCGGCGTTGGCTACTTCCAGTTCCAGGTCACGTGCCGGGCGGGTGCCGTTGGGGGTCTTGACGACCGGGGTGCCGTGCAGGCCGTCGCGGGGGTCTTCTTGCTTGACGACCGGGCGGTCGTTCTTGGCGCCCGTTTTCGGGCAGGGGTCGGGGTTGGCGTTGGCTGTGTTGGCTACCAGAAGGGCGGCGGCCACGGCCAGGGTCAGGATGATGTTTTCGATGCGGTTCATGGTTATCACTTTTCTTTCGTGTAGATGTATTTGTTGTGTGTTTGTGGTTCTTTTGGTTGTCTTAGGTGTTTAGGTCCGTGGGTTACTCGATGACCAGGTCGTTACGCTGCGGTTCGACGTCCAGGTGCTTGTGGAAGGTGCCGATCGCGAGCTTCTCTTCGACCTCGGTGATCTCGATCGTGCCGATCTGACGCTTACGCTGGCCCAGCACCTCGCCGGTGGTCGGGTCGGTCAGGGTCTTGGTGATGCGGTAGACCTTGAAGCTGTCGCCGATGTGGATGTTGCTGCTGGAGCCGGCGTTGAGGTAGACCTCGCCGAGTTCGGCGTCGACGACCCGGCCGGTCCACTTGACGGCGGCGGCCTCGGCGGCGAAGCGCTGGGCGATCTCGTTGATCGCACGACGGCAGGCCTCACCAAGCGGGGTTGAGTTGAACTTGTTCCCGCCGAAGCTGAAACCCTTGAAGTTGATGTTCCCAGCCAGAGCGCTGGACTTGATCTTTTCGCGGACGGTGTAGCTCTTAACAACCTGGCCGGTCGTGGCGTCGACGATGCGGATGTCGATCGCGACGTAGCCCTTTGACCACTGCGGGGAGATCGCACCGCCCAGGTCCGAGCCGCGGAAGCCGAAGCTCACCCCGCCGCCGGAGTTGTTCTGGCCAAACTCGGTGACGCTGCCCATGATCAACAGTTGTGCGCCGAAGAGGTTGCCGGCCTGAGCGCCGCTCTCGGCGTTGGTCAGCCCGTTGGCGGCGAGCTGCTGCTCGCTCATGACCGAGCTGAGGTTGCCGCGTTCAAGAACGATGACGCTTTCGGATTCGATCAGTGCGGTGGTCAGCATCGCCGACAGGCCGCCGCCGACGTCCCAGCCGCCGTGGGCGGAAGTAAACGAGCCGATGGCGTCAAAATGGTCCACGGCCACGGTCCGCTTGGGGCCGGGGATCGTAGGAAGCGGGGCAGACAGCATCGCCAGATGCTCGGCCGCCTCGACCTGGATCTTGTCGTTGTCACGCTTGCGGTTCTTTTCCTTGTCGCCGAACCACGCGTTGGCGGGGGTCGAGCCCAAGGTCAGCATCAGGACGGTCAGGGTCAGGATCGAAATTTTGTGGGTCTTGGTCGTCATCGTTCGTTTCCTTCCAAAAGGGGGTTAGGGTTGTGTGTCCGCATAGGTATTCACGATGGGCGTGCCACAACGGCCCGATGGCTGTACCAAGTGGGGGGGGGTGGGCGAGATATGTCTGTCCCGAGAATCACTAAGAAATGATTGGCAAACTACTTACGGGCACAGATGTGGACCAGAAATAATCGTCACCCCCAGAAGCTTCGCCGGTATGGCTTGGGATGTCTTCAAGAATTGGGTAAAATAGCCCAAGTTGTCTATGGCATAATTCCCCGATATAGGGTAATATAGCCTAGTTCTAATTCTCCACGAAGGCCCCCATGCCTGACGACCTGCTGCCTGAAACCGCCACAGCGCTGGATCGCAAGACCTTGCTGGCCTTGGTCGAGGCCAGCCACGCGGTCAACCGGGGCCTGGAGCTGGCGGAAGTCTTTGAGTTGTTGGTGCGCAGTGCCGCGGGGGTGCTGCACGCTCAGGGCGCCAGCGTGCTGATGCTGTCGGACGCCGGGGACGAGCTGGTGTTCCAGGCGGCGGTCGGGCCCGGCAGCAGGGGGCTCGTCGGCACGCGGATCGGCGCTGACCAGGGCATCGCCGGGCAGGTCCTCAAAACCGGGCGGGCGGCCCGGATCGACGACACCTCGCTGAACCGTAACTTCCTGCCCGACATCGACCGCAAGACCCACACCCGTACCCACGGCCTGCTCGCCGCACCCCTGGTCCACGGCAGCGAAGCCATCGGTGTCGTCGAAGTGGTCAACCCGACCAAGAAAAAGCAATTCACCGACCGAGATCTGGAGCTGTTAAAGCTCTTCGCCAACCTCACCGCCTCGGCCGCGCGCAACGCACAGGCGCTGGACCGGCTCAAACGCGAGAACCTGACGCTCCGAGATGCCGCGCCCCCGCCGACCGTCGTCGGCAACGCCCCTTCGATCCGCGCGGCGCTGCGGCTGGCGCGCAAGGTCGCCCCAACCCGGACCAGCGTCCTGCTGACCGGGCAGACCGGGACCGGCAAGGAGGTCATGGCCCGGGCGCTGCACAGCCTTAGCCCCCGACGTGACAGCCCCTTCGTGGCGGTCAACTGCGCCGCGCTGACCGAGACCTTATTAGAGAGCGAGTTGTTCGGGCACGAGAAGGGGGCCTTCACCGGCGCGACCGATCAGCGGCCGGGGCGCTTCGAGTTGGCTGAGGGAGGCACGCTTTTCCTCGATGAGATCGGGGAGATGGGCCTTTCCAGCCAGTCGCGCCTGCTGCGCGTGCTTCAGGAGCGGGAGTTCACCCGTGTCGGCGGAACACAGACGCTTCGGTGTGATGTGCGTGTGATCGCAGCAACCAACCGCGACCTCAAGGCAGAGTCCGCCCTTGGCCGGTTCCGTGAGGACCTGTACTACCGGCTGAACGTCTTCCCGATCGAGCTGCCGCCGCTTGCTCAGCGCCTGGAAGATGTACCCGTGCTCGTGGCACACTTCCTGGAGCAGTTAGGCCCGGAGCTCGGGATTGAATCGATCTCGATTGCCGACGAAGCGCTCGCCACCTTGTCGGCTTATCGCTGGCCGGGCAACATCCGCGAGCTGCGCAACGTCACCGAACGGGCGGCACTCCTCAGTGACGGACGGATCGGATTGAGTGACCTGCCCGGTGAGGTCACATCTGAAATATCTCCGATGGGCGATCCGTCGTCTTGGGAACAGAGCACACCCAGCACCGTACCCGTCGCGCCGCAGGCCCCGGTTGAATCAAGCGGCTCGCGCCTCGCGAATCAGGAGCGTGAACTGGTCTGCCGAACCTTGACCCAGACCGGCTGGAACCAGTCCAAGGCGGCACGGAAGCTGGGTGTCACGCGCGACGTGCTGCGCTACCGTGTAAAGAAGTATGGCCTGATCCCTCCGGACTAGGTGTCAGGCCGCCGGCTCGTCGGTGAGCGATCCCTCGCGGAGCCACAGGCTTCGGTCGGCTACGGCGGCGATGTCGTGGTCGTGGGTCACCATCACGACGGTCTGACCCTGTTGATGAAGCTCGGCGATCAGTTGCATGATCTGCTGGCCGGTCTCGGAGTCGAGGTTGCCGGTCGGTTCGTCGGCCAGCAGGACATCGGGCTCGTTGACTAGCGCCCGGGCGATCGCGACCCGCTGTCGTTCACCGCCGGAGAGCTTGCTGGGGCGGTGCTTCATCCGGTCGGCCAGCCCGACCCGCTCGAGCAACTCGATGGCGTGCTTGCGGGCCTTGGCACGGCGGATCGGCCAACCCGGAATCGACGAGCGGATCATCGCGCCGATCAGCACGTTCTGAAGCGCGGTCAGTTCCGGCAACAGGTGGTAGCTCTGAAAAACGAACCCGACCTGGCGGTTTCTGTAGCGGTCGATCTCCCCGCCGGGGAGCTTGAAGATGTCTTTGCCGTTGAACCTAACCGAGCCTAAGTCAGGCCGATCAAGCCCGCCGACCAGGTGCAATAGCGTGCTCTTTCCCGACCCCGAAGCGCCCATGACGGCGACCCACTCGCCTCGATCGACGTTCAGGTCTACGCCATGCAACACGTGCAGGTCCTGCCCGCCGATGCGGTAGTGCTTGTGCAGGTCCGTGACGGTGAGAAGGGGTTGGGGATTGGGGGTTGGGGATGGGAGGTTAGGGGAAACGGAAGTTGTTGAAGCGTGCTCGTTCATCGTATTAGCCAATCACTAACCACTAACCAACAATCACCAATCACTCGTACCTCAGCGCCTCGACCGGGTCGAGACGGGCGGCGAGTACCGCGGGGATCAACGCCCCGACGACGCTGGACAGGATCGCACCGAGCACAATAAAGAGGGCGTCGTAGAACTTGACTTTGTCGGGGATGCGGTCGAAGAAATAGGTCTGGGGGTCCCACATCTTGAAGCTGATTGCATGGTTGAGTTTGTACGCGAGGTCGCCGGCTCTATCCAGGCTGATCCACGCCCCGGCGAGCCCGGCAAGCATCAACACAAGCGCCCCCAGCACCGCAAACCTCAGCGCCTTGCGCCTGGGATACCCGATAGCTCCGCCCACAACAGCGCCGATCAGTGCCCCGCCTCCAGCACACCAGGCGTAGTGCGCGCTCACACCCAAGTGGTTCGCCAGCCAGTACTGGATCTCGTTGAGGTGCCAGACGATCCCGAGCGCAAGCGACAGGCCCAGCAGTGAGCCGACGACGCCGACCGCCAGCCCGTAGCCCAGGAACAGGCCCATGATGCCGCCCTGGCTCGCACCGATCGCGCGGAGCACGCCGATGTCCCGCGTTTTCTCCAGCACCGTCATGTAGAACGTCGTCGCCACCATGACCACGGCGACGATGCTGATGATCACAAAGAGGAACGTCACCATGCCCTTCTCGTTCTTGACCGCGTTGATGAACTGGGCGTGTCGCTGTTTCCAGGTGCGCACCACGGGTGGGAACTGATCGGGGCGCGTCTCGAAAAAGCGCTTGACTTCTTCCTTCACGGCCCCGTGGACCTGTTCGAGGCTGTACTTCTCGGCCCCGCGCAGCACGAGCTCGGAGGTGCGCGCCGGCTTGACCGAGACCCCGGGCAGTGTTTCACCGGTCTCCGGGTCGATGTTCTCGGTTTTCTGGCCGTGCATCCCGAGCTTTTCTTGGAGGACGTCGAACCGGACGAATACCTGGCTCTTGTCGATGTCGTAGAGCCCGGACTTAAACTCGTTGACGACGGCCGCCTTGCCGTGCTCCGGGCCAAGGTTCGCAGGCGCGCCGCGCTCGGTCAGGGGCAGGAGGGTCAGGGTCGCCTGTGACTGGACGGCGCTTAGGCTGAAGTTGTATTGCCCGTGCTCGTCGCGGCGGTGCGCGGGGTTGACCTCGATCCCGATGACCATCCCCGGCATGTCCAGGCCCTTGGGGTCGAGTGTCATCGCCAGTCGTTTAAGGTCGAAACCCTGAGGGACAGGATCCCCGGGGTCGGGCTCCAACCCGTAGCGGTCGAACATGTCGTTAGCCGACCACTGAAGGGTGTCTTCATAGCGGACGATCCTGGCGAAGCCTTCGGGTTCGATGCCCATGATGTTGACGCCGATGGTCTGCCCGAACAGGTTGACCATCCCGAAGGTGGAGATGACAGGCGAGACAGCGTCGACCTCGTCAAGCTTCTCAAGCCGAATCGAAAGGTCTTCGTAATGCGCGAACCCGGTCAGCGATTGCGCCGAGACGGTGACATCCCCGGTGAGCTGCTTGGCCGAGTCCTGGAGCATGTCCAGGAACCCGCCCATGACGCTGATGACGATGATGACCATCGCCGTGCACAGCATCACCGCCAGCGCCGCAAACATCGGCCCGAGCTTGCGCCTTAGGTACTTCAGGATGAGGGTAAGTTTGTACATGGAGGGAGGGGTGAACCGCCAAGACGCTGAGGACGCCAAGAAGAGAAGTCAGTCCACAGAGTAAACGATACGTTGGATGCCGTCCTTGAGTACGGGACATTGAAGTTGATCAGGAGGCCGAGTTGGCAATCCAAGGCCTTTAGATACGAAATCACTTGGGCCCGATGGATCGGGGCGATCTGATCCACGGTCTTTAGTTCAATAATGATCGCGCGTTCAACCAACAGGTCAATCCGGCCTTGCCCTATGTTCTGATCCCGGTAGCTCAAAGAGAAGGGGTGCTGCTGTTGGTAGGCAATCCCACGGTGGTCAAGTTCGACAGCCAAGGCAGATTCATAGACCGATTCAAGATAACCCGGGCCCAGTGCGCGGTGAACTTCGATGGCGGCCCCGATGACGTTGTGTGCGAGTCGGTCTGTCGTCTCGCTTGGCTCTTGCACTTTCTTGGCGTCCTCGGTGTCTTGGCGGTTCATCATTCCCCGGCCTCCCTCGGCCTCATCAGCGGGAAGAGGATCACGTCGCGGATGCTGCGTTGGCCGGTCAGGAGCATGACCAGACGGTCGATCCCCAGGCCCAGGCCGCCGGCGGGGGGCATGCCGACACGCAGCGCTTCGAGGAAATCTTCGTCCAGCGAGCGGAACGTGCTCTCCTCGTCGTCCGCGCCGGCGAGCTGTTCTTTGAACTTGGCCTCCTGGATGTCGGGATCGTTCAGCTCGGTGTACGCTGGGCCGATCTCCATCTCGCCGATGAACAGGTCCCACCTCTCGCAGAGGTCGGGGTTGTCCTTGCGTGGCCGGGTCAGCGGGCTGATCACGCTTGGGTAATCCATCACGAATGTCGGCTGAACGAGCCCGCCCTCGGCGGTCTCCTCAAACACCTCGTTGACGACCAGCCAGTCGTCCTTGCCCGCCTCTTTCAGGCCCAGCGACCGCGCTTTCTCACGGACCCGTCCGATGTCGGTCATCTCGAAGCCGTTGGCGCGCTGGAACAGGTCTGCGTAGGTCACGCGGGTAAACGGTTTTTGATAGTCGATCGCCGTGCCGCTCCACTCGATGATGCCGTCGCTGCTCAGCGTCATCGCCAGGTGGCGGATCAGGGATTCGGTCAGCTCCATCATGGTCTGGTAGTCGCCGAAGGCCTGGTAGACCTCCATGGCGGTGAACTCGGGGTTGTGCGAGCGGTCGACGCCTTCGTTTCGGAAGTTTCGGTTAATCTCGTAGACCCGAGGCAGCCCGCCGACCATGAGGCGCTTCAGGTACAGCTCGGGCGCGATCCTCAGGAACAGGGGGATGTCCAGCGCGTTGTGGTGCGTGTTAAACGGCCTGGCCGCGGCGCCTCCGGCGATCGGCTGAAGCATCGGCGTCTCGACCTCGAGGAACCCGCGAGCGTCCATGAACCGGCGGACCTCGCTGACGATCCGCGAGCGCTGCTGAAAGGTTTCGATCACTTCCGGGTTGGCGTACATATCGACGTAACGCTTGCGGTAGCGCTGCTCGGGGTCCTGCAATCCCTGGAACTTGTTTGGCGGTAGCGCCAAGCTCTTGGCGGCCACAGCGAAGGGTGGGTCGTTTGCGTTGTCCGTGTCGGCTTGGTCGCCGCTACCACCCTCTGCCGCTTGCGGCTTCGCGGTCGCCCACACCGTGATCTCCTGCGTCTTCGTCTTCGCCAACGGCCCCTGCGCGGTCACGATGTCCGACAACTCCACCAGCTTGGCGACCTTGAACGCCTCGGGCCCGACCAGCTTCTTACTCACCGCAAGCTGCAGGTCGCCTGACTGGTCGCGCAGGAGCATGAAGATCAGGTTGCCCATCACCCGGTGCTGCATGACCCGCCCGGCGACCTTCACCACAGGCCGGCGGTCGTCTTCGGGGTTGTCTTTGTGGGCTTGGTCGGCCTGCTGGTCGTATTGGCTTTTGGCGTCGGCGAGAGAGGTCAGCCCGTCGATCCGTCCGCCGAAAGGGTCGACCCCGAACTCGTCGCGTAGCCGGGTAAGCCTCGCCCGACGGTCTGCGAGCAGGTCGCGTGCCGAACGCTCGGGGGCCGGATTGTTCTCTTTTGGCGTGCTCATCGCGGGCAATCCTAACAAAGAAAACCCCGCCGGTCCTTGTCGGACGGCGGGGCGGTGGTTGTTCCGTGGGCTAAACCCAAGCGTAGGGTTCAGTTGTCATTCTCGGCCGGGTCGTGCTAATGGCTAAAAGCTATTGGCTAACGGCTCTTATTCAGCGGTTTCGGCTTTTTCCGCAGCGGCTTGCTCGGCGGCCTTTTCCTTGGCTTCCTGCTCGGCACGGGCGGCGTCGGCCTTGTCCTGCTGATCGGTCAGCCAGCCCAGACCGCTTTTACGGTCACGCAGGCGACGCTTCTTGCCCACCCGCTCTCGCAGGTAATAAAGCTTGCTACGCCGGGTGTGGCCGTGACGCACAATCTCGAACTTCGCGACCCTCGGCGAGTGCACCGGGAATGTCCGCTCCACGCCCTCGTTCGCCACGATCCGACGGACCGTGATGGTCTGCTCGATCCCCGAGCCCTGGCGTTTGATGATCACGCCGGTGAACACCTGGATACGCTCCTTGGCGCCCTCGATGATCCGCACGTGGACATCAACCGTGTCGCCGATGCTCAGCACCGGCCGGTCGGTCTTGATCTGGGACTGCTGGACCGCTTGAAGTATCGCGTCGCTCATGGCGGGGCTTCCGTCAGGGGGTGTTTTTGCGTCTATACCGGGGGACCGGGCCCGCCGATTCGAGCCGAGCAGTATATCCGGGGCCCCATCCTCTGTCGAACCTCTCGGACCCACCGGTCTCCCCGCCGCGACCGTTGATTCTCGGGCTCCACGAGATTGTGCTTGCATCACGACTACAGTTGTAATAGACTACATATGTAATCAAAGGAGCCGCCATGTCCAAGCCACCCAAAATCTCGGATGCCGAATGGCAGGTGATGCAGGTTCTGTGGGACCAGGCCCCGTTAAACGCCGCCGAGGTCGTCGAACGTTTGGCGGACCAGCAGGACTGGTCGCCACGGACGATCAAGACCATGCTCAGTCGACTCGTGCACAAGGGCGCGTTGGCTTACACCCAAGAGGGCAACCGGTATCTCTACCGTCCGGCGGTGACGCGGTCGGCATGCATCCGCGACGCGAGCCGATCGTTCCTGGGCCGTGTGTTTTCCGGGGACACACAACTTCTGCTGGCGCATCTGGTCGAGTCTGGCCGGCTCTCGCGTGAAGACATCGAGACGCTCAAGAAGACTCTTGAAGACAAGGAGCATTAGCCATGATCGATTGGTTCAACGGATTGGAGTCGGGGTTACAAGCCGTATTGACCGCGTCATGGCAGGCGGCCGTGCTGGCGGTGATCGTGCTGGCCACACAGTCGGCGATGGGACGCTGGCTGTCACCGCGCTGGCGGTACGCGCTCTGGTCGGTCGTGGTGATCCGTTTGATGATGCCGATGGCGCCGGGCAGCGCGTTAAGCGTGTTCAACCTGTTCAAGAGTGATCCTGCGCCTGCCGTCGTGGTCGCTCCACTGCCACCGACACCGACCATCGGCGAGATCACATACAGCCTGGACACCAGCGGGCCGAGTGTGACCGCACTTGCATCTGTCCCGTCATGGGGCATGGATGACATAATGCTGGCTGTCTGGCTGGCCGGCTTGGTCCTGATCTTCTCCGTCATCATCGCGATCAATCTGGCGCTTACGTTGCGCCTGCGCCGCCGAACCGCGATCACCGATCCAGACCTGCTTGACCTGGTCGAATCATGCAAACAAGAGATGGGCGTCCGCCGGAACGTCCATTTATACGACGATCCCCGAATCGCAAGCCCCGCGCTGGCGGGTGTCTTCCGCCCGTCGCTGCTGATCCCGCCGGGTCTGCTCGCTGATCTGCCACGGCAGGAACTGCGTTTCATCCTGCTGCACGAACTGGCCCATGTGAAGAAGCACGACATCGCGCAGAACTGGCTGCTTATCGCACTGAGCGCGGTCCACTGGTTCAACCCGATCGTCTGGTTCGCTTTCGCCCGGCTGCGTGCCGACCGTGAGCTGGCACGAGACGCGATGGTCCTTAGCACCACCGGGACCGACGCCAATCAGGCCTACGGCCAAACGATCATCCACACCCTCGAACGCATCACCCACCCACGCCTGAATAATCCTGCGCTCGCCGGCATCGGCGACGGGCTAGGCCAACTCAAACGCCGCCTGCGCATGATCGCGCTCGCCCCCAAACGCCGACCCGCGCTCACCCTCACCGGCATCGTGCTGCTGGCCACCCTCGCCGCCATCGGCCTGACCGACGCCGCGGAGCCGGAGGCGGCAGTGATATCTGAAAGGGCATCAACTCAGACAATCGAAGAAGTCGAGGAGCCCGAGGCCGAGGTTGAGATTGATAAGTCGCCCACCGCGCGTTCAATACCACACGCCATCGACTCGCCCGCGCCGGTTCATTTTTACGAGAACCGCCTGGTGAGCGCCATCGAGTATCTGCGCAATGCCACCGGTGCGAATATCTATGTGAACTGGTCGGCGCTATCGGATCAGGGAATCACGCCGGAAACGAAGTTCACGCTGGAGATGCAAGGGGAAGGGGTGACCGGCCGGGCAGCGTTGTCACGCATCCTTGAGGTCGTTTCTACCGACGCGACTGAACGCGTCATTTTCGGTATCCGAGAAGGGGTTGTCATTGTCAGCACATTGACTGACATGGTCGCCACCCAGGTCAGTTATCCGATCGAGATACCGACGGAGGATCACGATCGTGAAGCGACCACGGCAGCGCTTCGTAAACTCAGCCAGCCGATACCGATCCAGTTCGAGCGCAATGATCTGGTCCATGTCATCAGGTATTTCAGTAAGCGGACCGGCGTAGACGTGTCCGTGAACTGGCAGGCTTTGGAGAAGGCGGGCGTTGATCAGGGCACGTCGATCACGTTGACGCTCAAGGATGTCAGCGCAAGTGAGGCGTTGCGGTTGATTCTTCATCAGTTGGCCTACGACACCCCCGCCGATCGGATCGAGTTCCGTGTGATTGATGGGATCATCACCATCAGCACAGCGAGCGATCTGCCGAAACCGCCGACCATGGAAGAGGTCCGTGCGGAGATCGATCGGTTGGTTGCTGAGAAGTTCCGACAGCCGATTGGGGTCGAATTAACCAATGCGCCGATGGATCGCGTGCTGAACATGTTCCGTGATGTGTGGGGCGTACCAGTGTTTGCAAATTGGCCGATGTTGAAACAGGCGGGGATCGACGCCCAGACGCAGGTGACACTCTCACTGCCAGACATGCCCGGCGATCAAGTACTGCGTTTGGTGTTGAAACAGGCGTCGGGCAAGCAAGGCCTCAATGCTCCCTCTTGGAATATCATCGATGGGGTCGTGAATATCAGCATAAAACGCGACTTCATGACCACGGACACCCGGGTGTACGACATCCGACACCTGCTGGCCGTCGATCACGAGCCCCCTCCGCTGGCCCCCCGCGCTGACGGCACGATCTCGGAACGACCGGCAAAGAAGAAACCGTCACGTGAAGAGCTGGTCGGCCAGATCGCCGATCTGATCCGCGAAACCGTGGGCTACTATGAAGAATGGGAAGCCCATGGCGGCGGCATCAGTTCGGTCAGCGAACTGAAAGGCAACCTGATCGTCAAGACCTCGCCGGATAATCATGAGAACATCACAAACCTGTTAGCGATGTTAGGCGAGGCGCGTTCGGTACAGATCAGCTTCGAGAGCCAATTTCTGCTTGTCCCCGAGCGATTTTTCGAGGCGTCCGGGCTCGGTATGGAACTCTCGCAGACGCCGGATGGCGACCACATCGCGTTTTTGGACGATCTGGAAGTGGGCATTATCACCAAGGCCATTCGGAACAATCCGTCCGCTCGGACTCTTGCCACCCCACGAGTCATGCTGTTAAATGGGCAGGGGGCCGACATTCTGATCGGCGAGCGTGTCTCATATCTGGCCGAATACAATCGGGTCGAGGGCGAGAACGGCACCGAATACAAGCCTGTACATCTTTTCCTCAATGATGGCGTCATGCTCGAGACGGAAGCGACAGTCAGCGCTGATCGGCGTTATGTCTCCGCGACATTGCACCCAACGGTAATCAACACGGCACACCCGACCGAAAAGCACCTATGGGACAATAGCCCACCCGATCAAGACCTTTATGTCGAGGTGCCCAAGTTCACGAAAGTAGAAAAAGAAATCACCGTTTCGATCCCGGATAAAGGAACCCTGCTGATCGATGTCGGCACCGTATCCGGCCCGATGAGTTCGCACGATCCGGTTGAGGAAGGCGTCGAACGGCGTGTCTACATGCTTGTTAAGCCGACGATCATTATTGTCACACCAAATGCCAAGCAGTTCCCCGGGTTGCTGGATGAGTAGGCCTAACTGTTAAGGGTACAACCTCATATACGGTAAGACCGGCCGCGAGCGGCCGGGCTAAGCGGGGGAGTCACTGGGGGGCATCCCCCAGCAGGTCCGGCCGGCGTTCTTCGGTGCGCTTGCGGGCTTCGGCCTCGCGCCAGGCTTCGATCTTGGCGTGGTTACCGCTTAAGAGGACTTCGGGGGCTTCCATGCCTTCCCACGTTCGGGGGCGGGTGTAGTGGGGGTGGTCCAGGAGGCGCTGGGCGCCGGGTGAGAAGCTGTCGTGGTGGGCGGAGTCCTGATGGCCAAGCGCCCCCGGAAGTAAGCGCACCACCGCATCAATCAAGACCATCGCGGGGAGTTCGCCGCCGGAGAGGACGTAGTCGCCGACGCTGATTTCGCGGATGGGGGCGAGTTTTTCGATGACGCGCTCGTCGATGCCCTCGTAGTGGCCTGCGATCATCAGGAGGCGCGGTTGCCCGGCGAGTTCCTCGACGATCGGTTGTGTCAGCGGTTCGCCTTGAGGGGTGAGCAGGATGCGCGTGGCGGGGCGGTCGTCTTGCGCTTCGACGGCCTGCACGGCGTCCCAGACAGGCTGACACTGGATGACCATCCCGGGTCCGCCGCCGAAGGAGGGTTGGTCGACTTTCTGGTGCTTGTTGCCGGCATAGTCGCGGATGTCGGTGACGTGGTAGCTGACGACCGGCTGGCGAATGTCGTTGGGATCGGCGGGATTGACGACGGGTTCTGCGGCGCGCTTGAGGATGCTCGATCCGAGCACGCCGGGGAACATCTCTGGGAAGAGTGTGAGGACGTCGATGCGGAGGGGGGGTGATGTAGCCATTAGCCGTTAGCTGAGGGCGATGTGTGAGCGGGTAAAAAAACAATCCCACGGAAGTCCGCTGCGCGGCCATCCGTGGGCATCTGTGCTAATGGCTAACCGCTAACGGCTGATGGCTTTTTAGGCCTTCTTCGCGGCTTCGATGACGCCGGCCTTTTTCAGCAGGGCGGCGACGGTTTCGCTGGGCTGGGCGCCGACGCTCAGCCAGTACTTGACGCGCTCTTCGTCGCACTTGAACTGAACCGATTCGTCCGAGTTGGCCGGGTCATAGGTGCCCAGTTCCTCGATCGGCTTGCCATCGCGGGGGTTGCGCTGGTCGATGGCGTTGAGCCGATAGACCGGGTGATGCGTGCGTCCAAAGCGCTTGAATCGAAGCTTGACCACAGTTAAACCTTTGTTTTGGCTAGGGATACGTCCCGTCGAGCACCGCCGACACCCACCGCGTCGGCCCAGCGAATCGAAGATTGTAGCCGATTTACGTGGATGGGCCAAGCGGGGGATCGGATGTTGGCCACAGAGGCACAGGGACGAAGTTATCCGCAGATTACGCAGATTTCACAGATTAGGAACGGGGAGAAGATACGGAGCAGCTCTTCATCTGCGGAATCTGTGGGCCCGTCTTATCCTCTGTGCCTGTGTGTCTCTGAGGTTAATCGGATCAGGTTGGGCTACCGGCCTTCGATCAGGCGGTGGCCCAGGAAGTCGTTGAGGTCGTAGATCTCGGTGATCTGGTCGGCGACGGCCTGGACGTCGTACTCGGTGCGGATGAACTCGACGGAATCTTCGTTGAGGATGGCGTAGGAAGCGCGGGGGTCGCGGTCGCGGGGCTGGCCGACGCTGCCTGGGTTGACGATGACTTTCTCGGTGTCGGAGAAGGTGTGTGTCCCGCCGAGGTCCGCGGGGGGGTAGAAGTCCGGTTCATCGGTGAAGACGCCGGGGACGTGTGTGTGCCCGCAGAAGCAGCGACCGTCGGTGCGGTCGAAGATCGACTGCATCTTGCTCGGGGAGGTCATCACGTCGTCGGGGAAGATGTATTCGTTGATCGGCCGACGCGGTGAGGCGTGGACCCACATCGCGCCCTCGGTCTTCTGGCGGATCAGCAGGTTGCCCAGGAACTCCCATCGTTTTCGTTGCAGGGCCGGGTCGGGCTCGAGCTCGAACTGCCTGCGTGTCCAGAACGCGGCCTGCTCGGCGCTGGTGTTGAAGCTGGTCGGCTCGTACATCACGGCGAAGTCGTGGTTGCCCATCAGGGCCCATTCGCAGCTTTGCATCACCAGGTCCAGGCATTCGACGGGGTTGGGGCCGTACCCGACGATGTCTCCTAGGCAGACGACCCGGGTGATCTCCCGCTTCTCGATGTCCGCGAGTACGGCCTTGAGCGCGAGGAGGTTGGCGTGGATGTCGGAGATCAGGGCGATGGGCATGGGGTTGATCGGGTATCGGGTTTCGGGCTTCGGGTATCGGGACGCACCTGAGACGGATTGCTGATATAGGACCGCCCAGGCAGGGCCAAAGTTTAGGCCGACACGGCTGTTACCGCCAGCGTGCGGGCAGGCGGGGTCAGGGTGACTATATTAAGGTCTCATGCCCGAGACCGAGTTGCCATCTCGAGGAAGGGCTGGGGATCAGCCCGTGCCCCAGCGTGTCCTGATCGTCCGCCCGACCGCGTTGGGCGATGTGGCGCGGACGGTCCCGGTGTTGGCGACCCTCCGCCGGGCCCTGCCTAAGGCACACATCGACTGGCTGGTTGCCAAGGCCTTTTCGCATGTCGTCCGCCACCATCCGATGCTCGATGGGGTCGTCGAGTTCGACCGCAAGCAGCTTGCGCGGTTTGGGCTTTCGCCGTCCGCCACCCGGGCCGGTTGGCGGTTTGCCCGGTTGTTGCGAGACAAGCGATACGATGCCGTGTACGACCTGCAGGGTTTGTTCCGCTCGGGCTTGTTCACCCGTTTGACCGGCGCGCCCAGGCGGGTCGGGTTCACCAACGCCCGCGAGGCCGGCTGGCTTGGGTACAACACACGCCACCGCGTCGACGCCGCCCACCACGCCGTCGACCGCATGCTCGGGCTGATGCAGGCCGACGGGTTGGATCCGGTCCACGACATGCGGCTGTACGTCGGCGAGCAGGACAAGGCCTGGCTGGACACGTTCAAGCAGGAACACGGCATCGGCGCGGGGGGATACGCCTGCATCGCGCCGACCGCGCGGTGGGGCTGCAAGTGCTGGCCGATCGAGCGCTACGGCGAGATCGCCCGGCGGATGATTCAAGAAAAAATCGCCGGCGACAAGCTGGTCCTGCTCGCCTCGCCGGATGAGCGAGAACAGGTCCTGCCCATCTTCGAGGCGTTGATCGGAAACGGCGCGGCGGGGGGGGACTTGCGCGATCGGGTGGTGTTCCCCGCCACCGGCGTCGGGCAGATGATGGCTATCCTCAGCCAGAGCCGGGTGCTCATCTGCAACGACTCGGCGCCCCTTCACATCGCGGTGGGCTTTGACCGCCGGGTCGTCGCGCTGTTCGGCCCGACGGACCCGGCGCAGGTCGGGCCGTACCGGCGCGACGCTTGTGTGCTTCGTCCCCCCGGCGCCGACAAGCAGAAACACCACTACCGCAGGCATATGAACGACCAGACGTTGATCTCGCAGATCACCGTCGGGCAGGTGTGGCAGAAACTATTGGAGCAGACCCAAGGCGACCTAGCCGTGACACCGCAAGGCTAAACCGCACAAGCCCGCCGGACTGCAAGATTTGCAGTGCCGGCCGATTCCCGACGATCCGTGGTATGAATGCACGCCGAGGCTTACGGGGCCCCGTGCGGTTACAATGGGTCGTGCATCATGGGGATGGCCGGATGACACTTCGAAACAGATTACTGATTACAACCACGATCGTGGTCTTGAGCCTGCTGGGTGTGACCGGTGCGTCTTTGTGGGTTGTCACCTGGATGGAGCGTAACCTGGGCCTGGTCGCCGAGGAGTACGACGAGCTTCGGTTGGTCGATCATGTGGGCAACGATCTGGCGACAGCGCGGACCCTGCTTCGGGCGGAGCACCCCGATTTTGTGATGATTCAGGCCAAGCTTCAAGAGGCGTCTTCGCGTCTACAGGCGTTTCTCGGGATGCAGTACGAAGGCGAGAACGACCCCGACCACGAAGCGGAAGATCACGAGGACGCCGAACGGCGGGCCGCGCACGCCATCTCACAGGCGTTGGGGCCGATCCTGGACCAGGTACGCCAAATGGCCGACCTTGCAGGTGCGGACTCTGTGGATGTCGACCCGTCGGCGGTGCTGGAGTCGGTCGAGCAGATGGATACGCACCTGAAGAAGTTGGCCGACGAAGCCAGCGCCTTGGTCTTAAGCGCCCGTGAGAAGAGCCGTACCGCACTCCGACGGGCGGTGTTCACCCTCACCGGCTTGTGTTTGATGGCGGCGCTGGTCGGGATTATCAGCGGGGTGATCCAGTACCGCACGGTCGTCCCGCCGCTTGCACGGATACGTGACCGTGTGCGTGAGATCGCGTCGGGCAAGTTCGATCAGCGGCTTACCATCCGTGGCCGGGACGAGTTCGCCGAACTGTCTGAAGACTTCAACCGCATGGTCGCCGAGCTGGAATCCCTTTACCACAACCTCGAGGAGCGTGTCGAGGTCAAGAGCCGTCAACTCGTGCGTTCCGAACGGCTCGCCAGCGTCGGGTACCTGGCGGCGGGTGTTGCGCACGAGATCAACAACCCCCTGAGCATCATCGCTGGATACGCCGAACTGGCGCTGAAGGACTTACGCAAACAGATGCGGGAAGTCCACGACACCGAGACGATCCAGGGCCTTGAGATTATCCATGACGAGGCGTTTCGGTGTAAGCAGATCATCGAGAAGCTTTTGTCCCTGGTCCGCAACCCCGATGTGTCGCGGTCGGTGGTGAATCTGGGTGCCGTGGCTCACGACGTCGTGACGATGGTCCGGGGGCTCAAGCAGTTCAACGGCCGTATTCTGTCGGTCGAGATCGACCCGTCACAGCCGTTGGAGGTCTTGGCGCACGAGGCCGAGATGAAGCAGGTTCTTTTGAACCTGACGATCAACGCGATGGAAGCGGTCAATGACGGCGACGGGTGCGTCGAGATCCGCGGTTCGTTGGCCGGCGGCGAAGCCGAGTTGAGTGTGATCGACAACGGACAGGGCATGTCGCCCCAGGCGATGACACGCGCCTTCGAGCCCTTCTACACCGACAAGCGCAGCGGCGAGCACGGCAACGGGCTTGGCCTGTCCATCGTCCACGCCATCATCCAGGACCACGGCGGTCGGATCGAGGCGCACAGCGACGGGCCCGGGCTCGGCAGCCGGTTTACACTGCACCTGCCCGTCGTCGAGAAAGACCAGGAACACCATGGCCCAAACCAATCCGTCGCCTAACCGGCGCGTCCTGGTCGTCGAGGATGAGCCCAAGCTCCGCGCCATGCTGCTGCGCGCCATCCCCGACATGGGCTTCGAGCCTATCGGCGCGGCCACCGGCGAGGACGCGCTTCAGAGCATGCAGGACCTGCCCGCCGCCATCGTCATACTCGACCTGAACCTCCCGGGGATCCACGGGATGGCGGTCTTTGAAAAGATCTGCGAACACTGGCCTCAAACACAGGTCATCATCATGACCGGCTACGGCGACCTCGACGCGGCGCAGCAGTCGATCCGTCTGGGCGTCGTCGATTTCCTCACCAAGCCCTGCATGCTCGGCGACCTCGAACACGCATTAGACCGGGCATGGCGCAAACGCCTGGACCAGCAGGATCATCCGGACATGGCGCGCCCGTCCGTCGTAGCCGCCGCGCCGAAAGATACCGAGGCCGTCGCGGACCGGCCCCAGACCCTCCAGGACGTGGAGAAGCAGCTTATCCTCAACGCGCTGGACCGCCACGACGGCAACCGCGCCGCCACCGCCAACGAGCTGGGTATCAGCGTCCGAACGCTCTATTACCGGCTATCCCAATACGACATCGAAGAGGCGTAGGGCCCAAGGTATCCTGCCCGCTGTCGGGTTTGTCTTTGGCTTATCCGGGCTCCGCTGGGTTCTTCGGCAGGGAGGGCATCAGGCCGAAACTTCCCCCCCGAAGGGAGTCCCGGCCCGATTCGGCGTAAGCTGGTCAGCGTGCAAGGCCAACCGGGACAAGACCATCGCAGCGACGCCGAACTGGTGGACACCGCCAACGCGGGGGGCTCACGCGGCGCCGACGCATTCGAAGCCATCTACCATCGGCACCGTAGCTGGGTCGTGAACACCGCCTACCGGTTCACCCAGGACCGTGACGCGGCACTGGACGTGATGCAGGACGTGTTCATGTACCTGCTTGGCAAGTTCCCCGGGCTTGTGCTGACCGCGAAGCTCACCACGTTCCTCTACCCCGTGATCAAGCACACCGCCTTGCAGGCCCGCCGAAAGGCCGGCCGATTCGCCGGCTCGGATGAAGTGCTGTCCGAACTGCCCGCGCCCAGGACGCCGGGAACCGGGGCCCCGGGGGACGGCGACGACATCGAGCGGGTCCTGACCGCCTTGCCCGCCCATCAGCGCGAGGTGCTGCTGCTGCGTTTCGTCGACGGGATGACCCTCCAGGAGGCCGCGGTGGCGCTGGGGGTGCCGGTCGGGACGGTCAAATCCCGCATCCACCACGCGATCCGCTCACTTCGGGAAGACCCCGGAACAAAAAAATTCTTCGAGGTGTGAACTTTTCGAGGCCCCCGCGCCCTTCACCTGTTGGAGACAGCCATGCCCACACGGGATGACCCCAATCCTCAGACCGACGAACCCCGCCTGCCGGACGAATTGGCCGACAGGCTGTCTGCCATGCACGACGCCCGGCTTTTTTTCCCGCCGGACATTGATCAGGCGGTGTTGGCAAAGGCCCGGGCACGGTTCGGTGAGATGCCTGAGGACCGCCGCCGTCCGTGGTTGCGATTTGCTGCACCCGCAGCAGCAGCGGCCATCGCGCTGGGTGTCTGGACGGTCTGGCCGTTCACTGATTCAACCGGCGGGGGGCCGGCACTTGCCGTCGCTGGGGACGCCGATCGCAGCGGATCGGTCGACATCCTCGACGCCTTCGCGATGGCCCGGTTGATAGACGCCGGCCAAACCCCGCCCGCCGACTGGGATGTGACCGGTGACGGCCAGGTGGACCGCGCCGACGTCTTGGCCGTCGCCGCTATCGCTGTGAGCCTTTCCGGGCAAGCCGATGTGACCGAGGGATACGGGGGGATCGAGGGAAGCGGGGGTGCTTCATCATGACGGGTCTGATCGCGTTCATCCTGATGTTGGCCGTGTCGTTCTCACCTGCCCCCAATGTAGCCACGGATGAGGTTGCCAGCGATTCACGGTTCACGACCGTCGACATCTACCTCGACTCCGGCGACACACCGTTGGCGGTATATCAACTCGAATTCAAGGCGACAGCCGGTCAGGTGAAGATCGTCGGGATCGAAGGCGGGGAACACCCGGCATTCAGTGAGCCGCCGTATTACGATTCGAAGGCGATCCAGCAGCAGCGCGTCATCCTCGCATCGTTCAACACCGCCGACGCAACCGAACTGCCCGCCGGCAAATCGCGCGTCGCCACGATTCATCTTCAGGTAGCCGGGGAAGCCAAGCCGCAGTACGCCATCGAGCTCACCGTCGCCGCGGACGACCGGGGCGATCCGATCCAAGCCACCGCCGAGTTCCAGGAACAGACACCATGACACACCGCTTCACCCGATGGACCCCGCTATTGGCAGTTGCCCTCTGCGCGCTTGCGACGCTGATCGTGATCGGCTGTGAGTCAGGCCACTATAAGGGTGGTCCAGGCGCTTCGGGCGGAGTGCCTGTTGCGGGTTCGTACGGCTCTTCTTCTTCATTGTTCGGCGACGATGAGGATGAGCCGGTCGAGTTGGAAGAGCGCGTTTACTTCGCCCGCGAGTCGATCATGCAAGCCGCTGCGACTGACGCCGACGCCCCCGGCTCGGGTGCGATGCTCGGGCTGATGTCGACCCCCGGGTCCGATCAAATTAAGCGGGTCCCGCTGCCGTTAGCGCACACGGATGTCAAGGCTTCGATCAGCGGGTACATCTCCAGCGTATCGGTCACCCAGCAGTTTAAGAACCCCTACGACACCAAGATCGAAGCGGTCTACGTCTTCCCCCTGCCGCAGGACGCGGCGGTCAACGAGTTTGTCATGACGATCGGGGACCGGCGGATCCGCGGGATCATCCGGGAGCGCGAGGAGGCCGAGCGGCTTTACAAAGAGGCCCGCGCCCAGGGCTACCGCGCTGCGCTGATGACCCAGCAGCGAGCCAACATCTTTACGCAGAAGGTCGCCAACATCGAGCCCGGCAAGCGGATCGACGTGAGCATCCGCTATTTCAGCGCGCTTAAGTACAGCGATGGGTACCTCCGATTCGTGTTCCCGATGGTGGTCGGCCCGCGGTTTAACCCGCCCGAAACCGCCAACGGCATCGGCGCGGCGGCCCGCGGTTCGCGAGGGGCTTCGGGGCAGTCAACCGAGGTCCAGTACCTACGTCCCAGCGAGCGCAGCGGACACGACATTGCGCTATCGGTTGATATCGATGCCGGCGTGCCGATCGAAGAGCTTGTCTGCACAAGCCACGCGGTCCTTGCCTCGCCCAGCGATGACCCCGCCCCCCGGACTACCCGCCGTCTCGTCTCGCTTGCCCCTGGAGATACGATCCCCAACAAGGACTTTGTGCTTAGGATCAAGGTCGCCGGGGGCTCGGTGAAGCCGGGCCTGCTGACACACCGGGACGAACGCGGCGGGTTCTTCTCGCTCATGCTCGTGCCCCCGGCGGAACTGGGCTCGCTGCCCCGGCACCCGATGGAGATGGTCTTCGTCTTGGATTGTTCGGGCAGCATGTCAGGCGAGCCGATCAAACAGGCCAAGGAAGCGATCAAGTACGCGCTGGGAGAACTTCGACCCGAAGACAGTTTCCAGATCATCCGTTTCTCCAACGACGCCTCAGCCCTGGGCGATGCGCCGCTGCCGGCTACGATCCAGAACATCAGGCGCGGCGAGAAGTACTTGAAGCAACTCAAAGGCCAGGGCGGCACGATGATGATCGAGGGCATCAAGGCCGCGCTGGATTTCCCACATGATGAAGAGAAGCTCCGCATCGTCTGTTTCATGACCGACGGGTACATCGGCAACGAGGCCGAGATCCTCCGGGCGGTCAGGGAACATGTCGGCGCTGCGCGGGTCTTCAGTGTCGGTGTCGGGTCATCTCCCAACCGCTACCTGATGCAGCGGATGGCCAGCCTGGGCCGTGGCACGGCGGCGTACCTGGGCAAGGGCGACGACGGCGCGGAAGTCATGGACGCTTTCTACCGGCGAGCAAGCAGGCCGGCGATGACCGGTGTGTCGGTCGACTGGCGCGGCGCGCGTGTTTCCGATGTCTACCCAAGCGAGGCGCGTGACCTTTTTGTCGGCAGCCCGATCATCATCACCGGTCGCTACAAGGGCGATCTGCCAGACCGCTTGACCGTCACCGGCCAAGCCGGCGGCGAGCCGGTCGAGGTAGTTGTCGAGGTGACGCCGGCCGGTCCGGACGACCGCCACGAAGCACTGGCCAGCATGTGGGCGCGTAACAGAATCGCCGACCTAGCCGACCGTCAGGCCTACGCCGGTGATGACGACGGCGAGCTGGCCGGGCAGATCAAACACCTGGCGCTGGATTACAACCTCGTCAGCGCCTACACCGCGTTCCTCGCCGTCGACGCCAGCGAGCGGACCTCCGGCGCAGAGGGCGTCACCGTCCACGTCCCGGTCCCCGTGCCCGACGGCGTGAAGTACGAAACCACCGTCACCGAGTAACGTGACTCACCAGGCACCCAACAGTCCACAGTAAGTCACATCAGCAACCGCTATCCGGAGAGTCCATCATGCGCCTTCATCCTGCCGTTATCATCCTGCTGTTCGTGTTCGCCGCATCCATCCAGAGCGGTTGTGAAAGCTACGTCGTGCCCGGGCCGGCGGCGCAGATGCAGGCGTTTGGCGTCGTCCCCCCGGGCGAGCGCGAGCAGCTGACCGATCATCAGATCAGGCAGGAACTGAGCCGAAAACCGTTGGCGACCTTCCCGGCCAATCTCTGCGTGGCCCATGTCCAGGGCGCCAGCTATCGCAACTGGTATGGCAGGGCCTACGGCCGGGGCGCGTACAGCGTCATCACCACCCGGGAGGTGCAGACCGAAGAACACCTCAAGCGGCTCGCCGGCATGCCGATGGTTCAAGCCGTCGCGCCGATGAGCCGGATGCTCCTGCCCGCGGACCTTCACTCCGATATGGAGCTGCGCCAGGCCGCCGCGAAACTGCACACGCAGATCCTCCTTATCTATACCTTCGACACGGACTACTACGACGAGAACAGCGCCACCCCCCTGGACGTGGTGACGCTTGGGTTCAGGTCCCACAAGAAGGTCCGCATCACCACCACCGCGTCCGCGGCGCTTCTGGATGTCCGTAACGGCTATGTGTACGGCGTGGCTGAGGCGACCGCCAGGAATGAGCAGGACACCAGCTCATGGAACAACCAGGAAAAGGCGGACGAATCCAGGCAGCGCACCGAAGCCGAGGCGTTCGACAGGCTCCTCGATGAATTGGCGACGACCTGGACGGGCATCGTTCAGACCTACGCGACAGCGCAGCCGGATGCCGGCAGTTGATTGTGTGCGATCGACCTCACCCGCCTCGCACGCCGAAGACCGCCACGGCGCACCAGGCGTTGCCGATACGGTCGTTGAGGTCGAACCCTCGGACGGCCGGGGAGCCGGCGGGGAAGCCGCGGTCCAGGCAGCGTGCGTGCCAGGCGGCGAGGTCGTGCTCTGCAAGTTCCTGCGATTCTGTGAACAACACCAGAAGCAGTCCGCCGTGTCGGATCGTGCCGTCGGTCCAGATCTTCTTGATGTCCTTGACGACCGGCGAGAGCAGTTCGGCCGAGTAGCGGGGGAACGGGCCGGACGTCTCGTGCTGCGCGACGGCCTTGACCTCCAGCCAGTAGGCGTCCTGCGGGTCGGCAGCCGGCTGGTCATCGAACAAAGTGCCTTTGATCAGCGGGTCGCGCAGCGGCAGGCCGTTTGGCGTGAGGACGATGTCACACCGCTGGCCCTCGCTGCGCTTGGTCTTTTGCCGATCATCGGGGTAGCGCTGCTCACGCCAGACGCCGAAGCCGTGGTCTGTCAGTGATTGTTCGATCAGCGGGTGCAGGCCCAGCTCGTCCAGCGCATCGATCCCATACACCGCCTGCTCGAGGTCATCTTCACCGGCGCGCTTCTTCAGCCCGGTTTCAACGGCGTCGGCGATGTCGGCGGTGGACCAGTGCATGTGTGCGTACTCTTGGCGTCTCTGCATAGATTGAGGTATCTTAATCGCACCGCTGCGAAAAAACCCGGATGCTTCGACGGTCATATCAACCCACCTAATGGAGCCATCGTATGCTCACCGCACTTGCGCAGACTTCCGGACAGGCTTATCCAAGCGGCTCACCTTCCGGCGACGATTTCGCCGCGCTAATCGTGATGATCGTCGCCATGGTGGCGGTGATGCTGTTGATCTCCCTGGCGATTAATATCGCCATCTGCATCTTGCTGCATGTCGTCCAGTCGCGTGTCCCGGCCGAGCACCAGAAGATCTCTCCTCCGGCGATCTGGCTATTATTGATCCCGATCTTCGGGCTTGTCTGGAACTTCTTCGTCTTTCAGCGCATCCCCGAGTCGTACAAGAGCTACTTCGACTCGGTCGGCGATCCGGTTGTCGGGGATTGCGGCAAGGGGGTCGGGCTGTGGTTTGCGATCAGCGCCGCCTGCACGATTGTCCCGTGCCTGAACTACATCGCGGGCCCGGCTTCGCTGGTGCTGCTGATCATCTTCCTGGTGAAGGTCTTTGAGCTTCGCGGGAAGGTGCCCGAGGCGGTGTAAGCGGGCCATCGTTTACCACTGCGCCAAGTCGCCGGTGATCGGTTCGATCAGGTCCTTGACGGTGACCACGCCGACGGGTTGGCCCGCCTGCCCGGTGACGATAGCGAGCCCGGCGGTGTGGCGTTGCAGCCGGCTAAGCGCTTCGCGTACCGGTGTGTCCTGACCGATCATCTGGGCGGGCTTGATCAGTTCACCGATCGGCGGGCAGTTGTCCTGGCCGTGCAGCAGGGCATCCATCACGCGCAGCACACCGACGACCTCGCCCCGCCGGCCGAGCACGGGGACGTGTGCGTGGGTCGAGCGCTGCGCCAGCCGCCAGATCATCGTGGTGTCGTCGTGCAGGCCGATCTTTTCGACCCTGGGCCAGGGGATCATCTCGCCGCGGACATTTCGGCCGGACAGGCCCAGCACGCGGTCGACGATCGCGGACTGTTCCTGGCTGAGCAGCCCGTAGCCCACACCCTCACGGACCAGCACGCCGACCTGTCTGCGTGGGTGAAACGCCGGGACGCGCGGGTCCTGGCCGATCGCCTTCATCAAGGCGCCGCTGAACAGCCCGATCAAGGGCGCTAGACCGGTATAGGTGAACAGCCGTCTTGAGAAACTGAGCACCGGCGCCAGTCGATACATCAGCCTGTCGCTGTGCGCGGCGAAGAGGTCCTTGGGCAGTGTCTCCCCGACCACGAATAAAATCGGGGTCACGATCAAGACGTTGAGCAGGACGGCTTCGAAGTCGCCGAGCCCACGTGATTCGAGGATCACGCCCATGGAAGCGGTCCCGAGGTAGTTGGTGATGTTGTTGCCGATCAGCAGCGTGGTCAGCAGCACGGTCGGCCGGGCCAGCAGATCCTGAAGGGTATTGGCGGCGCGGCTTCCTCGGTGGGTCATGACGTGCAACCGGATCCGGTTGAGGCTGTAGGCCCCGGTCTCCAGCCCGGAGTACAGGGCCGATCCGGCGAACCCGATCAGCGCCAGCAGGGCCCAGCAAAATAGCGCGGCGCCGCTCATGTCCGGCCTCCCCCGCCGTTGGGCTCTGGTGTGTCTGCCAGATGGATCGTGATGAGGTTGATCCGGTGGCCTTGGACCTCATCGACGCGCAAGACCAGGTTCCCGATCGTGGTCTGGTCACCGGGCTTGGCGGCCCGGCCGAGCCTTGCCATGACCAGCCCGCCAAGGGTATTCACCGCGCCCAGTGTGTCCCGCACATCTGGTGGAGCGCCCTTGCCAAATGCGTCGGCCCAGTCTCGGATCGACAGCTCCGCGCTGACGCGCCAATAGCCGGGCGAGACTTCTTCGACCGCAGGCTCGCCTTCGTTGTCATACGCACCGGCGATATCCCCGACCAGGTACTCGGCCACGTCTTCCAGTGTGACCAAGCCCGCGGTCCCGCCGTATTCATCGACCACTACCGCGGTGGTTTTTGCATCCCTTCGCAGTTCGGCAAGCAATTGGTCGGCCCGCTGCTGCTGGGGGACGAACGTGGCCGGTTCGATCAGGGCATGAACCTCCAGCCGAGAATCTGGCGGGTACAGCAGCGTCCGACGGGCGGTAATGAAGCCCTCGATGTGGTCCAGGCTCTTGCGGTAGGCCGGGACCTGGCGCAGATTCGTCCGCCGGAACAACTCGATCAGCTCGGCAGGGTCGGCATCGATGTTGAACGCCTGGATGTCCACGCGCGGGGTCATCAGGGCGTCGACCTTGACCCGCCCAAGCTCCAACACCTGACGCAGCATCCGCTGTTCCTGCGGGTCGATCACGCCCTGACGTCGGCTCATATCCATTAAAGACGCCAGCTCGTCGGGGGACAGGGCGTCGGGTTTCGCTTTTGGCGCGATCAGTCGGGCCAAGGGGGTGATGACCAGCCCCGAAGCGATCAGGCGGACCGGCGTGATCAACCGGTGCACGACCCAAAGCGGCGGCGCAGCGAGCGCCGAGAACCGCAGGCTTGACCGTGCGGCGACCAGCTTGGGCAGCACTTCTCCGAGGATGATCACCCCCAACAAGGGCGCCAGGCTCGCCGCGCCCAGCGCCACCGGCCCGAGTAACTCTTGCTCGCGCGCGTGCAGCAGCAGTTTCGTGCTGATGACGAAGTACAGGACGTTGATCACCATGTTCCCAAGCAACAGGGTGATCAGCAGCGATCGGGTCTCAGCCAGGAGGGTTGTGACAACCGACCCGGCGAAGGTCCCCGACACCTTAAGCTGGGCGCGCTGGTGACGGGTGAGGCTGAACAGGGCCGTCTCGCTGCCGGAGAAGAACCCGCTTGCGATCAGCAGCAGGGGCAGGCACAGCAGCATGAGGGTCGGCACGGTCATAAGGGAAAGCTGGAAAGAAGAGTTTAACCTGGTCGCTTGCGACCAGCCGAGCACGCAAGTAACCACCCGAAACCCGATACCTTACCCGGCCCTTCGCTTCGCTCAGGGCCGGCGTTGTTTTCTCCAAGGCCCCAGGCCCTAGACCCCGTCTTCCGCGCCATCCAGCAGCAGCGCCGAGCCTTCCATCCCTTCCCACTTGTGCGCTTTGATCGCTGCGACGACACGTTCGGCGGCGTCCACCGCGGCGTACCCGGCGGGCCCATCGACCGTGGGCCGGCTCCCATCGCGGACCGCGCCCAGGAAGCTGGTCTGTTCCGCGGTGAGTTGGTCTTCTTCTCCGGGGGGCAGGTCGAAGGTCAACTCCTTGACCTGCACGATGTCCTGGTAATCAAGGTCCGACAGGTCCAGCCCCTGGGCGACCTGCGCACGGACCTTCGCCAGCGCCTTGCGGTTGTCCCCGTCGGTGTGGATCACGATCCCCTCTCGGGTCTGGTAGTTCAGGCTGATGTACCCGCTCTCGGAGAACACGCGCAGTTTGCGCTCGGTCTTCAGCGCCAGCCTTGATGCGGTGATGTTCGCCACGCACCCGTTCTCGAAGACGATCCGCGCTCCGGCGACGTCTTCGTGTTTGCCAAGCACCGCGACCCCCGCTGCGTGGACGGTCTTGATCGGCGACTGCGCCAGCATCAGTACGATGTCCAGGTCGTGGATCATCATGTCCATGACCACGCCCACGTCCAGGGAGCGGAACGTCATCGGGCTGACCCGGTCGACCTCCAGGAAGCGTGCGTTGAACTTGAGCGCCTCGGCCGCGCGGACCGCGGGGTTGAATCGTTCGGTATGGCCGACCTGGAGCACGGCGTCATGCTTCTCGGCGCAGTCGACCAGGGCCTTGGCGTCGGTGACGGTTGGGGCAAGCGGTTTTTCGATCAGGCAGGCGATTTTGCGCTCCAGCAGCGGCTGCGCGGTCGCGCGGTGGTGCTGAGTCGGCACGGCCACGGTGACAGCCCCGACATCGGGGTGCTCGCCGAGCATCTGGTCGACCGAGGTGTATGCCACGCAGCCGTATTCGTCTGCCACGGTGTGGGCGCGCTCCTCGTCCAGGTCCACGACCGCCTTGAGCTGGACCCCGGGCATCTGCTTGTAGGTCCGTGCGTGATGCCGGCCCATCCGCCCGACGCCGATCACCGCGACCTGCGCCTGGGCTTGCTGTGTGTTGCTGGTCATGGGCGTATGTTACGGCATCGCGGCATCGCCAAGCGAATCGGGCATGGGCGGCGAACGCTCAGCGTCCTTCTATGGGGCGTACGCCCGGCCGCGGCTCGGTGGTACGATGTGCCCGTGACACACACGCCAGACAACCCGGCCGACCCGGACGCGCCCGCATCACGGCGCAAGCCGGTGATCGGGATCACGATGGGCGACCCGGCGGGGATCGGGCCGGAGGTCGTGGTCAAGGCCCTAAGCGACCCGCAGGTGCGCCGGCTGGCGCGGTTCGTCGTCTACGGGATGAACGAGCTGCTGGCCTACGCCGCGGACCTCGCCGAGACCGAGCCGTTCTGGTGGCGGATTCAGCACGACTCGCCACGCACCGGGTTCAGCCTGACCCACGACATCGTCGTGCTGGACTACGACGAGTACACCCAACTCGGCTCGGCGATCCACAAGCCGACACGGCAGGGCGGTCAGGCGAGTCTGGCGTTCATCGACGACGCCATCGCCGCCGCCGGCCGACCGATCGAGGACGCGGGCATCGATGCCGTGGTCACCGCGCCGATCTGCAAGGAGTCCTGGCACCTCGCCGGTTGCAAATTCCCCGGCCATACCGAGCTGTTCGCCCAGCGCACCAAGACCAAGAAGGTCGTGATGGCGTTCGACTCGCCCAAGCTCCGGGTCGCGCTGGCGACCGTTCACATCCCCCTGATGGACCTGCGCAACGTCCTGACGATTGGCGCGGTCTACGACCCGATTGATCTTGGCAACCAGTTCTGCAAGCGCCTTGGGATTGCCAAGCCCCGGATCGCCGTCGCCGGGCTCAACCCCCACGCCTCGGAGAGCGGGCGCTTCGGTGATGAAGAAACGCGGATCATCACCCCGGCGATTGAGGCGGCGAAGTCTCACGGGATCGACGTCCACGGCCCGTTCCCGGGTGACACCGTCTTCAACGCGGCGATCGCCGGCCGATACGACCTGGTCGTCGCGATGTATCACGATCAGGGTCTGATCCCGGTCAAACTTCTGTGCTTCGACCAGGCGGTCAACGTGACGCTGGGCCTGCCGATCGTCCGCACCAGCCCGGACCACGGCACGGCGTTCGACATCGTCGGTAAAAATGTGGCAGACCCCGGGAGCATGAAGGCGGCGATCCGGTTGGCGGTGAGGCTGGCGGGGGAGAGGAAAGGGTCCAGAGTCTAGGTCTGGGGTTACTACGGACCATTACTTGTTGCAATGCACCGGTCGCAAGCGACCGGGTTAAAACCTATGAACGCCTTCAATGAAGAACCAATTCCCGCTATCGTCCTGCTCTCCGGCGGGCTCGACTCCGCGACGGTCCTCGCCATCGCCAACGAGCAGGGCTACGCCTGCCATGCGCTGAGTTTCGATTACGGCCAACGCCACCGGGCCGAGATCGACGCCGCAGCAAAAGTAGCCGAACAACTCGGCGTCGTTTCGCACCGTTGGATCAACATCGACCTGCGCAGCCTCGGCGGTTCGGCGCTGACCGACAAAATCGACGTCCCCAAGGACCGCGACGGCGACGAGATGACCCACGGCATCCCCGTCACCTACGTCCCGGCTCGCAACACGGTTTTCTTAAGCTACGCGCTGGCCGTCGCCGAGGTCATCCACAGCACCGACATCTTCATCGGCGTCAACGCGGTCGATTACTCCGGCTACCCCGACTGCCGCGGCGAGTACATCCGCGCGTTCGAGTCGATGAGTAACCTCGCCACCAAGGCCGGCGTCGAAGGCGAACGCATGACGATCCACACACCCCTGATCGACTTGCCCAAGACCGGGATTATCGAAAAGGGCCTGGAGCTGGGCGTCGACTACAGCCTGACCCACTCCTGCTACGACCCCATCGACGACGGCAAACCCTGCGGCCACTGCGACGCCTGCCTGTTGCGTATCCGCGCCTTCGAAGCCATAGGCCAACACGACCCCGCGATGTTACGAAGGCACGGAGAAGGCTGGCGGCCGGGAGTTTGAAACATTTCAATCGGAGATAAGTCATGAGTGAAATGCGAAGAATACTGGACGACATTCCCAATCCTCATAGAACACGCATTTTGGAGTTGGGCTTAGCTGATCCTGAAGCATGGGTGTCCATCAAGCAAACTGACTTGGGAGGAAAGTCGGTCATTGATTTGATCAAAGAGGGAGATGATAAAACACTGTGTTGGTTGATACAAAGAGTGCGAGGCAGATAGGTTGATTGTGTAGCCAGGATAAAAATATTATTTGGTAACATCTCCAACCTCTAACAAAAAACCCCCGGCGGAGCCGGGGGCTGGGGGTAGATCGTATGTGGGTCGTTGCTTACCCGTTCTGCTTGGCGAAGTCGGCCATGAACTTCGCCAGCGTCTCGGCGCCTTCTACGGGCATGGCGTTGTAGATCGATGCCCGGCAGCCGCCGACGCTTCGGTGGCCTTTCAGACCGCTCATGTCTTGCGCGAGGGCCTCGGCGATGAACTGTTTTTCCAGGTCCTCGGTGGGCAGGCGGAAGACGACGTTCATCTTGGACCGACAAGACGGGTCCACCGGGCAGCGGTAGAACGATCCGTGGGATTCGATCGCGTCGTAGAGTAGGCCTGAGCGTTTGTCGGCCAGCTGTGTCGCGGCGTCGAGTCCGCCGGCGTCCAGCAGGCGTTGCAGCACCAGCTTCATCATGTAGATGGTGAAGACAGGGGGGGTGTTCATCATCGAGTCGGCCTTGGCGTGGCCGGCGTAGCCCAGGTAGTTTGTCAGGTCCGACGGGCAGGCTTCGAGGATGTCGTCGCGGATGATGACAACCGCCAACCCCGCGGGCCCGACGTTTTTCTGAGCGCCGGCATAGATCAGACCGAATTTCTCAACCGGGAGACGCCGGCTTAAAAAGTCGGATGACATATCCGCGACCAGTGGGACGCCGACATCCGGCCAGTCCTGCCACTGCACGCCGCCGATGGTTTCGTTGCTGGTCAGGTGCAGGTACGCCGCATCACTGGACGCCTTGAGCGAGGCGGGGTCGGGCAGGGTGGTGAAGCTGGATTCCGTGCCGTCGAAAACAACGTTGACCTTGCCGACTTTTTTGGTGTCGGCCAGCGCCTTCTTTGCCCAGGCCCCGGTGAGGGTGAAGTCGCAGCTCTTGCCGCCGTGCAGCAGGTTCATCGGAACCATGGAGAACTGGAGCGTCGCGCCGCCGCCAAGCAGCAGCACCTGGTAATTGTCCGGCAGGCCCAGCAGCTCTTTGACCAGGCTCATCGCGTCGTGGTGGACCTGGTCGTAGGTCTTGCTGCGGTGGCTCATCTCGATGAGGGACATGCCCTGGCCGTGGTAGTCGACCATCTCATCGCGGGCCTGTTCCAGGGCGCTTTGTGGCAGGGTGCAGGGGCCGGCGCTGAAGTTGAATATCCGTTTCATCACTTGATTCCTTGCGCGAAGGTCTTGGCGAACTGCTGGATGATCTGTTGGGCCTCATCGCCGATACGGAGCAGGTTTTCCTTTGTGCTGGCGCCCAGGTGCGGGGCCATGACCACGTTGGGGGCTTTGAGGATCGGGCAGTCTTCCGGGGGTGGGTCGCTTGGCCACACGTCCGTGGCGTAGGCCCGCAGTTTACCGCTTTGAAGCGCCGAGGCAACGTCCGCCTCAACGACCGCCGCGCCGCGCCCGGTGTTGACCAGCACCGCGCCGTCCTTCATGCCCGCGATCAGCTTAGCGTCGATCATCCCGCGGGTCTGATCGGTCAACGGCGTGTGCAGGGAGATATAGTCGGCGTCGGCGACCGCCTGGGCGAGGCTGGGCAGAATATCGGCGAACGGGCTTGGCTTGCCGGACCGCCTGTATGCGACGACCTTCATCCCGAAAGCCTCGGCGCGCTTGGCGACCTCGGTGGCGATGTTGCCCATCCCGACCAGGCACAGGGTTTTGCCGGAGAGCTCGGTGCGCTTGAGCTGCTTTTTCTCCCACCGCCCGGCGGCCATGCTGTCGTGAGCCTCGGTCACCCGGCTGGCGACCGCCAGCATCAGCGCAAAGGCCATCTCGGCGACCGCGATGCTAGAGGCCTTGGGCGTGTTGCGGACCTCGATCTCTCGCTTAGCGGCATAGTCCCGGTCGACGTTATCAAGCCCGACCCCGCCACGGATGATCAGCTTCAGGTTCGCCGCCTCGTCGATGAACGCCCGGGTGCACTTTGTCTTGCTCCGGATCAGCACAGCGTCCGCCTCGCTGAGCCTTGTCATATCGTCGGTGACCTCGCCGAAGGCCCGTAGCCGATCGGGGAGGGAGGTATCAAACGCGTCGCAGATCAGGATCAACATGGCGGTCACACTTTCCTTTTTTTCTCTATCTCTTTTCGGTCTTAACAGGACTATCCGTCGTTTCTAAGGCTTCGGACCACGACCCCGGAGCGCAGTTTGGGCTCGAACCAGGTCGACTTAGGCGGCATGATGGCGTGTTCGTCGGAGATGCCGATCAACTGCTCGACGCTGACCGGGTAGAGCGCAAAGGCCACGCGCATGTCTCGCTGGCAGCGTTTCTCAAGCTCGCTGGTGCCCCGGATACCGCCGATGAAATCGATGCGTTTATCCGTCCGCGGGTCCCCGACCCCGAGGATGGGCGCCAGGAGGTTGTCCTGGAGGATGGAGACGTCCAGGCGGCTGACCGGGTCATCGTTGGCGTCTGCCACGCCGGGCAGTGGGGTCAGGCGGTACCACACGCCGTCCAGGTGCATCCCGAACTGCTGGGCGGCCTGCGGTTGGGCGGTTTGGGTTTCACTGACCTCAAACTTGGCACGGACTTTATTGAGGAACGCCCCCGGCTCCAGGGCGTTGAGATCCTTGACCACCCGGTTGTAGCCGAGGATCTTCAGCTCGTCGTCCGGGAACGCGACCGCGAGGAAGTGGTTGTAGGGCTCGTCGCCATGGTGGTTTGGGTTGGCGTCTTTGAGGATGTTTCGGACCCGAAATGCCGAGGCGCTTCGGTGGTGGCCGTCGGCGATGTACAGCGAATCGACCCGGCCAAACGCCCCGCGCAGGCCGGACACCATTTGGGGATCGTCGATGACCCACAGCCGATGCCCCACACGATCGTCCGCGACAAAATCGTACGCCGGCTGCTGTCCATCGCACACCGCTTTGATCATCGCGTTGACCTGTGCCTGGGCGCGGTAGGTCAGCAGGACCGGCCCGGCGTTGGCCATCAGTTTCTCCACGTGCTTGGCCCGGTCGTCTTCCTTGTCCCGGCGGGTCAGCTCGTGCTTCTTGATCTTGTCGTTCTCGTATTCATCGACGCTGGCGCCCAGCACCAGCCCGTGCTGCACGTGGCCGTCCATCGTAAGTTGATAGAGATAGAAACAGGGGCGGTCGTCCTGGACCAATGTGCCGGCGTCGATCATCTGCCTGAGGTTCTCGGCACTTTTGTCGTAGACGGCCTCATCATGCGGGTCGGTGTCCTCGGGCAGGTCGATCTCGGCCCGGACGACGTGCAGGAAGCTGTGGGGGTTACCCGACGCCATCCGACGCGCCTCCTGGGCGTTCATCACGTCGTAGGGCGGGCTGGCGACCTGCTCGATCAGTTCGGGACGGGGACGCAGCCCACGGAAAGGACGGATATCGGCCATGGCAAGTGGTTCCATTCAGGGAGGGCACCCGACATGAGCACCGGGCGATTTAGATCAAGTATATCGTCGGCGTCGATGTCACCAAGCCTTTTAGATCGGCGGCCCCAAGATGTCCGGATCGGGTCGTTTCCCAAGGTGCAAGCCGCCCTCGGAGCGCGGGGCGGGTGTGGCTTGCGGGTGACTCATTCCGTCGGCCCGCCGGCGGACTTCATACCGCGGCCCCCCGTGCAACAATCCTCTATAATGATAGGCTCTAGAATATGAGAACAGATGCCGCCTCACGCATGAAAATCGTCACGTCGCTGCTCGCCTGCGCAGCGGCGGGGCTGTCGGCGGTCCTGCTGTATCAATCGCTCACGCACGACGCCTTGCCCGGCTGCGGGGGCGGGTCCGGCTGCGGCGAGGTGCTGTCCAGCCGGTGGTCGTCATTTTTTGGCGTACCGGTGAGCCTGTTTGCTGTGGGGATCTACCTCCTGATGCTGCTGGCGGTTATTGCGCGGAGCCCCCGCGCGGCCGAGAAGCCCCAGCACCTCGAGACGTTCGTGGTGGCGCTTAGTGCATTGACCGCCATCGCGGCGGCGGGGTGGTTCATCGCCGTGCAGGCGCTGGTCATCAAGGCGCTGTGCAAATACTGCATGGCGACCCACGCGCTGGGGGTGACCGCGTCGGTGTTGTGTCTGCTTATGGTGTACCGGTCGATGCGGTTCAAGTCGGTGGTGTCGGTGATGGTCTGCGCGGCGGCGCTGGTTGGGGTGATGATTGCCGGGCAGGTGTTCGGCCCTAAGCCCAAGACCGCTGGGCCCGTGGTGCAGTACGTCGATGACCTGCCAACCCCCACGTCTTCCCCTGGGCCGGCCGACGCCGTGCTTACGCCCGATGAACCGGTCGATACGCCGGAACCTGGCAAGGTTCCCGAGCCTGACAAGGTCGCCGCCGAGACGCCTGATGCGCCGTCGGAGACCCCCAAGAACCCGACGGCGCCTGTGGACACGCCCCAACTTGACGTGTCACAGACCGTCCCGTTCTACGGCGGACGCCTGAACATCGACCCGAGCGAACTGCCGATCGCCGGCAACCTGGACGCCCAGGTGCTGATGGTCTGCCTGTTCGACTACACCTGCCAACACTGCCGGACCACACGCAAGATGCTGGAGCGGACATCACGCAAACACGGCGACGGCCTGGGGATCCTTTTCCTCCCCGCGCCTCTTGACGGCAAGTGCAACCGGATGATCAAGCGGACCCAGTACCAGCACCGCCACGCATGCATGTTGGCGAAGATGTCTCTGGCGGTCTGGCGCGCCGACCCCAAGAAGTGGGTGGCGTTTGACAAGGCTCTGTATACCGACACCCGATTCCACACGCCGGGCGGCGCACGGAAAACCGCGGTAGAGCTTATCGGCGAGCAGGCCCTGGACAGCGCCTTGGAAGACCCCTGGGCCGACGCGCAGCTCGCGCGCGATGTCAACACCTACCAGACCACCGCCAAGGCCGCCGGCAAAGGCGCCCTGCCGATGCTCATCACTCGGCGGGGGGTCATGAGCGGCACGCCGGACCACCCGTCGGAGGTCGACCGGTTTATCAAGCGCAGCAAACCCGCCGAGCCCAACAAGCCCTGATCTTCTGGACGTGGCCCGCAGACATAATCCCGACCCTGACCCCCGATACCCGAATCCCGATCATCCCCCCATGCCCACCGCACCCGCTGATATCAAGACCACTCTCATCGTCGGCATGGAGATCCACGTCGAACTTTCGACCCGCTCGAAGATGTGGACCAGCGCCCCCAACGTCGCCCACAGCGACTACTTCGACGCCGAGCCGAATACCCTGCTGGACCCGGTCGTGATCGGGATGCCCGGCGTGCTGCCGGTGATCAACGAGCAGGCCGTCGAGATGGCCGTCCGCGTCGGGCTGGCGCTGGGCTGTGAGATCGCCAGGACAACCAAGTGGGACCGCAAGAGCTACTACTACCCCGACCTGCCTAAGAACTACCAGATCAGCCAGTATGATCAGCCGATCTGTGGCGAAGGCGCGCTGGATATCCCGGCAGATGACAACGGCGAAGCGTCAGGGGGCGGCGAAATGCGCACCATCCGCATCACCCGAGCGCACCTCGAAGAAGACGCCGGCAAGCTCATGCACGAAGCCCCCGGCGGCGCGCCGATCGATCACTCGATCGTCGACCTTAACCGCGCCGGCACGCCGTTACTTGAAATCGTCACCGAGCCGGACTTCCGCAGCCCCGATGAGGCCGTCACCTTTGGGCAGATGCTGCGAAACATATGCCGGCACCTGGGCGTCACCGAAGGCGATATGCAGCGCGGACACATGCGCTTCGAGCCCAACATCAACGTACACATCGAAAAAGACGGCGAAACATTCAAGACCCCGATCGTAGAAATCAAGAACCTCAACTCATTCAAGGCCGTCCACGGCGCGATCACCCACGAATACCAACGCCAGATCGACGAATGGCGCGACACCGGCAAGGTCATGGGCGCACGCTCCAAGTCCACCCGCGGCTGGGATGACAACAAAGGCATCACCACCCCGCAACGCGAAAAAGAAGACGAGGATGAGTACCGCTACTTCCCCGACCCCGACCTGGTCACCGTCGCCATCGACGACGACTGGCTAAGCCGGATCAAACAAACCGTCACCGAACTCCCCGACGCCAAGCGCAGCCGCTACGTCGATGAGTATGGCCTCTCCCCCGTCGACGCCGGCACGCTCCTGGACGACCCCGGCCTGACTCGGTTCTACGAAGACACCATCGCCGTCGCCGCCGACCCCAAACGCGCCGCCGCCATGCTCCTGAACTACGGGTCTAAACTCGCCAACGAACGCGGCCAAGGCGTGCACGAACTGGGTATCACCCCCGACCAAGTCAAGACCATCGCCGACTTATCCAGCGCCGACAAGATCGGCTCCACCGCCGCCGCCGACCTCTTCGCCCTCTGCTGCGATAGCGACGACCCCGCCGAAGCCCTCGCCGAAAAGCACGGCCTCCTGCAAGTCTCAGACACCGGCGCGTTAGAAGGTTTCGTCGATCAGGTCTTAGCCGATGCCAAGAACGCCAAGGCCATCGAAGATATCCGGGGGGGCAAAGACAAAGCCGTCGGCGCATTGATGGGCCAGATCATGAAACTCAGCAAGGGCCAGGCCAACCCCAAACTCGTCACACAGATGATTGTCGGGAAGGTAAGGGGGTAGGAATACAGCCCGCGCACAAGTACAATAGGCTCATGCGTTCCGGCGGCATCTTCATCCTGTTCATACTACTGACGAATATGTTCGCGCAGCCCGCGTTCGCATATAACAGATTACATTCCCAAGGGAATGAGATAAGGGGTTTAGAGAAAACTATTTGGGTATACGAACACGAACATGGCGAATACCCTCTCACTGACAATGAAAGCACATGGTACGAAAAACTCATCACCGCCAACAATATTTCTCCCAACTGGATTTGGAAGGTTTCGGCCGACGGGCGGTTTCCCCTCGATCTCTATGGCAATCCGCTCGTTTATGAGCCACCCAGTGCCGCGAACGGAGGTCAGGTCGCCATCCGTGCGATCGGTCAGAACGGGATTGACGATCATGGGGCACTGGACGACTGGGACAGCCGCTATGGTCCCAACCCGGGATACTGGTACAAGAAAGATTGGCCGGCTGCGAACCGTCGGGCGTGGATTTGTGCTGTATTGGCCATGATTGGTCTGACCTACATTGTGGTAAAAAACAAACAGGCCATGGCAAGGTTCGTATTTGCATCGCTTTGGCTAGGCTTGCTCGCCGGCGTGGTGCTTCCTTTTGGGTTCGACTCGGGTTGGGTTCGAAGTTCAGCGAGCATCGATCCCAAGTGGATCACACCGATATCGAATATTGGTGCCCTGCTTCTATTTTTCAGCATTGTTCTGCTGATGATGCATGTGGTGTATATGGCGTGGCACAGACGTTCATTGAGACCGCATGGAACTCTTCTCTGCGAAAAGTGCCACTTCGACCTGCGTGGCACGATCGCTGCAAACATCGGCCGCTGCCCGGAGTGTGGTGAGCCATTGCCGGAAGATGCAGATATAGAAGTCGATCTTAATCCTCCACCTTCACCATAATCTTCCCCGCCGCGGCTAAGCCTAGTGTGACCGGTTCGCGGTCCTGGGGGCGGACGGTGATGGCGTCGGCGGTGGGGCTTGTGGATTCGATGGTAAATGGTGCGCCGGGGGTCAGGCCGTGCTTATCAAGGAACTGGAGGAACTCGGGCTGCTGGTCGACGATGCGTGCGACGTGGGCGTCGGTGTCGGGGGCGCACTGGGCGAGGGGGGTCAGGTCATGTCGATGGTGTGTGCCGTCGTGTTTTGGGATCGGGTCGCCGTGCGGGTCGGTGTCGGGATGGCCAAGAAGCCGATCGATTTTTTCAAGCACCTTGTCGGAGATCGCGTGCTCCAATTCTTCCGCTTCGTCGTGGACCTCGGACCAATCTAATCCAAGGGTCTGCACCAGGAACAATTCGATCAGCCGATGTCGGCGAAGGACCTGTAGCGCCAGGCGTGAGCCGGCCTCGGTCAGGCGGACGCCTGCGCGGGGCTGGTAGTCGGCGAGGTTGGCGTCGGCGAGTGTCTTGACCATCGAGGTCGCGGTCCCCGGCGTGACGCCGACGGCTGTGGCGAGCCCGCCCATGGGGGCCAACTCGCCGGCGCGTTGCAGCAGGTAGATCTGCTTGAGGTAGTTTTCGACGGTGATGGTGGGCATGGGGGGTTGGGATTTGGGGGTTAGGGGTTGGGGATTGGGGTTTAGGGATCTGAAGTTGAGCTCGTTATTTAGCCCCGGACCACGTCCGGGGGGTCGGCCCCACGTTGTCGACCCGGGGCTAAATAGTGAAACAGCCAAGACTAATGGCTAACAGCTCGGGGCGAAAAGCTGAGAGCCCTTGGCTTTCCTCTTGACATTCCTCAAATAGTATATATTGTATTATCCAAATGGCAACTTTGATTAATCAAAATCAAGACGGCCCCAAGCTGCCCCGATGGCGGCGAGTGATCAACTGGCTTGGGCGTTGGCCGGGCCAGCGGGATCGCCGGGCGGTCGAGGACCTGCTCAAGCACGTGCACGCCTGCCAAGAGCGCGGCCAGGGGGCGTCGGCGGAGTCGGCGGCGGGGGCGATCGGTTGGTCGGCACGTAGGGCGGTCAAGGTGATCGCGTCCGTCGAGGCGCTTGGGCTTATCCGCTCCACGTCCAAGGGCCTTGAACTGACCGACGGGGGCACGCAACTGGCGGTCAGCGTGATCCGGGCGCACCGGCTATGGGAGCGTTACCTCGCCGACGAGGCGGGGATGCCGCTGACGCAGGTCCACGCCGAGGCCAACCGCAGGGAGCACGACCGGGAAGGCGGCCGGGTGGATCGGCTTGATGCGGCGCTGGGTTACCCTCAGAGCGACCCGCACGGCGATCCGATCCCGCGGGCGGATGGTCGGCTGGCGGAGTTTGCCGGGACACCGCTGATGAGTTGGTCAAGCGGGCGGCCGGCGCGGATCACGCACATCGAGGATGAGCCCGCCAGCGTGTTCGATCAGATCGTGGCGACCGGGCTGATGCCCGGGCAGGTCATTACCGTTGAAGGCTCGACCCCGGAGGGTTTGCGCGTCGCATTTAACGGGCGAAAGAGCGTGCTGGCGCCGGTGATCGCGGCGAACGTGTTTGTCCAGGCCGTCCCGCAAGACGCGGCGCCTGCCCCGGCCCGCAGTCTCAGCTCGCTTGAGCAGGGCGGCGAAGCGGTGATCCGCGGGTTCGACCAGGGCCTGCGCGGGTTTCACCGACGCCGGCTATTGGACCTTGGCCTGACCCCCGGCACGCCGATCCGCGCCGAGCGGGTGAGTATGTTCCGCGACCCAAGGGCATACCGCGTGCGGGGGAGCCTGGTGGCGCTGCGTCGTGAGCAGGCCGACCGGGTACACATCGAGGAAGGATCACCGTCACCGTCGGCGCAGACGGGGGCCACATCATGAGCTGCGATACCTGTGACACCTGCGGTTTACCAGACGACGGCGATGATCGGCAGAAGTTCGACGGCGTGGTCGCGCTGGCGGGTAATCCCAACACCGGCAAGAGCACGGTCTTCAACGCGCTGACGGGGCTGCGTCAACACACCGGCAACTGGCCTGGAAAGACCGTCGCCCGCGCCGAGGGACGATTTACACACGAAAACAAGACTTACAAGCTTGTCGACCTGCCCGGGACGTACTCGCTGCTCTCGGCGTCGGAAGACGAGCAGATCGCGCGGGACTTCATCCTGTTCGGTCGGCCTAGCTGCACGGTCGTGGTCGCCGACGCCACCTGCCTGGAGCGGAACCTGAACCTGGTATTGCAGGTTCTGGAGATCAGCGATCGCGTGGTGGTGTGTGTGAACCTGGTGGACGAGGCGAAGCGCAAGGGGATCCAGGTCGATGCCGGTCAGTTGGAGAAAGACCTGGGCGTGCCTGTGGTCAAGACAACCGCACGATCCGGGCGGGGGCTCTCGGAGCTTGTCAGCAAAGTCGTGGGCGTGATCGAAGGACGCTGCCAGACCCATCCACACCGCGTGGACCTTGGCCAGGGCGTGGGCGAAGCGGTGAGCCGGCTGGTCCCGATGGTCAATGAAGTTGCGCCTGGCCTGCCCAACGCGCGCTGGGTGGCGATGCGGCTACTAGACGGCGACTGGCGGATACGCGAGGCGCTGTTAAACGGTGAGCTTTCGCAGGTTGCGGAGCGTCAGCAGGCCCCGGCCGAGTCGTTCAGCAACAAGATGGCGCTGGAGGGCTCGCAATAATGAAGCTCGATGGCTACACCCCCCGGCCCGTCGCCGACCTGCTCGATCAAGCCGAGGAGGCCAGGCGTGCTTTAGGTGAGGGCTTCCGCGACCGCGTGGTCGAGTCGATCTATAAAGACGCCACCGAGATCGCCGGCCGATCCGTGGAGTACGGCGAGCGCCGTAGAGTTGATCTGGACCTGTTGGTCGACAAGGTCGTGCTCTCGCCGATCTTCGGCCTGCCGTTGATGATTGCGCTGCTTGGGTTGATCTTCTGGGCGACGATCATCGGGGCGAACTACCCGTCACAGATGCTTGCTACGGGGCTGTTCTGGGTCGAGGCGCAGGGCACTTTGCTGTTCGATTATCTGGGTGCGCCGTGGTGGCTGACGGGTTTTATCTGGCACGGGATCTATCGCGGTTTGGCGTGGGTGATCGCGGTGATGCTCCCGCCGATGATGATCTTCTTCCCCTGCTTCACGATCCTCGAAGACCTGGGCTACCTGCCCAGGGTCGCGTTCAACCTGGACTGGCTCTTCAAGAAATCAGGCGGCCACGGCAAGCAGGCGCTGACGATGAGCATGGGCTTTGGCTGCAACGCCGCGGGGGTGATCGCCTGCCGGGTCATCGACTCGCCGCGTGAACGGCTGATCGCGATCCTGACCAACAACTTCGTGCCCTGCAACGGCCGATACCCGACGTTGATCCTGATCGCCGTGCTCTTTGTCGCGGCCGGGTTCAGCCCGACGGCGGCCTCGGCGGTCGCGGCCGGGACCGTGTTGACCATTGTCGTCCTCGGGGTCATCACCACCTTGATCGTCTCCGCGGCGCTGTCGCGCACCGTGCTCAAGGGCGAGGCCTCGGCGTTTACGCTGGAACTGCCCAGCTACCGCAGGCCCAGCATCGCCAGGATCATCTACACGTCGCTGATCGACCGGACGATCTTTGTGCTGATGCGCGCCGTCATGACCGCCATCCCCGCGGGCGCGGTCATCTGGCTTTTGGGCAACATCACCGCCGGGGGCACGCCGTTGGCGACCCACGTGTCCGACTTCCTAGAGCCCTTCGCTTACCAGTTCGGGCTCGACGGGGTCATTATCCTCGCCTACATCATCGCCATCCCCGCCAACGAGATCGTCGTCCCGACCATACTCATGATTTACCTGGGTGAAGGCATGATGACCGAGGACATCAGCCAGGATTCGCTGCGGCAGGTCCTGGTCGAGCAGCACGGCTGGACGATGCTGACCGCGGTGAACCTGATGCTGTTCTCGCTGCTGCACAACCCCTGCGCCACCACGATCATCACGATGTGGAAAGAAACCCGCAGCCTGCGCTGGACGACGCTGGGGGCGGTGGGGCCGTTGGTGATCGCGTTTGGGGTGTGTTTCGTGGTCGCCCAGGCCGCGCGGCTACTGGGCTGGGGGTAGGTAAAAAGCAGGAAATAGGGCCAGAATATTCCGGTGGGCACCAGTCCCACGGCCTCCGGATTTCCTGCTTTAGCGGTGACCGCTGTTGAGGCCGTCCCAATTTCCTGTTTTCCTGCTTTTGCATTTTCTGTTATCCCATGGGAACCCCGCCCGGGGCAGGGCGTCTGACTAGGTCGGGCATGTTGCCCGCTATGGGAGCATCATCATGAAGCGATTGAGTCTGTTGTCGTTACTGGCTGTGCTGGCTGTGTCGGGGGTGCCAACGGTATCGGATGCCCGGGTCAAGCTCATCACACTACCCGTGCGAGAGCGAGTCGAGATCCAACTCGACCACGCAAGCGCGACGCTGGTCGAGGAAGAGCGGGTCGTCCCGCTGGTCGCCGGCACGAATCAGGTCGACTTTTCCTGGGCGAACACGAACATCGACCCGGGCACGATCGTGTTCCGTGTGGTCGGGTACGAAGGCGACATTGCCGGCAAGGCCCCCGCGGTCAATGTGCTGAGCGTCAGCTACCCCCCCGGCGAAAACGCGCTGGTCTGGGACGTGTCAAGCACACACTCCGGCCCGGTGCGCGTGCGGATCAGCTACCTGCTGGGCGGGCTTGATAAGAGCTACAACTACCGCGCGGTCACCGAGCACGACGAGTCGACGCTGGCGCTGTCGCGCTACATCCGGGTGAAGAACTTCGCCAACGAGCAGTACGACGACACGCAGATCCACGCCGGGCTGGGCGATAAGTTCAGCAAGCCGATCGGGATCAACGAGACCAAGGAGATGCTGGTCGAGAGGATCGCCCGGGTGCCGATCACCAAGACCTACACCTGCGATCCCGCGCAGTTCGGTTATACCGATCAGGCGCAGAAGAAGCTGCGTGTGCCGATGCATTACGTCCTGACGAACAATTCGGCGAACGGTCTGGGGGGCGAGGCGATGCCCTACGGCAAGGTCCGCATCTTCCAGAAAGACAGCACCGGCACGACCGCGTTCATCGGCGAGGACTGGGGTGCGTTTACCCCGATCGATGACCGGATGCGGCTGTACCTGGGCGTCGCTCAGGACGTCGTCGTCAAACGCACGATCGAGCGCCGGGACCGGACCAAGGTTGGGGGGAACCTGTCTCATTACGACGTGGTGGTCAAGTACGAGATCGAGAACTTCAAGGACAAGCCGGTCGTGCTGAACGTGGCCGAGCTGATCGACCAGGTCCGTAACGAGGCGGGGTTCGGCTCAGGCCACTCCGCGGAGTGGGTGATCGGGGATCAGACTACTTTTACCGGCAAGCCCGACGCTGAGGAGTCCAGCCAGCACCGCATCGTTTTCCACGCCGACCTGCCCGCGCGCAAGGGCGACAAGGCCAAGAAGATCGTTCATAAGCTCCACCTGGTCTTCCGTAACCAGTTTTAATCTCGATTGACCACACCAAGCCCACGGCGTCCCGCCGTGGGACCGCGATAAGGAATAAGCCATGAAACACCTGCTTACCCTGATACTCGTCTTCGTCTTCGCCGCCCCTGCATGGGCACGCAACATCGACCTGTCTACGGTCCCGACGCGCGATACCGTGCAGTTGACAATCTACAACGCCGAGGACATCACCCTCGTCCGGGAGACGCGCATCGTTACCTTCAAGAAGGGCGTTAACCCGCTTCAGTTCTCATGGGCCAACACCCTGATCGACCCGACCTCGGTCGAGCTTCGGTTCCTGACCCGCCCGGACGAGCTGACCGTACTTGACACGACCTACCCCCACGACAAGCCGCAGATGCTCTACTGGAACGTCGCCAGCGAATTTTCCGGGGAGGCCCGGGTCGAGATCACCTACTTCACCAGCGGGATCACCTGGAGCGCCGACTACACCGGGATCACCGATGCCGATGAGAAGGCGATGCGGCTGGAGGGATTTGTCACCGTGACGAACAACTCCGGCGAAGACTACGAAGATGCACAGGTCCGCCTGGTGGTCGGGACGATCAACCTGGTGGAGAAGATCGAGCAGTTGGCCCGACGCGGGTTGATCCCTGCGCCTGCGGCGGGCGCGATGCTCGGCGGTCGGCTGGATAGGTCCATGCGCCAGCGTGCGATGAAGGGCATGGTCATGGAGGCCGAGGGGATGGCGCTTGATATGTCCGCACCAATGCAAGCCAAGCAGATCATCAAGGAGGGGCTAAGCGAATACTTCATCTTCACGATCGAAGGCAAGGAGACCGTGCCTAACCAGTGGTCCAAGCGGATGCGCAGCTTCGATGCCGCCGACGTCCCGGTCAAGGTCCAGTACCGATACCGGATCAACGAATACGGCAACCAGCTCGTTCGGATGTTCCTATTAACCAACGATGACGAGGCCGGCCTGGGCCAGAGCCCGCTGCCCGACGGCGTGGTGCGGCTGTTCCGCGCCAACGACACCGGCGCGCTTTCCTACCTCACGCAGCAGCCGATCAAGTACATCCCCGTCGGCGACAAGATCGAGCTGAACCTGGGCCACGACCCCAACGTCGTGTTCGAGTTGGTTGACCTGCGCGTCTTCCGTGACAACATCTGGGGTTCGATCAACGCCAAGTTACGCCGGCGGTTTGACGAGCCGGGCGTGCGGATCGAGGACCGAGGCCGGGTCCAGGGCTGGGACCAGCACACTGTCTTCGCGCAGCGCATCCGCAACTACACCGCCAAGCCGATCGATCTGGAGATACGCCGGTCCTTCGGCGGGGACGCGACCTATATCAGCCAGACCCCCGCCACCCGCCACGACTACCAGACCGTGCAATACATCGCCCGGGTCGAGCCCGGCCAAACCCGGGACGTGACCTACGAGCTTATCCTTCGCCAGGGAAGCAACCAGAAGCAAAACCGCGTCGAGATCCAGTCCGCCAAGCCCGCCGCGGTGCCTTGGCTGGACTGAGCCATGACAACGAAATGGCGATCAGAAACATAGACCTGTTAGAGCCGCACCTTGGGAGGTGCGGTTTTTTTCTGCGTGGTTATCGCCCCTGCCTGCATATTTAGGGCCATCGGCTGTGATCGGGCGATGACAGGTACACCGCCGGGCCTAAGCGCGAGCGGTGCCGGACTATTCTCAACAGACACGAAACGGGCTAATCACCATGGCAAGCAAGACCTCCAAGCGGACCAAGGCCACCGCCGACATCGGCGTGTTCGGGCTGGGTGTGATGGGACAGAACCTGATCCTGAACATCGCCGACCACGGCTACACCGTCGCGGCACACAGCAAGGCCGGCAAGGAAGTCACCGGCTTCGCCAAGCGGATCAAGAACGACGCCGAGCCCTCCGCCAACCGTGTGTTGGGGATCACCAACCTCAAGACGCTCATCCAGTCCCTGAAGCGCCCGCGCAAGATCATCATCCTCGTCCCGGCGGGCAAAGTCACCGACCTGGTGATCGACAGTCTTGCGCCGCTTTTGCAGAAGGACGACATCATCATCGATTCGGGCAACGCCCTGTGGACCGACACGATCCGCCGGGAGAATGACCTGGCCAAGAAGGGTCTGCACTTCGTCGGCAACGGCGTCTCGGGCGGGGAGACCGGCGCGCGGTTCGGGCCTTCCCTGATGATGGGCGGGTCCAAGCACGCTTGGAAATCGCTTAAGCCTATCTGGACCGCCATCGCCGCCAAGGTCGACCGCAAGACCGGCAAGCCCTACGAAGACGCTTCGCCCGGCAAGCCCGTCAAGGGCGGCGAAGCCTGCACCGCCCACATCGGCCCCGACGGCGCGGGCCATTACGTCAAGATGGTTCACAACGGGATCGAATACATCGACATGCAGCTTATCTGCGAAGGCTACATGCTGATGAAGACGATCCTCGGCATGAAGCCCGACGCGATGGGCAAGGTCTTTACCCGCTGGAACAAGGGCGTTCTCGATAGTTTCCTGATCGAGATCACCGCCGACATTCTTAAGCAGCGTGACCCCGCCAACCCGAAAAACTTCTTCGTGGACAAGGTCCTGGATACCGCCGGGCAGAAGGGCACGGGCAAATGGACCGCGGGCAACGCGCTGGACATGGGCATCCCCGCCAACGCCATCGCGGAGGCCGTGTTCGCACGGTGCATCTCTGCAATCAAGGACGAGCGCGTCCACGCCAGCAAGCGTCTGAAGGGCCCGAAGAAACGCTACACCGGGTCCAAACCCGCGCTGATCAAGGCGATCCACGATGCGCTGTACTGCTCAAAGATCTGCGCCTACGCACAGGGCTTCCAGCTCATGGCCGAGGCGCAGAGCGAGTACCACTGGAAGCTGAACTTCGGCAAGATCGCCAAGATCTTCCGCGGCGGCTGCATCATCCGCGCCGGGTTCCTCCAGAAGATCACCAACGCCTACGACAAGAACCCCAAGCTCCAGAACCTGATGCTCGACCCGTACTTCAAGAAGGCTCTGCACGACGGCCAACGCAACTGGCGCAAGGTCGCCGCCCTCGCCGCCGAGCACGGCGTGCCGACCCCGGCGTTCATGTCGGCGCTTAGCTACTTCGACGGCTACCGCACCGCCGTCCTGCCCGCCAACCTGTTGCAGGCCCAGCGCGATTACTTCGGAGCACACACCTACGAGCGCACCGACAAGAAGCGAGGCCAGTTCTTCCACGTCGACTGGCCCGAACCGGGAAGGCCGCAGTTGAAGGTGGGATGATCGCTACGACCTGATCTTGCAGACCCATGTTTTACCCCCAGCCCCCGGCTTTGCCGGGGGTTGTTATTTATGGCGATATCGAGTTTCCTCGCGAAGCCTAGGGCTCGGGGATGGGGTAAAGCGTTTTGCTATACCTACTCCGCCTTGATCGGCACGAGCTGTTCCACCGTCAGCGTGTGTCCGGTGACGGCTTCGGTGAAGGTGGCTTTGACGGTGGCGCTGGTGATCGCGGGGGCCATCGGGTCGGGCAGGTCCATCTCGACGGTGTAGTGATAGCCGGTGAAGTTGGCGCGGTAGGCCTGGTCGAATTCGTCGGGCTCATAGGTCCGCTCGGCGAGGACGGCGGGGGGTTTGTCGTCGTGGATCGCCACCGCCTGGAGCTTGAGCCGACCGGCAACCGGCAGCAGCCGGCCCTGGTGGTCAAGGGGCGTGAGGTAGATGCGGATCAGGTCGTCACGCCCGTCGTTGTCCGTGTCGACCGCGCCGGAGTAGCGTTCCAGGGCGATCTTCGCCAGCACCGGCGGGTCCGCGTCCTTGATCGCGCGTTCCCCCGCAGATTTCGCACGCAGCCCTTCGATCTCGCCGAGACGAAGCTCCATCTGCTGGTTCAACTCGTCGACCTGATGCTGGAGCTTAAGGTTTTCTCCGCGCAGGCGATCGTTCTCGTTGAGGAAGCCCTTGGACCCGCACCCAGTTAGACACAACACGGCGAGCAGGGACACGATGTGCGCAAACGAAGAAAGGCGTTTTGACAGGATGACAGGATGGACGGGATAGGACCCAGATATCCATAGCCTGGATTTAATCCTGTTCATCCTGTTCATCCTGTCTAATGCTTGTTGCTTTGTGTCGGGTATTGGCGGTCGTGCTACGCGTCTTCTTTCTCGTGGTTGTCCGAGATCGCGTCGGGGATGTGTTCCAGCACGCTGTCGACCACGCCGTAGTCCACCGCCTCCTGAGCGTCGAGCCACTTGTCGCGCTCGCAGTCCCTGGCGATCGTCTCGTCGTCCTTGCCGGTGTGCTCTTTCATGATCCGGTACAGACGCTCGCGGGTGCGGATCATCTCCTTGGCCTGGATGCCCAGGTCGGTGGCCTGGCCCTCGACGACCCCGCCCATCAGAGGCTGGTGCAGCAGCACCCGGCTGTTGGGCAGGACGTGGCGTTTATCCTTGGCGCCGGCCATCAGCAGGACCGCCCCCATCGACGCCGCCATCCCGATGCAGTAGGTCGCGACCTTCGGGCGGATGAACTGCATCGTGTCGTACACCCCTAGGCCCGCCGAGACCGAGCCACCGGGGCTGTTGATGTAGAAGTGGATATCGCTCTTGGCGTCCTCGTTGGAGAGAAACAGCAACTGGGCGATCACCAGGTTGGCGGTTTCGTCGTTGACGGCTCCGCCCAGGAATATGATCCGGTCCTTGAGCAGCCGGGAGTAGATGTCGTAGGCCCGCTCGCCGCGGCCGGTCTTCTCAATCACCGTGGGGACTAGGTATGACATGCGTGTCGCTTCCTTGCATTCGGGGCTGAAATTCGAGTCGGCAGGATTGTAGCCGGTGAAGCGGCGAGGGCCAATGCGGGGCCGTGGGCTGTTGCCGGACCCGCCGGGGGTCTAAGATGACGGTGGCCGAGTAGGCGAACCACTGAAGATACCCCCTGTAAGCCCGGGTCGCCGATCCGAATCGCGGGCAAGCGGTGTCGGGAGACCCGTTGTATGGATAAACACCTCTGGTTGTGGTGGCGGCAGGGCGAGGTCGCGATCGAGAAAGAGCAGATGGCGGACGAGGGCCGCGACCCCGCCGCCTTGGCGGAGCAGTTCGATGCGCTTGAGAAGCTCGATGATGACGGCCAGGCGTTCCAGGACCGCTTCAACGCGCTTCTGGACCGGGTGCAGGCGTTGCCCATCTCCAGCAAATATGACGAGCCATCGGACCTCGCCGGGATCCTGGCCGCACGACCAGACGGGCCCCGGCAGGTAGGCAAGGTAGGTACGGATCTGCAAGACCGGCTACACGGCGCGTGGTTGGGTAGGTGCGCCGGGTGCCTGCTTGGCAAACCCATCGAGTGCTGGCACACCGACCGCGTGTGGGGCATCCTTCAAGACGCCGGCCACGACATGATCACCGACTACCTCTGGCGGATGGATATCTCGCAAGAGGTATATAGGGAGCATGACGCCGCGTCCCTGCTCGATTTTGGCAGCAGCATCAGGCACATGCCCGAGGACGATGACACCAACTACACCGTCACCGGCCTGGCGCTGGTGAAGCAAAAGGGCATCAACTTCACGCCCGACGACATAGCCACGTTCTGGATGCAGAACATCCCGATCCTTCACACCTGCAGCGCCGAGCGGGTCGCCTACCGCAACTTCACCGCCGGCATCTGGCCGCCCGGCTCCGCGACCTGCCGCAACCCCTACCGCGAATGGATCGGCGCACAGATCCGGGCGGACTTCTTTGGCTACGTAGCGCCCGGCAACCCGCAGCTCGCCGCCGAACTGGCCTGGCGCGACGCCAGCATCTCACACGTCCGCAACGGGATCTACGGCGAGATGTGGGTCGCCGCCATGCTCGCCGCCGCCGCGGTTGAAACCGACATCAAAAACATCATCGAGATCGGCCTGGCCGAAATACCCGTCAACTGCCGCCTGGCCGAAGACATCAGGCAGGTCATCGGCTGGCACGGGCGGGGCGTTTCCTACAGGGATGCTGTTACGAAGATCCACGAACGCTGGGACGAGCGCAACTGGCACCACTGGTGCCACACCAACTCAAACGCACAGATCGTCGCGCTGGCCCTGCTCTTCGGCGAGCGTTCTTTCGAAAAGACCGTCACCCGTGCCGTCTACCCCTGTTTCGACACCGACTGCAACGGCGCCACCGCGGGTTCCGTGATCGGCATGGTGCTCGGCGCCAAGGCCCTGCCTGCGAAGTGGACGGACCTCATGTGCGACACGCTGCTGACCGGCGTGGATGGATATCAGAAAGTCAAGATCTCAGACCTCGCGAAGCAGACGTTGGAACTGTCCAAGAGCAGTGCTAGGGGATAAGCTCGGAACAGAGGTGGGGGGGTAAAAGTGTTGGAAGCGGGTAATGTGTTCACCGCTGCGACACCCGACCCATGCTTGTGCTTCACTCATCGGCGATCGGGCGCCCCCGCCGGTTCACCCTATCTTGTGTTTCCATCACTCTTGCTGAAGCTTCTGCTTGATTGGCAGGTGGTCCTCGACGTCATATTCAAAAGGGAACGGCTCGCCCGACGACCCGTCGGGACGCGGCAGGCCGGGCCAGCGAGGCTCGACCGCCGGGGCGACCTGCACACCGCGTACCCCAAAGCGTGAAACGCGCCTGGGGTCCCAGATGAGCCGCCCGCTGCGATTGATGTACGCAAAGCTGTTGCCGCACTTCACCCGCGCAGCTCTTCGGAAAAACGGCAGAGCGTTTTCAAACTTAGGTTTGATCTCGACGCGACCGGTTCGGCTGATGTAGCCGTAGCCGCCTCCCTGCCGGATCAGCCCCAACGGAGTTGTGCGGTCATTGTTTGTGTTGCTGGGAAGCCCGGTCCGTGTGGCGTCCTCAAAGTACCACGCGCCGTCGAACCCCCAGGCGATTTCCTTGCCGGAGACGTCGAGAAACCCCCACTCATCGCCGCGTCGAACCGCGGCGCATCCGCCGGCGAAGTTGCGGACTTCGTCGTAGGTCGGCTTGATGCGGGTCCGTTGCCGTTTGTCCATGAAGCCCCACTTTCCATGGACCTTCACCGCGGCCAGCCCCTCGTGGTAGCTTCGGAGCTCTTCGATCTCGCCAGCCTTATCGCGGAACCGAAGCTTCCCGCTCTTGTCGATGAAGCCCCACGCACCGCCGTGTGCTTCCATTTGGCGAACCGCCGCGAGCCCGTCCCAAAAGGACCGCACCTCGGCGAACTCCATGGGGATCGCGACCTTGCCGCGCTTGTCCATAAAGCCGCACCACTCATCGGTCTGCACCGCAGAAAGCCCGTCTATCATCCTCAGCAGGCCGGTGTAGGCGGTCTCGCTCAACCTGTCACCCGTTGGGCCTATGAGATAGTGGCGCCGCTGGTTCTCCGCCCCATACCCGATGGCGGCGTAGCCATCAGAGTACCGGTCCGCGGCCCCCTTGCCGAGCTTGATGACGCGGAGTTGCTCTCCCTTCATCAAGCCGGCGTTGCGCCTCCTGTTCTCATAGAAGGCCAACCAGCCCATCCGCCCCTGGGACATGTAGCGGGCGAGCCAGACCCCCCGTCCCTTGTACTTGAACGGCCCGTAGAAGTAGTCGACCCACTCGTATATTGGCTCGACCACCACGTCCCCACGTCGGTCGGCGAAGCCCCACCGGCCGTTGACCTCGATCGGCATCAAATCCAACGGGTCGACGGGACGCTCGGGCTTGAAGTCCACGGCTTCCGCTTTGGGCGGGCCCAGCACCGCTTCATTCGCATGAGCGAAAGCCGGTACCAGCCACAGCAACGTCACCGCCAGAACGCGAGCCCCGAAAAGCAAACTGCTCATGCAATGCATCTCCCTGGATATGACTCAATTAAGAAACAGTACGGGTGTAGGGAACATTGTATTTGAGGTCCGCGGACTTGCGCCCGGCAGTCATGTTCTCAGCGCGGAATGCCAGAAGCGAAGCAGGGTCATGAGGACCCAGAAGGTGGCGAGGATATAGAGAATCGGCATGCCGAACTTCCAGAACTCGTGTATATAAAGGTCGAAGAACCAACTGGGGTTCACCTCGTCTTTCATGTTGGCGAAGCGCTGGAGTGCGAAGCTGACGAGGATGACGTAGAAGATCAGGCAGACGATTGCGAAGGTGCTGAAGAGTTGCGGCTCGGGGGCGTTGGCACGCTTGGTGCTGAGCCAGTGCTCCCAATCGCCGTCCTCCTGCTCGACGCGCTCTTTGATGAATCGCCCGGCCTGCATCATCGAAGCCTGCTCTGAGAGGTAAAGCACAAGAACCAAAAGGATCATAAACGGTGCTAGCATGAGCACCATCACGTGCGTATCCTCCCGCAGGGCGAAATAAGTCAGGATCGGAGCGCCGATGATCCCGACCAGCAGGGTATAGAAAATGCGAGCCCGGGTACCGATGATCTCTTCACGGAGCGAGTTGAAATATTTCTCGCGGAGGTCGAGCGGTGGCTTGTTTTCCATGGCCGAATTCCTTTGACAGATATACTTATTTCAATCAGTGTCCGACTTCACCGCCGGACCTTTCCATGTTGCTTCGACTTCAAAACGGAATTCCCGCCGCAACCGATATGACACACCCCAAAGGCCTGGCGAAGGTCTCCTCTTTGCCGTCGCGGCCAGGCCTCGTCGCGGTGCCGTGGTTATTATACATTGCTTTGAGTGTCATTACCGGTATCCATCGGGATGGCTTGGGGCACCTTCTCCTGGTTGGTTTGGGCTTGGCCGGGGGGGCCGGGGTGTCTAAGATGGCGTGGATGGCCCGTGCCGGGCTATATAAATAAGGACACGCACCAGTATGAGCCAGGCAATGAGTCAGACAGCGGGAGGAATATCCGGGGGCGCGTCGGCGGGCGCATCCGGTGGGCTTTGGCCGGCGGCGCTGACCTTGTGGAAGCGGGAGATGGTCAGGTTCTTTCGGCAGAAGAACCGGGTGGTCAGCGCGCTGGTCACGCCGGTGCTGCTTTGGGTCGGGCTGGGCGCGGGGCTGGATAAATCGTTTGTCTCGCCTGGAGCCCCCGGACTAGCCCCGGGAGCCGTTGGCGAGGCCGCAAGCGGCTTGGAGGCGGTGAGCGGCCCCGGGTACATGATGTACTTCTTCCCGGGGACGCTGACGATGATCCTGTTATTCACCGCGATCTTCTCGACGATCAGCGTGATCGAGGATCGGCGTGAGGGTTTTTTGCAGGCGGTGCTGGTCGCGCCGATCCCCAGGCTGTCGATCGTTCTGGGCAAGGTGTTTGGCGGGGCGAGCATCGCGATGGTCCAGGCGCTGGTGTTTCTGTTGCTCTGGCCGTTGGTCGGGTCGTTCCCCGGTGTCGGCGCGGCGCTGGCGGCGGCGGGGGTGCTGGCGCTGCTATCGATCGCGATGACGGCGATGGGTTTGTGCATCGCCTGGCCGATGGACTCGACGGCGGCTTTTCACGCGGTGATGATGCTGTTTCTCATGCCGATGTGGTTCCTCTGCGGCGCGGTGTTCCCGGTGTCGACGGCGATGCCCTGGCTGCGCGTGCTGATGTGGGCGAACCCGTTGACGTATGGGCAAGCGGTGCTGTCCCGGGCGCTGCTGGGTTACGACGCGACGCAGACCGGGCTGCCTTTGGCGTTGGAGATCGTGCTGATGTTGGCGTTCACCGCCGCGGTCATGGCGGTCGCGGTGAGGCTGGTAGGTAAGCCGCGAAGAGATGGGGCGTAAGCGATGTTGCCCAAGGCCGTGCTTGTGTTGGTGGCGGTGCTATCTTTGTCGGCGACGGCGTGGATCACGCTGACGGTGTTGACCGTCGGGCCGATCGCGCCAGAGGACCGGCCCCCCGCGGGGGTGTTCGAAGTACATGGCCCGGCGGATCAGGCCGACTTATCGCCGCCGCGTCTGTACCCGATGCTCGATTTCAACTTGACCGATCAGGACGGCCAGGCGTTTGGTCTAAGCGACCTGCGCGGCAAGGTCTGGGTCGCCGACACGATCTTTACCCGTTGCGACGCGATCTGCCCGACGTTGACCAGCGGGTTGAAGCAGATCCAGGCGGCGCTGCGTCTGGACGAGCGATACCCTAATACCCGGCTGGTCAGCTTCAGCGTGGACGGCGGCTACGATACCGCCGAGGTGCTCAAGCGTTACGCCGACGCCTACCGCGCCGATCCCGGGCAGTGGTACTTCCTTACCGGCGGGCGCGATGTGGTCTGGCCTTTGATCAACGACGGGCTGCGCCTGGCGGTCGACGAGGCGGAGCCCGGTGAAGACATGGCGATCTCCCACACCGGCAAGCTGGTGCTGATCGACCGGGAGGGCATGATCCGCGGGTACTACGACGGTCTGAACGAAGCAGGTCGGATCGAGATGTTGGCGGATATGGCCCGTGTGCTGGACGAGGAGTAGGTCAGGCGATGCAACACCCTCCGGATCAATCACCCCCGCATTCGTTTTCGCCGCCGGACCCGCAGCAGTTCGCGTCCTATCTTCAGCAACACCCGGCGCAGCCGCCGTCGCCCTGGTCGGTCAGGCTCCCCTTGCTGGTCGCCGTCGGATTGATCGGCGTGTCGATGTTGACCGAGGGTCTGCTGGCGGCGCTGCTGCTGTGGTCCGCGTTGATCTGGCTGTTTGGCCACACCTCCGTTCGGGCGCGCAGGGCTCAGGCGCTTGAGAGGCTTGTCCATGGTGCGCAGGAGTTAGCGATGCTCCGGCGTTTCCCCGAGGCGCTTAGGCGGGGCTGGCGCCTTCTGCCCAAGGCCAGCAAGTCCCCGCACCTGCACGGGCAGACCGTGGCGATGATCGCGCACTGCCTCGATGCGCTGGGCGCTTATGACTCGGCGATCATCGGGTACGACTACCTGCTGCAGCGTCTGCCTCCCGGTCAGCCGATCGCGGTTCATATCGGTCTGAGCCGAGCATCCGCGTCGCTAGGCGCCGAGAACCTGTCGGATGCCGACGACGCCCTGCGCCGTCTTCGCGGCGCGGTGGAGACGTTCGGCAACAGCCCGATCAGCGCCGCGTACCGGATGCTGCGGTTGGCCCAGCAGGTCCGCACGCACCACTTCGCCGAGGGCGTTGAAGATAGCGGCGGCCTGACCGAGGCGCTTCGGCCATTGGGTGTGGAGGCGGGGTACGGCCACGCGCTGATGGCCCTGTGTCATTACCACTATGTCGACCCGGACGCCGACCCGGATCAGTCACGGGCGTCGGCGGTGAAGTGGTGGGAGCAGGCGACCTTACTGATGCCGCCGGATGCGCTGGTCCAGCGGTTTCCCGAACTAAGCCCCCTGATGGAGTTGCCGTGACCCAGGACCAAGACCCACGCGATCCGCTAGCAGACCCGGCTCCCCCGGATATTTCGGGCCCCCCGGATCCCCCGGCCCCCGACGGCGGTGATCCTTCGGGCGATCCCGGCGAAGGTGAAGGCCATGCCGTGGCCGTTGAAGACGACCGAGGCGCTCAGGGGGATGCCGGCGTCGAAGGGTTGCCCCCGTTTTCGCCGGACCTTTTTTTCCGAGAGATGCGCCTCGACGCCTGGCTCCGCTGGTCGGTGGCGGGCGCGGTGATCGTCGCGGTGGGGTTCTTGATCGTAAGCGGGCTGGCCGACACCTTCGCGGGGATGGTGCTGGCGATGTTGCTGATCCTTGGATGGGTCGCGGTCAGCTCGATCAGCGCCGGTGTTTTCCGTGCCTTGCCGGGGTTGACAGCGATGATCGGTCAGGACCCGTCCGCCGCCGAGTCTGCGCTGGCCCAGCAGATCAGGCGTCGGCCGTTGATGCGCTGGGTCCGGCTGATGTTGTATCACCGGTTGGCATCGATCCGTCACCGCCAGCAACGGTTCGCCGAGTCTGCGGCGATCTGCCAGGCGGTGCTGACCCAGCCGTTGGGGCCGGCCTCCGCCCAGCGCGGGCGACTGCTGCTGATGTTGACCGAGGCGCGTCTGCAGTGCAGGGACCTCTACGGGGCGTACCGGTCTTTGTGTGAGCTGCACCATCAGCGGCTTGGCCTGGTCGAGTCGTTGCAGCGGCTGGCGATACAGACCCGTTACGAGGTGTTGGCCGGGCACGACCGGGCGGCGCTGTCAAACACCCGGCAGAAGCTGCTCATGGCCGAGCTGATGCCGCCGGTCCACTGCGGCGCGATGCACGCGATGCTGACCACCGCCGCGGCGCGCACCGGGCAGGACGAGCTGGCGGACTGGCTGTGGCGCCGGTCGTTGCTGCTTTGCGGAGCCCAGCAGTTGGATCGGCTGGTCAAAGGCGCATTCGCCGTGGGGTTCGTCGGCCCGCCGGAGTCGGGGAACCTGCCCAACGGGTGAAACAGGCTTGGCTTTTGCCGTACCTTTCCATATACGGTTACGGGTAGAGCATCCATGGATGCTCGTATGCTTAGCCACACCTGGGAAGACGTGGCTTGGTGGTATCAGAGTTGATGACGCCTGGCCTGCTATCATCCGCCCATGCTCTTAGCGATCCTCCCGGGACCATGGTTTGCCGGCCAGCCCCAGTGGCTGCTGTTGTTGATTGCGCTGGTGGGGATGATCGGCGTGGTCAAGGGCGCGGACTGGCTGGTCGAGGGTGCTGCTGGGATCGCGGCTCGGCTTGGGATGCCCAAGATCGTGATCGGCGCGACGATCGTGTCGCTGGGGACGACCAGCCCGGAGGCGGCGGTGTCGGTTCTGGCGGCCTGGCAGGGCGATGCGGGGCTTGCGCTGGGCAACGGCGTGGGGTCGATCATCGCCGACACCGGGTTGATCTTCGGGATCGGCTGCCTGATGACACGCCTGCCCGCGGATAAGTTCGTGCTCAGCCGGCAGGGCTGGGTTCAGTTTGGCTCGGCGGTGTTATTGGCGGGGATTTGTTACGGGCTCTACGCGATGCACGGCGACGCCGCCACACTCGGCAGGCCGATCGGCGCGCTGCTCGTGGTGCTGCTTATTGCCTACATGGCCATGTCCGTCCGCTGGAGCAGGCAACATCCTTTCGGCGAGCCGCACATGGTCGATGATCAGTACGGCGATGTGATTGACCTGCCAGGCGGGTCCGATGCGCGATCCGATGAACCCAAACTATTGTCGGCGTTGATCGTGATGGGTTTGGCCGGGCTTGCGGTGGTGATCGTTTCTGGCGATGCGCTGGTGTCGTCGGTCAGCGAGGTCGCCGAGGTGCACTGGGGCGTACCCAAGACCGTGATCGCCGCGACCCTCGTCGCGTTTGGCACATCGTTGCCGGAGCTAATCGTCGGGATCACCGCCATCCGCAAGGGCCACGCCGAGCTGCTGGTCGGCAACGTGATCGGCGCGGATATCTTGAATGTCCTGTTCGTCATCGGCGCCGCGGCGCTGGCCAAGCCGCTTCCGATCACCGAGCCGGGGACCGCCCAGCCGTTGATCTTCCTCTGGCTTCACCTGCCGACGATGCTGATCATGCTGACCCTGTTTCGGGTTTACATCTTCCGCGCGACCGGCAGGGGGAACTTTTCCCGCTGGATGGGCGTACCGTTGGTGGCGATGTACTTGGCGTACACCGTGTTTGGATACGTCGCGTCGCTGTGAGGCTTGGCGGTCGGGTTGCTATGATGCGGGGCCCGGGCGGTTTGGCGGGGGGTGGCCGGTTCAAGCCGACCGCGTCATAGACCGACATAACCGGCAGGGACGCCTATATTTACACACCGCCCGCCGGCGTGCGGGTCCGAGAAATCAGCAGGAGGAGCCCCCGTGGCTGTGAACCCCAAGCGTGCATTGATTACCGGGATCACCGGGCAGGACGGATCGTACCTGGCCGAGTTCCTGCTGGATAAGGGCTACGACGTGCACGGCCTGATCCGACGGGCCAGCACCTTCAACACCGACCGCATCGAACACATCTACCGCGACCCCCACGAGTCCGGCGCAAAACTCCACCTGCACTACGCCGACCTCACCGACGGCAACAGCCTGTCCCGGCTGGTCCGAGAGATCAAGCCGACCGAGGTCTATAACCTGGGCGCACAGAGCCACGTCCGCGTCAGCTTCGACCAACCCGTCTACACAGCCGACGCCACCGGCGTGGGATCGATCAAGCTCCTCGAAGCGGTACGAGATTTCCAGGGCGAGTCCGGCTACCAGATCCGCTACTACCAGGCCAGCACCTCCGAGATGTTCGGCGGGATGCCAGAGAGCGCGCCCCAAAGCGAAGCCACACCCTTCCACCCACGAAGCCCCTACGGCGCAGCCAAGCTCTATGCGCACTGGATCACGATCAACTACCGCGAGTCGTACAACATGCACGCCTCGTGTGGGATCCTGTTCAACCACGAATCGCCGAGGCGTGGCGAGACATTTGTGACGCGCAAGATCACGCGGGCGGTTGGGCGGATCAAGACCGGGCTTCAGGAAAAACTCTACCTGGGCAACCTCGACGCCAAGCGCGACTGGGGCTTTGCCGGCGACTTTGTCGAGCAGATGTGGCTGATGCTCCAGCAGGACGAGCCGGATGATTACGTCGTCGCCACCGGCGAGACACATACCGTCCGAGAGTTCTGCGAACGCGCCTTTAGCCGGGTCGGGCTGGACTACAACGACTACGTCGAGATCGACCCACGCTACTACCGGCCCGCCGAGGTCGACCTGCTCTGGGGTGATCCCACCAAGGCCAAGACCAAGCTCGGCTGGACCCCCAGGGTCACCTTCGAGGAGTTGGTTGACATGATGGTCGATGCCGACATGGAGCTTGCCAGCCAAGAGAAAACCCTCAAAGACGCAGGCCACGAAGTCTCGATACCGTCCGAACGCTGACAAGCCGCTCGCGGCTTAGCGTCCGTACATTTTGCCGGACATAATCAACCGGCTCAACTCCGTCCCCCCAGCCCCCGGCTTTGCCGGGGGATCTACCACGATCCATTAACCCCACGAATCAACCATGGCCTACCTCGATAACAAACGCATCTGCATCACCGGCGGGGCCGGGTTCCTCGGCCAGAACATCCAGCAAAAGCTCCGCGACCGCGGCGTCAAGCAGGAAAACATCTTCGTCCCACTGATCGAAGACTACGACCTGACCAGCGAGGCCGACGTCATACGGATGTACAAGGACGCCAACCCGCAGGTCGTCATCCACCTCGCCGCGGAAGTCGGCGGGATCGGCGCCAACCGCGAACACCCCGGCCGGTTCTTCTTCGCCAACATGGCCATGGGCATGCACCTGATCGAACAAGGCCGCATCCACGGCCTGGATAAGTTCGTCCACACCGGCACCGTCTGCGCCTATCCCAAGTTCACCCCCGTCCCGTTCAAGGAAACCGAGCTCTGGAACGGGTACCCCGAAGAAACCAACGCACCCTACGGCGTCGCCAAGAAAGCACTGTTCGTCATGCTCGACGGCTACAAACGCGAATACGGCCTGGACTCCGTCGTCGTCGTCCCGGTGAACCTCTACGGCCCCAACGACAACTTCAACCCCCAGTCCTCACACGTCATCCCCGCACTGATCCGCAAGTGCGTCGAGGCCCGCGACGCAGGCGACGCTTCGATCTCCTGCTGGGGCACAGGCACCGCCAGCCGCGAGTTCCTCTACGTCGAGGACGCCGCTGATGGCATCGTCACCGCCACCGAAAAACTCGACACCCCCGACCCCATCAACCTCGGCACCAACATGGAGATCACGATCAAAGACCTGGTCGAACTGATCGCCAAGCTCTGCAAGTTCACCGGCAAGATCGAATGGGACCCCACCCAACCCGACGGCCAACCCCGCCGCTGCCTCGATACCAGTAAGGCCAAACAAGCCATGGGCTGGCAAGCGAAGGTCGGCTTCGAAGAAGGCCTGCGCAAGACCATCGAATGGTTCGAGCAGCAGGACGAGGTCAGGGAAGTGGTGTACGGGTAGGGAAGAGTCGAATGTCAGGTAGCTATCCCGTCAATGATCGGGCGGAACGCCACTTGTAGGCGTGACATGCCATCAACCATCTTATCGTGTAATGTCGACCACTTCTGTGGGTCATCATCCCAGCCAATCGGAAAACGAAAAAGAACCCGGCAGCCTTGCCGATCCTGCATGGCATCCCACTCCAGAGCTTGACCGAAAGCATGTTCAGCATCGGATTGATGCCTCTTCAATTTCTCAAATACCGCTGTATTTGCATCTGCTGACCCCGGCCCGGCATCGACGTAAAGTTCAATGGCAGACTCATTTCTTCTGACTCGGAAGGTAAACGTTACACCCTTCATCCCTGCATTCTTAGCGATCCAATCCTGGTCGGTGGGCGACAAGTTGGCATGAAGTGTGTTTTGGTAACGACACTTCTCAAGAAGCAGAGTAAAGAATTCTTTCCGCAGGCCAGATGCGGCTGACTGGGCTTGTTTGCTACGTCTCTCTTGGATCTGCTTGGACTTGACTCTTACCTGATAGTCTTCAGCCTCAGGTAGTGGTATTACCTGCTGGACGTCAAGCAATACGCGCTGGCCGTCGGCATAGGGGCGCAATCGAACACAGGTAACATCTAAGCCCCGCTCATTGACCCACAGTACAGCGGATGTCAATTCTCTAGAAAAATCCGCTGACGCAAGAATGATCCGAACATCCTGAGCAAACAGATTTTCCTCCGGCTCGTCCCACCCGAGATGCTTCAATAGTAATGCTCTCGCGTCACCTTCTTTGTTACGCGCTGATAGGTACTTCGCGAATGTCTCTACGACCTGTTCGAAAGTCATGGCAGACACCATCGCAGCGTACCGGATGGCTTGTAATTCCATGTGGCCACCGTCTTCGGTGCGCTTGAGTTCGATGACAACAAGATTGGCTTGCTTATCTACCCCGAGCAGATCAATCCTTCGGCGGGAATCCTCCCATCGACCGAATTCCTCATCGACAACTAACACGCCGGGTGCGATTACTTCGATCTGATCACGCAACGTACGCTGAAGGTCTTGTCGCTCTCGCACCCCGGCAGAATCGAAAGTGATGGTGTTAATGGCTTTGAGTGTTTGATCATCGTATTCGTAGAGCGGCATTGGAAGCTCCTCAAAACTGTCTTGCGGTGAAGGGCTGGACCGAATCCACTGCCGTTTTTGCCCGTCGATGAGCCACAATCTACTCAAACAGCTCCGCATCCTGTTCGTGGATAGCAAATCTGACCCCCAGATGTTCCGCCGCCGCTTTGGTGAGTTGCCGGCCTTTGCGGGTGCGGGCGAGGAAGCCGATCTGCAATAAGTAGGGTTCGCAGACTTCTTCGAGGGTGCCGGCGTCTTCGCCGAGGGTGGCGGCGATGGCTTCGACGCCGACGGGGCCGCCCTCGTAGGTGGTGGCGATGACGCGGAGGTACTTGCGATCCAGCTCGTCCAGTCCTAGATGATCGACGCCTTCCAGTTCAAGGGCTTCGTCGACGATGGCTGGGTTGAGTTGGTCGTTGTGTTTGACCTGTGCGAAGTCGCGGATTCGCCTAAGCAGGCGGTTGGCGATGCGCGGGGTGCCGCGGGACCGTGAGGCGATGGTGGAGAGGGATTCGTTGCCGGCGGTCATGTTTAATAGCCCGGCGCTACGGTGCAGGATTTTTAGTAAATCGTCCTGCGGGTAGAAGTCCAGGTTGTGCGTGAGTCCGAACCTCGACCGCATGGGCCCACTGATCAGCCCCGCGCGGGTGGTCGCACCGATCAAAGTGAAGGGTTGCAGCGGCAGCGTGATCGTCTTGGCGTGCATGCCGGAGTCCACGGTGACATCGATCTTGAAGTCCTCCATCGCCGAGTAGAGGTACTCCTCCAGCGAGACCGGCATGCGGTGGACCTCGTCGATGAACAGGACATCGCCCTTTTGCAGCTTGGTGAGAAACCCCACCAGGTCGCCGGGCTTGGTCAGCGCCGGGCCACTGGTGACGGTCAGGTGGGCATCCATCTCGTTGGCGATGACGTGGGCGAGCGTGGTTTTGCCCAGGCCCGGTGGGCCGTGCAGCAGGACGTGCTCCATCGGCTCGTTGCGTTCCTTGACCGCCTGGAGGGTGATGCGCAGTTTCTCGATGAGCCTGGGCTGGCCGACATAATCGTCAAGCCGGGTTGGGCGCAGCGACAGATTGACCGCCTCCTCTGCGGGGCTGTGTGTTTTGCCGGAGACGATCCGCTGGGTAGCCATGATGGGATGATAGCCGATCAGCCGGCGGATGCGGCTGGGCAAACGCGAGGCATCCGGCGCGGATCATGTGCGCCTATTTAGCCTTGGGGTATGCCTCGTGTTACTTTTCCGCCGGTCCGCCCAGGCGCATGTTGTCGATCAGGCGAACCGTCCCGACACGGCCTGCCGTCAGCGCGATCACCCCCCCGGTCAGTGTCGGCTCCACGCAGGTCAATTCGCCGAGGGTCTTGGGGTGGCGCAGGACCGCGTAGTCGACGTCGATCTGGTGGGCCTGCATCACCGAGCACATCGCCTGCTCGACCGCCTGGGGGTCGGTCTCGCCTTCTTCTTCGACGAGCGATCTGGCTTGCCGAAGGGCCTTGGACAACCCAAGGGCGCGCTGGCGCTGTTCGGCGTCGAGGCTGCGGTTTCGGCTGGACATCGCCAGCCCGTCGGGCTCACGCACGGTCGGAATCTCAACGACCCGCACGTGCATCATCAGGTCGGCCAACATCGCCTCGATGACCCGTAGCTGCTGGTAGTCCTTCTGGCCCAACGACAGGAAGTCTGGGTGGAAGATGTTCAGCAGCTTGGCGACGACCCGGCACACGCCCTGGAAGTGGCCCGGGCGCTGTTGGCCTTCCAGGTCGGCGGACAATGATGGCACTTCGATATCCACGCCCGGCTTCGTCGGCGGGTACAGCTCGTCCACCGAAGGGGTAAAGACCCCCGCTGCGCCGGCCTGGGCACACTTTTTGATATCGACCTCTTGTGACCTGGGGTACTTCTGAAAGTCTTCGCCGGGCCCGAACTGTGTCGGATTGACAAACACGCTGACCAGCACGTGGTCGGCAAGCCCGCGGCAGATACGGATATGTTCGGTGTGGCCGTCGTGCAGCGCGCCCATGGTCGGCACCAACGCGACTTTGCCTTGGAGGCCCGCCCGGTGTTCCCGGGCCTGCCCGACGGTGCGTGTGACAACGGTTTGCATGTCCTGCCTTGCGTGTTGGCCGGTCGTCGCGGTCATGGGCAGAACCTATCAGCTTGACCGGGCGCGCACCAGTTAGGCCGGGAACGGGATGGTCTGGCCCGCCATGCGCCGGTAAAGGTCCAGCACGTCGGCGATCTGGTGCGATGTCGGGCGGTTGTGCCTGACCCAGTCCTGTGCCCGTTGGCCCATCGCCGCGGTCAGCTTGGGGTCTTCGATGAATCGTTGCAATTGATGCGCCCAATCCTCGGGCGTCGGTCCGTCCAGCACGGTCGCCGTCTGCCCGTCGATCAGGTAGTCCAGGTAGGGGTCGTGGCAGGCGATCACGGGCAGCCCCCAGGCCATCGCCCGGAGGGTCAGGCTGCGTGACTTGCCCAGGGCCTGGGGGTGGATCAGCGCGTGGGCGCGCAAAAGCATCTCCCGGTGGCCAAGACGTCTGGGCGTCAATGAAATATTCGCCAACAGGCCCATCGCGCTGGCGGCCTTCCAGATCTGGTGCTGGGCTCCGCCCTGGCCGTCGAAGAAGAACTGGGACATCGGTCTGCGTCTGACGACCGAGGCGATCCCGCCGAGCAGGGCATCGTAGTCGCTGTCCCACACACCGTTGCCGCTGACGATCGCGCAGAACGTCTCGCCTTCTTGTCGGACCGGGGGCTCGGTGGATTGGTTGTGGACCCCCGTGCCGATCGTCTGCACCAGCAGATCGGGCCCGACGTGCTGGCGTATCGCCTCGGCGATCGGCTCGGTCACCGCCGCCACCGCCACCTTGGCCGGGTCGGCCCGGGACAGCAGGCGCTGGGCCAGGGGGATATCCAGCATCGAGCAGGCGCCCAGAACGATCGGCGTACCGAGGGAATCCGCCAGCTTTAGCCCCCCGCGCCACAGCCGCCCGTCCAGCGCGTGGATCAGGTCCACCCCAAGGGCCTCCAGCGGTTCGTCCAGGCGGGCGATCCGGTGTTGGTTCATCACGGTGACCCGGGTTTCATGCCAGGGCACCAGCCCGCCGAACATACTCACGTCCTCGGTATCGATGTGCTGGGGCACGACCTGAACCACCCGGACCCGCTCGTCGATCAGCCCGACCACCAGGTGCTGAAACGGTGTCAGCTCCTCATCCAGCCAGGCCTGGTTTGCCAGCAGGGCGACATGCATCCCATGATGCTACGCGACCGCCGGGGCCCTTCCAAGCCGGATTGTGGGTCTTCATCACCGCTGGGCCCCATCCGGGGGTAAAATCAAGCCCCGTGACACAGCGATCCACCGACAACCAGACCTGGACCACCCGTCGGCTGATGGCCTGGACGGCCAGGCATCTGACCCGCAAGGGCGTCGATCACCCCCGGCGGGCAACCGAGATGCTGCTGGCCCACGTCCTGGGGGTCGATCGGCTCAAGCTGTACATGGACCCGGACCGCCCGGCAAGTGAACTGGAACGCGCGACCTTCCGCGAGCTGGTCGAGCGGGCCGTCGCCCACGAGCCGGTCGACTACCTCATCGGCAAGAGCCCGTTTTTCTCGATGATGCTCGCGGTCACCCCCGACGTGTTGATCCCCCGGCCCAGCACCGAGACGCTGATCGAACACGTCATCCAGCACGCCCGGCGGATCCCCGGTTTCAACTCCCCGACCATCGCGGACATCGGCACGGGCAGCGGCGCGATCGCGATCGCGCTGGCCAAGCACATCCCCCATAGCCGGGTGATCGCGACCGACCTTTGCGACAAGGCGCTGGACGTTGCCAGGGCGAACGCCCGGTCGATGGGTGTGTCCGATCAGATCGAGTTCCGCCAGGGCGACCTGCTCGAGCCTGTCGAACACGAACGTCTGCGGTACCTGGTGAGTAACCCGCCTTACATCGGCGATGACGAATGGAAACGCGTTGCGCCCAACGTCAAGGACTACGAGCCGGCTTCCGCGTTGCGTGGCGGGGCCGACGGCCTGCGTTACCTGCGGGTGTTGATCGAACGGGCCCGGCCTCTGCTGGAGCACCCCGGTCAGCTGGTGCTGGAGGCCGCCGCGAGCCACGAAAAACAACTCTTACGGCTCGCCGAGTCGGCAGGGGGCTTAGCCAATGCGCATGTGTTAGCAGATCACGACAGCCTGCCGCGTGTGCTGGTCTGCGATACGGTTTGAAGCATCCTGCTTTCTCCTCTACCGCATCACTTCGTGTTGGCGGACTTCGATAATCGGCTGCTGCTGGGGGCTGTCGAAGTTGCCGGGGCTTTGGTATTCGAGCATGAGCGTGCGGCGGACCAGGACCGATTCGTCAGTCAACGGGTTGCTGACGTTCTGCGTCTCACCGTTGAGCCCGGCGAAGAAGACCGAAAAGGCATCGACGTCACCCTCGGGGGCCGGCCAGATCGCCACGCCTTCGCGGGCGAAGTCTTCGCCTTGAAGCAGCTTGCCGACCACCTCGACCGGGCTCAGCAATAGCGGGTTGCCCAGCCGCTCTTTGATCGCGGGGAACACGGTCGGGGGGACGTTTTCCCCGGCGTTGATGATCTGGCCCAGGTCGTTGGCGATCGTGATCTCGGGGATGAACAAAAGATCCTGCTCGGTCGGGTTGGTCACCTTGTAGGTGATGTACCAGAACCAGCGGATCGAGCCGTCGACATCCTCGATGGAGATCGCTTCGGGTTTTTGAACCTCCGCCAAAAGCGACCAGGACGGGCTGACGATGGCGGGCTCGGGGTACGCCAGAGCGGAAGGTGCGGTCATCACGACCCCAACCCAGCCGGCGCACAGGGTCAAAAATATGGCGGCGAAGCTTCGCATGGGAACCTTTCTGCTGACTGTCTACAATCCCACTGTTAAGAAGGCGCCCCGGGCTTCCCCGGGTACAGGTGACATTGTACGATCGGGCCTTGTCCGGTCAATTTTCTTTGGCCAAATCAGGCAGCGGCGCTCTTATGGCCCATATCAGCACACCCCCGATCAGCCGGCATGAGGGGGATCTCCCCTCGATCCGCCCGGTCGACCCGCCGGATCGGCGGTCAGCGCTGGCGGTCCTGCTGACGGGCCGGGATGCGCCCGACGATCCGGCGGTGGACCATTTTCTGGAATTTATTGAGTACCAGGGGATGACGCTCGATGGGCTTTGGGCAGCGTACGACAAGCAAAGCCCTGTGGCCTCATCACTTATCATCCCAGGCCAGGGCAGGACGGCGGTGGTTTTTCTCTCCCCGGTCTCCCAGGGCCCATCCATTTCGCTTAGTGCTGAGCTGGTTCGGTCTATGGTCCAGTCCCAGGACCCCAAGGGTGTGCGTCTGGTCCAGGCGCTGTTGGACCCAGGCCAGCACAACGAGCGTCAGGCCTTGTCGGAGGGGGGGTTTCACTACCTGGCGTCTTTGGTCTACATGAGACGCTCGTCCGCTGTAACCGCCAGCGAGCCGCATGCTCAAGGCCCGATCGGGCTGGACGGGCAAGACCTGCGTGTCGTCTCGTGGGACCCCAAGCACCGTCAGGCCTTCGCAGAGGCGATCCTGGCCAGCTACCAGGACACGCAGGACTGTCCGGGGCTGGTCGGCACCCGCCAGATCGACGACATCATCGCGGGCCACATGGCGGTGGGCCGATTCGATCCGGAACTGTGGTCGGTGTATTGCCTTGAGGATCAGCCGATCGCGGTGATGCTGCTTAACCCGCTGGTCGACCGGCCGGATCTGGAGCTTGTGTACATCGGGCTGGCCCCGCGGGTTCGCGGTCGAGGTCTGGCGGGTCGGCTGCTTCGCACGGCGATCGCACAGGCCGCCTCGCGGAAGTATTCGGGCCTGCTCCTGGCGGTCGATGAACAAAACGCGCCGGCGGTTGGGCTCTACCGGGGCTTGAATTTCCGCCCGACGGCGCGCAAGGTCGCGATGATCTGCACCTTAAAGTAAAACGGCCGGATGCGCTGTTTATCACCGGCGATGTTTATCCACAGATTGTCACGAATGCGTACAAACGGTGGACAAAAAAAACTAACGCATCTAACCGCTTGCATTATATCGCGCTGAAGACGCGGGCGCATTTTTGCGCGGATCAGGCGGTTGTACCGGGTCGCTCTTGGTCGTATCTTGATCACTGCGATAACGGAATGTCGCTCCGCGTGAGCCACTCGACTTCGGCTAAGGGAGGGGAAAGCCCAACGCCGAACGGGCCCTTCGATCAGCGGGTATCCGGACGGAACCATTTTCTCGGCGTCAGGGCGAGTATTGGGGCCCTGTTAACTGACACACGGTGGCGCAGCGCGTCGCCACGAGGCTCCGTAAACGGAGAGGTGATCGTGACTACGGCCACTTCCTTAAATAATATAGGTGCGCACATCGCCACCCGCCTGGAACAGGCCATCGGCTCCCGCAGGTACGCCATGTGGTTCGACCGGTCGACCCGGTTTGAGCTGGAGGACGATGGGCAGGCCCTGCGCGTCACCGTCGCCAACAAGTTCCTCGCCGACGGGATCGGCCGGCAGTTGCAAACGCAGATCGATCAGGCGGCGCACGAGGAGCTTGGCCACGGCGTGCACCTGCACGTAGGCGTCAGCAAGCCCGCCAGCGCCACGGACCAGGCACACGCGCACGGTGAGCGGTCCCGTGCCGCGGTGGCCCCACCGGTCAATGTTGCCGGGCAGACGGCCCCGTGGGCGCCGGCGCGTCGGACGGGCAAACGGTGGCGGCACACGCTTGACGAGTTTGTCGTCGGGTCCGGGAGTGAGTTGGCCTTCGCCGCCGCGGTCCAGATGGCCGACGGCGATTGGGGCTGCGAGGTCGACCCCGGGTCGCCATTATTTATCCATGGCGGGTGCGGGCTTGGGAAGACCCACCTGCTCCAGGGGATCTGTCAGCGGATCAACTTTCACCACCCCCAGCGCCGGGTCCGCTACACCACCGGCGAGCAGTTCACCAACGACTTCATCACGGCCGTACGCACCAATTCGCTCAGCGCCTTCCGCCGGAAGATTCGGCAACTGGACCTGCTCGCGGTCGACGACGTCCATTTCATGGCCTGCAAGGAGAAGACCCAGCAGGAGTTCCTGCACAGTTTCAACGAGATCGAACTCAGCGGTGCGCGCGTCGTGTTAGCCAGCGACAACCACCCCAAACTCATCAAGCAGTTCAGCGACGCGCTGGTTAGCCGGTGTATACGCGGGATGGTGGTGCGTATCGACGCGCCCGATTCGGCGACACGTATGCGGATCGTCGAGGCCCTGGCCGAGCGCCGCGGGCTGGCGATGCCTCAGGCCTCAGCGAAACTGATCGCCGACCGCTGCGACGGGTCGGTCCGTGATATCGAGGGGATGCTCACCAAGCTACAGGCGATGTCGATGATCGACCGGTCCGTGCCGCATCTGGGGGCCGGGTCCCGTGTGATCGGCCACGCACTGGTGGACCGGCTGTTCCACGATCAGGGCGGCTTGGCGCCCAGGCGGCCCGTGCGGTTCGAGCAGATCATGGACGCGGTCTGTCAACTGTTCGCCCTGCCCTCCCAGCTGGTCATGGGCCGGACCCGCCGCCGCCACATCGTGCTCGCCAGGTCGCTTGCGATCTACCTCGCCAGGGACTTGACGTCGCTGAGTTACCCGGAGATCGCCGCCGCCATGGGCCGGCCCAACCACTCGACGATCGTCACCGCCGCCCAGCGGATGAAGAGGCAACTTAACCAGGACGAGCCCGTACTCATCCCCGGCCAACCCGCGGAGGTCAAGCCCTCACAACTCTTCGACCAGCTCCGCCGTGAGATCATCACCGCCGAGCAACGCAGCACGCCCGCCCGGCACCCACCGGGATGGTTGGCATGAAACGACCTGCGATCTCGCGGCTGGCTTATACCCGTCCGCAATCGTGTGATGCCTCTTGCCTGTACAGCCCGGACACGGCATAAAAAAAGGACGAGGCCCAGGGATGTCATCCTCGGGCCCCGTCTTACTACTATTGGATGACACCCAACGCGCGTGACACGTCTGGCATCAACCGGGGGGGTGGCAGGCACGATCAACGATTGCGGGGCGATCTGCGGCTTGCTGTGCGCCGCGTGTCAAAGATGACGCTGATCATATTCTCGAGCACATTCAGTGCGGTCTTTGTGATGACTAGAACGAGATTAACTGACGGGGCCGGCCCAGATCGGAATGGATGACCGGAGCCGGCCCACACGTCAGGCATTGGTACGGTGTTTACGGACGTAACGCATCATCGATTTGGTTGGGTTGGGGTGAGGGCTGTTACTACGGTCGTGGTCACGGTTGTCCTTGAGCCTGTCTCCCTCCGGTCGGGGTCGGGTACGTTGACCGCCCTGAAATTTGATGGTCACTAGCGTACGATGTGGGAGGGCCCCGCTGCAGATTTTGCACAGGGGGGAAACCCCGATCTGGGTGGATGGTTTTACGGGGTTCCGGGCCCCGGGCCGATCAGCCCGGATCGGCGTCTGAAAAGGATTGGGCGGGGCAGGGTTCGAGCCTGCCAAGGCTTCCCCAGTGGGTACACCCCTCCTAAACGATTCCTAGAGATACTGAGAAATCAAAGACTTACGATCCCACGGCTTCACGGTTTGGGCACCTGCGCCGGGCTACACCCCTTGGCTACAGCGGCTTATCAGGAGCCCCGACGCAAGCGATCATTTGAAGCTGTTGCGTGCGATGTCACGGAAGGCTCGAAGCAACTCGCCGAATAGGGCGATGCTCAGGCCCGTGGAAATGGCGTACAGCGCGATGGCTCCACCACCAAGGCGCAGCCCTTCATCCGAATCGGTGGACAGAAAGGCGAACGCCGCGGAAATACACCCAACCACGGCCATGCCGTACCCAATCGCCAGCCCGACCGCCGCAAAGATGGCGATCGCCAGGTAGGTCGGGGGCCGGGCGGTAATTCCTTGGATGGGTGGCGCCGCTGACTGATCGGTGACGGGCTCGACTTTCTCGACGACAAAGCCGGCCTTGTTGATCGCGTCGTCGGGGCTGTCCGCCTGGATCGTGGTGAACCTCGCCCCGCCATCCTCACGATCGACGCCGCTCACGATGTACCTGGGCATGGTGCGACTCCCAGCAGTAGAAATGTCCGCCCGATGATCCGGGGTGCGTGGGTGGGTGTCAAGGTGGGGGTGCTGCCGCGAGAATTGACCTGCCTCCCCGTACGCGCTGGAAAGACCTGCTCTTTTCATCGATCGATAGAGCGTTCAGCCGCTCTACCGCTTCATCGACAAGGGTTCGGTCGTGTCTGATCGTGGCCCCCTCGTTGAGCGGTTTACGTGGGGCGTAAGCCGGTCAGTCGTTAAGCTCCGGCTCTCTGGCTTCCCAGTGGATGTTGGCGGCGCCCAGGACGGTGCCGGTGGCGAAGGCGAGGTCGATCTGGGCGATCTGGTAGTCGGCGAGGCTGCGGGCTTCGGCGGACTGCGCGTCGGCGAGGCGGGCCTGGGCGTCCAGCACATCGGTCGAGGTGCCCAGGCCCAGGTCGAACTGTCGCTGCTCGGCGTCGAGGGTGCGCCCGGCGAGGATGGCGCGCTGGCGGTTGGCCAGGATGCGCTGCCAGTCGGCTTCGAGTTGATCTACTGCGTTAAGCACCTCCTGCTGGATCTGTGCGCGGCGTTGCTGCCGGGTCGCCGAGCGTTGCAGTCGTGTGAGGATCGCGCGGCGGAGCCTGCTCTTCGCGGCCTCATTACCTAGTGGGACCTCCAGGCGGACCGAGACCCGCTGGTCCTCGAAGTCGCGGTTGTCGGCGACGTTGAAGGCGTTCTCGTACGACGTCCCCAGGCCGTTGGAGGTGTAGGTGTAATCCAGCACGGCTAGCGGCAGCGTCTGGTTGCGTTGAAAATCGACCGTGCTGGCGTCCTCGGCTAGCTGTAATTCCAACTCAAGCAGTTCCATCCGGCCCTGCATCGCGGCGTCCACCAGTGAACGGGGGTCCAACGCATAATGAACCGGGTCAGGCGGGGTCGCGGGGACCATCACCGTCGGGCTGAACATCGTCAGCCCGGGCTTGTTGAGAATCCGCTTGATCTCACGCTCCTGGTCACGCAGGTTGTTTTCAGCAATGATGATGGCTTCGAGCCCTTCGGCGACGCCTGCCTCGGCACGGATAACCTCGACTTCGGCATCCGCCCCGGCTTCGACCCTCCGACGGGCGCGCTCAAGCTGAGCAAGCGCCAGTTCGTGCTGCTGGCGGCGGACCTCCAACTCTTTCCGCGCTGCGTACAGACGCCAGTACACCCGGTCGGCCAGGGCGATCACACGGATCACCTCGAGCTTGGCACGCGCTAACGCGGACTGGCTCTGGTAGTGTGCGACCCGGATGCCGTGACTCTTGGTCTTCGTGCCGGCGTCGCGCAGCAGGTTCTGGGTCAGCGACACGGCCAGGTCCGAAGTGTACGACGGGTTGAGCGTCGAGTTAATGTTGTTGGTCTTGGTTCTGTTAGCAGGGAGGCTGAACCGCAGGTTGCCGCCGGTGCGCAGCGGGACGTCCACGCCCAAGTCGGTGCTGGTCGACTCGGACTGTGTTCCAACAAGCGTCGTAGCGGTGGGGGTGTCGGTCTTATTGAAGTTGGCGTTACCAAAGAACATCGCCTCGAAGCGCGCCTGCTCCTCGGTGATGCTCTGTCTCGCGATCGTCGGGCCCAGCAGTTCGACATCCAGGTCGAGGTTGTTGGCCATCACCATGACCCGGCAGGCTTCGATCGTCAGCTGCATCTCGGCGGGCGGCGGCTTAGGTTCGGCGCGGGCCTGGTCCGCTTCTTCCCGGATCGGCGATGGCTTTAGTTGCATCGGCTCGATCTGACGCAGCCGCTGCGGCGGAACGTTCATGGTCAGCCCCGGGTCGTCGCCAAAGGGCCCGACACAGCCCGGCGTCAACACCGCCAGGAGTAAGGCCAACGAGAACGACTTACGCTTAGGTGAAATGATCTTATTCATGTCGCAGCGCCTCGATGGGGTCCAGCCTGGCGGCCTTGATCGCGGGGAAGATGCCAAAGAACACGCCGACAACCGCCGAGAACCCGATCGAGACGACGATCGCCCAGAGCGGGATGTAGGCACGGTCCAGATGCGCCCCGGGGATCAGACCCATGAGGATGGTGAGCAACTGACCGCTGGCGATCCCCGCCAGCCCGCCGACCGAGCAGAGCGTGACCGCCTCGATCAGGAACTGAAGCAGGATCGCCGAGGGCAGTGCGCCCACGGCCTTGCGCAGCCCTATCTCCCGTGTCCGTTCGGAGACCGATACCAGCATCACGTTCATGATCCCCACGCCGCCGACCAGCAGCGAGATACCCACGATCCCGCCGGCGACCATCGTGATGGCGGCGGCAACCTTGTTGAAGGTCTGGACAAACGCCTCGACGACGTTGATCCCGAACGTGTCCGGGTCTTCGGGACGAAGCTCACGTCTGTTGCGCAGGAAGAATCGGATCTCGGCCCGGGCCTCGTCCGAGACCTGCGGCGACTTGGCATTGACCAGGACGAACATCCAATTCCCGGTGCGCCGCCAGGCCGTCCGGAACGGGATGAATATCTCGTGCTCCGCGGTGCCCGCGTTGATCATGTTGAACTCGGCGGGGGGCTCTAGCAGACCCACGATCAGGAACCGCGTCCGGCCGATGTAGATCGATTGCCCGGTGCAGTCACGGTCCAGCCGCAGCTCGTCGCGTGTTGCCGGGCTGATCAGGCAGACCGGGCGTGCCTCGGCGTCGTCCACAAGGTTGAACGGCCTGCCGATGGTGACCGTCCGCCCGTCCACCTGGTGCCAGGCCGGCTCGATCCCGGTGATCCGCGCGCTCTCAAGCGACCGATCGCCGAACGTGACATCCGAGTTGTCTCCGGTGATCCGTGTGAACGCCTCGACCGACGGGCAATGGTCGAGCATCCCTTCGAAGTCGCTGGGGACCAGCCGGATCGTGCGCCAGGAGGCGTGGCGGTGGCGACCGGTCTGGGGGTGTTGGGTGAAGACAGCGATCTTGTTGTTCCCGATCACCTCGAGGTCGGCCAGGATGTTTGCCTTAAGCCCCGTCAATGCCGCGATCACCGCCGTCACGGATGCCACGCCGATGATGATCCCCATCGTGGTCAACAGCGACCGCACTTTGTTCGACCAGATCTGACCCAGCGCCAGGATCACGCTCTGGGTCAGGAACATCATCAACGCAACAGGCGCTTTAACAACGCTCACGACGCGCCCCCTTCGGTGTCGGGCACGGCCGCAGCCTGATCCGCCATCAACTTCAGATGCAGGTCACGCACAAATTCGTCCTGGTCTGCGGGGAGGTCAGAGACGATCCGCCCGTCGCTCATCCGGACGATCCGTCCGGCGTGGGCGGCGACGTCGCGCTCGTGGGTGACCATGATGATGGTCTGGCCCTCGGCGTGCAGCCTCACGAACAGGTCCAGGATCTCGCCGCTGGTCTTGGAGTCGAGGTTGCCGGTCGGTTCATCGGCCAGGATGATGCTTGGGTTGTTGATCAGGGCGCGTGCGAGGGCGACCCGCTGCTTCTGCCCGCCGGAGAGTTGGTTGGGATGGTGCTTGGCCCGATCATCGAGGTTGACCCGGCGCAGCACGTCCATCGCCCGGACCCGCCGGTCACGCCAACCGGTCCGCGAATAGGTCAAGGGCAGGGCCACGTTCCACAGCGCACTAAGACGCGGCATCAACTCGAATGATTGAAAGACGAACCCGATCCGCTCGTTGCGCGTCCGCGCCAGCGCCGCGCCGCTCATACGGCTGGTCTGCTGCCCGGCGAGCTTGTAGCCGCCACCGGTCGGCCGATCCAGACAGCCCAGCACGTTCATCAGGGTGCTCTTGCCAGATCCGGAAGCGCCCATGATGGCTACGAACTCGTTCTCGCCGATGGTCAGGTCAACGCCCGCCAGCGCGTGGATGCGCTCGACGCCGACCTTGTACACCTTGGTCAGGTTGTTCAACTCGATCAGCATGATTGGTTATCACTGAGCCGGTTCGGCCTGCTCTACGGTCGGCTCCGCTTCGGTCTCGCTCGCGTCTGGGTCGTCGGCCTGATCTTGTTCGGCTTCGGAAGCATCCGCTTGTTCATCCGCTTCGCCGTCCTTGTCGTTGGCTTTCTCCTCTCGCTCGTCCTTCACAGACTGGTCGTGTTTGAGCCCCTCGAGTGCTTTGTAAGGCCCGACGATCACCTGCTCGTCCGCTTCCAGGCCGCTTAGGATCACGGTATGCGTCACATCCGACGGGCCGATCTTCACCGGTGTCACCACCGCCTTGCCGTCGATGAAACGAAACACGACCGTCGCGATCGTCTTGTTTTTGTCTATAAGCTCGCTGTTGTCCCGGATGTCGATGGGCAACTCGTCGACCGGGCGTCCGAACACCGCCTGGCTGGGCACGACCAGGGTGCCTTGATGCCTGTCGACCTCGATCTCGACGTCGGCGGTCAGGCCGCTATAGATCTGATCCCCGTCGGTATCCAACAGCACCTCGGTCTTGAAGAACTTGGTGCCCAGCCTCGTGGCCGACAGCGCGACCGATCGGACCGTCCCGTCGAAGGTGCGGTCGGGGTAAGCCAGCATCCTTACCTTCGCCGGCTGCCCCTCATGGACCTGCCCGATGTCCGCCTCGTCCAGTTCCGCCACGACAAGCATCGTCGAGAGGTCCGCGACCTCCAGCAACACCGTCCCGGGGTTGTTCATCGTCCCGGTCACCGCCAGCTCGCCCGTCTCAACATTCACGACCGTCACCACCCCGTTGATCGGGGAAACGATCGTGGTGTAGCTGAGGTTATCCTCGGCGCGTTCGATCTCGGCGTCGGCGGCGTCGAGGTTGTACTGCGCAACCTTCAACGCTCTGCGGGACGCTTCCAGGTTGGACTTCGCCGCCGCGTGTTGTGAGTTCAACTCGTCGTTGCGCATCTGAGACTGCTCATAGGCCGACTCGCTCACGTCCCCTGCGGCAACCAGCTCCCGGTGGCGGTTAAGATCGCGATGCGCCTCCTCCATGGAAGCTCGCGTCCCCAGCAGCGACGCTTCCTGGCTATGGATACGTGATTTCTCGACTTCGATCTGCGCCGCCTGCCCGTTGCGACGTGCCTGCGCCGAACGCAGCGACGCCTCGAGGTCCGTCGAGTCCAGCCGGATCAACACGCTAGCCGGGACGGTCGGCTCCGCCGCGGGATCGCCTTTGATGACCTGCTCGCCCTCACTGAATGGGATCTGGGCGATCCGCGCCGAGACCCGGGCGCTGATCGCCACATGGGTCACCGGTTCGACCTGGCCCGGGGCCGAAACCGTCTCGATCAGTTCGCCGACCCGCACCGGCTCAAGACGTACCACCGTGCCGGCGCCCCCCGAGCCGGACTCTCCCGAACCCAGCAGAGCGACCAGGCCGACCACCCCCACGATCAGCACCACCACGCCGACAGTTACTGCGATCACGATCTTCACAGATCACCGCCCGCTGTTTCAGACCGTGCATCTATCATGTCAGGATCGTTGTCATAGGGTTCAGGTGTGAATGCCTCGACCACATGGGGGCGTGTCAGCATGTAGATCATCAAGAGATAGTAGCCGATCATGACGACGCTGATGACCACATTGAACACCATTCCGATGACGATCCCAATCCGCTCCGGTCCGCTGAGGTCTTCAAGCAACGGGCCGAAGAGAACCAGATAATTCACGGCGAACGCGACGACGGTCATCAGCATCGAATACAGCCCCCAGCCGATGGTCGCCAGGCGCGCCCAAGGCCGAAGCGAGAACATCCCGATCGAAGCCGAGATAATCAGGATCGTCACCAACACGCCCAGCCCCATGGAGACCTGGGTGAACATTTGATACGCCGCGTTGTTCTCCATGAGATCCATCGCCGGATTGCCTTGAGGCCCGGTAGGCATCAGGCCAAGCTGGCTGATTATCCAGACGATAAACCCAAGCACAGCGAGCCCGGCCAGGACCAGATTGATCACCGCGAACACCGTCACGGAAGTCGGTCGCTCTTTCATGCCAGAACCCCTTTGCGTTTCGTGGACCTATGGTTAGAGACGTAACCAAAGAACAAACATGACAAATCTATATTAAGACCACTGTGTATTCTACTTGTTTCATGGTCTCAGGGCCGGGAAATGACCGTGAAACAGTCCCCCGATTGAGAGTGCCCTGGATAGTTTCGGGGGCCACCACCTGATCATGCGGCGCCCGCCGGGTCCGTGTGGGTCTTCATTTCATTACCGACGAAAGATGGGTTATCAGTAGCGGTGACACGAAGCGGCACCTATTGAGCGTCGCTTTGCGTCCCGAAGCTGAATGGGCGGAGCAGGATTCGAACCTGCGAAGGATTTCTCCAGTGGGTTTACAGCCCACCCCATTTGGCCGCTCTGGCATCCGCCCAAGTGGGGGGGTCACTCTATCGATTCGGGGGGTCGGAATCAAACCTGTGGTGCCGGATCTAGGCGGTGGGGGCGTAGGGGGGTTCAAGTCGGCCGGTTTGCGTGTCGAAGGGCCAATAATTGGGGTGATGGATTGGGCTTGATTACGCCGAATCCTGTGGCAGAATTAGCATAAGGCCTGCGGGCACTGGATATTGCATCTGCCTGTGTCGGCGGCTAGGATTGCGTGGTCCTGTTGGGCCATAGGGAAGAGGTGTTCGTTGTGATGGATGGACAGGCCTCGGCGTTAAATAGTCACGTGCTGGTGTTGAACAAGCTTTGGATGGCGATCCGTGTGGTCGACGCCCGCCGCGCGTTTACGCTGTTGTTCAAGGACCTGGCCGAGGTGATCCGTGTGGACGACGGGTCGTACGCCGCTTACGACTTTGACAACTGGGCCGATGCCTCCGCCGCGGCGCACCGGGACTACGACGGTTTCGCCGCTCAAGACTACGAGTGGGTACGCACGGTCAGGATGCACATCGCCGTGCCCAAGGTGATCCGTCTGCTGGGCTACGAGAAGCTGCCCCGCCAGGAGGTCAAGCTCAACCGGCGCAACATTTTCGCGCGTGACCGCAACCTCTGCCAGTATTGCGGGGGGAATTTCGCGTCTTCGGAACTGAGCCTGGATCACGTCGTGCCCCGCAGCCAGCAGGGCCTAAGCACGTGGACGAACCTGGTCTGCTGCTGCGTCCGTTGCAACGCCAGGAAGGGCGGGCGCACCCCCGATCAGGCGCGGATGAAGCTGATCGTCCCGCCTCGCAGGCCCAAGCGCAACCCCGTGATCGGTTTGCGTCTCGGCAGCGACAAGTACGCCGACTGGAAACAGTTCCTCGACCAGGCCTACTGGTCGGTCGAGCTGAAGTGACAGCGGGCGATCTGCGGGTACCCATCTAAATCTTTACCGCGAAGCCGCGAAGAGCGCGAAGCCGATCAAGAGATTTACCCACAGATTGCACAGATTCTAAAGGTGTCTGGACCATCACGTTCTTATCTGAACAATCCGTATAATCGGTGTAATCTGTGGGCCCTCTTCTTTGCCTTCCTTCGCGCTCTTCGCGTCTTCGCGGTTTATCCCACGTCTTCGCGGCGATAACCTTTTGCGGACGTGCCGGACGCCCTGAGGGTGTGATTCTGTGCCGAATCCATCAATTGATCTGATTAAGTCCTTCCCTTCTCGGCCCGATGTCAAACTAGACAAGATAGGGAACCTTGGGCATCTCAGTGCGCCATGCCGGCCGGCTGAGCTTTGCCCTGTTTGGGAACCGACCCATGAACCAGAACAACGGATCACAGAACAGCACCAAGCAGGTCTTCACCACCGGTGAGGCCGCCGATATCTGCAAGGTCTCCCAGCAGACCATCATCCGTTGCTTCGACAGCGGTCGGCTCAAGGGCTTCCGGGTCCCGGGCAGCCGGTTCCGGAGGATCCCCCGCGAAGAATTATTGCGTTTCATGCGTGACAACCAGATCCCGACCGATCGTCTGGAATCCGGCAAGCAGCGGATCCTGGTTGTGGACGATGACAACGAGATCGTCGAATTGTTTGTTGACCTGTTGGGCAGCGACGACCGTTACGAGCTTCGTACCGCCGGCACCGGGTACGACGCCGGGATCGTCACCGAGTCTTTCAAGCCCGACCTGATGATCCTGGACTACATGCTGCCGGATATCAACGGCAACGTGGTCTGCGAGACCGTCCGCAAGAACCCGGCGTTCAACGGGATGAAGATCATCATCGTCTCGGGCGTCGTCAATCAAAACGAGATCGACGACCTGCTCACCAGCGGCGCCAATGAGTTCGTCAAAAAGCCGTTCAGCATCGAGGTTCTCCAAAAGCGGATCGAGGCGTTGCTGGAGCAGTAAGCCCGCCTAGTTGACCCCGCACCAAGGCCCCGACGATGCTTGCGACCGAGCCTACAAAGCCGCACCGGATCGAGCTGATCCTGCATCAGATCGATTCCCTGCCCACGCTCCCGGCGGTCGCCGCCCGGCTGCTGAGCTTGACCTCCAGCGACGATTCCAGCGCACGCCAGGTCATCGACCTGGTCAGCGCCGACCCCTCACTGACCGCCAAGGTCCTCTCGCTGTGCCAGACCGCCGACAAGGGCGTCAACAGCCACAGCCTCACCATCGACCGCGCGGTCGTGCTGCTTGGGTTCAACGCGATCCGCAACGCTGTGCTGAGCGTGAAGGTCTTCGAGCTGTTCGGACCGGACGCCGAAACGCCCGGGCATGCAAACGATGATAAGCAAGGCAGGACGGCGCACCCCGCCGAGCGTGTAGGTGATGTCCCGAGCCCGGCCGACCAAACACCAAGCCTTGGAGTCGATGCGGCAGGCCCCGACGACGCGCCCAAGCCGATGGATCGGTCGGCGTTCTGGATGCACTGCCTGGCGGTCGGCGTCGCCGCGGAACTGATCGCACGGGCCCACCCGGGGCGCAAGGACCTTGCGCCCGACGAGGCGTTTGTCTGTGGATTGTTGCACGACATCGGCAAGATCGCGATGGACTACGTCCTGCCCAAGAGCTTCGCCCGGGTCGTCGAGTTGACGGACCTGAACCAGGCCAACATCGCCGAGTTCGAGCGCAAGATCATCGGGATCGATCACCACACCGCCGGCAAACGCCTCGCCCAGCAGTGGAACCTGCCGCACATGCTCGCGGACTGCATCTGGTTGCACGGCTCGCCCTACGACAGCCTGCCCAAGCTCGAACACCGTGGGATGATCGGGCTTATCAGCCTGGCCGACCTGATCGCACGGCGGATGCACGCGGGCTACTCGGGGAACTATTCGCTGCGCGAGGACCCCGGTGAATTGGCGCAGAAGCTGGGGCTCAAGCCCGACGCCGTCGCCCGGGTTGCCGATGAGTTGCACGAGCATCTGGAGGTGCGGGGCAAGGCCCTTGGGCTGTATGACTTGGCGTCCCACGAGTTACTGCTTGATTCGGTGCAGCGCGCCAACGAGGCGCTTGGGCGGATCAACGCCGTGCTGGAAAAGCGTGGCCGAGACGCCGTGGACCAGGAGCGCATCCTGGACGGCGTGATCGCTTTTCACAACGCGTCTACCCCCGGGCGCAGCGTGCAGGACGTGCTGGATGCGGTCGTGAGTTCTTGCGCGAGCCTGCTTGGCACTGGCTTTTACGGGGCGATCTACCCGGGCACGGGCGGCAACGACGAATCCACCGGCTGGCTGATCTGTCAGTACAACCAGGAGGGGCGGCCGGTCCACAGCCAATACATCCAGGCGCCGCCGCACACCCCGGACCTCACGGCCCTGGACACGACCCAGCCTGTGGGCCTGCAGTTGATGGGGATCCTGCCATGGGTCGCGGACTATCTCGTGCAGGCGCCGGACCTGCGCTGTGTGCGCCTGATGCCGTTGAACTGCGGCTGGGGCGCCGCCGCCGTCATCCTGCATGACCGGGACACGACCCCGCCGTGGAAGCATCTCTCATCGTTGACCAGCACATGGGGCGCGGCGGTCGCTGCTGCGGCTCAGCACGACGGGGCGAGGAGACTGGGCGAAGACCTGGCGACGACCAACCTCGCGCTGGCCGAGGCGCAGGAGCAGTTGACCCGGCAGGCGTCCCTGGCGCGTCTCGGTGAGATGGCCGCCGGCGCGGCGCACGAGATGAATAACCCCCTGGCCGTGATCGCCGGGCGGAGTCAGCTCCTGGCGATGACCCTCGAGTCCGGCACCAAGGAGCACAAGGCCGCCCAGGCCGTCTTCAAGGAATCACATCGGCTAAGCAGCTTGATCACCAGCCTGCGCCTGATCGCCGACCCGCCTAAGCCCAAACGTGAGCCGATCGATCCCGCGGCGCTGCTGGCGGAGACGGTCAAGCGTTTCAGGTCGTCGCACCGCCGAAAGGACAAGACGACCGCGTTTGCGCTGAAAGTTCAAGGCGAGTTGCCGATCCTCCACGGCGACCCCCAGCAGGTGCGCGATGTGATGCGGGTGCTTTTGTTCAACGCCGTTCAGTCCCACCCCAAGACAGGGGTACAGGTGATAGCCCAGGTCGAGCCCGGCGGTGGTTCACTGGTCGTCCAGGTCGCCGACGATGGGGAGGGGATGGACCCTTACACGCTGGAACACGCGATGGACCCGTTCTTCAGCGCCAAGACCGCCGGCCGCCGTGTCGGGATGGGCCTTTCCCGCGCAAGGCAGTGGATATCGGGCCATGGCGGGCGGTTGGAGTTACGCAGCCGCCTGGGACAAGGAACCGTGGCGACTTTCTTCCTGCCACTCGATTCGCCTCAGGGATGAACCGATAGCAGTGGCAAGCCCCTGTCCGTTAGCTATTTGGGGGATGGAAGTTCCATGCAGGGAGAAAGTTGTGGCAAGTAAGCCAAAGTCAACCGGGACCCGCGCCACCCGCCGGGACACCTCTCAAAAGGTGGTCCGCGTGCTGTTGGTGGACACGGACCCGGGATTGAGTCAACTCATCGAGCAGTGTTCGCCCCCCGGCGAGTCGATGCAGGTCACCTACGCCCGGTCCCTGACCGAGGCCCGTGCCCGGCTGACCGAAAAATCGGTCGACCTGGCGTTGATCAATCCCAACCTGCCCGACGGCAGCGGGCTGGACCTCGCAGAAGAACTGAACAAGAGCCGGCGCATCACCGCGACGATCCTGATCGGTGAAAAGCCGAGCGTGGAGTCGGCGATGCAGGCCATCCGGGTCGGCGCATCTGATTACATGATTAAGCCGCTTGACCTGGAAGACGCCAACCGCCGGGTCCGCAGCGTGTTGAGCAAGCAAAAGCGTAACCGCGACCAGTCCCAGCGCGTGCGTCGGCTCCGCCGGCTGTGCAAGAAACTCAACCAGGCCCGCGTCGACGTGTCCAAACAGGTCGACATCCTGTGCAACGACCTGGTCACCGCCTATCAGGAGCTGGCCGGCCAGATGCAGCAGGTCGTCCAGGCGTCAGAATTCGGCGCGGTGATCCGAAACGAGCTGGACCTGGAGCAGTTGCTGCGCAAGACCCTCGAACACCTGGTCGAGAAGGCCGGCGCCACCAACGCCGCCGTCTTCCTTCCTTCGAGTATGGACGAGTACACGCTGGGGGGCTACGTCAACTACGACTGCACGCCCGAGTCGGCCGACATGCTCCTGCAGCACCTGGCCGACGTACTCGCGCCCAAGGTCGCCCAGCGCGACGACCTGATCCACGTCACGGACAACCAGACCCTGGCGCACTGGCTCGGCGGTGACGCCGTCTACCTGGTCGACTCACATGTGCTTGCCTTCGCGTGCCGGACCGACGACGAGTCGCTGGCGGTGATCGCGCTGTTCCGTGACGGCGGGGACCCGTTCGACCAGACGGTCCTGGATACCTGCGAAGCGGTCGGCCCGCTGCTGGGCGACTCGCTGGCGCGGGTGATCCGCATCCACCACCGCGGCCTGGACGACGCCGAGTACGAGGACGGGTTCTTCGGCCCGCCTGACGACGAAGACGACGCGCTGCCGTTCTGAGAAAAGCAGGAAACGCAGGACGGCTTCAACAGCGACGTAGTCGCTAAATAAAGAAAGCAGGAAATAGAGCCTTCGTGATCGGTCACGAGTGCCTCGAATTTTCTGCTTTCCACATTTCCTGCGTTTCCTGCTTTTCTCATACACTACGTGTATGACCAATCCCGCCCCCAAACCCTGGGAACACACCAAGGCCGGACAAGGCTCTGCCGCCGACCCGCTGGCTGCGCGGTTTGTATCGTCGTTGGACTACGACAAGCGGCTGTACACCCACGACATCCAGGGCTCCATCGCCCATGCTCGGATGCTTAAGCACGTCAACCTCATCACCGCCGACGATCTGAAGCAGATCGAAGCCGGCCTGAACGAGATCGAATCCGAGATCACCGAGCAGGGCGACGCCTGGCCCGGCTGGAAGGTCGAACTCGAAGACGTCCACATGTGCATCGAGGCCGCCCTGATCGAAAAAACCGGCGACGCCGGCCGGAAGCTGCACACCGGAAGAAGCCGGAACGATCAGGTCGCATTGGATATTCGGCTATGGTTGGACGATGCATCTGATCGGATTTCAGACTCTATTTACGAGCTCATCAGGGCTCTCGTTGAACTTGCTGAGAAGCAGGGTGAGGTGGTGATGCCATCGTATACTCACCTGCAACGAGCCCAACCGATTGTCGTCGGTAGCGAACTTATGTCCTGGGCGACCGCATTGGATCGAACGGTCGAGCAAATCGCTATGGCAGATTACATGTTTAATCCGCTTGGTAGCGGTGCGATCGCTGGTTCGGCTCTACCACTAGACCGAATGCATACCACAGGTCAATTAAGCCGAACCTATAACGCCGATGGAGAGGTGATCCATTACGGCATGACAGAGTTAGAAACCAATTCAATTTATGCGACGGCTTCGCGCGACACTGCGCTCAACTTTGTATTCAGTCTTTCCATGACCTCCATGTGGCTGTCCCGCTGGGCGGAGCAGTGGATTATTTACGCCTCGACCGAGTTCGGGTTTATCACGCTGGACGACTTGTACACGACCGGGTCGTCGATGATGCCACAGAAGCAGAACCCCGACATGCTCGAACTGATCCGGGGCAAGACCGGGCTGGTGTACGGCTCGCTGATGGCGCTGTTGACCATGTGCAAAGGACTCACCATCGGGTACAACCGGGACCTTCAGGAAGACAAACGGCACGTCTTCGCCGCCTATGACTCGGTCTGTGACTGCCTGGATATGGCTACCCGGATCGTCAAGACGACGAAGTTTAACGAGGACCGGATCAAGCAGGGGCTCGACAAGGGCTTCCTCGACGCGACCAGCCTGGCGGAATACCTGGTGACTAAGGGCGTGCCGTTCCGGACGGCGCACCAGGTGGTCGGTAAACTCGTGCAGGCTTGCAGGGACAAGGGCTACGAGAAGCTGTCGCTGCTGAGCCTGGACGACTTCAACGCGGCGTGTGTTGCTTCCGGGGGCAAGAAAGTCGTCGAAAAAGACGTCTATGATTGGCTGGGCCCGGAGAACGTGGTCAAGCGGTACCAGACGGCGGGCAACGCGGGGCTCAGCGGTTTCCAGGAGCAGCTCAAGGCGTGGAAAGAACGGATGAAGGATGACGGTGCGGAGGGCTAGAACAAGGGCCAACGCCGAGTCTGAGATCATCGAAGATGATCGAAGGCCCGGGTACCCGGAACGTACGGGGCTCGAAGAAACTCGGAGCTTCGCTCAGCGCCGGCTTTGGGGTTGAACGGATGTAGCTTCTACGCGGTGTGAGGAGTGGTACTCATTGCTGGTGCTTTCGGTCATTAAAGGCGTGGACAAGGGCAGGCGTTATGAGTTGCCAGACCATGAGCCGCAGCTGATCGGCCGGTCGAGCGAGGCGCTTGAGACGACCGACCAGACGATCTCGCGCCGCCACGCCGAGCTGACCCCCGATAGCGGCAAGTGGTACATCCGCGACCTGCAATCGTCCAACGGCACGTTTGTCAACGGCGTGCGCGTCTCGACCCAGCGCCGCCTGCTGAGCCCGGGCGACCAGGTCCGCACCGGGGCGACTTTGTTCGTCTTCGGCGAGGAGGCATCCGATCCCAAGCACGATTCGATCCGGATGGTCAGGCGCAGCCAGATCGACATCAGCGTCGAGTCGACCGTCGCGAGCAACGACGACTCGATGATTATGGCGGTCCCCGAGCCCGGGCAGGCGGCCGAGTTTCAGTTGCGCGTGATCTACGAGTTGACCGCCCTGATCGGATCGATCACCGACAAGCAGGAGCTGCTGGACCGGGTGATGGATGTGGTCTTCGAGTACTTCAAGGCCGACCGCGGCTTCATCTTGCTTCAAGACAAGCCCGAGTCCGACCCCGAGCCGGTCCTGGTCCGCCACCGAACGCCCGTGGAGCAGAAGACCAAGGACACCGGGCCGATCACCGTCAGCCGGACCATCGTCCGCTACGTCATGAAAAAGGGCGTGGGCGTGCTGTCGAGTAACGCGATGAGCGACAAGCGGTTCGCCACCGGCGACAGTATCCAGGCCTACGGGATCCGCTCGACCATGTGCGTGCCGATCAAGTTCCGTGACAAGCTGTATGGGGTGATCCACCTGGACTCGAAGGTCGCCAACTACACCTACACCGAGGACCAGTTGCTACTGCTGACCGCGATCGGTGTGCAGACCGGGGTGGCGCTTTCCAACGCCCAGCTATACGACAACCGCCTCAAGGACGAACGGCTCGCCGCGGTCGGTCAGACCGTCGCCAGCCTGTCCCATTCGATCAAGAACATCCTCCAGGGGATGCGCGGGGGCGCGGACGTCGTCGAACTGGGCCTGCGCAAGAAAAACATGGACCTGACCAAGGGCGGCTGGGACATCGTCGCCCGCAACGTCGAGCGGATCTACGAGCTGGTGATGAACATGCTCGCCTACTCCAAGCAGAGAAAACCCGAGCTCGAATTGGTCAACCTGGATCAACTTCTCAACGAAGCCACCGCGCTGGTGCAGAAGCAGTACGACGTGAAGAACGTGGCGCTGCTAACCGACTACGGCGCGGACATGCCGCCGGTCCCGATCGACCCAGGCGGCGTGCACCAGGCGCTATTGAACCTTTTGAACAATGCGCTGGATGCGGTCCAGCCCGAGACCGGCGTGGTCAGCCTCCGATGCGAGTACGACGCCGGCGACGACCGGGTCAAGATCACCGTTTCAGATAACGGCGAGGGCATGACCCAGGGCACACTTTCGCGGCTGTTCGAACCGTTCCACTCGACCAAGGGCCTGCGCGGCACGGGCCTGGGGCTGGTCGTGACCAAAAAAATCGTCGAGGAGCACGGCGGGACCGTCTCGGTCGAGAGCGTCCGCAAGCAGGGCACGACGTTCACCCTCCTGCTGCCGGTGCGGTTCGACCAGGTCCCCCAGTCGGCCGAGACGATCGGCCCGGGGTCGGCTCAGCCCCGGATCTGATTCCGTCAGGCAATAACGCGGGCGTCCGTGCGTTTGGTGTGTAACACCTTGCCGCCGGTTGGCGTACAACAGGTAACGTCATGGACACATCACTTTCTCCAATCCGCCCTGATCTGTTCGGCCCGGCGCAGGCCAGACACCTGCTGCTGCGCGCGGGTTTTGGCGGCGGGCCCGGCGAGATCAGCCGGTTTGCCATGATGGGTATGCGCGGCGCGGTCGATGCCGTGCTTGACACGCCAGCCCCCGGGACCGAACCAGCCTCCAGCACCGAGCTAGATCCGGAAATCGATCCGGATGTGATCCGCCCGTTGACCCCTGACGAGCGCGCGGTGTTCGCACGCGCCAGACGCGATAAGGATGAGGCCGCCCGCTCCGCGCTGCAGAAAAAAATCAACGAGGCCCGGGCACGCGACCGGGGGATGATCCGCGAGCTGCGCCAGTGGTGGATCGGGCTCATGCTCGAAACCCCCGCACCCCTGCGGGAAAAACTCGTCCTGCTCTGGCACAGCCACTTCGCCTCGCGCCACCGAAACGTCCGCGACAGCTATCTGATGTACCGGCAGAACACCACGTTCCGCGAGCACGCAGACGCCAGCTTCGCCGAGCTGGCGCTGGCGATGGTCCGTGACCCGGCCATGCTCAAGTTCCTCAACAACGACCAGAACAACAAACGCAAGCCCAACGAGAACCTCGCACGCGAGTTCATGGAGCTATTCACCCTCGGCGAAGGCAACTACACCGAGGACGACATCAAGCAGGGCGCCAAGGCCCTGACCGGGTACCACGTCGACGATAACGACTTTATCTTCCACGAACGCCGGCACGACCACGGCAAGAAAACCGTGCTGGGGACGACCGACCGGCTCGACGGCGACGACTTTGTGGGCGTGCTGCTGCGTCAGCCAGCCTGCCCAAGATATATCGCGCTCAAGCTCTACCGCCACTTCGTCGCCGACGTCCCCGACCACCTGGACGAGGTCCCCGCGCCCAACCGAGAGGTGGTTCTACGGCTGGCGGTCATGCTTCGGAAGAACGATTACCAGGTCGCGCCCGTCCTTAGCACGCTTTTCAGGAGCCGGCACTTCTACGACACGCAGATCATCGGACACATGATCAAGAGCCCGGCGCAGCTGGTTATCGGGACGGCGCGCACGCTCGGCGCCCCGGCCCGCAGCAAGGGCACACTCAGCGAAGGCCTGCGCGCCATGGGGCAGGAACTGTTCGATCCCCCCAGCGTCGCCGGGTGGCATGGCGGTCGGAGCTGGATCAACACCTCCACGCTCTTCACCCGGCAGAACGTCTGCGCCTACCTCATCACCGGCAAGGACCCAAGGCGCAAGAAATGGAACCGCAAACAGGTCGGCTTTGACCCGATGCCGCTGCTGGCGGGCCTGACGTCGCGCGAGCCGGACGCCGTCGTCGATCATGTCGTCTCGTTCATGCTTGGCGGGCACACACCCACCGAGCGCCGTGAGCCGCTGTACCGGTTCATGAGGGAACGTGACAAGGGAATCAACGCCGACAGCATGATCGCGCTGCTGACACTGGTCACCGCGATGCCGGAGTATCAATTGTGTTGACGATTGCGTTGCTGGGGTATCGGCTTCGCCGACCCACGCAGCGCCCGTAAGAGGAGCCGCAAGTGTCAGACCCATCCGCCTACACACGCCGACAGTTCATCCGGTCCGGTCTGGCGCTGGTCTCGACCGTGTCGTCGGTGCCGGCGTTCCTGTCTCAGTCGTCGCAGGTCATGGCCGACACGTCCGGCCCGCTGCCGAGCAACCCCGGTGTGCCCGAGGACCGCGTGCTGGTGGTCGTGCAGCTTTCCGGCGGCAACGACGGGCTGAACACGGTGGTCCCCTACGGCTTCAGTGACTACTACCGTGGCCGGCCGGGCTTGAACGTCCGCGAGGCCGACGCGCTGGCGCTGGACACCGACGCCGGCATCGGTTTGCACCCGTCGCTCGCGCCGTTGCATGAGATGATCGGGGAGGGTTTGGCAAGTGTCGTGCAGGGCGTGGGGTATCCCAATCCCATCCGCTCGCACTTCGCCAGCATGGATGTCTGGCACACAGGCACCACCCTCGCCAGCAAGGGTCACGGCTGGGTCGGCAAGGCGATGGACAGCCTGCGCGATTCCGCCGACACCTCGCTGGCCTGTGTCAGTCTCGGCTCAGAAGCGCCCCTGGCGACACAAGGTAAGCACGTCAAGCCGGTCACGTTCGACCGACCGGAGTTGTTCCGCTGGTCCGGGCGGGACCTGCACCCGGCGATCAGCGAGACCTACGACCGGCTTCACGACCAGCCCGCTCGGGTGGACACCAGCGACCCGGCCGGGTTCATCCTCCGCACCGCGATGGATGCGCAGGTCGCTTCCGACCGTGTAAGAAAAGCGGTCGCCCAAGCCCCGTCCACAACGTTCCCACGTATCGGTCTGGCCAGGCAGTTGCAGATGGTCGCCTCGATGATCCGCGCCGAGTTGCCGACCCGCGTCTACTACGTCGCCATGGGCGGCTTCGACACCCACGCCAACCAGGCCGGCCAGCACGCCCGGTTGCTCGACGAATTCGCCCGGTCGATGTCGGCGTTCTACAGCGAGCTTAAAGCGACCGGCCACCAAGGGCGCGTCGTCACCGTCGCCTTCAGCGAGTTCGGCAGGCGCGTCAGGCAAAACGCCTCCGGCGGGACGGACCACGGCACGGCCGGGCCCATGTTCCTGTTCGGCGAAAAGGTCCACGCCGGGCTCCTGGGCAAGCACCCCAGCCTGACCAAGCTCGACGACGGCGACCTGATCCACAACGTCGACTTCCGCAGTGTCTACGCCAGCGTGCTGGACCGGTGGATGAAGATCGATTCAACCGCCGCGCTGGGGCAGCGGTTCAAACACGCCAACGTGCTTTCGATCGGTGGCTGATTCGATTATTCTGCATGTGAATTTGGGCTTGGACGTTTAGCCCCGCTACGGGTGGTAGGCGCGTGCCGTGGCCGGCCCGGCAAAACCCGTGTGACTCACATCGGCGTACGCTCAGTCTGCGTCCAGGCAGTTCGACAGAATCCATCGGGCTCAAGGCGGTATAGTGGGGGCTATGACCCGCTTGCGAATAGCCGCTGTGGTGCCGGCGTATCAGCGACCGCACATCGTGTTGGAGGCGCTGGACAGCATCGCCGCGCAGACCCGCCCGCCCGATTGCCTCGTGGTGGTGGATGACGGCTCGGACAACGAGACGCCCAACAACATCCAGGCCTGGCTGGACAGGCGCAAGCTCCCCTTCGAGGCGAAGCTTGTGCGCCAGACCAACCAGGGCCAGGCCACGGCGCGCAACCGGGGTGTGTCTGAGTGCCCCGGCTGTGATGTTTTGGCCTTTCTCGACGACGACGACCTTTGGCCGGTGGATTATCTGCAACGTGTCGAGCAGGTGATGGCGGATCACCCTAACGCGGTGGCCGCGTCATCGGACCGGCTGGACATCGACCTGCGCAGCAACGACCGTCAGCTCCGTGAACTAAACGAGATCGGCATGAATACCACCGAGCGGCTGCTGGTCCACGGCCCGCCGGGCTCGTGCAACACGGTGTTCCGGGCGGCGGCGTTTGACAAGGTCGGGGGGTACGACCCAAACGAGCGGATCGCCGAGGACTACCAACTCATCCTCCGGCTGAGCCTGCTTGGGCCCTGGCGTCACATCCCCGGCGAGGCGGTGACCGTGCGGCGAGGTTTTTCTCAGGCCACGGACTTCGCGCCCCAGAGCAGCCGGGCCTATGCCGACAGGCGGTACCGTTTGGCGCGGGTGCTGGACAAGTTCGTCCACGAGGACGGCGGCGCGGCGGTTGTGCCGGAACGTGTCTGGCGTCGGCGTGTCGGTCGGTTATGGTATTCGGCCGCGCGGCAGTTGGGCGCTGATGGGCGGGCAGACGAAAAGATGACATGCCTGCGCCGGGCGCTGAGTTGCCTGCCTTGGCATGGCCGGGCGCGTGCGATGCTGCTGCTGTCAAGGATCTTCCCCACCAAGGCCAAACTCTCAGCGTGACCAGCGAACACACCACGAAGATCGATCTGCCTGGGCGTAGCGAGCTGGCAAGACTCATCGAGTCGGCCAAGCCCGTGCGCGTTTTCAAAGACGACCGCCGAAGCCGGGTCTGGCAGATCAGGATAGAGAACCATGCGAGCGATACCGCGCACACCGATTTGGTCATCAAGCGGTTCATGTACGCCCCGTTGCGCCAGCGCTTGGGGATGCTGTTTGGGCTGCACCCCGCACAGCGTGAACGGCGTGCGAATCGTAAGCTCGCGCGCGGCGGCCTGTCCGTTGTGCCGATCGTCGCACACGGGGCGCAGCGCGCAGGGCTCGGTTGTCGGCTCTGGCTGATCACGCCGATGGCTGGGCGTTCACTGGAAACACTGTTGCACGACGGATCGCTCCAAGGCGGGTCTCGGCGGTCGACATCCCGGGCGGTCGGGGCGTTGGCCGGGCGTCTGATAGCCGGGGGCTGGTTCTTCCGCGACCTCAAGACCAGCAACATCGTCATGGACCAGGAGGGCCAGCCGAGCCTGATCGACGTCGGCAGCGTCAGGCGGCTGCGCAGCAAAAAGCAGGCGCTGCGGATGCTTGCGATGCTGGACCACACCGCCCGGCGCGACGGCGCCACCGCTACAGACCGCCTGCGCGGCCTTAGCGGGGTGTTGGCGCAGGCCGGGGGGCTCGGGACGATTAAGGACCTGGCCCAGGCCGTGTCCAGGGCCCCGTTGCCCGGCGGTCGCGGCTCGGCTTCGCGCGGGCGTTGACCGTGCTAGAATGACCGGCTCGGTGTAAGTGACGTGATCGCCGGCCCGCGCTGGGGTCACTCAAGCGGCCGTTAGCACCGCCCGCCGAGTAGAATCCGCTCCGATACCCGATACCCGATACCCGATACCCGATACCCGATACCCGCATGGACATACGTAACTTCTGCATCATCGCCCACATCGACCACGGCAAGAGCACCCTCGCCGACCGGATGCTCCAGGGCACCGGCGCGGTGACCGACCGCGAGGCACGCGAGCAGACGCTTGACAACATGGAGCTTGAGCGCGAGCGGGGCATCACGATCAAGGCCTCGGCCGTCACCGTCTACCACACGTTTGACGGCAAGCCGTACATGCTCAACTTCATCGACACCCCCGGGCACGTCGATTTCCACTACGAGGTCTCCCGGGCCCTGACCGCCTGCGAGGGCGCGGTCCTGGTGGTCGATGCGAGCCAGGGCGTCGAGGCCCAGACCGTCGCCAACGCGTACAAGGCCATCGAGGCCGACCTCGAGATCATCACGGTGGTCAACAAGATCGACCTGCCCTCGGCGATGCCCGAGGAGATCGCGCTGGAGACCGAGCATGTCCTGGGGTTCGCCGCCGACGAGAGCATCTTCTGCTCCGCCAAGACCGGGCAGGGGGTCACCGAGCTGCTCGACGCCATCTGCCGCAAGCTGCCCCCCCCCAAGGGCGATCCGTCCACCAAGACCCAGGCCCTGATCTTCGACGCCATCTACGACGACTACCGCGGCGTCGTGGTCTACTTCCGTTTGTTTAACGGCAAGCTTTCGGTGGGCGACAAGGTCCTGATGATGGGCACCGGCCGCAGCTTCACCATCACCGAGCTGGGCAAGTTCACGCCGAAGATGACCGCCTTCAAAGAGCCGATGCAGGCCGGGGAGGTCGGGTACATGGTCGCGAACATCAAGACGCTCGATGATGTCAACATCGGCGACACGCTCACCCGCGAGCTCGACCCGGCCGACGACCCGCTGCCGGGGTACAAAGAGCCCCAGGCGATGGTCTTCTGCGACTTCTACCCATCGGGGAATACCGAGTTCGACGAGCTGCGCGACGCGATCAACCGCCTGCATATCAACGACGCCAGCTTCACCTACCAGCCGACCAGCAGCGAGGCGCTTGGGTTCGGGTTCCGCTGCGGGTTCCTGGGGATGCTGCACATGGATATCGTTCAGGAACGGCTGGAGCGCGAGGGCAAGGTCGCCATCGTCCAGACCGCGCCGACCGTCACCTACGAGGTCCTCAAGTCCGACGGCGAGGTTATGCAGATCACCAACCCCGCCGACCTGCCCGACCCGTCGCAGATCATGGAGATCCGCGAGCCGTTGGTCGAGGTCGAGATCATCACCCCCAAGGATTCGATCGGCGACCTGATGAAGCTCTGCGGCCTCCGCCGGGGGATCTACCGCAGGCAGCAGTTCCTGTCGGAGACACGCCAGATCCTCGACTACGACCTGCCCCTTGCCGAGATCATTTACGACTTCTACGACAAGCTCAAGAGCATGACCAGCGGCTACGGCACGATGGACTACCACCTCAAGGGGTTCGTCAAGGACAACCTGGTCAAGATGGACGTCCTGGTCAACGGCACGCCGGTCGATGCGCTGTCGGTCATCGTCCACCGCGACAAGGCCGAGCAGCGTGGCCGGGCGCTATTGAAGAAACTGAAGAAGCAGATCGACAAGCACCTGTTTGAGATCCCCCTCCAGGCCGCGATCGGCGGGAAGATCATCGCCCGCGAAACCATCAAGAGCGTCGGCAAAAATGTCACCGCCAAGTGCTACGGCGGCGACGTGACTCGTAAACGCAAGCTCCTCGAAAAACAAAAGAAGGGCAAAGAACGCATGAAGCGCGTCGGCACGGTGGATATTCCACAAGAGGCATTCATGGCGGTGCTCGATACCGGAGAGTGATTGAACCTCCAAGCGGCCAAGGCCTCCAGGCAAAAGAAGATTTTGACAGGATGACAGGATGGTCAGGATCAGATCAATGCTTTGTCCCCCTTCCTACCCATCCCATTTATCCTGTCTATTCCTTTCTTCTTGGCGCCCTTGGCGTCTTGGCGGTTGACATGATTCCGAAATCACCCCGGATGGATTCGCCATGAAAGACGCCTCGTTTGGTGTAATTCCGATCCGCGAGCCGGCCGACGGGCGTCGGTTTCTGTTGGTACATCATCAGAAGGGGCACTGGGGTTTTCCCAAGGGGCACGCCGAGGCGGGGGAGACGCCGGTGCAGACCGCGGTGAGGGAACTGGCTGAGGAGGCGGGGGTCACCGCGTGCCGGCTGGCGGGCGATACCCAGTTCGTCGAGCGTTACGCCTTTATCAATAAAAAGGGCGAGCGGGTCGACAAGACGGTGACGTTCTTTATCGGGCATGTCGACGACCCGGCGGTGACGGTCCAGCCCCAGGAGGTCCAGGACCACGCCTGGTTGACCGCCGATGCGGCCCTTGAGCGCCTGACCTTCCCCGAGGCCCGGGAGCTGTTTGGGCGTGTCCTGGCATATCTCGACGAACAAACACCCTTTGACATCACATAGCCCCGGGTTTACCCGGGGTCCGGCATCGTCGTCAAGATCGAGCGTCCACCCGGCCTAAAGGCCGGGCTATATGCCGCGTGATCGTGCATCGCGCCCCCTCCCTGTGAACCTGTTCCGGTTGTAACGGCAAGCCAAGGATATCGGGCTGTGACGGGTGGAGAAAACTTCTCCGGGCGGTTGCATATCGCTTGCGTGAATCGTTTCGTTGATTTCCAGATGGGTGACGAGGCCCGGCCGAGGACGAAGAAACGAATCCCGGCTAACAGAGGTTAAGTCACCGCGATTACTGGACGATTGGTTGGACAAGTATGCCCCGGCATTTCAGTCGGCCGGACCCATGGAGGGGCTTGCCAGGGCGGTGTGAAAGGCTTGTTGATATTTGAACGCACCGGGCCCGCGTGGGGCTCAAGAGCAAGTGGGTTTGGTTGAACCTTTAGGTTTGAGGAGAGTTTCCATGTTAGCACGTAAGCAAGTGGCCCGGGGCTTCACCCTGGTCGAAATCCTGATCGTTGTGGTGATCCTCGGCATCCTGGCCGCGATCGTCATCCCCCAGTTCACAAGAGCATCCGAGACCGCCAAGGCGTCGAGCCTGTCGGCCCAGTTGCAGACCATCCGCAGCCAGCTTGAGCTGTACCAGGTCCAGCACAACGGCGACTACCCGACCGCGAACGTCGCGATCGGTGCCGGTGCCGCGTGGACAGCTCTGACCTCCGAGACCGAGGTCGACGGCTCGCTGGGCGACGCCAGCGGCAACGAGTTCGGCCCGTATCTGCAGCAGCCCCCGACCAACTCGTTCGAGAACAGCTCGACGGTCGGCGCCGCCGCCGCGGGCGTGGGTTGGGTCTACACCGCCGCTTCTGGCACGGTTACGGCTGTGATGCCTGCCGCCAAGGCTGCCGAGTTGACAATGGATACCGTCAACGACGTGACAACCTACTAATACGGTCACGTCTTGAAGAAAACACAGAAGCCGCCCGGTTCCAACGAGCCGGGCGGCTCTTTGACGGGGGGTCGGTGAATGTCCGATATTCAGTATGGGGAACGTGATCATGAATCAGACCAAGAACAAACAGCGTGCGGGCGGCGGCCGGGGGCTCAGCCACGGCTTCACCCTGGTTGAGATCCTGATCGTCGTGGTCATCCTCGGGATCCTCGCGGCCATCGTCGTGCCCCAGTTCGCCAGCGCCTCGGAGTCGGCCCGTTCGAGCAACCTCAAGGGATCGCTTCAGGTGATCCGGTCGCAACTGGAGCTGTACGAATCGAACCACAACGCCTACCCGAGCTTGGCGCAGCTCAGCGCGGCCTGGAACGTGCTGACCAGCCGGACGGACATCAACGGCGTCGTCGGCACGACCGACGGCGTACATATCTACGGCCCGTACATCATGAAGATGCCTATCAACCCCTTCGAAGGCAGCCAGACCGTCGCCGCCGCCCCCGCAGCGGGCGTGGGCTGGGTCTACCTCGAAGCGACCGGGAAGCTCTACGGGGTGATGCCGGCCGCGAAGGCCGCCGAACTGAGCATGGACACGGTCAACACGGTGCAGACGTACTAGGCACAGTCTCAAAAAAGTTCAACGCCGGGATCTGAGACCCTCGCATAGGGTCGAAGGCCCGGATATCCAGGCCTTCGTTTCGCTTAGGCCCGGCGTGGTGGGACGACAGCCGTTTTCAGACCGGCGGTAAGCATCGTCTTAGATCAGCTTCTCGCAGGCATCACAGACCGATAATCACATATTAAATCCACGCATCTGGGCGTTGCGCGCCTCAGTTGTGCTGGTTTCTGACCGATCTAAACCGCATAGATGCCCTAACCCCAGGGAGAAGGAACCCAAGCTATGAGATCGTTGCGATATCTGAATACGGTTCTGACGGTGATTGCGGTGTTGTTGACTGTGAACGTTTGGACGTTGTGGACGCTTACGCCTGGCGGGGACGCGATCTCGCCTGCGACCGAGGCCCAGGCGGCGGGGATCGCCAACGCCGCGCAGCAGCGCTACGACATGATCACGGTGCTCAAGAAGATCAACGCCGACACCGGCGAGCTTAAGTCGATGCTCAAGAGCGGCAGCGCCCGGGTCCGGCTCGAGGCCGGTTCGCAGCAGCAGTGAGCGGCGTGGAAGACGATGACTGAAGCAACCGCGCCGAAGCACACGGATTGAATCCGTGGGCTTGCAGTGGGAGAGATGTTATGCCTACAGGGAAAGATCGGAGCAGACGCCCAAGCGGCTTCACGCTCATCGAGGTGCTGATCGTCGTGGCGATCATGGGGATCGTCTCGGCGATGGTGATCCCACAGATGCTGGCGGCAGGGACGCTGGGGGTCCAGGCCGCGGCGCGGGTGATCATCGCCGACGTCCTGTTTGCGCAGAACGACGCTATCGCCCAGCAGCAAAATCGGCGTGTGGTGTTCGAACCGGACAACGAGCGCTATTCCTTGACCGACACCGCGGGCGGTGTGCTGAGCGTGAAATGGAAGAACAACTCGGCGAGCAACTACGTGGTCGACTTCACCACGGACACGCGGTTCCAGGGCGTGGTGATCGTGTCGGCCGACTTCGCGGGCACGCCGACGCTTGAGTTTGATGTGCTGGGCGCCCCGCTTAACGGTGGGACGGTGGAGATCGAATACCAGGGACGGCGCTACCGTGTGACGGTGGCGTCCTTTACCGGCCGGGTCACGGTCCAGGAGCTTTGATCCTTCGGAGAATCCGTTGTTTGGAGGCGGCAAAAAATCCAGTGTCTGTCCGATCGGAATCGACGTGGGCGACCACACCGTTCGGATGATGCAGTTGACCCGTGACGGCGGCAAGCTGATCGCTATCGCTGCGGCCGCGCGCGAATTGCCGATTGACATCGGGTGTGGGTCGGGCCAGGCGTATCACCACGCGGTCACCGAGGTGGTCCGGGAGATGCTGGCCGAGGGTCATTTCAAGGGCCGGCGCGCCGTCAGTTGCCTGCCGGCGACCAGCGTGCAGTACAAGAACCTGCGCCTGCCCAAGATGCCCCGGGACGAGCTTGCGTCGGCGGTGAAGTGGGAGGCGTCTGAGCGGATGCGTTTTGGCGGCGAGACGATGAGCCTTCAGTTCTTCGATGCCGGCGAGGTCCAGCAGGGCCATGACATCCGTCAAGAGGTCATCCTGATGGCGGCGCCCGAGTCGTTCGTCAACGAGCACATCAAGTCGCTGACCGCCTGCGATCTGCAGATGTCTGCTATCGACGCGATCCCCTCGGCACTGGCGCGCTGTGTCAGCCGCGGCGAGCCCGGGGGCCAGGACGCCAAGGCCCAGGTCGTGATCGACGTGGGGTATGCCGCGACCAAGGTCCTGATCACGCAGGGCCAGCGGGTCTGCTTCTTTAAGCTGATCGAACTGGGCGGCAAGCGCCTGGACGAGGCGGTGTCTACTGGCATCGGGGTCTCACTCGAGCAGGCATCCAAGACGCGTCATGCGTGTCTGGAGTCCCCCGATTCGGCGGGGGACGGCGATCGGATCGTCCAGTTGATCAGTCCGGTCGTGGATGAGCTGTCGCGTGAGGTGAACCTGTGCCTTCGGTACTACAGCGTCACCTTCCGTGGCCGTCGGCCTGAGGAAGCGTTGGTGGTCGGGGGCGAATCCAACAGCGCGTGGCTTTGGGCACGATTGTGCGAAGACGCGGATCTCCGTCCCGCGGCGCAGGACCCGCTTTCGTCGCTGGACCTCTCGCCGGTCCTGCCCGTGGTCGGTGGGCCGGATAAGTCGGCCAGTTGGACCGTATCCGCGGGGCTGTCGCTTCGGCCAAACTCCCCCCAAGGCAAGAGCAGGGGGGCCGCGTGAACCACATCGACTTCCTGCCTGCATCTTACCACGAACAGCTAGCCCAGCACGGGATCGTCTATCGGCGTTGGGTGCTGCTATCGGTGACCGCTGTCTTCCTCATCGGCTGGGGCGTCATGCGTCACAACCAAACCGCCGATTTACGCCACAGCGCCCAGCTGCTGCGGTCCCAGGTACAGGACGCCCAGCGTCAGCAAAGCGAGATGGCCAAGCTCCAGCAGGACTACGCGTCGTTGGGGTACCAACTGAAGATCCAGCGGCAGTTGGATCAGCCGGTGGCGTTGAGCCAGTCCGTGTCGACGCTCGGGCAGTTGCTGCCTGATTCCACCGGGCTGACGTGGATCCAGGTCAAGACTTTCCGCCCGCCGCCCAAGCCGCTTGTCGACCCCGATGAGAAGCCGAATAAGAGGCGTAAGGCCAAGAAGGACCAGGAGCCGATCAAGGACCACCTGGAGATCGAGGTCAAGGGGATCGCACCCGACGACGTGATCGTGGCGCATCTGGTCAATTCTATGAGCGATCACCGCCTGTTCGAGCAGGTCAAGATGCACTTTAGCCGTGCCGGCGAGCACAACGGCCTGCTGGGTCGTCGTTTCCACGTCGGCGCGCAGGTCCCGCTGGATCGGCGTTATGTCCGCACACAGCAGTCCGCGGAGGTGCCGGATGAAGATTAACCGCGGCATAGTCAAGACCCTGCTGCTGTTTGTGGCGCTGTTGGCGGTGTTCGTCGGGGCGGTCCTCGTGCCTTACGGCCTCTACGAGGCCAAGCTCAACGAGCAGATCCACCTGGCCCAGCAGGAGCTTGGGATCGGCGAGGTCGATAACGCGGGGATGGTCCGGCTGTACAAGCAGGTCCAGGCGCTGCGTGACCAGCTCGGCGGACGTGGGCAATACATCCCCGACGAAGACGAGCTGTCGCTGGTCCTGCGCGACCTGTCCGGGCTGATCAACGCCCCGGGGGTGTCCGGTCAGGAGATCGTGACCGAGAAGTCCAAGCTCTACGCCGATTACAACATCCTCCCGATCCGTATCCAGTTCCAGGCGCCGTTCGCCACAGCGTTCGACCTGGTCGAGCGGATCGAGTCGTTGTCACGGGTTGTTCGGGTCGACCAGTTGGTGGTCGAGGCCGAGCCTGACTATCCCAGCCAGCCGCTGGTGGTGTCGCTGGACCTCAGCGCCTTCTTCGCCTCCCGGGACAGGGAGGGCAGGCTATGAGGGACCATGTCGAGCGTCTGATCCATCAACTGACAGCGGATAAAAAGAAGCTGAGCATCATGCTCTGCGCGCTGTCGCTGGGGCTGCTGCTTTGGGGCCGGCTGTTGCTCCAGGGCGTCCCCCGGACAGCGACCGCCGACGACCCGATAAAGACGCCCCAGGCCGCCGATCACACCGCGCCCAACCCGGCGCAGGCGAGCAAGACCCCGCCGAAGCAGCGTGTGATCCAGGTCGATCTGCCCGATGGGCCGCACCGTGACCTGTTCGGGATAGACCCCAGTCGCTACAGACGGACCAAACAGATGTCGGGTATGGATTCCGGGCGAAAGTCCGATCAAGTTATGCCCGATGTTGACCCCCGGATGGCCGTAGTACGTGACGAGGCGATGGAGCTGCGTTTGGAGAGCGTCGTCACCGGCAGCCGGCCGAGAGCATACATCAACGGGCGCCTGTTAGCGCCCGGAGAAGAATATGAGGGGTTTACGCTGATCAAGGTCACGGACCGACACGTGATTCTCACCAAGTACGGCTTGCTCATCAAATTAAAGATGTGACGAGCCAAGCCGCGGAGGCTTTGAAGGAGTTGAGCATGTTTACTGGTAACAGCAGAGGTTGGTTGGGCGTTTTTTTTTGCTCCCTAGGGTTGGTCTGTAGCGGTCCGGCGCTGGGCGCAGAAGGGGATGGGCAGGCGGTCCCGGGGGCCCCGATAGACCCGCCGGCTCTCTTCGAGACCGTCTCCGACGACGAACAACTACCTCAGGGCCAGCAGGTCGAGGTCGGGTCACTCGGGCAGATTGATCTGCACGTGAAGGACCTGGACCTGACCAAGGTCTTGCAACTGCTGAGCATCCAGAGCCAGCGGAACATCATCGCCAGCCGCAACGTCGCAGGGGCCATCTCCGCCGACCTCTACGGCGTGGACTTCTACGAGGCGATGGACGCCATCCTCCACACCAACGGCTTTGGCTACCGCGAGCAGGGCCAGTTCATCTACGTCTACACGTCCGAGGAGATCGCCCAACTCGAGGACGAGAACCGCCAACTGGCCTTCGAGATCGTCAGGCTCAACTACCTCAACGCCACCGACGCCTCGGCGTTTGTCAGCCCGCTGTTGTCAGCCAACGGCTCGATCGCGCTCAGCGGTGAGCCCGACGATGGCTTCGAGCCCAGCCTGTCAGACGGCGGCGCCAACCAGTCCGCCCACCAGGACACCCTGGTCATCCGGGACTACGCAGAGAACATCGAGGTGATCCTCGGCGTCATCGAGAGGCTGGACACCCGTCCCAAGCAGGTCCTGGTCGAGGCGACCATCCTCCAGGCGCGGCTGACCGAGCTCAACGCCTTCGGCGTCGACTTCTCCATCTTCGCAGACCTGAACCTGACCGACTTCACCACGCCGCTGGGCGCGGTGGATGAGTTGATCACCGGCTCCGGCCCCGGTGGCCCGTTTAACTCCGGCAGCGCCGGGACAAGCACCGCCGGCAAGACCGTCGCCGGAGCCCACAGTGTCAAGGTCGGGTTCGTCGGCAACGACGCCGCCGTCTTCGTCCGGGCACTGGATTCCGTGACCGACACCACCGTGCTGGCCAGGCCTTCGGTCCTGGTCCTCAACCGTCAGAGCACCAACCTCCTGGTCGGCCAACGGCTGGGCTACCTGTCCACTACCGCGACAGAGACGTCCAACACGCAGACCGTTGAGTTCCTCGACGTGGGTACCCAGTTGACCCTGCGCCCGTTCATCAGCGACGACGACTTCGTCCGCATGGAGCTGAGGCCTTCCGTCTCCGACGGCAGCACCAGCCTGGTCGGCGGGTTCGTCATCCCCGACACCACCACCCAGGAGCTGACCACCAACGTGATCGTCCGCTCCGGGCAGACCATCGTGCTTGGCGGACTGTTTAAAGAAGACACGACCATCGGCCGGACCAGTGTCCCGGGCCTGGGCGGTCTGCCCGTCGTAGGCGCCGCGTTCAAGGGCCAGGACGACGACGTCAAGCGTAGTGAAGTCATCTTCATGATCAAGCCCACGGTGATCAAGGACGAGGCGCTGACCCAGATGGCCGACAGCGCCGGCAAAGACATCGACTCGACCCGCCTGGGTATGCGTGAGGGCCTGCTGCCCTGGTCGCGCAGCAAGCTGACCAGCGCGTACGTCCGCGACGCCATCCAGTACATGAAGGACGGCAACAACGACAAGGCCCTGTGGTCGCTGGACAAGGCCCTGTACATGGACCCGACGATGGCCGACGCACGCCGGCTCCGCGAGGAGATCACCGGCAAGAAGGTCTACTTCTATGACCGCAGCATCCTCAAGCAGGCGGTGGATTCGGCGATCGATGCCGAGCTGATGACCGAGTCGCAAGGGTCCGAAGACGCCCAGCCCAAGGCTCAGGCAGAAGACGGGTCTTTCGATGACCTGTCCGTGGATGAGATTGATTTCGACGCCTCACAGGCACAGCCCGAGACCGGCGTCGATGCCGGCGACTGGAACAGTGACGAGACGTCGGCTCAATGGCAGTCCGAAACTCAGGATCAGAGCGTTTCAACCGACGACTTCGCCAGCGAGTTCATCGATGACCTGGCAGACGAGGCCGGGCCCGCCGATACGTTTGAGTTTGCGGCTGAGTCAGCCGAGTGGACCGAGCCCGCTGACGACTTCGCCAACGAGTTCACGGAAGACCAGGCCGCCGAGGCTTCGGCGGCGCAGCCGGAATCGGCTTCCGCATGGGAGTCGGACTCGGCCGATCAGGGCGATGACCAGCCCGCCGCCGAGGCGCCCTGGCAGATCGAACTGACCGGCGTAGACGACGCCGAGGACTTCTCCGCCGACGATGCGTTTGGCGACAGCGCCTCGGTTGAAGTGATCGACCCGGACCAGTTGTTTGCCGACGAGCAGGCCCAACAGTCGGCCAACGAGCCGGTGAGTATCTTTGAGTTTGTCGAGAGCGAGACCGGCGCCGACACCGAAGCAGAAGCAGAAGCCGACGCCGACGCCGACACCGAAACGGCCGACGCCGGCGAAAGCGAAGCGGCTGTCAGCAGCGTCGACACAGACGAACAGACCGAATGACCGGGCAGAGGTCAACCAGTACGAAAAGGGAAACTATAGATGCGTAACGTGAAGCTTACTAAAGTTATCACACTTTCAGCAGCGGCGCTCCTCGCGCCGCTGCTGTTTGGTTGTCAGGGCGACACCCTGAAGGTCGAAAAAGCCGATGCCAAGAACCGGTGGGTCGAGCTGCGTTCCTCGATGATGCTGGATATGGCTCGTCAGCAGTTCGCCACCGGCGATCTGACCCAGGCGCAGAAGACGGTCAAGGACGGGTTATCGATCGACCCGAAGAACGCGGACATGCACGTCCTGGCCGGGCGGATCTCTCTGGAGCGCGGCAAGCTCGAGCGGAGTTACCACCTGCTGAACGCCGCGATCGAGCTGGAGCCCAAGAACGCCGAGGCGTACTACTACCAGGGCCTGGTCATGCAGCGCTGGCAGCGGTACGAGGGGTCGCTTGAGTTCTATCGACAGGCCTACAAGCACGAGCCGGACAACCCGGCCTACCTGTTGGCGGTCAGCGAGATCCTCATCGAGCTGGACAGTGTGGACGAGGCGATCAGCCTGCTGGAAGACAAGCGTCAATACTTCGACCAGAACGCCGGGGTCCGTGCCGCGATCGGGCACCTGTACTTCATGAAGGGTGAGCCGGCGGTCGCCGCCGAATATTTCCACCAGGCATCTTTGCTGGAGCCGGACAACACCCAGTTCATCGAGGAGATGTCGTTGAGCTGGGCCGAGGCGGGTGAGCCCCTGCGTGCGATCGAGGGGCTCGAGAAGATCCTCCGCGACCCGGCAAACAAGGACCGCCATGACATCAAGCGCGCGCTTGCCACGGCTTGTATCCAGGTCAACCAGACCAAGCGGGCCCGACAGTTGTTCCTTGAGCTGGCTCGCAGCTCCGAGGGTGACGTGTCGGATTGGATCAAGCTCGGTGAGTTGTCGTTCCAGGAAAACGACCTTGGCGGGGCCCTGCAAGCGGCCAGCCGGGTGATCAACCTGTCACCTGATCGGCACGAGGGTTATCTCCTCGCGGGGATGGTCTGGCAGAAGCGGGGGAGTCTGAATAAGGCGCTAGAGATGTTCGACCGAGCATCCCAGGCCGCGCCGACGAGCACCGAACCGCTGATCCTTCGTGGCCTGACGCTTCAGAAGGCGGGACGCCACGCCGCCGCCGCACAGGCCTATCAAGAGGCCCTGCGCCGCCAGCCCCAGGACACGCGAGCAAAGCAGCTCCTGGCGATGGTGAGCGAATTAGACGGCTAGCAGCATGAGGCACAGCCTATCACCGGGGGCGTACAGCGGTCGGGGTCCTGGGCCCTGCGCGCCTATCGGACTTTCCATGCCTGCACACATGGCGGGCACATCTGGGCCGTTATCACCCTCATAACCACTTCATCTTGGCCCCTGGCGATTAATCAGGGCCCCTGAAACGCCGACTAGATACTAGGTGTACCGCCGCGCCGGGACGGTTGCGGTACGGCTAAAACGCCGGCGGGGTATCCGTGTCAGGGCACGGGCCGCCGATTTTGGAGTTCAGGGAGGAGGCATGGTTCAACCACCACTGATCCTGATCGTCGACGACGAGTCGCACATCGTGAACGTGCTGTCAGTCCGGCTGCAGCACGAGGGCTTTCGTGTGGTCGCCGCCGGGGACGGCCGGGCCGCCCTGGACGTCGCCTTGCGCGATCAGCCGGACCTGGTGATCACCGACTTCCAGATGCCTCGCCTCAACGGGGTCGAGTTGAGCCTGTCGCTGATGCGCAATGCCGAAACAGCAAACACGCCGGTCATCTTGCTGACCGCGCGCAGTCACACGATCAATCACAACGAACCCTTGTGCGAGAACATCAAGGCGATGATAGGCAAGCCCTTCAGTCCGCGTGATGTGTTGAAGAAGGTCCATGAGCTACTGGGTGATCAAGTTGATCCCCAGACGGAGGTATCAAAAGCATCTTGATGCCGGTGAAGGGACATCCCGATATACAGGCCCCGTCGGGTCGGCTTTGTCAGCGTCTGGCGGAGTTGGATGTGACGCTGGTGACGGTCTGCGCCGACGGTGGTGCGGGGGTCCAAGGCCGTGGTCGGTGGGAAGAACGGCTGGTTGTCGGCTCGCCGGTGTTCGCTTCCTCCTTGCGTTCGAAGTGGGGAGAGCTGACCCAACGAAGCCGGCAGGCGGTGAGCCTTTGGCCGGGCTTATCGCTGGTGCCGTTGTATCCCGGGCCAGGTCGATCGGCCGGGGTTCACGGCTGCGAGGCCGGCGAGATTACCGCGGCGCTGCTCCTGGGCACGGAGCTGGCGGAGTCCGAGCAGTTCCACCGGGTCTGTGACGCGACCGAGACCGACAGGCGGGCCGCGCTATCGAAGATGGATGTCCGTGCGCTGCTGAGCGTCGAAGAAACACAACGGCTGGCGCAGATGATCGGCTGGATGGCGCGTGACACGGATGACCTTGGTTGGCGCCTCAACGAACTGCACGACCTGAGCTGGGAGTTGGCCGGTTCGTATGAAGAGCTGAGTCTGCTGTACAAGCTGTCCACGAGCATGGTGGTGGATCACCCCCCCCAGTCTTTCCTGGAGGAGGCCTGCCGTGAGATGCGCGAGGTGGTGGGTCTGCGTTGGCTTGCGATCCAGCTATCGCCGAGCGAGCCGGGCTTCGCCGATCTGTCCGTGCCGGTTTGCATCGAGAGCAACAGCTCGTACGACAAGCTGGTGATCCGACAGATGGGCCCGCGTCTGATCGAAGCGATTGGCGGGCGGACCGAGCCGACGATCGTGGACGACGTGCCGGGGATGGGCGTGCCCGGTTTGGCGCAGATCGCCGAGAGTCTTTTGGTTACACCGCTGCACTTCGACGGCAAGCTGCTGGGCCTGCTGTACGGGGCCGACAAGATCGACTCGGGCCTTGGCTTGAGCACGGTCGACTCCAAGCTCTGCGCCTCGCTGGGCAGCAGCCTGAGCATCTACCTCAAGAACGTCCTGCTGTACGAAGATATGCAGTCGATGTTCCTGGGCACGATGCACGCGCTGAGCACGACGATCGACGCGAAGGACTCGTATACCCAGGGCCATTCCGAGCGGGTGGCGTTGATGTCCAGGCAGTTGGCCGAGGCCGCCGGGTTGGACGACCAGGCGGTTCAGCGGGTGTACCTAAGCGGGTTGGTCCACGATGTGGGCAAGATCGGTGTGCCCGAGGCCGTGCTGACCAAGCCCGGCAAGCTCACCAAAGAAGAATACGAGCTGGTGAAGATGCACCCGGAGATCGGCGCACGGATCCTCGAGGGGATCCGTCAGATGGATGACCTGATCCCAGGGGTGTTGCACCACCACGAGTCGTGGGACGGCAAAGGCTATCCCCACGGCCTGGCCGGGCATGACATCCCGCTGTTTGGGCGGATCATCGGGCTGGCCGACGCCTACGACGCGATGAGCAGCGACCGGACCTACCGCCGGGCGATGCCGATGGCCGAGGTCCTGGACGAGGTCCGCCGGTGCAGCGGCAAGCAGTTCGACCCCGACCTGGTCGAAGTATTCGTCGGTCTGGATTTCGGGCCGTACCTCGAAATGATTAGCAAACATCAGAACCTGAAGCGATCCGCCTGACACCGGGCCAAGCGGCGACTTGAGAGACGTATCATGAAGATCACCACGAAGGAGCACAACGAGTTGATGGTGCTCTCGCTGCGAGGCGAGTTGACCCTGGACGAGGTCGATCAGTTCCGCAAGGCGGTGGTCGATCGGCTGCACGACAAGGCCCGTGACTTTGTGCTGGACCTGTCGCAGGTCCAATTCATTGATTCCCTGGGGCTTGAGTCGCTGGTCTGGCTTCAGGATCAGTGCCTGGAGCGGCTGGGCCAGATCCGTTTGGCCGGGTGCTCGGACAACATCAAGACGATCCTTCGGATCACGCGCCTCGACGACCGGTTTGAGGTCCACGAACATGCGGACGACGCGATCAGGAGCTTGCAGGCCTAACCGATGAGCCAGTTGCCATCCAACCCGACGGCCCAGCCGGAGCACGCACATAAGACCGTGCGCGTGGGGGATCTGCTTGTCGCCAAGGGCCTGGTTACACCCGATCAGATCGACAAGGCGCTGGTGTTTCAGAAGGACCGGGGCCATCAGAAGCTATTGGGCGAGGTGCTGGTCGAGCTGGAGTACGTGACCGAAGAGCAGGTGATGGAGGCCCTGGCCGAGGCCTACGGCATCCCGTACGTCAAGCTCGACGCCAAGGTGTCCGACCCCGCCGTCCTGGAGGAGCTCCCCCGTGACTTCCAGGACAAGCAGTGCGTCTTGCCGCTGTTCCTGGTCAACGGTGTGCTCACCATCGCGGTGCCCGAGCCGGCCAACGTCTTCATCGCCGAGGAAGTCCACCGGCTGACCGGGCACAACGTCCAGCTCGTCGCCTCGACCGCCAGGGACATCCAGTCCACGCTGTTGGCGCACACCGCAGGCGACCGGGACATGGTCCTCGACGAGATGATCGAGGACATTGAGGAAGAAGACCTCACCGTCGTCGAGCAGCAGATCACCGATCTGGCCGACGGCAGCGAAGACTCCGCCAACGAGTCTCCTGTCATCAAGCTGGTCAACTACCTTTTGTTCACCGCGGTCCAGGAAGGCGCCAGCGACATCCACATCGAGCCGGACGATTCGGCGCTGCGTGTCCGCTACCGCGTGGACGGCCGGCTGTACCCGAAGATGGCGCCCCCACAAAAGATGCTCCCCGCGATTGTCAGCCGGATCAAGATCCTCTCCAAGCTCGACATCTCCGAGCGGCGGATCCCACAGGACGGCGGGATCAGTATCCGCATCAACAAACGCCCGGTCGACCTGCGCGTCTCAACCATGCCCGGGAAGTTCGGCGAGAAGGTCGTCATCCGGATCATCGACAAGAAAAACGCGATGACCGGGCTGGACCAACTCGGGTTCTCCCCGGCGATGTACGAGCAGTTCAGCGGCTTGATCGCCCAGCCCAACGGGATCGTTCTGGTCACCGGCCCGACCGGCAGCGGCAAGTCCACCACCCTCTACGGCGCGCTGAGGCAGATCAACAACGACACGGTTAACATCAGCACGGTCGAAGACCCCGTCGAGATGAATATCCCGGGGATCAACCAGTTCCAGACAAACGAGAAGGCGGGCTTCACCTTCGCCGCGGCGCTTCGGTCTCTGCTGCGCCAGGACCCGGACATCGTGATGCTCGGCGAGATCCGGGACCAGGAGACCGCGCGCATCGCCACCCAGGCCGCGCTCACCGGGCACCTGGTCCTGTCCACCCTGCACACCAACGACGCCCCCAGCGCGATCACGCGCCTGTTCAACATCGGGGTCGAGCCCTACCTCGTCGCCGCCAGTGTCCGCGGCGCGCTGGCGCAGCGACTGGTCCGGCGTATCTGTAAGAGTTGCAAGGAGCCGGCCGAGATGACCGATCAGGTCCGCCGGACGCTTGAACGTATGGGCAGCAGTTCCGATCAGGTCCAGACGATCTACCACGGCGAGGGCTGCAAGGCCTGCCGCAACACCGGGTACGCGGGCCGCGCCGGGATCTATGAGTTGTTTGTCCCCGATGACGAGGCCCTCGACGCCGTGACACGCGGCGCCAGCCTCCAGGAACTGCGCAAGGTCGCCCTGGCGTCGGGGTACACCACGCTCCAGCAGGACGGGCTTGAGAAGGTCATGCAGGGCGTCACCACGATCGAGGAACTGGTTAGCGCAACCGCGATCTAGCCCGGCCGATCAGGGCATAGCAAGGCAACGAGCAGACAGGACAACCGATGGCACGTTTCAAGTACAAGGCACGCGACGGCAGAGGTGAGTTAGTCACCGGGGTGCTCAACGCCACGTCGGTCGAGGATGTCGGCCGGCTCTTGCAGACCGACGGCAAGTTCGTCGTCCAGATAGAGAAGGCCAAGGACGAAGTTAAACGTGACCAGCCAGTGGCGGCGGGGTCGGGCAAGATCCGCCGGCACGAGGTCATCACCTTCGCACACCAACTCGCGGTCATGGTCGATACCGGCGTCCCGATCAGCGAGGCCCTGGAATGTGTCGCCCAGCAGAGCGAGAACGAAGCCTTCCGTGCCGTGCTCAAAGATATTTCCGACCAGGTCCAGGCCGGCAACGACCTGTCCTCCGCGTTGAAGTCACACCCCAAGGTCTTCCCAACGGTGATGACCAGCCTGGTCCGCGCCAGCGAGGTGTCCGGCACGATGGGCAAGATGCTCGACCGCGTATCGGGCTACCTCTCCAAGGAGATGCAGACGGCTAAGAAGATCCGCGGGGCGCTGACCTACCCGGCTTTCATGCTGGCGATGGTCGTGACCGTGACCACGTTCCTGTTGATCTTCGTGCTCCCCAAGTTCGCCGGGATCTACCAGGCCCGGGAGACGGCGTTGCCTTTGCCGACCCAACTGCTGATGGGGGTCAGCGACAACCTGATGACCCACTGGAGCCTGTGGCTGGGCGGGATCATCATGTCGGTCGCCGGCCTGTACTTCGCCGCCGGTACGCCGTCGGGGATGCGCTTCTTCGACTACGTGAAATTGCACGCCCCGATCATCGGGTCGTTGTTTAACAAGCTGTACCTCACCCGAAGCTGCCGGACCATGGGCACGATGGTCTCCGCGGGCGTGCCGATCCTCGACATGATCGAGATCGTCCGGGAGGTCACCAGCAACGTGCTCTACGAGGACCTCTGGAACGACGCAGACAACCGTCTGCGCCAGGGCTCGCAGCTCTCCGACTCGCTGTTCGACTCGCCTTTGATCCCGCGCTCGGTTGCGCAGATGGTCTACTCCGGCGAGCGCTCGGGACGGATCGGCGACGTCATGGAGCGTATCGCCGAGTACACCGAGAACGACTTCGACGAGCAGATCAAGACGACCACCAGCCTGATCGAGCCGATTATGACCGCAGCCATGGGCGGCATCATCGGTTTCGTCGCGATCGCACTGCTCCTGCCGATCTTCAGCGTCGGCAAGGTCGTCTCCGGCGGGTAAGCACCCGCCCGCCCGCTTCACGCCTCGACACCAGCCCATTGGCGGTCCGCTGTCACAACCTACTGGTTGATCGCGGCCCGCGTCCCCGTTACCGTCATGCCACGCCGGACACGTTTAACCTGTCCTGTCCCCGGCGACGAGGGCGCGCATTTGCTTGAGCATCTCTCCGACTTCAACTCATGGTTCAACGGTATCGCGTGGGGCCCGGCCCTGATCGTGCTGCTAGTCGGCGGCGGCCTGGTGTTGATGTGCTTCTCACGCCTGCTGCCGTTCACCGGCTTCACACACGCCCTGCGGCTGACGCTCGGGCGGTACCACCATCCCGGAGACGAAAACGACCCCGGCCAGATCAGCCACTTCAAGGCCCTGTGCAACGCGCTCGCCGCGACCGTCGGGCTGGGCAACATCGCCGGCGTCGCGGTCGCCATCAATCAAGGCGGGCCCGGCGCGGTCTTCTGGATGTGGGTCACCGCGCTGATCGGGATGAACACCAAGTTTTTCGAGTGTTCGCTGGCCGTGATGTTCCGCGGCCGGGACCACACCGGGCAGGTCCAGGGCGGGCCGATGTACGTCATCGATAACGCGCTGCCCCGCATCTTCAAACCCCTGGCTATTCTTTTTGCTGTCTGCGGACTCGTCGGCACCACCGCGATCTTTACCGCCAATCAGACCACCGCATTCATACACGACGTCTGGGCCAAGCCCATCGTCTCCGACGCAATCTGGCTGGGTATGCCGCGCGACAAGGTGCTGATCGGGATCGCGTTGGCCGTACTCATCACCTACGTCCTGCTTGGCGGACTCAAACGCCTGGCACACTGGACCTCCGCCATGGTCCCGGTGATGTGTGTGTTCTACATCGTCGGCGCACTCGCCGCACTCGCACTGAAATTTGACGCCATACCCGACGCCTTCACCAGCATCTTTACACAGGCCTTCTCGCCCACCGCCGCCGTCGGCGGAGTCGAGGGCGGACTCGTCGCCGTCCTCATCACCGGCGTAAAACGCGCCGCGTTCTCCAACGAAGCCGGCATCGGCACCGCGCCCATGGCACACTCCAACGCCAAAACCACCGAGCCCATCAGCGAGGGCCTGGTCGCCATGCTCGGGCCCATGATCGACACGCTCATCGTCTGCACCATGACCGCCCTGGTCATCCTCGTCTTCGTACCTCCCCAGGATTTCTCCCAGTACAACAAGATCCTCCTCACCAACCACGCCTTCACCCAGGCCTTCGGCCAATGGGGCACTCACACCCTCGGCATCGCCGTCGCACTCTTCGGCTTCTCCACCATGGTCGGCATGGCTAACTACAACTCAAAGTGTTTCAACTACCTCGTCCGCGACCACTTGGGAGCCGTCGGCCAAAAAATCTTCCTCGCATGGTTCGCACTCACCCTCATCTTCGGCGCAGCACTCCCGTCCGACGACATGATCAACCTCGTCGATTCCGCCTACGCACTCATGGCCATCCCCACCATGATAAGCACCCTCCTGCTCGCCCCCCGCGTTACCAGAGCCCTGCGCGAATACAAACGCAAACACTTCGGGAAGGCGTCACACACCACATCTGATTGATTATTTAATCTGCGAAGCGCCGCGACTTGTCGCGTCTGTGTTATCGCACCTGTGATGCCGAGCCGAACCCTTAAACATCCAGCTCCTGCGCCTCGTCCGCGCGGTCCATGATGAAATTGAAGCGGGCGCTTGGGTCCTTGCCCATCAGGTCGCTCATCACCCGGTCGGTTTCCAGCTTGAGTAAATCAGTAACTTCTACCCGCAGCAGCCGGCGGGTCTTGGGGTCCAGCGTGGTCTGCCACAGGACCTTGGGCATCATCTCGCCCAGGCCCTTGAAGCGGGTGATGTCGGCTTTCGCGCTGTTCTTGCCGTGCTTCTTCAAGATCGCATCGCGGTCGGCGTCGTCCCCGGCCCAGTAGGTCTCCTTGCCGATGTCGATCCGGTAAAGCGGCGGCACGGCGAGAAACACCTTGCCCTCGCGGATCAGCTCCGGCAGGTGGCGGTAGAAGAACGTCAGCAGCAGCGTCGTGATGTGGTGCCCATCAGAGTCGGCGTCGGCGAGCAGGATGACCCGCTGGTAGCGCAGCCTGGACACATTGTCGTCCCTGCCCACGACGCAGCCCATGGCGGTGAGCAGGTCGGTCAGCTCCTTATTTTCCAGCACCTTCGCAGGCGTCGCGGTCTGCGTGTTCAAGACTTTCCCTCGCAGCGGGAGGATCGCCTGGCAGGTGCGGTCCCGGCCCTGCTTGGCGCTGCCCCCGGCCGAATCGCCTTCGACGATGAACAGCTCGGAGTTGTGCCGGTTGTTGCTCGTGCAGTCGCTGAGCTTGCCCGGGAGTGTCAAACGGTTGGTGGTAGCGCTCTTGCGTGTGATGGACGACGCCGCCGCACGCGACGCTTCTCGGGCCCTGGCCGACAGGATGATCCGCGCCACGATCGACTCGGCGACGCTCTGGTTGTGGTTCAGCCAGTGCTCTAGCGCCGGGCGCACCGCGGCGTCGATCGCCGCGACCAGTTCGGGGTTGTTCAGCCGGTCCTTGGTCTGGCCCTGGAATTGCGGGTCCTGGATGAACACGCTCAGGACCACGACCAACCCCTCGCGGATATCCTCGTGTGTCAGCTTCACGCCGCGCGGCGTCAGGCTGTGCGTATCGATGTAGTTGCGGACCGCCTTGGTCAGCCCGGCCCGCAGGCCGTTCTCGTGTGTCCCGCCCGACCCGGTAGGGATCCCGTTGACGTAGCTGCGCAGATGTTCATCGGTCGACTCGGTCCAGCGCAGCACGGCCTCGATCCGTGTGCCGTTGTCTTTGTCAAGCGAGAACACCGCGTCGTTGATCGGCCGGGCGTGGCGATCCTTGACGATCTTGTCAAGATACTGAGCGATCCCCTCCTTGTGCTGGAACGTCTGCCTCTTGCCGTTCGCCTGATCGTCGAACGCGATCTTCACGCCCTTGTGCAGGTAGCTGGCGACCTCGAGCCGATCGCTGATCATCTCGGCGTTGAACTCGGTCTTGGGAAAGATCGTCGGGTCGGGGTGGAACGTGATCGTCGTCCCGCTGCCCCGCGCTACGCCCAGCTTCTTGATTTTCCCCTGCGCGCTGCCGCGCTTAAAGACCATCCGCCATTCCTTGCCGTCGCGCTTGACGGTGGCGGTCAATTCCTTGGATAGCGCGTTGACGACCGACGCCCCCACGCCGTGCAAGCCCCCAGCGGTCTTGTAGTTGCCCTCATCGAACTTCCCGCCGGCGTGCAGCGTGCAGAGGATGATCTCAAGCGCCGGCTTCTTGTGCTTGGGGTGGATGTCCACCGGGATGCCGCGGCCGTTGTCACTGATGGTGACGGTCTTGCCGTCCTTATGAAGCGTCACGCCGATCTCGCTGGCGTGCCCGTTCATCGCCTCGTCGATCGCGTTGTCCAAGACCTCCCAGACAAGATGATGCAGCCCCGTGGCGCCAACCCCGCCGATATACATCCCCGGCCGCTTACGAACCGGGTCCAGGCCTTCGAGTACCGTGATGTCTTTGGCGGTGTAAGTAGCGGTCATCCGTTCACCCGGACTTTCACGACGACTTTACGGACCCGGGCTGGGTCACCGTCGGCGATGCAGGGCATGTGCGCGTCCTGCGGCATGAACACCGCGAAAGTCCCCGCCGGGACTTGGAGCATCACACCGCCGCCGGTGAAGAACGCGGCATCGGTTTCGGGGTCATAGGCTTGTGCCTCGGTCACCTCATCGAGCGGCGCATACCCCATCCGCTCACTTCCCGTCACGACGTACTGCACATCCGCATATGTGCGGTGTGCCTCGAACCGGCCCTGGTCGATCGGCTTGCTTGTGTACGCTTCGACATTCACAAACAGGTTGTCGCCATCAAGCGCGTGGCTGCCTACCGGATCGGTCGCGGGCCGGCCGCTGCGCAGGTACGCAAACGCCTGCGCGAACCCGGGGCCGAGGTTCTCATAGAAGCCCGCGTTGTCGAGTGTGTCGATGATCATTCGTCCTCATCCAAGAGTATCGGCATCTGTGGCGGGTCGGGGACGATCTTTGCGATCCGGCCGTTCTTCTGGATCTCCGTGCCCTTGCCGCCTCGGCCGGTGGTCTTGTATTTGGCGGTGCTGACGGTCTTCTTTGCGCCGCGGTTGGTCTCGACGTTTAATAGATCACGGTCCCCGGTCGAGGCCTTGAAACCAAGCAGGCGGTCGTCCTTGCCGAGCTTGACGAGTAACACGCCCTTGCCCGGGCCGGAGAGGTAATTGACCTCGTCGACGGGGCAGACCATCGCCCGGCATTGCTGGCTGATGGCGAGCAGTGTTTCGTCGCCGTGGATCTTCTCGACGCCGACAACCCGTGCGCCCTTGGCGGGCCTTGCATATTTCCTGCCGCTGCGCGTGCTGGGCTCGACAAATGATTCCATCCCGAAGCGCAGCGCGTACCCGTCGCTGGTCGCGGCCACCGCGTGGGTCGCGGGGCAGAGGTCCGGCTTCTTGGGGTCCTCGGCGATGTCGCTGATCGCTCGCGGGTCCATGGAGTAGGCCGCGACGATCCGCTCGCCGTCCTTGAGCTTGAAGAGTTTCTGGATCGGCTCGCCGTAGCCCGTGGTCGCCGGCAGGTCGATGATCCGGCATGTGTAGGCCGCGCCGAAGGAAGAAAAGAACACGATCGTCGCCCGGGTCGAGCCGGCCTCGCATGCCAGGACCCGGTCGCCCTCGCGCAGCCGGGTGTTCGCCGGGTCTTTGATTTCCTTTTGCCGTTTGACCCATCCGTCTGCGGTGACCAGCACGTGGGCGTCTTCGGCGACAATGAAGTCCTCGGCGCTGAACTCGGGCTCATCTTCCGGCGCTTCGATCACGGTCAGGCGCTTGTCGGTCTTGGCGTAGTCCTTGCGTATCTGCTCGACCTCGCCGCGCACGATCTCCCAGCGCCCGGCGGCGTCTTTCTCGGCGAGCAGCTTCTTGATCTGACGCATCCGGGTCTTCTTTTCTTTCAGCTCCGCCAGGACGACGTTGATCTCCAGCTTCGCCAGCCGGTACAGCTTCAGCTCCAGGACCGCGTCGGTCTGTTCGGTATCGAGCTGCTTGAACTTCGCCATGATTCTTTTGGCGGCGTCCGCCTTCCCGTCCGAGGCGCGGATGATCTTGATGATCTGATCAAGCGCATCGAAGACGATCGCGAAACCTTCGAGGATATGGGCGCGCTTGCTCAGCGCCGCCAGCTCGTGTTCGAGCCGTTTGGTCACGACCTCCAGGCGGAAGTGCAGGAAGTGCCAGAGTATCTCCTTGAGCCCAAGTTTCTCGGGCCGGCCGACCTCCGGGTTCTCCGTCGGGACCAGGCAGGTGAGGTTGACGTTGAAGTTGGTTTGCAGCGCCGTGTGCTTGAACAGGTAGGCCATCACCTTCTGCTCGTCGGCGTCCTTTTTTAGCTCCAACTCGATCCGCACGTCGTCGGTCGAGACGTCGCGGATGTCCAGCAGCAGCGGCATCTTCCGGCCGATCACGACCTGGGCGATCTGCTCGACGAGCTGGGCCTTGTTGACCGTGTAGGGGATGCTCTTGATGTACAGCGTCTTGGCGCCGCGGGTGGACGGGCCCTTGGACCAGGTGCCGCGGAGTTTCACGGCCCCACCGCCGGTCTTGTAGATGTCGCGCAGCTCGTCGCGGGTATTGAGTATCTGCCCGCCGGTGGGGAAGTCCGGGCCCTTGACGGTGCGCGCCAGCTGTGCGGAAGTCAGCTCGGGGTCATCGATCAGGCGGATCAGCGCCTGGCAGACCTCGTCGAGGCTGTGCGGTGGGATGTTGGTGGCCATACCCACGGCGATCCCGGTCGCGCCGTTCAGCAGCATGTTCGGGAGCCTGGTGGGCAGGACGACCGGTTCGGTTTTCGTTCCGTCATAGTTTGGCCGGTAGTGGACGGTGCCGTGGGCGATGTCGGTGAGGACTTCGCCGGCGGCGGGGGTGAGCCGGCACTCGGTGTAGCGCATGGCCGCGGCGGTGTCGCCGTCGAGCGACCCGAAGTTGCCCGAGCCATCAATTAAAGGCACGCGGAGGCTAAACGGCTGTGCCATGCGTACCAGCGCGTCGTAGATCGACGAATCCCCGTGGGGGTGGTACGAACCCATGACGTCGCCGACGACCTTGGCGCACTTGCGGTGCTTGTTGTCTGCGGTGAGTCGGTTTTGCCACATCGTAAAGAGGATGCGGCGCTGGACGGGTTTGAGCCCGTCGCGGACATCGGGCAGGGCCCGGCTGGTGATGACCGACAGGGCGTAGTTGAGGTATCGGCTCTGCGCGGCCTCGTGCAGGGCGATGCTGTCGCCTGATGAGTCGTCGTCCAGCACGCCGACACCCCCGCCGCCGGACCCGTTGCCGGGTGAGTCGAACAGGCCGGATTCTTTCTTTTTGCCGCGTCGTTTCGCCAAACGGGCCCTCCATGGCCGGGGGGGAGAGTCTTACGGCCGGCGGCACACGATCCCCGCCTTAGCCGGGAGCAACATACGTAACATCGGCTTCGCCGACAAGCGTTCCGTGGCGTATCCTATTGTCTATGACCCGAGTGATCGGTATCGATCCCGGCCTGCGTCTTTGTGGGTACGGCGTGGTAGACCTCGCGGACGGCGTGATCGAGCCGACCCTGGTCGAGGGCGGGGTCATCCGTATCGACGCGGACGCCCCGATGGAGCAGCGCCTGGGACAGCTCCACGAAGAGCTTGCCGCGGTGGTCGATCGGCTCGAGCCCGATTGCTTCGCCGTCGAGAAGCTCTACGCCCACTACAAGCACCCGCGCACCGCGATCCTGATGGGTCATGCCCGAGGGGTCATCCTGCTTTGCGCCCAGCAGTACGGCCTGTCGGTGCAGGACTGGCCTTCGACCGAGGTCAAGAAGGCCCTGACCGGTTACGGGCACGCCTCGAAGGAGCAGGTCCAGCGTGCGGTGCAGAGCCAGTGCGGCCTGGACGAGATACCCAGCCCCCCGGACGTCGCCGACGCGATCGCGATAGCGCTCTGCCACGCACGCCGGTTGGCGGTGCAGAAGCTGTGATGGGCCTCGCCCGTGTATCCACCATTGTCTATGTTCTGCCCCTCAGCCCCCGGCTTTGTCGGGGGGCGGGCGCAACGGTTGACATACGATCCCCCGGCGAAGCCGGGGGCTGAGGGTAGAACCGATGGGTATGATTGATTTATGATGAACGACAACTACCCCCGCGCCATCCTCTTCGATCTCGACGACACGATCCTCGACACCACGCTCAGCGCGGATCGTTTATGGACGCAGGCGTCCAAGCAGTTCGCCGACGAGATCGGCCGGTCCCCGGATGAAATCGACCGGCAGATGCGTCAGGCCCGCGAGTGGTTCTGGTCTGACCCCCAGCGTAACCAGGTGGGCCGGCTGGATCTTTTCAAGGCCCGGGCCGGGTGCGTTGAGCATGCGCTTGAGCAGATGGATGCCGGTGATAACGGGCTGGCCACACGGATCGCCACATGGTTTACCGACCGGCGTATCCCTGCGATGAAGCCCTTCGACGGTGCGCTCGAGGCGCTGGCAAAACTCAAGGACGCCGGGGTCCGCCTCGGGCTGATCAGCAACGGCAAGGGTGAAACCCAGCGCGAAAAAGTCGTCCGCTTTGGTCTGGAACCGTACTTCGACTGCATCATCCTCGAAGGCGAGTTCGGCGCCGGCAAGCCCGACCGTCGCGTCTTCGATCACGCCCTCGAAGAGCTGGGCGTTACGCCCGGGCAGGCTTGGATGGTCGGCGATAACCTGCAATGGGAGGTCGCCGCGCCGCAGAAGCTTGGTATCCAAGGCGTCTGGGTCGATTGGCGGGGCGCGGGCCTGCCGGAGGATGCGCTTGTGGTGCCCGACCGGGTGATCCAATCCATCGCGGAACTGATCGAGTAACTGAATGATACTCAGGCGGCCGTGTGGCCCTTGGTCACGTTGTGCACAGATCCCGCCGGGTAAATACGACCGCCGCGCAGCTCCACAGCACCGCCGCCGCGCCGTATAACATACACAGATCGCGGACCGGCCACCGCCCATCGCGCAGGATCATTATTGGCCTGTAGTACGACAACGCGCTGAACCACGCGGCGAATCTTGCCGGCTCCCAGAACTGCTCGAGGTAGCTGACCAGGAACGATACGACGATCAAGACGAACGTCGCCGTGATCGCCTTGCCCCGCCGGTCGCTCAGGGACGACAGCAGCCACGCGCCCGAGCCTACCGCCATGTACAAACCTGACAGGTTCGCGATGATCAGCGCGCCCTGCTGGAGTCCAAGTGGACGCCCGCCCCCTGCCGAGGCGCCCAGCAGGTGCCCACTCAACGCCATCGCGATAACGATCATCGCGCTGACGACCCAGACCACGCTGTCGGTGAACATCCATTGCCACCGTGAGATCGGCAGGCCCAGGGTCACGTCGATCGTGCCCCGGTCCACCTCGCCCGCCGGTAAACGGGTGCAGCAGATCACCGCGTGCGCCAATACCAGTGACAGCATGATCGGGTGCGCCCAGGGGATCGAACCGATGATCTCCGGCCCGATCTGATCTGCGATGCGCGAACCGAGCATCCCCTCGATGATCCGGCGGACAAACTCCATGTCGAGGATCTGAAGGCTCATCTCCTGCTCGTAGCGCGGGAGGATGAACGCGATCAACCCCTCGAAGGCCGCGGCCAGCATCCCGCACAGCAACGTGGCGGGCCATAGCTCACGGATCGACTTGGCGATCAGGCCGCGGTTCACGCCTCGCCCCCGTTCTCGTAGTAGTGGTGGAACAACGCCTCGAGGTCCGGCGGCCCGACCGTAAGGTCCTCGATCGGCTGACCGCTTAGCCACGATACGAAACGGTCGACAGGCCCGTCCAGCTCGCCGGCCCACATCCTGCCCTCACGCTGTGAAAGCTTCAAAAACGGCGGCGGCTCTTTTTCAGCGGCCGCGTCGTCCTTCCACCGGACCGTCACCCGATGCCCGGCCTCGGCGCGCAGCGACACCAACGGCTGCTCGGTGACCAGCTTCCCCTCACGCACGATCGCGACCCGGTCGCACAGCCGGTCGACTTCGCTGAGTGAGTGGCTGGAGAAGAACACGGTGTGCCCGTTATCCGCCATGTTGCGCAGCCGTCGATGCAGCCGCTGCTGCATGATCGGGTCCAGCGAGGTGGTTGGCTCGTCGAGGATCAGCAGCTTCGGCTTGTGGGCCATCGCCATGACCAGACCCAGCTTCTGCCTTGTCCCGCGCGACATCTCGCGAACGAGTCGGGACAGGTCCAGCCCGAACACCTGTGACAGGTCCCGTCCGTGTTGCATTACGTCACACCGCCTGACCTGACCGACCCACTTTAGCGCCGCCTCGCCGGTCATCCACGGGTACAACCGAAGGTCTCCGGGCAGGTAACCGACATCCTGTTTGATAACCTGCCCGTCACGCCAGCAGTCTCGCCCGAGCACCACGGCCGAGCCGTTGTTCGGTTTAAGAAACCCAAGCAGTACGCGGATCGCGGTGGTCTTGCCCGCGCCGTTGGGCCCGAGGAAGCCGTAGACCGAACCCCGCGGCACGTTCAGGCTAAGGCCTTCGACGCCGCGGTGCCGGCCGTAAGTCCGTGTGAGTTGGCTGGTCTCGATGATCGCCATCGGACATATCTTACGCTTGGCGGACCTCGAAGGTACCGCGGCGCGGGTCCGTCGGCCGGCGGCGATATCTTTGCGGACCCGGTGGTGCGTCTGATCGCAGAATGAGTTGTGCGGGCTGGCCGAGTTTAACTGCCCGCGGCGCGGGTGCTGCGGTGGCCTGCATAGGTAGCGCCTCGCCGAAGGTGCAGCACGGCGGTGACGGGGAAGTGGTCCGAGGGGTATCGGCCGTTGTAGTGGGTCCGGTCGATCGTGGCGCTGAGCGTCTGGAAGTTGTTGGTGGTGATGATCCAGTCGATGCGGTCGCCGCCGGTCCCGCCCGAGAACTTGTGTCGTGTGCCTTCATTTGATCCGGGGGTCGGGTTGGTCTGGCGGTAGGTATCGATCAGGTAGCCGCGCCAGTCCTGGGGCCCGCGCACCAGAAGCTGATACGGGGTGGTGTCCGAATCGGTGTTGAAGTCTCCGGTGACGATGGTCGGCAGGCCGTTGGCGATCTCGTCGATCTTGCGCCGCAGGAGCCAGGCCGCCTGCACGCGGGCGCGCTGGCCCTGGTTATCGAAGTGGGTGTTAAAGAAGTAGAACGGCTGGGCGTCGCCTTCGCGCGGCATGAGCTTGACCCAGGTGACCATCCGCCGGTACGAAGAGCCCCAGCTCTTGCTGCCGGGTTTGTTCGGCGTCTCGCTGAGCCAGAAGTTCCCCTCGTCGAGCTTGAAGAACCGGTCGGCCCGGAAGAACAGCCCGCACATCTCCCCGCTGGTTTTCCCGTCGTTGCGTCCGGCGCCGACGAAGTGATACCCCGGCAACCGCGACTGGAGGAACTTGGCCTGGGACAGCTGGCACTCCTGGGTGCCCAGCAGGTCCGGCCCGAAGTTCTTGATCGTCTTGACCACCAGGTCCTTGCGCAACCCCCAGCCGTTGAGCGTGTCGATAAACGTCTTGGTGCGGAGGTTGAAGCTCATCACCCTGTAGGCGTCGGCCGCCGCGCTGCGGCGCTGGTTGGTTGACTTAGCTTTGAAGACGTAGTAATCCCCCGAAGCGCCGCACCCGGCTAACAGCCCGGACAAACTTAATACAACCATCAGGGCAAGGGCATGACGCATAGGGCAACCTCAGTCGTTCGATTCGGTTAGGGACACAAACGCCCGGGGCCCCGGGTTGGCCGATAGTGGTTTATCGGTGGTGGGACGTATCGGCCTCAAATTAGGCGGGAGAGGCCTGTCCACTCGGACGGACTAGATTAGGTCCTCACGCCCCGTGGTCAAGGGTTTTATTGGGTTTTTTTCGCTGTAGACAGCCCGCATACCCCGCTTTGAAGCCCGCATCATGTGGGGCCATAGCGGCTTACGTCGCGGTCAAAGCGACACAACTAATGTTTTGCCTGGGAGCCGCGGCGAAGCCTAATCCGCCCAGCGCACTTCTGCCGTGACCGGGAAGTGGTCCGAGGGGTATTTCAGCCCCTCGTGCGTGGTGTCGATTGTCGCGTTGAGCGTGACGAACCCCGGCGAATGCAGGACCCAGTCGATCCTGCTGCCCTCGCGCTTGCCTCTAAAACCGTGGTAGGTGGCTTCCTCTTCGCTGCGTTCTTGGTGCACAGCGCGGTAGGCGTCGATCAGCCAGGGGGTTTGCTGTTCGTCGTCTATCTTCATGAGTTCCGCGTAAGGCTTGGAGTCTTCCGTGCAGTTGAAGTCGCCGAGGATGATGACCGGCTGGCCTTCCATCAGCACGGGGATTTTCTTTCGCATCAGCAAGGCCGAGTTCAGCCTTGCCTCGTCGCTTCGGTGGTCAAAGTGGGTGTTGGCGATCATCAACGCACGTCCGCTTTGCTTGTCGCGCAGCCGAAGCCAACTGACCATCCTGGGAAACGAGCTGCCCCAGCCGTAGCTGCCTGGCGTGTCGGGTTCTTCGCTGAGCCAGAAGTGCCCGCCGCCGATCCGCCTGAAACGGTCCCGTCGGTAATAGATCGCGCACATCTCGCCGCCGAGCTTGCCGTTGTCCCGCCCGGCGCCGAAGAAGATGTGCGTGTCCAGGACATCACGCAGCTCCTTGGCCTGGAACAGCACCGCCTCCTGCACGCCGAGGATGTCCGGGTCGTAGGCCTTGATCGTCTGCAACACACGCTCGTGCCGCTTGGACCAGACACTCGGCGGGTCCGCCGCGCCGCCCCATCGGATGTTGAAGCTCATGACCTTGATGGGTTTGTCCTGAGGCTGATCGCCCTGGGGTTGTGTGTCCGCGGATTGCGCGCAGACAAGACCACCGAAGAACAAGACACAACAGGCTGCGACAGCGATCAGGGTGTTCATCAATACGAGGCCTCCCGCGTGAACAGTGCACCCCCAAGTTTGTGCCCGCTCGCGTGGCCTGAGTCTATCGGGTGGGCTCATACCGGACAAGAGACCGGGCACGAAAAACCGCCGGCCTGTGCCGGCGGTTCATCATGACATCGCTTTGGTTTCACATCCGGTGGCTTGCCGATCACCATCTCTGCAGGTGATCTAGCCCAACGCCTGATCGTCCGGGCTATCCTCTCCGACGCAACAGCCCCACGCCGCCCAGCGCAAGCAGCGCCAGGCTCGTCGGTTCCGGGGCCGCCGCCGCTGCGCCCCCGCCTGCTGGGGTGAACGTGAAGCTGTCGATGATCAGCTCGTGTGACTGGCGGTTCGTCGGATTGTTGCCTTGGAACAGCCAGAGGTTCAGGTGCACCTTCTCGGTCGACTCCGCTGGGATGTCCGCGCCGGTGTAGCTCCACTGGTTGATGATGTGCCCGGGTGTGGGCGGGGTCGAGTGATGCCCGTGCAGGCTTTCAAAGTCGATCTGGTTGGCGGTCCAGTTGAAGCTGTGGGTCGAGAAGTCGCCGGTCAGGCCCAGGTCGAAGCCGGTCGTGTTACCCGGGGTGGAGTAGGGCTGGGTGGTGTAGTGAGCATTGGTGTTGTTCACGTCTCCGAACTGAGTCAGCTCGATGTCGACCTCTTCGGTGTCGCTCTGGTAGGTGAACAACCCCGCGACGACGTTCCTGTCGTAGTTTTCGGTGTTGGATTCGATGCGGAACTCGTAGTCACCGAAGCCCAACGAAGTCTGTGCGGTCACCTCGGCGCTGTACCACTTGCCGCGGTGGCGCCGGACTTTCAGGTGCAGGTTGTTGTTGGCGTCGATCCAGACGCTGTCGGTGCTGTCGGACCAGTTGTTGGGCCCCGGGCCCAGGCCGTTGCCGTTCTTGACGTCCCAGGTCATCCCCGACCACTGGATCGTCCGGGCCGACGCCTGAGTTGTCAGCAGCCCTGTTCCGAGTACGAGCCCAGCCAGAACAGTCCTTTTCACGATGTGATTCATTTTGTAGACCTCCTTTTGATGAAAGACGTGCAAATCATTCAATGAATGATTCAATAAGTGGTTTAATAATCTACCGGTATCCTTTTACCACCTCAAATGACCGGCACCAATCCACATCAAAAGAGCCACCTTGTCTGGGTTAACCATCCGGGGGACCCCCCGGCGACCCGGGGATTTACCCTCAAAACGCTGTAGTTTGTACGAAATTGGGTGGTTTTGGCTGGATAGGTTGCTATATTTATCGGACGCCTCGCGGAGGCCGGTATTGTTTTGCTGGCCTCCGACCAGCGGTCGACGATACCGCGACTGGGCGATGCTACGTAGCCCACCGATTTGGCCCCCGCAGCCACCTGACGTGACACGGACGGACCCACAGACGGTTTAACTCACCACGACAACGGGCGCCAAGGCGCTTCCCCACCCAGGCCGGACACTACACAGAGGATGCTGTATATGTTTTTCACTCGATCAGGCAAGACCAGGCTTTTTACCCGGGCGTGGATGATCGGCCTGCTGCTGGTGGGGGTCTTGGCCGGGCAGGCGTTCGCACAAGGGGAAAGGATCGTCAATATCCGTGGCATCCGTGACGGTCAGACGCGCACCGGGCAGCTGATGGTCGAGACCAAGGTAACCGGGTTGGACGACACGTCGGACTACTCCGTGCGGTACCACGTTGACGGCCCCAGCAGCTTCACCGATACCGCCACCCGGGCCCCGTATGTGCTCGGCGGCCAACGCAGGGGCTGGGACACCGCCGACTCCGACCCCGGGGCCTACAAAGTCACCGCGTTCTTGATCCGTAACGGCCGGGTCGTCGACTTCCGGTCTGTCCGCTTCACCATCGCCTCAAGCATCAAGGTCTCCCGGATTATCGGGATCAATCGAGGCGTCACGCTGACCCGCCCGACCCGCGTCGAGGCGAAGGTCCGCGGCGGCACGCCCTCGAAGGTCGTGTTCAACATCAAGGGCCCGGCCAGCTTCAGCTACACCGACCGCGCTAAGCCTTACAGGCTCCTGGACGACAACGCCAGGTGGGACGTCCACGAGGTCCCCCCCGGCAGATACACCATCTCCGTGACCGCCTACGACGGTGGGGCGCCGGTCGACACACGCACGCTCTCTTTCAAGATTGTCCAGGACATCCGTATCAAGCGGGTGATCGGGATCAACCAGGGCGACATCCTCACCGAGCCGGTCAACGTCGAGGCCGACGTCATCGGCGGCGTGCCGTCCAAGGTCATGTTCAAGATCAGCGGGCCCAAGCAGGTCGTCAGCATCGAGCAGCGAGCGCCCTACGTCATGCTCGGCGACGGGCAGACATGGGACGTGACGAAGTTCCCGCCTGGGCGGTATACCCTGCGGGTGATCGCATACGCCGGTGGCGAGCGGACCGACAGCCGGACACTTTCGTTCAGGATCGCCCGGCCAAAGCAGCCCGCCCCCGCGCCGGCGCCCGGCAAACCCAAACCCAAGCCCACTCCCACTCCCACTCCCACCCCTACCCCCAGCCCCAAGCCAAAACCCAACCCCGCGCCCCTGCCCCCGCCGACCGCTAAGAGCAAAGGGTTCTTGGGCATCAACCTCGCCGATGTCACTTATTACACACGTGAATGGGTCTTCGTCGACGCCATGATGCAGTCGCGTCAGTGGCTCCCAACCCGCGCCGGCGGGAGCAGCCCCTGGGACTCCGGCGAGACACTCAAGCTCAACGCCAACGGCTGGCCGATCCTCCGGCCCGGGCAGGCGGCCCATACGCTCATGTACAACGACACACAGGGCGCCTACCCCGGCGGTCGGTATGTCTGCACCTACGACGGTGACGGCAAAGTTGAGATCGGCTCGGATGCCAAGGTTGTCAGCCGACGCCCCGGGCGCCTGGTCCTGCAGGTTACCCCGACGAACAGCGGCATCTACCTTCGGATCGACCAGTCCAACCCCAACAACCCCGTGCGGAACGTCAAGGTCTGGCTCCCCGGGTTCGAGGGCGCGGCTTCCCCGTTCCACCCGCTGTTTATCAGCAGGCTCAAACCCTTTAGCGTGATCCGGTTCATGGACTGGCAGAAGACCAACGGCTCGGACATGGTCGGCTGGACCGACCGGCCCAGCGCCAGCTACTACACCCAGGGCACCGGCGAAGGCGTCTCGCTGGAGATCATGATCGCGCTGTGCAACGAACTGGGCGCCGACCCGTGGTTCTGCATGCCCCACCAGGCCAACGACCGCTACGTCGAGAGGTTCGCGGCGATGGTCAAGAGCCGGCTGCGCCCCGGGCTCAACGTCTACGTCGAGTGGTCCAACGAGGTGTGGAACTCCCAGTTCTCCCAGCACCGATGGGTCAAGGACCGTTCCGACGGCCGGTCGCTGTCCGATGCTTTCTTCCTTGCCTGGGCCCAGGAGGCCGACCGCGACTTCGAGATCTGGGAAGACGTATTTGGCCGGCAACGCGGCCGGGTGATCCGCGTCGCCGCCAGCCAGAAGGACAACCCCTGGGTCACCGAGCAGTTGACCAACAAGCTCAACGGCGAGTTCGACGCGATCTCCTGCTCGACCTACTTCACCGTGACCCGTAGCCAGCACAGCCAGCTCAACTCGCGCACCTCGGCCAGCGATCTGCTGGACATGGCGCTGGGCGAGATGTCACGCGGCGTGCGCAAGCACTACCGGGCGCACGGCGACCTGGCGCGGCGCTGGACGCGCGAACTCGGCCGGGGCATCCCGCTGGTCGGGTACGAAGGCGGTCAGCACTACACCGCCGATGGCGGCAACCCGCCGTGGGCGAAAGCGTTCCTGGAGATGCAGAAGCACCCCAAGATGTACCAGGCGTACCTCCAGAACATGCGCGAATGGGAGAACGCCGGCGGCAGCCTGTTCACCGCGTTCAACTTCGTCGAGAAGCCCGACAAATGGGGCGCCTGGGGCCAGCTGGACTTCCAGGACCAGTCGATCAGCAAAGCGCCGAAGTACCGGGCGCTGTTGGACTACAAGCCCAGACGCTGAAGCGCCGGTTTATAGATCGCGCGCAACTATGCGAGCCGCGGCGGCTAAACATCACCCGCTACGAATAGCGTAGGAATGTTCTTAGAGCGGTGTGTATGACCCTGTATGTGTTTGGCTGACGATTAATCGCGCCCGGCGTGATGGGCCCGCTGGACGGTTATGCTGCGTCGGGCCTGCAGGCACAGGCCCAGGCCGATCAGTGCGACACCCAGACACGCCAGCGGGTTGTGATACAGCACGCCGACGCCCGGACCGACCGCGGCGTACACCACCGCCGCCGTCGCGAACGACCAAGCCAGCATATTCAAAGTAGATTTCATCGTCCGCCTCCGGGGATGTTTCGCACTGCCTCTGCGATCTGATACGGGCAGCGTTTATGGCCAGCCGTATGATCTGTCACCTATAGCCGACGATATAACCACGGCGGACACAAACTGCGTGGATGGGGAACCTGGTGAAAGTAGTAA
>JAJDCU010000074.1 GCA_029260655.1 Phycisphaeraceae bacterium
TCGCTTCGCCACTCTCGGCCCTCACGGGGCCTCGCACGGGTTCACGGGGAGATGGGAGAACAAAAGGACAGCCTCACGATGTCCTTTACAACCGGTTCACGGGTTCACCGGTTCTGCGGCTCACGCCGCCAGGGGGGAGACTGATTGCCCCCGGAAGGACAACGCCAGAACTGAAACTGTTGTAGATGTCATCAGGCCAGAGGCTTGGCGCGCCGTTTCCATTTCGCTCTGTCTGCCGGAAGGTAGCATCCAAGAACTGTTAGGATAATATTTGGTGTTCATGTATGATCTTACATGTAAAATGCCGCTCGCTCTACGGCTAAAGCGTAGGCGGCAATCATCGACAAGAATCCATTTCTGGAGATTGGGTAAGTAGTGGGAGGTTAATTGGGAACGACTCGTAGTTCAGACAACGCGATTACTGAGGTTACTCGCCGCGCAATCATTGACGAGATCACGGTTGCAAATGCTCCGTGGAGCGGACGCATGGGCGAAGACGATTTTCTCATGCGCATATTTGACTTGACAAACATGCGATCTACGGATCACAGGTACGATGATGCTGCGGGAGACATCTGTCAACACAGGGTGCGGAACTACGATTGGGATGACGATTGGATATTTTCCGACGCTAGATTCAACTTGCTTCGCTGCCCCGACGAGCAGTTCTTGGCGTTCCTGAGCGAGATGCTTCACCCTGTTGTCCAGGACGATGAGGAATGGGTGGAATGGCTTCTCGATATGTTCAATCGCCACCTTCTGGTAGATGGCTGGGATATAGCGCCTGTTAGTGAGATTTCTGATCGGCCAATATTTGCTGGTAGACGTTTACTTACGGGTGCCAGTCAAGCCGTAAAGAATGCTCGCGAAGCTACAAAGATTCTGGATACTGCATATATCAGCAAGCAGATTAGTCGGATGGATAAAGCTGTTGTAGGCGATCCTGAGTTGGCTATTGGTACGGCAAAAGAATTTGTCGAGACAATCTGCAAGACTATTCTTGACGAGTGCAATGTATCGATCGAAAAAGGCGTCGACTTACCCAAGCTGACGAAGCAAGTAATGAGACTATTAGAACTTGCTCCAGACCAATTGCCTGCTGCATCCAAAGCAAACGATACACTGAAACGTCTGCTGAGCAACTTAGCTACTGTAAGCCAGGGAGTGGCCGAATTGCGGAACATTGCGGGTAGCGGCCATGGTAAGTCTGCCAAGACACAGGTACTAGAACATAGACATGCACGGCTCGCTGTGTCCGCAGCAATAGCGCTTGGCGTGTTTCTCTTTGAAACTTACGAGGACCAGTACGAGCGGACATGTTCTTGACCCCGGAAGGATTTGTCATTCTATCTTTTGCAGCCAGATACGAATAGGTCGTTGCGTATCATATCGGTACAGAGTATTCTTGTATTAAGCACCCTTCTCTTTTATGGAGCCGCATAAATGAGTCAATCCGACAACATTGGGCATCCAGAAGCATGCAATCTTATTGAACCGTGTCAGCTCATCGTTCATGATAGTCGAGGTAATTATTTCGTAATCCCGCTGTCAAGACTTGAAGAGTTTCAGATGTCTGACGAGGCGGTTGAAAAAATGCTTTCTGACCAGGGATCGGGAGGCGGGGTTTCGACTTCGCCATTAACCAGTAGTACGCCTAGATCTATACCGGGGGCGGTTGTTCGAACTGCGCCTGGAGCGATAGTGCGTGCAGCACCTGGAGCAGTCGTTCGAACTGCCCCAAGTGCAATGGTTCGCGCAACACCAGAGAAGCAGTCTGATCAAACAATCGTGCGGAGTTGGATTCAGGCAGAAGAGGCGGACTAATGGCTACACCGCAGACGTGTCACGAGACGATCCCCGAGTACGCCTACCAATGGCGGCCATTCGCGTCACGTGACATGATCTACAAAAAGGTTGTTACGCGAAACGGTGATCTATGTTTCATCGTTGATCCATGGAATCAGAGATGGCTACTTGCCTCTGAGCCAACGCCCTCTCTCTTAAAGGCCGCTGACGGCACGACTCGATTTTCAAAGATCATCCGTGATATGTCAACTAAGCCAGGACTTCAAGTCCCTGCGATAGGGATTGTTGGGCTAGCTGAACAATTATCCGATCATGGCTTGCTATTCAACTGTACGGAATCGCATCAGCAGAGTGGTAATCCTGTATACAACATATCGTCGCTGGCAGGCATGCACATTGAGATTACCAATGCCTGTAACATGACATGCAAGCATTGTTATGTGTCGTCAGGCAAGAAAATGTCTGGAGAGATGACAACTGTCCAAATTATGCAAACGATTGATCAACTAACTCCGTTCACGGGGAAGCGTGTTGTAATTTCGGGAGGTGAACCAGCGATCCACAAGGACTGTGCCCAGATTGTTGAATATTGCATGATTGATCGCGGCCACGATGTTGACTTCTACTCTAATGGGAATAATTTTCCACGTCGCTTAGCAGAGCATTTCATGTCATTGAACAGTAGATCTAATCGAACGGTTAGGGTTCAAATTAGTCTAGAGGGGGCGACTGCCCCTATAAATGACGCGATTCGCGGTAATGGCTCTTTTGGCTCAGCCATGAGCAGTCTCGTGATGTTTAAGGATGTCGGAATTAATCGTGACGTTGTACTATTTGTGTGTATCACCAGCCACAATATCCATGAGCTCGACGATATTATCTCATTGGCCGAAGAGTGTGACGTCGGCATGTTGGTATTTTCCCAGTGGCAGAAGCAAGGAAACGCATCAGACATTCCTTGGCGCGATATCGCGCCAAGTACCGAAGAGTGGCTAAAAGCAGGCGAAAAGCTACTAAAGTACTCAAATCCACGCCTCCAAATATTTGGGAATTTTTATGGCGATTTGAATAATAATATTTATGGCCGATATAGTATTGACGGTTCTTTGTTCCCCAAGCATACCTATTACTACAATTCATTTCCACGAATTTCACCTGATGGAGATGTGTGGGCAGATCAATTGTGGGTAGATCGGGACTGGGTTCTTGGGAACGTGAAAGAAGTCAATCTCTATTCATGTTTTGAAACACCCAAATTCCAACTTCAGTTGGAGGAAATGCAGAATAGAAGTAATACGATTTCGGAGTGCCGCAGTTGTGACTGGAAATTATTATGTGAAGGGGGATCACCGGGCCACACCTATGCAGAATATGACGGTGATATGAACAATCGAGATCTATTCTGCGATTCGCGTATCTATTGGTTCGAGCGATTTATTTCGTATCACGTAGAAAAAGCTATTGGCTCGGGTGAATTTGACATTGAATTCAAGAGACCACCTGCACATGAAGAATTGGCGCCAGACAATAAGAAAAAACACCGAAAAATGGTTGTTCTCGGGTCATGATGCTGCGGACACTACCTTTCTAGCTTCATCATTGCCTTAAGCTACATAGCTACTATTAGCGTTAACCGCACTCGTGAACAGCACCTCATAAGGGATCGCTTCCACTTTGGCGAGTCGCGTTACTAGCCGCTGGGGTTGCCAACGTATTCTTTGGAGCGACCACTTCGCATAAACCCAGCTCTTACCGGCGATGATCTGATCAGCACTGCTAAGTCGGCCCCAACTCTCTTCAAGCTGGCTTGCAACTCGGAGTAATTGCGTAATGAGATTGTTGACGACGACGTTCGGATCTGCCCCCGCACGGACCGGCGTTAACCAGAAATTGAAGTTCCAGTCCTCGCGGTCCTCGTTGATATCAGCGAAGTCCTCGACGAGTTCCATCAACGAATCATAGTATTCGAAGAACTTTCGAAGACGATTAGATCGTTGGGGGACGAGTGCGTACGCATCAATGAGGTCGCGTGCAATCCGCACATCTGCACATTTCAGCTTCGCGATGTGGCCATACTCTTGAACACTACATCCATCGAAATTGAGATCGTGGATTGCCCGCTCGATCTCTCCATATTGCCGCAAGGAATCCACCCCGTTTGCAAGAACGCCCAGCTTTATGGCCCGGTCCGGGATGCTGGCGTTCTCTAATTGCCGCCAGAATGTATTTTCTGCAACAGAGGGTAACACGCAGTTATTCTCAAAGAGTTCGTCTAGAGCGTAAACCCTCTGTTGAACCTCGGCAGCAGTCCACCGCCATTCGTCATAGGCCTCCTCATCCAAAGTAGATGCCGCAACTGAGCACAAACCTCTTGCTTGGAACAGGGCTTGTATCTTTTTGTTCAGTTTTATCATTCTATGCTCTTGTCCTATCGCCATTACATAGCCATCCCTATTTAATACCCAGCCAATGATAGACATATGCCACGTTACCAACAGACGCACTTGCACCAACAGCACCGCCAATGAAGCTTTGATAATACTTCAATGGCATTGCGTTATTCGGATTTGATCCAAAGATATCGGACATAATAGATATGCCGACTAACACTAAAGCTGCTGCGATCGGTAATTCGATCCACACAAAGGAATGCCTCGCGCGAGTTCTAATTGACTTTAGTGATTCGATATCATCGTCAGTTAATGGAACGCGTTCGTTAACTTTCGACTTCCAATACCTATAATTAATAATAGCGCCAAGCGAAGCAGCCATGACCACTGCAATAACGTGTATATGTGGCCAAAGAGGTTCGTAATAATGCCAATTCCATGCCGGCGCACAAGCACAGTATATTGAGGCAGCTAGAAAAAATATCATTGCCCAGTTCAGATTTGTCTGTGATGATACCACACTGCTAGCAAGCAGATTGCCAGGACGTTTGCCCCACTTGTGCAAATCTTTATTCATCAAGTACGTAAATAAGGCCACCATAACTAAAGCCGCCAGCTCCCAAGAAAGACTTGGCGGTAACTTTTCCAAGTAAGCGATACCGGCAGCAAATAGCATGACTGCAATATGAAGAATTACAAGGCCTAGCTTCCATTTCCTAAATATCCTAGCCCAGAGAGAATCTAGAACAATAATCTCATCCATACTTGGCCACCCTTAGTCAATTATGTATTTGTTTGATGAATTGCTTTCCAAAACAATGAAGTGTTTGCACTACCGACAGGCATGCTTAGCATCACCTCAAACCGCCCAGGATATTGTTTCGCGATTTTTTCAACAGGTGATCCCCAGCTTGTTGCTTGACCGATTTTATGACGTGTATCGATGGAAACAGAATGTATAAAACTCAATCGCATGCCCCAAATCAAAGCATCGGCATTTCCGTCAAGGTTCAGAAATACAAGATTGGTATGAGTCGGCCAAAGGTTCACCTCTGAAAAGCTGAGCGAAGACACGAGATGCCAAGTAGATGAATAGTGAAACTCGTCACTATGTGCAATCCAGCCTATTTGACCAAGGCTATCAGGGCAACTCCCAAAAGCTGCCCAGAGTTCTACTCTGTCGGGTAAGTACTGGACTCCCTTACCAGAAGACCAAGGGTTGTTTTTTTGGAATTTGGCCAATGTGCTTTGTATGCCCTCGTCATAAAGGCGAGCACCAATCATCTCGTGGATCACAACATCTTGCGGTGGAAGTATTACTTCTGAGATATCGGCTTCGATAGTTGTCACATTGGAAGTAGGGCCTTGTAGCCATGTAAGTGTGCGTGAATACTCAGTGACTCGAGATCCACAGTCTATCAGAGTGACTTCAGCACCTAGAGACGCTGCGTAACGGCCGAAGACGCCGAGACCGGCCCCCAACTCTACAACACGCATTCCAGGTTTGACGCAAGCATCGATAGCACGAAGAAATGCGTGCACTCGCGTAAGGTCGGCGAGCAATAAAGCATGCGTAAACCCATCATCGAAATCAATCTGGTTAAGGTAGTAGTCACGCATGTGTTACACAACATTCTTAATCTTGATGCTCGACAAAACCCATCATCATGAAGCCAATCTTCTTTAGGTTCCCAGCCCCTGTTACTACAAACGAGGCCGCCATCATAATGGCGAGTGGCACGAGAACCGCGACTACAGGAGCCGCGTAGCTGTAGGAATAGGCGTCTGTGATGTTACTAGCCATGGTACTGAGTCCAAGAAGTATTAAGATGCTTATAGAGGCAATAATAACCGCTACAAATGCCCATACTCGAATTCTCGCAGCGGCGACAGGGGCATGGAGGGCTGCCACGGCGATGGGCGAAAGAGTCAGCTGTGCCGCCCAAACGAAGAAGATCAAAGCCACGAGTGGGATTTTCGCATACATGCTCCCGATAACGAGCACTAGTGCAACCACCACCACCACCCAGACCGTCCATCTGAACGAGCGCCCCAATCGTTTGTCTAGATGGTCGTGTTGAAGATTACGTAAGCGGGTCACTTGTCGTCCCGTTCGATTCCATTGGAACAAGAAAGCTTGGGCCGCGGTGATAAGGTAACTATCAGTAGTGGACAGGATAGCGCTGTACATACCAAGCAGAACAAGTGCAACCAGGAGGGCAGTACCGGCAGTGGCCCACCCACCAAGCCCGATTAATCCTTGATGCAATACCGATGACATTGGTTCGCCCTGGCTGTACGCGAACTCCATAACTGACATCCGCGCATCTGGGAGTTGCAGTGACGACGCAGGCCAATGAATGAGTAACATTCCTGCAATAAAGAGAATCAGCCATCCGAAGCCGTTGAGGCAGGTCGCCTGCCGACAGGCTCGCTTCGCAACCTCACCAGTTGGTGCAAACTGGAGTCGCTGCCAAGTGGTCAGATCACCGAGAAGTATGAACGCCTGAAACGCGAAAAATCCCGCGAAGAACAGAACCAGGTTGATCAGCATACTTGTCGTCGAGGCATCATTCGTCGAAGCTGCCAACTGCTCACCAATGGTGATCTGCTCCCCATGGGCTATCCCGAGTGCGACAAGGATCACTAGTGCAGCCAAGGCCAACATAACAATGGTGGATTGGACGCGGTCGGAGGCAAAAACAGCTCGCATCCCTCCGTGCTCAGCAAAGAGTCCAACAGAAATCGCCATAACGGCTGCTACTGCTATCAGTGTTACACTTCCTGAAAGATCAATTCCGAGTGTGTGCAAGAGCACGATCCCTACGAGCATCTCCAGGGCAACGGTTCCGGTAGCAGTCATCATCGTCAAGAGAGAACATGCCCGTGACAGAAGACGGCTTTTATACTTGTCCTCAATGAACTCAAGGATTGTTGGGTAGTGCTGTGACTCTGCGTGGATGCGGTTGGCGTGTCTCATTAGGAGTATGAAGCCAAATATCCACGTGACGACAGCCCAGATTGCGAAGATTTGATATACGAGCGTTAAGAGAAGCGCCCCGATTACAACGTTGCCGAGGCTCATCCATGATGCAAAGAGTGAACGAGCTGAATCAGACGTATTCAGATCGCCTTTGGGCAATAGACGATCTGAAGCGAACCCGCCGGGCCTACTTGTCGAGTACGCGAAGTAGGCTGCAACACCTAAAGCTATCACAATTCCAGTCGCGGCTATCAATGTTGTGATATGAATCATGATATGGTGAGTGTATCATCCTTCAGAACGTGTGGAAAGATGATTCTGTAGAATAATGGTTGGTCTTACTCCATCTAACAAGACTTACTCGGCCTCTGTCAACACATCCTTTTTGGCGGTCGGTGTATGGATCACTTTCGGCCTGGGCCATCCAGCCGTGAGCGAGGCCCTAGGACCGTGGAATACGGCTTCCCCTACCCACAGCCTTCAGGCGTGGGTCAGTTATCATACAATCCATTGTGTATTGTAGGCCAATTCAAGCAATTCAACTTGAAAGAGGTGCCGCAGCATGAGAAAGCAATGGCGACCAACCCCACTCACTCTCGGCAACCGCCTTGATGGCCAGGGCGACGTACTTCTCTCGCCCTCAGACCGCGAATCCCACACCTACATCGCCGGTGCCACTCGCACCGGCAAATCCAAGCTCATCGAGCATCTGATCCGCCAGGACATCGGTTCATGGCGAAAGCACCGCTGCGGAATGTTACTCCTGGACCCCCATGGCGAGGTGTACCACGAAGTCATGCGTGCGGTGGCCGCTCGTGGTATGACCGACATACCAATCGTCCCCATTGATCTCACCGATCCCGAATACATCGTCTCGTATAACGTGCTGAGGAAGCAACAGGCTGATGTATCAGCTGTCGTCAATGCTCTTGTCAGGGGTATGACGCACGTATGGGGTGTGGATGGAACCAATGAAACCCCGCTCTATGAGCTATGGATTGTCAATCTACTGGACGCTCTCTACCAGCTTGACCAAACATTGGCCGAAGCGCCCTTGATGCTGTCATTGAATGATGAGAACTATCGCAAGCGAGTGCTCCCCCAGCTATCCGGCAGTACAGAAGAGCATTGGAAAGCTGCCTGCATGATGGGCAAGAAAGAGTTCCGGGGCGAGGTGGGTTCAACCGCCAGACGCTTTCATCGTTTCCAGTTCAACGAGAAACTTCGCCTGATGCTGGGCACAAAGGAGCCGTCCTTTGACTTCGGACAGGCTATCGAAGAAGGCTGGATTGTGCTGGTCAATCTCTCAACCGAAGGGGCATGGGCTGAAGAGAAGGATGCAGACACACTGGCCACCCTAATGCTCACGGATCTATGGACAGCCGCCAAGGCCCGGGGCAAGGGCAAGGACAAGAGACCATTCCGTGTCGTCATCGACGAGTTCCAAAACTTCATTACCCCGACCATTGCCAAGAACCTGGCACAAGCGGCGGGCTATGGTCTTCACCTGACTTTGGCGACGCAGTTCCCGACGCAACTGCTGTCGGCCGGCAGCGTCGGCGAAGACATCTACCGCAACGTCATGGGTAATGCTCGCTCCAAGATCGTCTTCTCGCTTGAAGAGCCTGAGTCGTTGAAAGCTTTGAGTGAATGGCTCTTCCGGGGCAAGATTGACCCCAACCAGATCAAGCAAGAGATCTATGCCACCCGTGCGGTTGGCCAGAAGCTCACTACACTCTCCGGCTACTCGTCCACCACGACGGATTCAGAGAGTTCGGGCGAGACAGAAACGATTGATGATGATGGGAATAGGTCGAGCAGTAGTTCGCGCGACCAATCGAGTCATTCTTCAAGCGAAGCATATAGCGAACACGAGGCGTTCGCCACGGTATACGGCAAGGAGTTGGCTTCGCGGCAGTACCGCTCCATCGACGAGCAACTCTTCCTAGCAACACAACACATCGTCGGCCAGGACCAACGCTACGCCTATGTACGCACCGCCAGCATGAAGACGCCCGTGGCCATCCGGACTCCCGAAGTCAAGAAGGGAAATGCACGCGACCCGTTTGTGCGAGAGCACACGCATCGCCTATTGGAAAGACTGCCCTTTGCCCTGCGAACCGAGGCGGCTAGAAAGCAGCTTGCCGAGCGGCAGGCCGTGATTACCAACCAGAAGTATGGTGTGATCGACGAGCCCACAACCGCCAGCCGTCGGATACCCAGATAATTATTGCTTCCGGCATCTTGCGCGATATACTTGAGGGTCAATACTTGGCCCATTCACCCATTAAGGAGCGATGCCAGCAAGATAAGTTAGACCCAACATCCTGACTTCTGCGAAAGCAGACGCCTTATTCGTTCAAACTACCCGGTGTATTCTCCTGCATACATCAATGAGTCTCTGAACCGTTTCCCTGTTTTGGGTCGATTTACAGGGATTTTTTCGTTTTCGCAGGGAAGATGGGGGTTTGGACGGTAGGTCGACCGCGGTTACTGGCTGAAATACCGAGACTTACGGCGGTTCATTTCTGAATTCCCTACGCCGTGTAACAGGGAACGAGCAGGGAATTAACAGGCGGCAGATCGAGGCCTTTGGCGGGCTTGAGGTGGGCGGTGGCCGCGCCTCGAACAAGGCTGTAATCAAGCCCCTGCTTAGGGGTATTCCCTATTGTTGGTGCCTTGCAAGCACTAGAGTTACGGGCTACTTGTGATCGCTATGAACCAATCGATTTACGTCTTAGTACACCTCCTATTGGAGTCGTTTTCGGTACATCGTGATGCCCAGGTCCGGTTCCTGAAGGAAGAGAACCGGATCCTCCGTTCGCGGATCTCTAGCCAACGCTTGATCCTCGATCCCGAGGAGCGAACCCGGCTTCTGACCATCGGCGCTGAGTTGAAGCATCAGGTTAAGGGGCTGGTCAGCATTGTCCAATTCCGAACCTATCAGCGCTGGGTCAAGGAGCAGGCATCAGGCAAGAAGCCCGGCCGTGTCGGCCGCCCCCGGAAGATTGGCCAGGATGTCCGCCAAGCCATCATCAGGTTTGCAAGGGAGAACCCAGGCTGGGGCTACCTTAGAATCGTCGGCGAACTACTCAAGCTGCGCTGCAACGTTGGTAAGACCAGTGTCCGGCGGATCCTGCGTGAAGAACGCATCTATCCCAAACCCACCAGGCCCAACCGTACCGATCGAGTGGACTATCAGCCCTGGGACCAGTTCATCAAACTCCACGTCAACACACTGGTGGCCTGCGACTTCTTCAGCAAGGCGATCTGGACGCCGTTTGGCAAGCGTCAAGCCTTCTCGCTGATGTTCATTCACGTCGGGACGCGAAAGGTCTGGGTCTCCCCGACAACCTATCACCCCAACGAGGCTTGGGTAAAACAACAAGCCCGCAACGTGCTGATGTGGTTGGATGACAACGAGATTCAGGCGACTCACATGATCCGCGACCGGGACACGAAGTTCACCACCAGCTTCGATCAACTGATAAAGACTTCCGGGGTCAAGGCCGTGAAGTCGCCGGTGATGGCGCCCAACGCCAACGCATTCGCCGAGGCCTGGATCGGATCGATCAAGCGGGAATGTTTGAACCATTTTATGTGCTTTAGCTTAAAGCACCTGGACCACATCGTGCAGGCGTACATCTACTTCTACAACGCGTATCGCCCGCATCAGGGCATAGGCAATCAGACGCTTCGTCTCGCTGGCGAACCTCTGAAGTACTCGGGCCAAGCAGCTCTGAAGCTGGGCGATCTCGAATGCGTCGAACAACTCGGCGGGTTGCTCAAATCCTACCGCCGCGCCGCGTGAAGCCGGAGCCATTTGGTTGTCATAAAGCGTGGTTCCACAGCGACCTGGCAGCCCCCCCGAGTCAGCAGGTGTCACAAGCCTGCTACTTCAGGCCGAAAGGGCTCGTGCTGATTCGAGTGCCATCGAGGCTCTTTCAATTGCGAATCGATGCGCATCTCGCACACATCTTTCTGAGGATACGGCCTCATCTGTTAGATCCAGCATGGCTTGGATCGAGCGGACCGCAGAACAATTAAATAGCGCGTTAGGCGATGAGCGGACCTGTTCCCGGGCCGGTCAGTCGTTGCGTGTGGTTTCTCCCTGATCAGAAGAGCCCACATCCACCTGTACTTGGCCCGGGAATCCACCGGCGCGATCGCTGCGCCTCCTCAGAAAGTTCACCCAATGCCACAAACGACTCAACAACACTCAAAACCCCAGTTGGAGCACGTCTCCCCCGACACGCTTCGTCCGCATCCAGACAATCCGCGTATCCATACACGCAAACAGATCAAGCAAGTGGCCAACAGCATTAAAGCCTTCGGCTTCCAGGGCGTGGTCCTGGCCGATGAAGACTCGCAGTTGATTGCGGGGCACGCCCGTGTCGAAGCCTGCAAACTTTTGGGTGTCACCGAAGTCCCGTTGCTCCGTGTCAAAAACCTGACCGACGAACAGGTTCGTGGTCTGATGATCGCTGACAACCGGTTGACAGATAACAGCGATTGGGATGATCGGTTGCTCGGCCACAATCTGAAGATCCTCGCGGACCTCGAGCTTGATTTCGACCTCGATGCAGTGGGTTTTGACTACGGCGAACTCGAATTCCGCATCGGACAGATCGAGCTTACTAACGACGACGAACAATGTGCCGAAGATAATGAGTCCTCGCTTCCGGATTTTGATCAGGTCCAAGCGGTATCGAAACCGGGTGATCTGTGGTGTCTTGGGGATCACCGGCTGATCTGTAACGACTCGACCCTCGCCGAGACGTACGAACAACTACTCGGAAACGAACGGGCGGCCATGATCTTCACAGATCCGCCGTACAACCTCCCGGCTCGTGACATCGGGAAGATCTGTGCCGAAGCGCACCGCGATTTTGCGATGGGCTTCGGTGAGATGACCCCGGAAGAGTTTACGGCCTTCTTGGGTTCGGTGATTAATAAACTTTGCCAGTACAGCGTGCCGGGTTCGATTCATTACATTTTCATGGATTGGAGGCACGCCGCCGAGATACTCACGGCGGGACAGACCCACTACTCTGAGTTCAAGAATCTTTGCGTTTGGTCGAAGGATCGAGCGGGTATGGGTACGTTTTACAGAAGCCAGCACGAACTGGTCTTCGTGTTCAAACACGGCGATGCACCCCACCAAAACCATTTCGAGTTGGGTCAGCACGGCCGCACTCGCAGCAACGTTTGGCACTATCCTTCGGCTCGCAGCATGACTTCTGGGGACGGTGATTTCGACCGAGACGAAGTATTAGAACATCACCCTACGGTTAAGCCCGTCAAGCTCATCGAAGAAATCGCCCTCGATTGTTCGCGCCGCGGCGAGATTGTTTTAGATCCGTTTCTCGGCAGTGGATCTACGCTAATCGCCTGTGAAAAGACCCAACGACGATGTTTTGGTATCGAGCTTGAACCACGCTACGTCGATGTAGCGATCCAGCGCTGGCAGCAATGGACGGAGCAGGAGGCGATCCACGAAGCAACTGGCCAGACCTACAACCAGATTGCCACCCAGCGCGGCGAAGCGATGAGCAAGGAGCCTACCGATGCCTGAGGAGCAATCCGAAGACTATGAAGTCGGCTACGGTAAGCCGCCACAGAGCACAAGGTTCCAACCGGGGCAATCCGGGAACCCAAAGGGAAGGCCAAAGAGAACCAAGAACGCCGAAACGCTGCTCGATCAAATTTTAAGTAAAACGATTCGAATATCGGACAGTGGCACGCCGCGCACCCTCACGATGGCGCAGGCCTTCATCCAAAGTCTGGTGACGGATGCGGTCAAAGGCAAGGCCGACGCACGTCGGATGGTCTTCGCATACATGATGGCTCAGAAAGAAGTGGAAGGATTCGAAATCGACGCTGCTGACAAGAAAGCCCTGGATGAATTTCTCAAGCGAGTGAATCAGCAGGACAAGGAGTAAGCAATTGGATACTACAGCAAAGGCTATCCGTCACATGTATCGCACCGATCTAGCCAGCTTTGTCCGGTTGGCGTTCAAGCTTGTCGAACCTGGTGCGGATTTTATCCCCCACTGGTCAATCGATATGGTGAGCGATGCGCTGATGCGCTGCCACCGCGGTGAGACCAAGCGGCTGATTATCAACATGCCACCTCGCTACCTCAAGTCGTTCTGTGCGTCGGTCGCGTTCCCGGCCTGGTCGCTGGCCTTGCGCCCCGAGTCCAAGATCATGTGCATCACCGGCAACCGGGGGCTGGTCGAAGACCAGCACCAGATGAATCTTCGGTTGATGAGCCACCCCAACTACCGGGCACTGTTCCCTCATATCAAGAGTCTCGATGACAAGGGCCAGACGATCCGCTTGCCCCACGGCGGTATACGCAGCGCTCATGTGCTCACACCCGGCTCGGGGATCACGGGGCTTGGTGCCGACACGATTATCATCGACGACCCGCTGCCTGCGGGCTACACCGACGACGAAAAGCGGATCGAGCAGGTCAACCGGTGGTACGACCAGAACGTCTACCAACGGTTAAATGACAAGGCCAACGGCGTAGTCATCGTGGTGATGCAGCGGCTGCACGTCGATGATTTGACGGGTCACTTGCTAAAGCAGGACGGGTGGGAGTTGTTGAACTTGCCCGCCGTGGCGATGCAAGATGAGCAGTATCCCCAACTATTCGGTGATCGTATCGTGCGGCGCTGGGGTGACGCGTTGAACATAGAGATTGAATCGATCGACGAACTAAAAGAAGCGATGCGGCGTATGGGCGCTAAGACCTTTATGGCTCAGTACCAGCAAAAGCCCTATCCGCCTGGAGAAGGTAACGGCTTTCATGGGCCGTACCGCTGGATGACACCCGTTGGGCCGGAGATGCCTGGTGTTGGCGAGATGAACGTCGCGTTCATACATCGCAGTCAGGAAGACATCGTTGAAGATGAGCTTTTCCATGAACCCCATTGCCCGCCTTCAAATGAACCTGCGTTAAGACAGACGACCACTGATGAGTGGCATACGCTCGCCCGAAAAATCCGGCGCCCTGCAACAAGCAAGTCTAAATTCTAAACCACCGATGATGATGAAAAACGCCCTATATATGCAAAAAGGACTTGATCTTCCGCCCGGTTCATGCGTGTATACGGGGGATGAAAGAGTCTCTGGACAATGGCGATTTTGAGGCCCTAAAGCGGCTACCCGTGGCCGAACTAGGGCGATTGTGGCGGGATAACGCCGGGCGTAAAGCCAGGCAGAAGGAGCCGCCGCGCGTCCGAGCTCTGCTGGCTCGGGATCTGGCCTGGTGGGCCCAACAGCGGGGGCGAAGTGGGCTCGACGCGGAGACCCAAGGCCTACTCAACGCTGCTATCCGGCAGGCCAAGGCCCGGGCCGCTGACCCAAGGGATAACCCTGCTCCACCCCGGAACCCCCGGCACCCCCAGAAACGCCGCACCAAGAAGCCCGAGCTTCAGGCAGGGGTCACGCTGATCCGCAAGTGGCGGGGTAAGACCTACAAAGTGAAGGTGATTGAGGATCACAAAGGCCAGAAACGATACCAATTCGCCGACCGCGAGTACCGCAGCCTGACGCACATCGCCCAGGAAATCACCGGCGCCCATTGGTCTGGCCCACGCTTCTTCGGCCTCAACCGTGTGAGGTCCACAGGATGAGCCCCCGGAAACTATCCGAAATTAAACGATGTGCGATCTACACCCGCAAGTCTCACGAAGAGGGATTGGATCAGGCTTTCAACTCGCTCGACGCACAACGCGAAGCCGGGCTCGACTACATCAAGAGCCAGAAGCACGAGGGCTGGCAGGTCATCGACAAACAATATGACGACGGCGGATTCACCGGCGGCAACATGGAACGGCCGGGGCTCAAGGAACTGCTCCAAGACATCGAGCGCGGCACTTGCGGGGGCGTCGATGTGGTGGTGGTCTACAAGGTCGATCGCCTGTCTCGCTCGCTGCACGACTTCGCGCAGATCATGAAACGGTTCGACGAACAAGAGGTATCTTTCGTCTCGGTTACCCAGCAATTCAACACGACCACGTCGATGGGCCGGCTGACCTTGAATATGCTGCTGAGCTTTGCGCAGTTCGAGCGTGAGGTTACCGGCGAGCGCATCCGCGACAAGCTCGCCGCGACGAAGAAGAAGGGTCTGTGGGTGACAGGCCAGCCGCCGTTGGGCTACGAGACCGTCGATAGGGAGTTAGTGATTTTGCCCGCGGAAGCCGAACTGGTTCGTCGGGTCTTCAAAGGGTATCTGGAACAGGCTTCATTAATTGAGTTGGCAGGACGGCTCAATCGAGCGGGTTGCACCACGAAACACTGGCTGAGCAGTCGCGACCGTTGGCACGGCGGCAAGCCGCTCACCCCCAAGTACTTGTACCGTATCCTCACCAACCCGCTGTACATCGGGAAGATCACCCACAAGGACAAGGTCTGGCCCGGGCAGCACAAGCCGATCATCCCCCGGGAACTTTGGGATCAAGTTCAGCAAGCCATCAATAAGCGGGAGCGTCAGACCCGGCACCGCTGGGACCACACGCACCTACTCAAGGGCAAGCTGCGCACCCACGAAGACTCCACGATGAGCCCCGGCGCTGTGCATCGGCCAAGTAAGGTGAAGGGTGAAAAACGATTAGTTCGGTACTACGTCAGCCAAAAGGCGATGCGTCAAGGCTACAAGCATTGCCCGATCAAAACGATCAACGCGGTCCACATCGACAATCTTGTTCGCGCGTTGGTACTCGACCACCTCGACAGCCAGGCACTCGAACACCTGAGGAATCGTGACAGCGAGGCCCGTGACTTCTGGGTCCGTGAGATCATCGATCAGATCGTATTGTCACCCGACCAACTTACGATTGAGTTGAATAGCGATCAGCTCGAAGCGTGCAAAGATTTTGAATGGCCGGAACTCAAAGCCGGTGTGGATGCGTCATCGGCCTGCCTCTACAAGCCCACCGTGGAACAACGGCGTGGCAAGACCGTTCTGGTACTGGCCATCCAGATCAAGCGACTGGATGGGAGGCGGCAACTGCTGTCTCCCAATGGACAAGACTTGTTTATGTCTGCGGAACCCGAGCCGAAAGACCACATCGTCGCCGCGATCGGTAACGCGTACCGGTGGCGGGAATTATTGATCCAGGACAACCTGACGCTCACCCAATTGGCCAATCGGATCGGATTCTCCGAGAGCCAGATCCGCAAGTACCTGCCTTTGATCAATCTCTCGCCGAACATTCTCAAATGCGCGTTGACTGGCCACCTCCCGCCAAGGGTGACCCTGATGATCCTACTAGCCGCGGCCCGGCACCTTGACTGGCAGCAGCAGGCCCACTTCCTCGGGTTCGACCAGATCCCCTCAAGTCAGCTCATCCCAACTAAGTCAAGCTAAATCGCATTACTCTTAGGGAGCGGCCCGCGCGAAAGCGCACCGCTCAAAATGGCGAAAGAGACGTTTGGCTAATTCGCCCCCAATGAGCCCTTATTGATCCAGAGTTACGCCAACAGAGACAGTCGCCAAAACGCACAATCCCCCGTGTTTGCGGGGGATTGTGCATGTGCTGGGCGAAACGTCTCTAAGTGATTTAGAGAGCGTTTGTTAGAAGCGGAGAGGGAGGGATTCGAACCCTCGGTACGGACAAGCCGCACACACGATTTCCAGTCGTGCACCTTCAGCCACTCGGTCACCTCTCCAAAAAGGGGTCGGCCGGGTCTGGGCCAACGGATCGAGTTTGGACCGGTATCCTATGGGTTCTGTGGGGCTTGTAAAGGAAGGTGGTTGCGTTGAGTCGTCAGAAAGTGGTATCCAGCCTTTGCGGGCTGATCGTGGTGGACAAGCCGGTGGGGATGAGTTCGATGGACGTGGTCCGCCGGGTCCGCCGGGCAGCGGGTAAGGCGAAGACCGGCCACGCCGGGACGCTGGACCCGCTGGCGACGGGGGTGGTCATCTGCTGCCTGGGCAAAGCGACCAAGAGCGTCGAAAAGCTGATGGGCCAGCCCAAGGTCTACCAGACGATGGTGGACCTGTCGGCCTTCACGACGACCGACGACCTGGAGGGCGAGCGGCAGGAGGTCGAGGTCGCCGACCCGCCGGGGTTGGATGTGGTTACGCAGGCCTGCAATAAATTCGTCGGCGAGATCGAGCAGACGCCGCCTGCATTCTCTGCGGTCCATATCAACGGTCAGCGCGCGTACAAACTGGCGCGGCGCGGCGAGCAGGTCGACATGCCGATCAAGACCGTGCGGATCGATTCGATCGAGGTGCTGTCATACACCTGGCCGATGCTGACGCTGACCGTGGCGTGTGGGCGGGGGACGTACATCCGCAGCCTGGGGCGCGACATCGGCAAGAAGCTGAATGTCGGCGGGCACCTGGCGTCGCTGCGACGCACGGCGGTGGGGGGGTATACGCTTGAGAAGGCGCACATGATCGACCGGTTCGAGTCGCCGATCACGCAGGAAGACTTGTTGCCGATCCCTGAATAGGCCGCGACAAGTCACGGCGCTTCATGGGAAGCAGGCGAGGTTTGCGCTGGTGTATCAGCTCTTGGCGAACAGGTTGTACTTGAGGATGCAGCGGATCGCGGAGACGCCGTCTTTCCAGTTGATCTTTTTGCCCTCGTCGTAGGACCGGCCGTTGTACCCGACGGGGGTTTCGTAGATCCGCAGGTCCTTCATGCGCGAAAGCTTGGCGGTGATCTCCGGCTCGACGCCGAAGCGCGGCTCCTGGATCGTGAAGCGCTCCAGCACCTCACGCTTGAAGACCTTGTAGCAGCACTCCATGTCGGTGAGGTACAGCCCGGTGAACAGGTTGGACAGGCGCGTGAGGACTTTGTTGCCCAGGAAGTGGTGGTAGTTCAGCACGCGGTGTGTCTCGCCGACGAACCGTGAGCCGTAGACGACGTCTGCCCGGTCTTCGAGGATAGGTGCCAGCAGCCTCGGGTAGTCGCGCGGGTCGTACTCGAGGTCGGCGTCCTGGATGATGACGATGTCGCCGGTCGCGTGCTCAAACCCCGTGCGGAGCGCCGCGCCCTTGCCCTGGTTGACTTTGTGGAAGACCACGGTGTAGTCGGGCCGCTGCCCGGCGATCTCGCGGAGCAGGTCGGTCGTGCCGTCGGTCGAGCGGTCATCGATCAGAACCATCTGCCGCTGCACGCCATCGGGCAATTCGACCGCCTCGACCTGGCGCAGGATCTCCGGCAGCAGCGTGTGCTCGTTGTAGACCGGGATGACGATGCTCAGCGTTTTGCCCATCGGCGGGGATTGTAACGGCAACCCGCAAGTGATGTCCGGTCATCGTTGACTGGGGAAGAGCCCGGCGTGCAAAAGACCGCCTCGCCGCGCTAACGGGGCTCAGATATCAAAGTACATGCTGAACTCGTGGGGATGGGGGCGGTGTCTTATGGCGTCGATCTCGCTTTCGCGTTTGTATTTGATCCAGTACCGGATGACTTCTTCGGTGAAGACGTTGCCCTTAAGCAGATAGCCGTGGTCGCGTTCGAGCTCGGTCAGCGCGTGATCGAGGTCGACCGGTGCGGCGTCGATCGCTTCCAGCTCGTGGGGTTCCAGGTCATTCAGGTTCTTGTCGATCGGGTTGCCGGGGTCGATCTTGTTCTTGATCCCATCCGCGGCGGCCATGGTCATCGCGGCGAAAGCCAGGTACGGGTTGCAGGACGAATCCGGGCAGCGGAACTCGATGCGCTTGGTCTTTGGGTCTTTGGAATACCCCGGGATGCGTATCGCCGCGGCGCGGTTGCGTGAGGAGTAGACCATGTTGACCGGCGCCTCGTACCCTGGGACCAGTCGCTTGTAGCTGTTGGTCGTCGGGTTGGTAAACGCCAGCAAACTCTTGGCGTGCTTGATCAGTCCGCCGATGGCGTAGAGCCCGACCTTCGAGAGCCCGGCGTAGTGATTCCCGGCAAACAACGGCTTGCCCGCCTTCCACAGCGAAAAGTGCGTGTGCATCCCCGAGCCGTTATCCATAAAGAGCGGTTTGGGCATAAACGTGGCGACCTTGCCATGCTGCGCGGCGACATTTTTGATGACGTACTTGAACATCATGCAGATATCTGCCATCCGCAAGAGGTCCGTGTGCTCCAGGTCGATCTCGCACTGCCCGCCGGTGGCGACCTCGTGGTGGTGGCCCTCGACCGCGACGCCCATCTCGGAAAGCACCTTGCACATCTGCGAACGCAGGTCGCTTAGCGAGTCCATCGGCGGGCCGGGGAAGTACCCGTCGTTTTGCCTGACCTGGTAGCCAAGGTTTGTCGGGTCGGGTTTCACGCTGTTCCAGCACCCCTCGGCCGAGTCCACCCGGTACGACGCGCTATTCACATCCTGCCCGTAGCTGGCGTTGTCAAAAACAAAGAACTCCATCTCCGGCCCAAACACCGCGCGGTCGGCGATCCCGGCCTTCTTGATGTAGTCCGCCGCCTTGCGCCCGATCGAGCGCGGGTCGCGAGAATACTGCTTCTTGGTCACCGGGTCTTTCACATCGCAGATCAGCGCCAGCGTCGGGTGCTGGCGGAACGGGTCGACGTGGGCCGTGTCCGCCACCGGGACGATCAGCATGTCGGTCTCGTTGATCGCCTGCCAACCGCGGATGCACGAGCCGTCAAACCCAAAGCCGTCCCTAAAAGATTTCTCTTTGAGTTCGCTCACCGGCAACGTGATGTGCTGCCACAGCCCCGGGAAGTCCATGAAACGGCAGTCGATGAACTCGATCTTCTTGGTCTTAACGAGTTGCAGGACCTGCTTGGGGGTCATCGCGACGTTCCTGTGGTACAGCCTTCGGGCCCGAATAGGATAGCCGCAGCCAGGGGGTTCGACCATCCCCACTCCGATCTATATGGCGCTCCGATCTGATATGCTTGGGCTGTGTTGAAGCCGACATCGAAAAATCAGGCGATGAACGATCAGGCCATCCTGACATTCGATGCCACACCCCGGCCTGTGCCGTTGTCGGTCAGGCCTTCGTTGTATTTCGGCGGGATCGTGGCGCAGATGGGGTGGTTCTTCTTTGGGTTCGGAATGGTCTTCGTCTGGATCTTCGTCCTCAACAGCGACATCGCGGCGCTGTGGCAATTCTCCGGGCCGATCCAGACCGTCGACGGGAGCGTCACCGCCACCCATGAGACTTCGTACAGTGAAGGCGGGGACGAGGATACAGATGGGACCCCGATCTACGAGATCGCGTACCGTTTTACCGACGAGACAGGCGTGATGCACGATGGGGTCTGCTACCGTGTAGGGTGGGGCCCCAGCCCCGGCAAGCCGGTCAAGGTGGAATACCCGGCCGGGCGGCCTGAACTGTCTCGGATCGAACACACGCGGCGCAAACCTTTTGGGTGGTTTGTTGTGTTTACGTTAATCTTCCCGGTGATCGGGCTATGCATGGCGGCCCCCCGGTTGGCGTGTGGCCCCCGGATATCACGTCTTCTGCGGTGGGGGCGTCTTGGCGCGGGCGATCTTGTAGACAAGGCGATCACGCCGGTCACCGTGAATAATTGCCGTGTCTACAAGCTCACTTTCGAGTTCACCGATATCGCCGGCCGGATCCATCGCGCGGCGACCAAGACGCACGAGGTTGAACGGCTGGAAGACGACGCATCGGAGTTGCTGCTGTACGACCCAATGAGGCCCGGGCGGGCGGTATTCCTTGACAACCTGCCTGGTCGCGCTCAGATTGACGATCATGGTTACCTGATCGGCCTTGGAATGCGCGGGCTCGCAGTGCTGGCCCTGCCCGTCGTCAGCGTCGTGGCCCATGCCGTTGTTGCCTGGTTGCGGCTGGGTTGACCGGGCCACCGAGTCTGTACATGGCTTTGCGTCGATCAGTGCCCCGCAGCGACCGTGCCTAGTCTCGGGGTCAGATCCTTCAATAGCCCGTCCAGCATCGCGGCGTCCTTCGCTTCGGCGTTTAGGCGTAATAGTGGCTCGGTGTTACTCGCGCGGACGTTGAACCAGAAGCCTTTGCTATCGAAGCAGTCGATCGTCACGCCGTCCAGGTTGTCGATCAATTGGGCGTCGGCGGCGTAGGCCTCTTTCAGCGCCGCCATCACGCCGGCCTTGTCTTCGACCTCGAAGTTGATCTCGCCGGACTGGGGGTACTGCTTGTAGGGTGCGATTAACTCGCTGATCGGCTTGTCGCTCTCGCTGAGCACGCTGAGCACGGCGGCGAAGGCGATCGCGCCGGAATCGGCGAAGCTGTTGTGCTTGAAGTAGAAGTGGCCGCTGAGCTCGCCGCCGAAGATCCCGTCGGTCTCGCGCAATAGCGCCTTCATGTTCACGTGCCCGACCTTGCTGCGCGCCGGCTTGCCGCCGAGCTGCTTGATCGTCTGCTCGACGACCTTGCTGGCGCGCAGGTCGTAGACGACCGACGAGCCGGGCTGTTGCTTGAGGAAATGGTCACAGAGCAGGGCGGTCAGGTGATCGCAGCCGATGATCTCGCCCTTCTCATCGGTGATCATGCAGCGGTCGGCGTCGCCGTCGAAACAGGCGCCGAGGTCCGCGCCCTCGCGCGTCACACCGTCCTGCGTCGGCTTCATGTTCTCGGCGACCAGCGGGTTGGGCTCGTGGGCCCACCGGTCGGTGAATTCGAAGTTCTCTGTCACGATGGTCAGGTTCTCAACGCCGTTAAACACCTCGGGCACCAGTTTGGTCGCCATCCCGTTGCAGGCGTCGATGTAGACCTTCAGCGGGCGCTTCAAGGGCGTGAGGAAGCCTAGGACGTGTTTGCGGTATGCGTCCCAGAGGTCGCGTTCTTCGAGCTTGCCGACGGTCGGCTGATCGGTCGATTCGACCGATTCGGCGATGGCCTGTATTTCTTTGAGCCCGGAGTCCGCGCCGATCGGCTTAGCGCCGGGGCCTGAGATCTTGAACCCGATGTAGTCGATCGGGTTGTGGCTGGCGGTCGTCTGCACGCCGCCGATTGCGCCCTGGACGTGGGGGATGGCGAAGTACATGAACGACGTGTCGGCCTGGCCCAGATCGACGACATCGACGCCGGAGGCGCGGAGCCCGGCGATCAGGGCCTTGGCCATCGACGGGGCGCTTGGGCGGTGGTCCCGGCTGACCAGCACGGTCCCGGCAGCGCCGCCGTTTTGTTTCTGAAAAAATGTCCCGGTGGCGAAACCGACCTTCCACCCGGCATCTTCGTTCAACGGCGTGGGGTAGGTCGCGCGGACGTCGTAGGCCTTGAATATCTTGCCGATCATGCTGGGGCTCGCTTGTGTGGGCTTGGTTTCTCGTGGTCAACAGCGTGTCGGGCGATGATACCCCACCCGGCGGGCGTCGGCGACCAACCGTCCTTGCGGCATCCTGTCGGTCTGCTGTCAGGCGTGGGGTTAGCCCGGGCATTTGCATGTTCGCCCGCGGGGCTTGAAACTATCGGGATGCCTAACCGTGTTTTGGTCATTGGATCGGCCGTGGTTGTTGCGGCCCTGGTGCTTTTGCTGGCGGTGATCGCCGGGGGGCCCCGCGCGTCCCAGAACAACCGGGCGCCTGTGATGCCCGAGAACCCGGACCTGTTCTTAGGTGATCCCGGCAGCGGGGATCAACTACCCGTCGGGACATCCAAGGGGTTTTACTATGAAAGCCACGACGGCGGCCGACTGATGCGCCTGCGGGCCGACCAGTTGGTTCCGCTGCCCGATGGGGTCGGCGACCTGACCCACCCGATCGCCCAGATCCAGCTCGCCCCGGGACGGGAAGTGACCATCACCGCCGATGAGGGCACACTCGTCATGCCCGACAACCACCCCCGGGAAGGGGTGATGCGCGGCCACGTCGTGGTCACGATGTACGAGACGCCCGACGGTTCCCCGGTTGACTTTGCCAGCGATCGGCACGTCGTGACCCGTATCTACTTCGACGACCCGGTCCAATTCGACCTGGAGCTACATCAGATCGACAGCGACGGGGCGATTTTTCTCACCGGCCCGCAGATCGAGTTCCGAGGCCGGGGCTTGAGCCTGAATTACAACCAGCTCCGACGGCGGATCGAGCGTCTGGTGATCGAGCACGGCCAAACGCTGCGGAACATCCCCGAGCCAAAATCGCGCCAGCAAAAGCAAGTCGTCCCCGGCACCGCTTCGACCCAGCTCACGCAGGCCGGGGACGACGCGCCTAAGGCGCCCAAGCCAGGCGGTGAGGAAGATCATCCGACAGCGGATGCATCGGCGGTGGACCCGGACGATGCGGACGAGAGCCAGCCGACGCAGTACTACCTCGCGCGGTTCGAGCAGCTCCGCCAGATCGATATCGGCCGGGAGCAGTACATCGTCGAGGGCGACGAACTTGAAGTGGTGTTCAGCGCGAAAACCACCGAAGCGCTGGATGAGCCAGGGCCGGGTATCGGCGAAGATCAGCCCGGGGGGCAGGGCGTTAGCCGCGGCGGTGGGGACGGAGACACGCAGGTCGGCGGCGTGCTTCCAGGAGATGGCCATGCCCGATTGGCCGTGGGAAACCCGCTGCATGAGGCGCTACTGCAAGTGGTGGCGATGAGCCTGGGGCAGGTCTCCCCTGAAGACAGCCGTTCGCTGGCGACATTCACCCAGGACGATATCGTCATCAGCTTCGATGGCCGGCTGACCGTCGAGCCCCTGGATAGCCAGCCCGTCGCGCTAGCTGGGCCCGATGACGCGATGGTCACCATCGTAGGCTCGCCGGCCAAGGTCCACACCGATGGCGGCGAAACCATCCTCGCCCGCCGGATCGCGTTCCTGCGTAACGAGGCGCGCCTGCTGGCCGAGGGTTCGGACATCTTCCCCGTCACCGTTGCCGCGCCGGACATGGGCGTGCTCACCGGCAGAGAACTGTCGATCAGCCAACGGTTGGGTACCGGCTATGTCCTGGGCCCGGGCGTGCTCACCGGGCGGGTCCGGGACGACGGCTCGGCGATCAACGTGGCCCGGCCTGATAGCAACGATCGCACGCAGGCCGATGAAGCACAGGACGCCGAGCCCAAGCGCATCACCGTCGCGTGGGCCGAACGGCTGAACCTGACGTTCTTCCTCAAGGATTCGGCCGGACGGGACATCCCCGAGGACGCCGCACCGGCGCAGGGCTCGAAGATCAAGGGCGTCAAGACCGCGGACTTCTTCGGCCATGTCGAAGTCGATTACACCGAGCTTGATATGACCAGCGACCGGCTGACCCTGGAGCTTGCGCCCGAGGACGACCGTGCGCTTCTTGCCGATGCCCAGTCTTCACAGACCCAGGCCGGCGACACGCCGGACCCCATGGCGGTCAAAGCGCTCACGGCCCAGGGCAACGTCCACGTGCTTGTGAAAGACCAGGACGTCGAGCTTGTCGCCGACCGTCTGATCGCCGATCCCGCGACCGATCAGCTTCAGCTCTTCGCCGGAGCCACCCCCGGATCCACCCCCGCAAGCTCACCCGCCCAGGTCATCCGCCCCGACGCGACACTCGCCGGCGATCACCTGGTTATGGACCAGCGAAACCGCACGGTGCATGTGATCGGCGCGGGCTGGTTCGACTTCCTCGCCGACCCCGATCAGCCGGACAAGACCGTCCGCGTCAACTGGACCGACAGCATGAACTACGACGACGCTGCCGGAGCCGCCCGGTTCGTCGGCAAGGTCGAGACCTTCTCCGTCGACGGCACGGACACCACCAAACTCTCCGGCGAGGACCTGAGCCTGAGCTTCGCCGTTGTGGACCCGGGGGACGAACCGGATGACCCACAGGCCGACCGGTTTGCCGGGCGCACGCTCCAAACCGCGGTCATGCAGGGCGGGGTCCAATTCAAAGCACGCAGCTACGCCACCGAGAAGCGTCAAACAATGCTGACCCAGATGTTTTTGATGGGCCCGGAGATGACGTTCCATGCCCCCGGCCCGGACGATCCCAAGGACGCCGCCCAGTGGGTCATGGTCCCGGGCCCCGGGCGTATGCTCATCACCGACAACCGACCGGCCAAGGAAAAATCCAAGCGCGAAGCAAAGAGCAAGCAGGGCAAGGGTATCGACATCTCCGGCCGGGGCATGACCGCGTTCGAGTGGTCCGACATGCTCACCCTTGACCTGACCCGCGGCGAGATGCTCATGGAAGGCCAGGTCGCCATGGTCCACCGTGGCGAGGCCGGCGACAAGGTCCAGCTCGACGCCCTGCAACTGGCGGTGGAGCTCAAGCCCGCGCCCCCCGGCTCCGGCGGCTGGCTCTCCGATGACGCACCCAAGCCCGAGATCGAAAAAATCTGGGCCGACGGCGGCATCCGCATCATCCACGACAAGTACACCGTCCGCAGCGACCACCTGCTCTACCAGGAAGACAAGCGCGAGATCATCCTCTGGTCCGACGACCGCCACGTCGCTACCGTCGAGGTCCAAGGCGAACCCAACCTGACCAAGTCCAGAGCCTTCAAGTGGCACCGCGACACCGGCCGCATCGAAGCGCTCCGTTTCCGTACCGGGATGATCCCGCTGCGCAGGAGCGAGCGGAGGAGCGACTAATGCGCATCACACTTTCAAACTGCGTGTGGATTCGTCCCTCAGCCCCCGGCTCTGGCGGGGGGTTGAGAAGAGCATAAGGCGGTCCCCCGGCAGAGCCGGGGGCTGAGGGGACATGTCATTTCAAAGTGGGATCCGTATAACTCCCACTGTTTAGCCACCGCGGCCACGCGGCGAGCCGGGCGTGGCCACCTGGCTAAACGGGGTGTCGGGAAAAAAGGCCCACGGATTGAACCCGTGGGCCTTGGTGATAGATGAATTGCAGATGATCGATCTTACAGTGAGTCGTGCTCGCGTCGTCGAGTGATCCGCCAGGCCAATGCGCCCAGGGCCATCATGCTCAGGGTCGCGGTGACGGGTTCGGGGATGGGCTGGTCGTGCGGCCCGTGCGTGCCGCCGAACTGGATGTCGATTTCCAGGACTACCGGCTCACCGAGGGGGCCCAGGAAGACTTCCCCCCAGCGAGCGCCGTAAGCGCCGTCATCATCGTCGGCGGGTCCATCGACATCGATGGTGGTCAGCGGCGCCGGGTTATCCAGATCGTTGAGCATGCCCCATGCCCCCGAATCTTCGGTCCCCAACTCGTCCGGCGGGGCGCCGTTGAGGAAGGAGAGCATCTCGATCATCGGGTCGTTGAAGTTAGAAGGCGAAGCGCTGCCTGGGTTGCCGAAGTCCTCGTCCCAGTGCCGTGCGGTTCCGGCGGCGACGCTGCCGCTGTCGTCGTCATCCCACGTTCCGATGTCCGGATCGAGCATGTAGGTGATCAGCAGCGGCAGGCCTCTGACAAACACATCGTTGTCACCGCCCGGTTCGCCGTTGAGGTGATTGAAGTAGATGAATTTGTAGGTCTGATGCACCATCCCCGGGCTTGTCAGGGATGTGGTGACCTGCACGCCGAGGTCGGGTAGGCCTTCATTGGACAGGGTGTATTCGCTGCGGAGGGTGTTGGGGGCGATGAGGTTGGTTAGCGCCGGGTTGGGCACGCCGCTGCGCCCGTTCAGGGACGATCCGCCCAGCACGGTGTTGAACTGCGGCAGGTAGACCACGCCGGCGTGGACCATATCGACGTTGGTCACAGTCGACGGCAGGTCGGTCGCTCCCAGCAGTTGCGTGTCGCCGACGAAGTTCCCGCCGATCGCCCCGTACTCATCGAATCGCAGGTCCACCACGCTGTCGGTGAACTGAAACTCCATCGCCTGGGCCGAGCCCGCAAACAGAACCGCGGCCGCCACAGACAACCCCCACTTCATTGAACGCTGTACCATCGTGTGCTCTCCTTCTTCAGACACTGATAAAGACATGGACAAATGACTTGGCCCTTGCGACGGCGTCGCTACGGGCATAACCAAAAAACAGGGCCGACCCTCGGACGTTCCGGGGACGGATACGATTGGACGGTATGTCGGCCACGCACCCTCATGCGATATGATCCAGTACGACTGCCCGGCCACCCCAGCCCATCAAGAGTTAGAATAGTGTTTTTACATTCTGTGTCAATGGCGATTACTTGCGGATCGGCCTTTTTCCCAGCCCGCCAGGGGGCCGCGGGGCGGCTGAGCCCGGCTACAGGCCGCTGGAGAAGCGGCTGTCGTCCTCTTCCTGGGTCTCGGGCAGGTGCAGGCCGCACTCCTGCTTGAGGCCGCCGAACCGGCCTTCGCGTTCGTGCTGCTCGGCTGTGATGGGCAGCGAGGAGTGCCAATCGCCGATTGATGCGTAACCCTGGTCGCGCAGGGGGTGGTAGGGCAGGTCGTGCTTGGTGAGGTAGTCGTGCACGTCCTTGGTCGACCAGGTGAGGATCGGGTGGACCTTGTGTCGGCCGTTTTGCAGGACTACGGGCGGCAGGCTCTTGCGGTGCTCGGTCTGGCCTCGGCGAAGCCCGGCGAGGGTGGCGGTTGCGCTGAGCTCTTCAAGCGCCCGGTTCATCGGCTCGACCTTGTGGATCTTGTCGAGCTGGTTCAGTCCGTCCACGCCCTGTTCCCAGAGCTTGCCGTGGCGGGCGAGCGTCCAGGCGGGGCTGACCTTGGCCTGGTAGACCTTGAGGTTGAGCTTGAGCCGGGCGGTCAGCTCGTCGGCAAACTTGTAGGTATCCAGGAAGTGAAACCCCGTGTCGATGAAGACCACCGGGATCTCGGGCACGACCTGCGTGACCAGGTGCAGCATCACCGCCGCCTGCATCCCGAAACTGGTTGACAGCACCAGCCCCTCGCCAAATGTCCTGTGCGCCCAGCGGACGATGTCCGTGGCGTCGGCCTGTAGCAGTTCGGGGTTGACCAGGTCAAGATTGGGTTGTTTGGCGGTCGTGGTCATGACTTACTCAGGGGGTTTCAGGTACACATCATAGGCAACCTGCGGGGGCGTGTTTGGTTGGGGGTTTGCCCGGGGGCGGGCTAGCGGCCACAATCCCCCGGTGGCGACGATTGCTTACATCGCGTTGGGCTCGAATCTCGGCGACCGCCGGGGGCACCTGGATCGGGCCTTGGCCGCTCTGGGCTCGTTGCGGGGCGTGACGTTTCTAAGCCCCAGCCCGGTCTACGAAACCGACCCCGTCGGCGGACCCGCAGGACAGGGCAAGTTCCTCAATAGTGTTGCTGCTGTCAACACGGAGCTGTCGGCGGGTCAGCTGTTAGATGAGCTAAACAAGATCGAAGCCGATTGTGGCCGGGACCGCAAAGCTGAGCACGAACGCTGCGGACCACGCCCGCTGGACCTGGATATCCTGCTTTTCGGGGACGAAGTACTCGATCGTCCGGGTCTGACGATCCCACACCCGAGGATGCACCTGCGATGGTTCGTGCTCAAGCCCCTGTGCGACCTGGCCCCTGACGCGGTGCACCCGGTCCTCAAACTCACCGCTGCCCAACTTCTGGCCGAACTCAACAGCCGCGTACCCTGATGCCGAGATAACCCTTGACTTACGGGTCCCGGCCGGGGATACTGATCGTTGAATTACTTGCAGGCTTATGCGGCCTTGCGGCTTGATCCGGGTCTGAACCTTTCGGGAGATTAACCATGTCTGAGTTGCTGAATCGGGCAAGCTGCAAACGCTTGCTGGCCTATTCCGCCGCGGCAGGGCTGGGGGCGTTCGCGTTCGGACAGCCCGCCCACGGTGTCGTTGTGATCGGCGATTTGAGCCTGGATGCCGCGTGGGACCCCATCGCGCACCCGTTACCGCCAACGGGTAGTGTCGGCGACGACATCACGGAGATCAACTGGGACGCCGGCCAGCCCTTCGACCTTCAAACGCCCGGGAACCCCCTCGGGATCGACCACATCATTATCGCCAGAAAGTTCGATAACACGTTCAAACCCTGGTGCGATCAGGCAAACTACCCGGGCTGTCAAGGGGATACCCCCGGCGCCCAAGGCGTGACCAGCACCGTCTTCTCGGCACAGACCTACCTGGACTCCAGCACACACGAACTCTCGGGCAACGCGGCTCTGGTCGACCCCAACGGCCCGAACGCGGCGTTCTACTCCCTTGAATGGGTTAACAACACCTACTACACGGTGGGGTTTGGGCCCGGCGTAATGATCGACGGCACAAGCAAGATCGTGGGGACCATTAACAACGCCAGTGACCACTACGGCGGGTTTGCGACCGCCGTGGGCAGCCTCGGCACCGCCAACGCGCCCGGCCTGCCCAACCCCGACCGCAACGCTCTGACCCACACGATCGCCGGCGACTTCATCGCGTTTAGCTTCGAGGGGACCGACGGCACACACTACGGCTGGGCTCAGATAGGGCTTCAAGTCGGCCCGAGCCAGAACATGAAGGTCGCCTACCACCGCTACGCCTACGAGACCACCCCCGATACGCCGATCGCCACCCCGATCGTCGGTGACCTGAATATGGATGGGTTCGTCGGGATCGAGGATTTGAACAAGGTGCTGGCCTCTTGGAACCAGGTGGTTCCCGAAGGCGATTGGCGCTTGGGCGATATCGCCGGCTGGGTGCAGCCCGTGGATTCCGGCAGGTCCTCTGGGGTGTCCGGCGGTGACGGGTTTGTGGGCATCGAGGACCTCAATGCCGTGTTGGGCAACTGGAACACGGGTGCCCCGCCGACCGTCGGTGTGGTGATCCCCGAGCCTGCCTCGCTGGCGCTGCTGGCTATCGGTTCGGGAGCGATTGCTCTTCGCCGCCGGCGGGTGTAAAGGCGATTCGACTACCATCTGAATCCTGACCGGGTGGGGACGCGAGTCTCCGCCCTTTTTCATGGATACGGACTAGAATGCATGCGATATGGACACGCTGAAGGTCAACGAGATTTTCTACTCGATCCAAGGCGAAAGCACCCGGGCGGGGTTGCCTAGCGTCTTCATCAGGCTCACCGGCTGCCATCTGCGCTGCGGGTATTGCGACACCGAGTACGCCTTCCATGAAGGGACACGCCAGACGATCGACGAGGTGATCGACGAAGCGGAAAAACTCGGCAGGGGCTGCGACCTCTACGAGATCACCGGCGGGGAGCCGCTATTGCAAAAGGGCGTCCACGGACTGATGGCGCGGCTCTGCGATACGGGCAAGACCGTCTTGATCGAGACCAGCGGGGCCTGCGATATCAGTGTCTGCGACCCGCGGGTGATCCGGATCATGGACCTGAAAACCCCCGGCAGCGGCGAGGTGGAGCGTAACCTCTGGTCCAACATCGAGCACCTGACCCGGCAAGACGAGGTCAAGTTCGTGCTCAACTGCCGTGAGGATTACGACTGGGCACGTGGGGTGATAAGCGAGCACGATTTAGCCCGGCGTGTTTCGGCCGTGCTGGTCAGCGCCGTACACGAAACGCCCCCCGGCGAGGAACTATCCGGCTGCTCGGGGCTTTCCTTGAATGATCTGGCCACCTGGGTGCTTCAAGACCACCTCCCCGTGCGAGTGCAGGCGCAACTGCATAAACTGATCTGGGATCCGATGGCCAGAGGTGTTTGAAAAGCAGGACAGCCTCAACAGCGGCCTAAGCCGCTAAAGCAGAAAGTTCAATCTCCCGATCCCAATCCCCAAACCCCAACCCCCAAACCCCAACAATCCCATGCACATCAGCCTGACCAAGACGATCGATTTCGAAGCGGCGCACTGGCTGCCGACGTTTCCGGAGGGGCACAAGTGTCGGCGGCTGCACGGGCACTCGTTCAAGGTCGATGTCGTCATCGCCGGCGAGGTCGACCCGGCCAAGGGATACCTGCAAGACTTCGGCGAGGTCAAGGCCGCGACCGAGCCGATCCGCAAGCGGCTCGATCATTACTGCCTCAACGACATCGATGGGCTTGAGAACCCCACCGCCGAGATGCTGGCCAAGTGGGTCTACGACCGGCTGAAACCGGCCTTGCCCTTGCTCGCCGCCGTCCGCGTCCAGGAGACCTGCACCAGCAGCGCCGAGTATCGGGGGTAGAGGATTTGGTTTTTATGAAGTGTGATTGATGATGTGTCCGGATCAAGATTCGATCTCTTCACATCATCAATCTGCAAACGTAAGTGCGCGAAGCGGAATCACACATCCGTAATCTCTACCCCCGCCTCGCGGGCCAGGCCGGTCAGACGCTTGAAGGCATCACCGCTTTGCAACCGGCGCTGCGCCTGGGTCGAGCCCGGGCCGTCGTCGTGGGGGGCATCGGTGGCAAACCGCCCGAGCAGCCGATTGGTCAGGACCGAATCGAACCGCGGGTTGCGCGAGGCGTTGAACGTCTCGACGGCCTGGATCAACACGCCTAATCCAAGCTCCAACAGGTCCACCAGCCGCCCGGTCGTGGCCGAGGGTCGGCCGATCAGGTGACGGCGGGACACCGACAGGACGACCGGCAGATGCACGCGCACCAGCAGGTCGCGCAGTTGCCCGGCCCGGTCCACCAGGTCGTTGAACCGTCGGACCTGTTTGGCGCCGGGGCTGTAGGTGTCGAACCCTTCACGTGTCTGCGCGGCGCAATGTTTGAGGTAGTTGTATCGGATGAACAGCGAACGTATCTGTTTGGGCGGGATCACCGGCTGGCGGAACAACGGGCGGACTGGCTCGGGCAGGTCGTCTAGCGCGACCGTGGTCACGGAATCGCTTTGGGGAAATGCCTCTACCGGTCTGCCCAGGATGACCTCGTCGGCGTCGTCACGGCCGAAGATCGGTGAGGCGACGTAATCCAGCGGGACGCGCCCCGCCTTCCCTGCGTGGTGCTGATTGATCGCTCGGTAGACCGTCGAGCGTGTCCGGCTAAAGTGCGCGGCGATCTTGTCGATCGGTGTACCCATCCGGTAGGCCCGCGCGATCACACGCTTGTCGCGACCGGTCAGGGGGCCGGCCCGGCCTGCGAAGATCGCCGACCCGGGGTGGTCGCGGTCGTGATGCTCGAGTATCTGGCGGACCGTTTGCAGCGCCCGGCCGGTCTTATGCGCCAGGTGGGCCGCGACCTGGTTCAGCGTCGAATCACGCCGGGAGGCGATCTGACGCGCCCGATCGATCAGACGCCGCCGGGCTGCCGGTTCGATCTGTGTGAACGACGCGGCACGGCTGACCTGACCGGCGTGTTCAGCGATGAAACGCTGCGACGCGGCGCACGGCACCACCACGACCTTACGCCCGCCGCCCGGGGGCACGGCCCAGCGCCAACGCAGGCCCGCTCCGCGCCAACGACCGATCGTCTTGCTGCTGACATCCAGGCGGTGCGCAAGCTCCTGAACCGTCTCGACCGGGCCGCCGTCATCCATCGGGATCCGCAGCGATCGGCTAAGGGCGTCGATCATCAGCCGGAGGTCCGGCAGCACCGCCTCGCCGGTCAGCAAAAGCGAATCCTTGCCCTCGCGCCGATACCCGCTGATCCGGTAGAAAAGAAAGTCAAGCGGATAGTTCTTTGCCGGGTCGGTCTGGTCGTGCAGTTTTTCGACCCGGAACACCTGCCGGATGCGCTTGTCCGGCGGTGAGAAAAGAAGCTGGCGGGCGAGTTCTTCCAGCGGCCCGCATCGGAAGGTTTGTTTAAGTCGTCGGCTCACCGCTATCTCCCCGTGGGCGCAGTAGCCCGGTCAGCCCCGTGGACGCCAGAGCTCAAGCGGTCGGCGGGTCTTAATCAAGCCAAGCCCGTTGGCGTAGCCGGCGAAACGCTCGATCGCTTGAAGGTGTTCGGGGCCGACCCTGTAGCTAAGCACCTGTCCCAGGTATTGTCGTGCGGCGCTGATTTCCCAGCCGTGACGCTTTGCGTGCCGATCCGCGATCGCGTCGATGTGCTGGGCGTTGAGTTGGCGCTGGCGGTCAAGCACGTCTGGCAGGCCGCCCAGTTCCGTATCCCGTTTGGCCATCCACACCGCGAACACAAACGGCAGCCCGGTCAGGTCTCGCCAGCCCTCGCCTAAGTCCATCTGGTACGGGTAGTCGTCATGCGAAGGGGCATCGTGGACGACCTTGTCGCCGATCAGCAGCATCGCCTGGGGTGATTCGACGGCCGAGTCCTGGGCACCGCGATCTCGTGCGTCGAACGGCACGACTTCAGGACGCAATCTGTGCAGTTCATCCAGCAGAACTCGCAGAAGCGCGACGCTCGTGTGGCTGTCGCTGTCGGCGTGGACCTGCGAGATCGACGGGATCGGCACCCGGCTAAACAGCCGCACCGTCAACGTCGGGCCGGCCGACGCGATGCACCCGACCGGGACCACGACCAGCGGCTGATCGCTCAGGTAGTAGTCGATCACCGGGCACAGGGCGATATCGACCTCCCCGCGGCTAAGGTCCGCCAGCAGGGCCGACGGCACATCCAGCCGCACTACCGGGTCGGGCCCGGGTTCCAGGCCCTCGATCAGCGGCTTGGCGTTGAGGTACCCGACGCAACCGATCCGTTTGACGCCGGGCGGCGTTATCGCTGGGGTGTCTTCCTGCTTGGTGGGAGTCGGCATCACGAGGATTATATCGGCCAAGCCGGGCGTGTCGCCCCATCCCGCCGCCTTGACCCCGGGCCGGTAGACCGTCAAGATTGCCTGCTATGCCCAACGAGGAAAAAACACCGACCGCACAGGTCCTGATTGTTGACGACGAGCCCGACCACGCCGAGGTCATGGCCGAGGCGCTGCGCCGCCTGGGTCACGTCTGCACGCTCGTGAACGACCTTGAAGCCGCGACCGACGAGCTCAAGCACGGCCAGTTCGATCTGGTCGTCACCGACCTGGTGATGGAACGCCCCGACGACGGGCAGAAGGTCCTCGCAGCCGCGCGCCAGAGCCAGCCCGATGCTGAGACGATCATGGTCACCGCCCACGGCGACGTCCCGACCGCCAAGGCCGCGATCAAGGGCGGGGCCTACGACTTTATCGAGAAGCCGTTAGACCTGGACGTCTTCCGAACGCTGTGCAACCACGCCATCCAGGCCGTCATGCTCCGCGCTCAGAACACCCACCTGCACGAACGGCTCGACGAGCAGTTCGGGTTCGAGGGGATCATCGGCGGCGCGCCCTCGATCCGGTCGCTGATCACCACCATGCGCCAGGTCGCACCAAGCAACATCCCCGTGCTGATCACCGGCGAGTCGGGCACCGGCAAGGAGCTGATCGCCCAGGCGCTGCACAACAATTCCAAACGAACCAAGAAACCCTTCGTCCCCTTGAACTGCGCGGGGCTGAGCGCATCGATCCTCGAAGACGAGCTGTTCGGCCATGTCAAGGGCGCCTTCACCGGGGCGGACAAAGACCGTCAGGGCCGGTTCGAGTTTGCCGACGGGGGGACTTTGTTCCTCGACGAGGTTGGCGACATGCCCGCCGAGATGCAGGCCAAGCTGTTGCGCGTCCTGGAGAGCGGCGAGGTCGTCCGGCTTGGCGACAACAGCACCCGCCATGTCGATGTGCGCCTCGTCTCAGCGACCAACCACGACCTGAACGAGCTTGTCAAGGAAGGCATGTTTCGAGAAGACCTGTATTTCAGGGTCAAGGGCGTCGAGCTGCACCTGCCGGCGTTGCGCGATCGGCGCGAAGACATCCCGCTTCTGGTCAAGCACTACACCGCCCACTACGCCAAGCAACTGGACAAGCCCGTCCCGGACATCGCCGAGGATGTGCAGATGCTACTCATGCAGCACGCCTGGCCCGGCAATGTCCGCCAGCTGATGAACGTGTTGCAGGGCATGGTGGTGATCGCCGAGCCCGGCCGGATCGAAGCCCGCCACCTACCCGCCGAGGTCCGTGAGTCCGGCGAGGCCGCAGACGCAGGTTCATCCCAGGATGGCGGCATGAGCCTGGACAAAATCGAAAAGAAAGCCATCCGCGACGCCCTGCGCACCACCGCCGGTAATCGTGAACAGGCCGCCAAGATGCTCGGCATCGGCGAGCGCACGCTGTATCGCAAGCTCAAAGAATACGGATTAAAATAGATTTTTCCACCATCACCGGGATCCTTTCGATGAATTCACCGACCCACCCCTCAGGCAGTAATGATTCGTCCTCGTCGGCGGAGGACCCCATGGCTCCAGATCCATTGGCCCACAGCAGGCCCAGGTTTTCACTCAACCCGATCGCTATCGCGCTGGTGGTACTGGCTTGTGCGGGGAGGATGTATGTTGGGCTCTTTGCGATGGAGCACGACCAAGGCATGTTTTGGGTTACGGATGTGATGGCCGGTATTACCGGGACGATCCTTTTCTCGATCGGCCCCGCCTGGCTGGTGTGGCGGATGACGGGCAGACGACGATTTTCAGCGACCGCGACGTGCATCATTTTGCTGTTCTTGATTAATCTGGGCTATGTAAACAGCCTGGATTTAGGCGACAGGCAAGCCAACGATGAGGCGTTGGATACATTCAATAGAGCGATGGATGTCCAGAGCGACCAGCAAGCCGACCTATTGGATCGTGCGAACGCGGGCGAGGACGTGTCGGCGGAGGGGATCGAGAAGTTTGATCAGGATATGCGTATCATCGAGCAATTGAGTGACGACAGCAGTGGTCAGCAGGCACATATCTTCGCCATCGTGGCCAAGGTCATGCGCCGTCTCCAAGACCCGGCGATGGCTTACAACGACACTTTGAATCGCTTCGCGGAAGCCGGCGGGATCGAGGCCGCCACCATGCTTGACCGCGCCGAGATTTCGCGGCGGCTACGGCTCGTCGAGGAGTTCGCCGCCGCCAACGACCAGTTTGCCGTGATCTATGCCTCACTGGAGGCCGACCTTCGTGCGCAACTTCTTGCAGAGAATATCGACGAAGATAGGGCTGAGTTTTTCATCGACAACTGGCGCCGTGGCGCAAGACCGGATCTGATCGCGCAGCTTCGCCAGACAGACCGAGATCTGGCTGAAAGTTTCCGTGGCATCGTCAACACGCTTGACGCCGCTTTCGGCCGATGGTCGATCGATAGCGATTTGGTCATCTTTGATGACGACACGGTGCTCGATCAGTACAACGTGCACTTCAACCGCATGAACGAGGCCGTTATACGCCAGGAGACAATCAATCGCCAGATCCAGCAGGCCATCAAGAGCAGGCAGAACTCGCCATGACGACCAACCCCCGTATCGGTCATGGCTTCGACTTGCACCGTCTTGAGCCCGACCTCCCGCTGATCATCGGGGGGGTTCGGCTTGAACACGACCGCGGCTGTGCTGCGCACTCCGACGGCGATGTGGTCTATCACGCGGTGACCGATGCGATCCTCGGGGCGCTGGGGCAGGACGATATCGGACAACTGTTCCCCGACAACGATCCCAAGTGGAAGGGGGCCGACTCGCGTGTCTTTGTTGAGGAAGCCGTCAGGCGGATGCGGGACGCCGGGTACGCCATCGGCAACCTCGATATCACCGTCATCCTCGAACGCCCCAAACTCAGCCCGCACAAGGCCAGGATCAAACAGAACCTCGCCGGCCTGCTGGGCTGTGACCCTTCTCAAATCAACATCAAAGGCAAGACCCACGAGCGCGTCGATGCGCTGGGTGAAAACCGGGCGATCGCCTGTTATGTGGTGGTGTTGTTGAATCAGAAATAGGCGAGCGAGGGGAGTTATCCGCAGATCGCGCAGATGACACAGATTAAAAAGATGCGGCTGTAGATTCTTTCCGCATCAGCGAAATCTGCGTAATCTGTGGATCACCTTCCCCCGACCTTCTCCCTCTGCCGTATCCTCTGCCAACTCTGTGGTTCATCCGGTTTTCACGCCGCCGGGTCACCGCCGCCGTCGATTGAGCCCGCCGTCGATGGGGCCTGGGGATATTGCTCGTCCATCGCCGACTCCCACGGCCGAGCGCCCCGGCCGATCGGCATGTCACGGTATTCGCTTCGGCATCGGTAGCAGACCATCACCGTCCCGCTGAAAAACAGGTACACCCCCGCGTCGACCAGCCCGACCGCCCCCAGCACGATCAGGGCGTAGCTGAGTTGACCTAATCCGAGCATCGCGATCGCGATCACCGCCGCCAGCGCGATCATCACGAACGCGGTGAGCCTGGGGAACTCGTGGCGGACATACAGGTCGTGACAGCCGCAGGCCGGGCAGCGGCGCAGGTGCTGCTCGTCGTCGATGGCCCGGTCCCAGTCCAGGTGGATCGCATGCCCTGTCCCCGGTGAGCCGTTTCCGCCGGCCCGTTCTCCGCGGACGACCGTCGGCGGGCTGGACGGGTCCACTTCGACGGTGAACAACTTCTGTCGCTTGGGGTTACGCAGATCGATCCGCATAGCGTATTCTGTCTGTTTGGGGCCGGTCTGACAACCATAATCTTTTCGGAGCCTACACGATGCCCCCCCTCACCCGACACCAGGCCCGGCAGATCGACCGGATCGCGATGGAGGAATTGGGCATCCCCAGCGTCGTCCTGATGGAAAATGCCGGGCTCAACGCCGTCTCGGCGATCGGGCGTTTCATGGCTAAGCAGCGGGGGGACCAGCCGGCTGGGCGAGACTGGCCAGTAGACGCCCGGGTCGTGATCTTCTGCGGCGGCGGCAACAACGGCGGGGATGGCTATGTCATAGCCCGACACCTCTACAACCAGGGCGCAAACGTCCAGATCATCGCGCTGAAACCAATCGACCAACTCACCGGCGATGCCGCCGTCAACGCCGTGATCTGCCAGAACATGGCCCTGGACATCCAGCCCGCCCCCGGAGTAGCCCCCGCCCCCGAATGTTCCCCCGCAGGCTTACCCGTCTCTGACTGGTCCACCGCCGACCTCCTCATCGATGCCCTGCTGGGCACCGGCTTCACCGGCGATCTCCGCCCGGACCTGCTCGAAATCATCCAGACAATCAACGCAACACGGGACATGCCCCACGCCCCGACAATCGTCGCCATCGACCTCCCCTCCGGCCTGGATTGCGACACCGGCCAACCCCCGGATAATCCCCCGGGTAATCCCGCCCAGGACGCCATCCGCGCCGACCTCACCATCACCTTCGTCGCCCCCAAGCTCGGCTTCAATGATCCCGCCGCCAAGCCCTACCTCGGAAGAGTCGTCGTCGCCGACATCGGTATACCGTTGGCGTTGCTAGATCGTTTGAGCGAGTCACGGTAGTCATTCGGGTGGCTTGAACACTACGGCACCGAGATCACAGAGCTTCCGACGGCAAGATCGGCAACACGTAGAGAACCATTCTGAGTGTGCCTACAATGAGGCCCGAATCGTCCGGGGTTGTAACCCCCCCCTGAAGGAGCGCCTCAAATGACAACCGTCCACGCCTACGCCGCCAGTGAAGCCAACGGCACGCTGGAACCCTTTGAGTACGAGCTGGGCCCGCTAAGCCCGCACGATGTCGATATCAAGGTCACCTCCTGCGGGGTCTGCCACAGCGACTTGAGCATGCTCGAAAACGCCTGGGGGATGGCTTCGTTCCCTTTCGTCCCCGGTCACGAGGTGGCCGGCACGGTCGCCGAGGTCGGCGAACATGTCACGCACCTGAAGGTCGGCGACACCGTCGGGCTCGGCTGGAACTCGGGGTATTGCATGCACTGTCAGCAGTGCATGGGCGGTGATCACAACATGTGCGCCGACGCCAGCGCCACCATCATCGGTCGGCACGGCGGGTTCGCCGACCGCATTCGAGCCCAGGCCGCCAGCGTCATCAAGCTGCCCGATGGCATTGACCCGGCCAAGGTCGGCCCGATGTTCTGCGGCGGGATCACCGTCTTCAACCCGATGGTCCAGTTCAACCTTTCGCCGACCGCCAGTGTCGGTGTGATCGGTATCGGCGGGCTCGGGCACCTCGCGCTGCAGTTCGCCAACGCATGGGGCTGCCACGTCACCGCCTTCACCTCGCCGGGCAAGCAGGATGAGGCCAGGCAGATGGGCGCCCACGAGACACTCAACTCCCGGGACCCAAAGGACGTTGAGAAAGCGGCGGGGCGGTTCGACCTGCTGCTGTGCACCATCAACGTCAAGCAGGACTGGAACGCCTACCTCAACGCGCTCAAGCCCAAGGGCCGTCTGCACATGCTCGGCGTGGTGACGGAGCCGCTGGATTTGAACGTCGTGCCGATGCTGTTCTCCCAGCGCAGCGTCTCCAGCTCACCGGTCGGCAGCCCCGCGACACTCGTTAAGATGCTCGACTTCTCGGCACGCCACGGCATCGAGCCCGTCACCGAGCACTTCCCGATGGCAAACGTCAACGACGCGATGGAGCACCTCAAGGCTGGCAAGGCCCGGTACCGGATCGTGCTGGATGCGTGATTAGACCCCTGAGAGCTGCTACTTGACCAGCAGCCCCGTTTTCGCCACAATACCCGGCTCGATACAGGCCCCGGTCCACGGACCCGGCGGCCCACCCAAGAGTCCCGAAAGGCCTTGAAATGCTCGATAAGATCGCCCCAGGCAGCAAAATCAACGTCAAGATCGTCAGGCAGCCGACCAACGCCGCCGCCAGCAAGACCTTGGTGCGCGTCCTCCAGAAGGACCCTGAGGTCTACGCCGAGCACGACCGCCAGCGTAAGATCCGCAAGAAGAACTTCAGCCCGATCCGCCGAGGCGGCCGGCTCTGGGGCGGGCAGGTCGTCAAGCAGCACCCGGTCAAGGGCCGGCTCGGTGAAGGCGGGACCGTCACCGCGACCACCAGTGTCCTGCAGGACCTCGGCAGCGTTAAGCGCTTCATCGAAGTTACCCCGGCCTGACCGCACCGTTTACTTCAAGTAAAGATTGCAACGCCCATGCACGCCGTGTGTGGGCGTTGTTTATTGATGGCTCACCCTCAATGTTGCCAGCCCCCGGCAACCGGCTAAAATCCTTTGAACGTGAAGCAATTTTCCCTAAGTACGCAGGTCCTGGACAACGCCCCGGCTTCGCCGCCGCTTGACTTTGTCAAGCGCAAAAAGCCCGGCTGGCTCCGCGCCAAACTCCCCGGCGGACCCGGCTATCAAAGGCTGCGGGCGCTGGTCGATGAGCACGCGCTGCACACCGTCTGCGAGTCCGCCAAGTGCCCGAACCTGGGCGAATGCTGGGCTCGCGGCACCGCCACCATCATGATCCTCGGCGACGTTTGCACACGCAGTTGCGGCTTTTGCCACATCAAGACCGGCAGGCCCCCGATCCTCGACACCGACGAACCCCGGCGCGTCGGCGAAGCGGTCGCATTGATGCACCTAAAGCACATTGTCATCACCAGCGTCAACCGCGATGAGCTACCCGACGGCGGGGCGGGCCTTTGGGCGCAGACGATTAACGAGATCCGCGCGAAATCCCCGGAGACTTCGATCGAGGTTTTGATCCCCGATTTCTGCGGCGACTGGGATGCTCTGCAAAAAGTCATCGACGCCCGCCCGGACATCCTCAACCACAACATGGAAACCGTCCGCCGGATGTACCCGGTCGTCCGGCCGCAGGCCAAGTACGACCGCTCGATTGAGCTGCTGCGCCGCGGCAAGGACCGGGGCCTGCGGGTTAAGACCGGGATCATGGTCGGCATCGGCGAGACGGATGACGAGGTCAGCCAGCTCCTGGAGGACGTCGTCGACGGATCGAGCTGTGACATCCTGACCATCGGGCAATACCTCCAGCCGACGCGCAATCACCTGCCCATCACCCGCTGGGTCAGCCCCGAGCAGTTCGCAGAATTCAAACGTCTCGGCGAAGCGATCGGTTTCGGCCACGTCGAGTCAGGCCCGCTGGTCCGCTCCAGCTACCACGCCGAGGAGCAGGTCCTGAGCCTGGGCAAGCCGCTGGCGTCCCGGTAGCCCCCGGACACCCCCCGGTAATCCCCGCCAACACCCGGAAAACACACTGAAAACCAGGGCTATCGCCCGCTGTCATCCGCGTCACCGGTCTGCTCACGATGGATCGGAGCATTTGACGCTCAGAGGGCCCCAAACTAACTTACGTGGCTCGCGTGGCAGGCCACTTGTGAACCCGCCGGCCCGCGGCCTCAATTGACCCAGGAGAACAACATGTCGGTGGAAATCCTCAAGGAATCGGACGGCTCGCTTGCACCCCTGCAGGGCAAGACCGTGGCTATCGTCGGCTTTGGCAGCCAGGGCCACGCCCACGCCCAAAACGGCCGGGACAGCGGCATCAACGTCATCGTCTCGGAGCTGGAGGGCACCGACAATCACAAGGCCGCCGTCGAGGCCGGCTTTACGCCGCTAAGCGCCGATGAGGCCGTCAAGCAGGCGGACATCATCCTGGTGACCCTGCCGGACGAGGTGCAGCCGACGGTCTACGACAAGCAGATCGCCCCGAACCTCAAGGCCGGGCAGACATTTGTCGCGACCCATGGGTTTAACATCCACTTTAAGACGATCGTCCCGCCAAAGGATATCAACGTGATCATGGTCGCCCCCAAGGGCCCGGGCCACGTGGTCCGCAGCGAGTTCGAGCGTGGCGGCGGCGTGCCGTGCCTGATCGCCGTGCATCAGGACGCGACCGGCAACGCGCAGGACATCGCGCTGGCCTGGACCATCGCCATCGGCGGGGCCCGCGCGGGCGTGATCGTCAGCACGTTCAAGGACGAGGTCGAGACCGACCTGTTCGGCGAGCAGGTCGTGCTCTGCGGGGGCCTGAGCGAATTAATCAAGGCCGGGTTCGAGACACTCACCGACGCCGGGTACGCCCCGGAGATGGCGTACTACGAGGTCTGCCACGAGCTGAAGCTGATCATCGACCTGATCGAGCGCGGCGGGCTGAACTACATGCGTTACTCCGTGAGCAACACCGCCGAGTTCGGCGACTACCACATGGGGCCGCGGATCATCACCGCCGACGCACGCAAGGCCATGAAGCAGGCGCTGACCGAGATCCAGGACGGCACGTTCGCCAAGACCTTCCGAGGCGATTTCGAGAAGGGCTTCCCCTGGTTCAAGCAAGCGCGTGAGAAAGACAAGAACCACCCGGTCGAGGTGGTCGGCAAGAAGCTGCGCGCGATGATGCCCTGGCTCAAGGCCATCGAGATGTGATCGCCAAGACGGGGATAACCACAGAGGCGCAGAGAAGGCGGAAAAGACTCATCAGGGATAAACGCTGATGAACGGGATGGGATGCTGTAGTAGTGTCTTTTTTTAAATCCCTTTCATCTGTGTTTATCGTAGATAGGCGCAGGGTATGGCCAAGTGGGATTTGGTGACAATTGGCGGGGATAATCCAGGGCTGTATAGGACTTCTGAGAACCTGGATCGGCAGAACGCCGCCGGAGCAATATGGCCAAACTCGCCCAGGAATCGGGCTTCGACGGTCCTTCACACCCCATCTAACGGCTCGTTAAAGAGGTTTTGGGGTGTGCATCGTGCAACCTTGCACACCCCTCTGGAGCAAGTTATTGGACGCCGCCGTCGATCTTAGCAGCCGTCTACTAACTTGATCTGATCTTCAGTTAGCCTAATGACTAGTGGATCCCACTTATTTCCTGGTGAACAATTGATCGTTTCCGTAATTAGCGACTCAGGTTCGACCGGGTTAGCTGGTACGGGCAGTTACGAAAAAAGTATGGCCTATCTTCAAGTTTTACATAATCATCTTTAAGATCCATACAGAGTGGCCGCATCGCTTCTCCTTGATTGATCGCCTTGCCACACTATCTGTTTTCTAGCATACATTACTGATATGAGTTTGCGAATAATTATATCGTTTGAGGTCGGAATGTCCGAGAACCGTAGATATGTGAAGCCCGATTTGTAGCCTAAACCAGCGGATCCGTCTATGATCTAATTCTATGGCCTTCTAGCGTCTGGGATTTTGCCACAAGGCTGTTGACTTAGGTACATCCCAGCGATCACAATCTACCTCTTCTCAATGGAACATCCAGAGGAATACTATGCACCTATTCGCCCGCGCTGTATTGCCACTGACCGTTGTCCTTGCGCTCTGCCCGGTATGGCTGAGCGCGGGAGAAGAGGCGGATTGGCGCGCACTCTCCGCTACGGACCTGACCCGAATCTATGCCGAGCAGGAAAGACAGCGGTTTGCGGGGGTGTCAAAAGTCGAGTTGATCGATCACGTGTGGACTGAGTTTCTGACGAACGATGCGTACCTGGAAACCGCGGAAGTTGCCGAAGTCATCGGATTGGTTAAACCCCTCGCACAATCACTTAACGATGAACGGAAACAGCAACTGACCTCGATGCTTGAGGCTAGGATCGTCGCTAATCCAAACGTTTACCCGGAGCAGAGCATCTGGACGGTCTGGAGGCTACGGTCGGTGTGGGGTGACTTGGGCGTGTCGAACGAAAAGGTCTACGAGTGGACACGGGACTGGCTGGTGTCGGCCGACAAGTGGAAGCAGGAGGCGGCACACGGCGAGATCAACCTACTGCTGGACTGGGCGATTACGGTTCGTAACCAGGCCGGATACGACATGACGGATGTGTTGGACGAGGTGTACGGCTATATCCGAGCAAAGGCGCTGACAGACCCGGCATGGCTAAATATGAACGGCACCGTCGGCATGAAGAAGATGCTGTTTAGGATCAGCGACCGGGTGACGCTAAATGAGCGAGGTCGGATCCGCGAGAATCTCATCGGCCATGTCGTACGCGATCGGGACAGATTCCTGGGCCTGGACACTTCGGATATGGAACGGGTCCGAGAGATGGCAGATCTGTACGGAGCGTCCAAGGCAGAGCAGGACGGGTGGGTGCTTGACTGGGTTACGCATTCAGACGCCTGGCAGGCGTCTGATACTAGGCAACTTGACATGCTTTATAAATGGCTCGGCGGCCTAGGAGACTCGGCGGACGCTCAAGCGGCGATGGGCGGGTTGGCACGTTACGCGGCGCGCAAGCTCGCAAATTCCCCGGAACTGGACGGATCGCAGTGGTATTTCAAGTCGCTGGGCGTCTTATTCAAGACAGATGAACAGCGGCAATATCTGGCGGAGTTATTGGTCGATGAGGACAGTCTGCCCAGGCGAAACATCGCTCGCGCCTTGACTAAAGCCTCCGCGGGGACAGAGGACGTAAGGGAATGGCTTGCATTTATCGAACAAGCAATCGAGGGTTCGGCCTCTCAGCCCGATCGGCAGGCGCTGTGGATGCTAGTTCGCGCAGAGGCGGTGACGACGAAAGAACCGGGAATACTCGATGAGGTGACACTCGATTGGGCGGTGCGTGCATTGGGAGTAGCCGGCAGCGATGAAGTCCGGCTAGCGTGTCTGGAATGGGTTGTAAACATGTTTACGAGTGCCGGGCGTGAAGCGGAAGCGGTTGCGTTTATCAAAGAACACTCGGGTCAGTTCGAGAACGAGGTGTTCCGCGAGCAGTTAAGTGAGTTGGAACGGATGATGTCTGCGAGCGAACGCTAGCTGGTCGAACCAGGAGCACGGGCACATGAAAGCTTGGGCATGATGATAAAATGGCCCGTCAGTTTAACGATACTGGGGTTCATTGTAGTCTACTTGATCATCGGTTGTGCCTCGAGAAGGGGCGGTGTGACCCCCAGCGTAACGGCCGCAAACTCGACAGAAGTGGGTGTCGGCACCCGCGAGGCAGATACACCGCAAACGGGCCCGTTGGTCGTTGCGGAGTATCTGCCGGATTATCGTCTGCGTGACTGGTCCCCTTCTGACCTTGGGCCACTCACCGACTTGATCTACTTCGGCATCGAGCCCCCGGCTGACGGGACTATCGACAAGGACGTCATCAGCCAGGAGGTGCTATCACTGCTACGGGCGGTCAGGGACAAGCAAGGGTGCCGTCTGCTGCTATGCGTAGGCGGTGGGGGGCGTTCGAACGGCTTTGCGGACATGGCAGCGGACCTACAGGCCAGAAAGCGGTTTGTAGAGGGGATATCACGATGGTGCATGGATAACGGGTTCGCCGGTATCGACTACGACTGGGAGCACCCCCGCGGGGATAAGCAGATCGCGGACTACGCGTCACTGATCGTCGAAACCAAGCGTAGATTTGATCAAACAGGCCTCATGGTGACCGTCGCACAAGCGGTATGGCTGGACCTCGGTAAGCAAACCTACGAAGTGGTCGATCGGGTACACCTGATGTCCTACAACCACCCCTACCCACAGGCGACCGTGATGAAGTCGTGGATCGACGTTCAGCGTGTGCTGGGCTGGGGCTGCCCCCCCGGAAAACTGACGTTGGGCATTCCCTTTTATGGCAGGAATTTGGATCATGAGGCCAAGCCTTATCGTGAGCTGATTCAAGGTCAGAAAAGTGGTCCGACAGTGGACGTGATAGGCGGCTACGCGTTCAACGGGGCCGATACGATCAGAGCGAAGACTCGGTACGCGATTGAAAACGGCTTGGCGGGCATCATGGTCTGGGAGTTGGGGCAGGATGCACACGAAGGGGCCTCCCTGCTGAATGCTATCGGGGACGGATCCGAGGATAATTTGCGTGAATAAGTTTGACTCATGGTGTGTCTCGGCTCTTTCGCATGGCTCCAATTTACGCGATCGATGCGGGTATAGTGATGAAGAGCTTCATTTTATGCCTTCGGCGTTGCGGCGGATCGACCGAGATAATAGATCACAGACGACCAAGCGCGCATGTGGGTGACTACCAATGCTTTATACTTTAAAGATAAAAAGCGGTCCCTCTTAAACACACGACCTGCGACGACACCACCCCTCGCACGAAGCCACAAGCGGCATTCGCGCAGTGGTAATTTTTTTGTCACGATCACGGGTGAGAAGAATCCTTGACAATAAGTTTGCATTCTGATATTTCAACACTATGAGTTTTCTTGAGTCTGTTCTTTTGTGCTGTGTTTTTCCCTTGCTAAAGGTCGGGGGTTCAGACATCATCGACGACGAAACAGTTACACGCCACAATAATTTGTGGCATGTAGTGATGTAATTTGGCGGGGTCGGGGGATCAGGGAGGATCCCAGAATGAGCAGGGCTTTATGGGGCGTCAGCGCGGTGGTTGCGAGCGTGTCGTTGGCATAGCTACGGATTCAGGGAAGGAACGAGCGTGGATGTAAGTCGGTGTGCATTCTTTCCAGGTGCTGTTTACAGGATCGAGTCGGGGAATGCCGTGTGTCGTGGTGTGTGTGCTTGCGGACGATTCAAGCTGCAAGCGTCGCGGACAATCCGAGACATGAAACGAAGATGAGGTAAGGGGCCGGATGATGAATACAAGCAATAGAATGAATGGTTCATGGCTGCGTGTAGTGACGGCTCTAATCTGCCTGCTCGCCTTAGGACTCCCGGCGTACGCGGCGTTGCCCACAGACTGGCAGCAGTGGGGTACCGACGATCTGCTGGCCGCATCGCAACAGGAGCAATGGGAGGCGATGGCCGTCGAGGAGCAGCACGCCGTTGCAGGCCTGGTCTGGACAGGATTCCTCCGCGATGGCGGTGCGGCTGCGGCGATAAGTTTGGCGGACTTCCTTCGGCTGGCGGACCGGTTCCACGACAGGCTCGATACGGCCCGGCGAGTAGACCTCGCGACCCTGGCACAGACCCGCATCCCAAGTGACGGCGCCGAGTTGGCCTCGTTGGGTGTCTGGGATATCTGGCGGATGCGCCGCGTGGCTCGATCGCTCGGCGTTGAAGACGCGACCGTCGTGGCGTGGACACAGACCTACCTGACTACGAACAGCCGGATGTTCAACGAAGCCGGCAGCCCGGAGCTCGGGCTGCTGATGGACTGGGCCAATGACGTCGAACAGGATCTTGGAACCGACATGTCCTCGACCCGGCAAGCGATCGTAAATTACATCGACGGGCTGGCCACCGCATCGGGCGGGCAAAGTCCAGCGGCGCTTTACGCACAGGTCCGCGTCATCGGGACGGCGCTGAGCAAGACCGGTGATGACGAGCGTCCAAAACTGGCGCAACAGATCGTTGATCTGGTCCAGCAGAATCCAGAGGCGTTCCACGGGATGACCCTGTGGGACCTCGATTATCTACGTGGGAAGGCACTTGCCGCAGAGGTAGATAAAGACCAAATATCCGATTGGACACTCGACTGGGTGCTGCACGCCGACGCGTGGATGCATCAGAGCGCCCACCGCGAGATCAACGCCGTTCACGATTGGGTCTTCTCGGCCCGTACCCGCCCCTTGGCGCGAGATGCGGAGAGGCGGCTGACCGAGTACCTGTGTGACCGCCTGGCGATCGACCCACGCCCACTTGCGATGGTCGATTCTGAAGGTATGGGCTTAGCCCGCGTGATGAGATCGCTCGCACCGCGGTTGGATGAGGATGAGCTTGAGCGCTTAGCCAACCACGTGGCCGATCAATTTGCCCAAGGGTCCGCCATCGACGGCTATCACTGGGACTATGAAAACATGGCGAGCCTTTTTGATACGCCACAGCTCCGGCAAGCGTTACGCGACCGTTTGGTTGACACACAAGGCCGGCCGAGAGTCAAGGTCGGCAAACTGGTGACCTGGATGCATCGCGGGAGCCAGGATGTGGCGCTGTGGCGGAGCCAGATCGAGCAAAAGGCCTCCGACGAGCAACTCCCCGCCGACCAACGCGCCCGCTGGTTGCTTATCCGGGCCGACGCCGCCTCGCCGGTGGCGCTATCAATCAACGACCCGGTCGATGCCACTACCCCGCGGATGTGGGCCGAGCAGGCGCTGGCCATCGCCCCGGACGAGCCAACGCGTCTTGAGTGCCTCAAGTGGATTGTGACGGATGACCTGAGATTCAAACGGGTGTCTGAGGCTTCTGCCACCTTGACGCTTGAGGCGCCCACGTTCGTGACGCCGTCACTCGAGGTCGAAGTTCAGGAACTGCAGCGTCGAGTGTCGCTCAAGCAAGCGGATAACTGATCAGTGGTTGAAAGGTAAACACGCCTGGCCACCCCGGACTATGGCCGTCGAACGATATAATTTTGGAGCAATCACGTGAGTATTCAGCTAGACAGACTACCGATCACCGGCGGTCATCGCGGGGTGCGGCCGGTTTACCCTCACCACCTCACGGGTATGTCAGTATCCGCATGGTTCCTATTCGCCCTGTTGGCTTGCCAGATACTCGTAAGTATCGCCTCGGCGATCGTGATGACGGCAGATGACCCACTGATGGACCCGGCGACCCTCCGTGTCACATCGGTCGCCGAGCTGCTCAGCGAGGCACCTCGGGTGGTCGAATCGGCGACAGCCGCAGACAAAGCCCTCATCCGGGACGCGCTCGAGCAGGTCTATGTCGCAGAGACAAGCCGTACAGCCGGATTGTCGTTCCAACAGCTTCAGGAACTCCAGCGGTTCTACCGCTACCTACGGGCGGGCGAGACAGACCGTGGCCCGATCGTGGCGGTATGGCTTGACCAATCCGCGGAGGCCGCCACGCTGACGTTCAGACAGCAGGTCTGGCTGCTAGACCAGTTCGAAGCCCCATCGCCGGGTGTCGCAACGGTGGGCACGCTCAAGAACCGTGTCTTAGGACAGATCGACTCAGCCTCGGCTGGTAGGTTGACGACCCGCCAACTAGCGTCGGCCGTGCGTGCGCTATCGCCACACCTGGCAGAGACCGAGAAGCTCGCTCTCTCGCAGACGCTCGGGCAACGGTGGGCCGCTCAAATCGACAGTAACTCCCCCTTCAATCTCACGGATTCCCGAAAAGCCTCTGCTTTAAGGGCCTGGCAGGCGATGTTTGACCTGCTGGATGACGGCGAGACGGGTCCGAGCCAATACATTGATCACCTCCCCGATTATCTCGCCAAGATGACCGCCATCGAGTTGTACTGGCGCTTCCGATACGAGTACGTGGAACTGCTCGCGCAACCCATCCGCACGCAACCAGCCCGTGATGCGCTGCTCGCCAAGGCCCAAGCCGCTGGCCCTCTAAGGCAGGACGTGCTGCAGGTTCTGTCATCCTCTTACCGGCAGGCCGGTGAATCTGACGGTTGGAATCAACAACTGGACAGCCTGATCGCCGACCCGGGACTGACCGACGACCGGCACGCCCAGTGGATGATCGCCAAGGCCTACAGCTTGGCGCTGACCGACGACACCCACCAGCCTACGCCGCTGCTGGGCCAACCGCTCCTGCGCGACGCCATGGAGCTGGCGCAGACCGATGAGACGAGGATGGCGTGCCTCCGCCAGATAGTGCTCAACAACTTGGCGTACTTCCTGTTTGATCAGGCGAGGGCGGATGTAGCGAAGTACAGCACAAGTTTTAGCACGCGCGATGCCGAGGCGATGATCCGGCTGGAAACCATGATCTTGATGTTGGAGCACATCGCTGATCAGATCGCAGCCACAGAGAATGTCCGGTGATCAAGTGATGGCAGCCCGAACGAATCCCACCCTTTTGAAGCGGTGGTTGGGCCGATGTTTACATGAAGTGATGTCGAGAAGCGACGAAAGGGACCGCGGATGACTACCCCGACCTCAACAATACACGCACACGTTACGGCACAGAGAACTACAGACGCTCTATGTCGCCGCGATGGCCAGCGGGAAGTTTTGCCGAAGATGTCGCGTGGCCGTAACCGTCGGGGTCTGGCGGCTCAAAGCCTCGCCTGCACACTGCTATGCATTGTTGGCATATGCACAAACGCGTTAGGTACAGCTCCCGTTCCGAACAAGCCGCCGGTCAACCATTTTGCAGATGGGGTCCCGGATGATACTTTCCCGAACCCTCAGGAAACACAGGTTGGGGTAGTCCTCGACTTCAAGGACGTGGGCGTACCATCCTCTAACAACCATATATCCATCAGTGATCCAGATGCGGGGTCCTTCGACCTTCAGGTTGACCTTGAGCTCCGAGATCACGGCACAACCACGCTTGCCGATCCCGCGGTAGTCGGGACGATCTCTTTGAGCCAAATCACCGGCTTGGACTTCACTTACTCTGATCCTTTGGGCGCCGGTACAGGCACCGGCAGCGATAGCAATGTGGTTGACATGCAGTTCCGGGGCGAGAACCTAGATATCAATGCCGCGCTGGACAGGTTGAGCTTTACCCCTGTGTCTGGATTCATCGGCCGGGTAGACATGAGAATAGAAACAAACGACCTGGGGAACTCCGGATCGGGCGGGGAACTCTCCGACTCAGACTCGGTGGTTATCAACGTCGTACCGGCAACGATTAACCTGGCGGGCGCCACCGAAGACACCCCGTTCCCCATCACCTACAACTCACTCGCGGCCGCGGCTTTCCCCGGAGGGCAGTACGCAGGCGAGGATATCACTTTTCACATCGAGTCTCTAACTTCCGGAAAGCTGACCAAGGACGGCATCACAGTCGAGCCGGACGGTACCGTGACCATCGCTCAGGGCGAGCAGGTCGTCTGGCACCCTGCGGCCAACGACAGCGGTAACCCTATCGAGGCATTCCGGGTGAGTTTTTTGGTCAGCGACGGGTGGGAGTCCAGCCCGATACCAATAGAGGTAGACGTGCAGGCCGCCAACCAGGCCCCGACCGTTGTGATTGATATTGGTGGAACCCCGGTGGGTGATGAGGTGCAAACTTGGCAAATAGGCTCGTCCCCTGTCAGTCTCGACACAACAATCACTAACGTCAGCAGCCTGACAACTACCATCAGATGGAAACAGGTCAGCGGTCCAGTCGATGGTGCGATTCTTACATCTCCTACCAGCGCGATGACAGACGTGACATTTACCGCAGCGGGGCAGTACACCCTGCGATTTACGATAACCGATAACGGTGACCCGAATCTAAACGACTTCGCGGAGGTGGTCTTCGACGTCGCCCCGGCAACCGGACCGGTTGGTCCCACCATTACGATCCAGAATCCCGTCGACGGGCAGGTGTTCACACAATTCGATTCGAGCTTCCCACCGCTGCGCGCCCAGATCACGGATCCTGACGTGGTAGACCCCAACTCGGTGACGTTCGATATCTACCGCGGTTCAGACACCCTGGTCGCGAGTCTGTCCGGCCAACGTACCTCTCCAGCATTAGACGAATTTACAGCCCAATGGACCCCGGGCCAGGCTGGGATATATGTGATGCGAGTTACGGCTACGGATAGCGAGGGCACAACCTCATCACAAACTCAAACAATCAATATTGTCGCAAGGGACCTGCTGTCTTTCATCAAGAACAGCCCTATTATCAGCGTCGTAGCCGAAGGCGGGGGTGTTCAGGCTGGTAATAAGTTTGGCGTATCCGTGGATGTGTCTGGCTCTCATGCCATAGTTGGAGCATATCTTCACGATATCAATGGGGCAAATAATTCAGGCAAGATATACTTTCTTAAACGAGCTAATTCGGTCTGGCAGATTGATCAATCATTTACGTTAGACAACGCTCTTTTTGGATCGCCCGCCCTGAATCCAAATGATCGGTTTGGCACCAGCGTGGCAATCGACGGTAGTTATGCTGCAGCAGGGGCACCTGGTCTAGCCAATGGCCAATCAAGCGCGGGGCGTGTATACCTATTCACATACAACACAGTCTTGGATTTGTGGGAATTCGATACAAGCATATCTGAGCCAGGCGGACAGTACATTTCCAATGGCAACCGAGAATCACATCGATTTGGCAACGCTATAGACCTTGAGGGAGATACTCTAGTCATAGCAGCTGAAGGAAATGATAATGACAATACGGCAATTAATGATCAAGGACGAGTCTATATATACGAAAGAGATGACATCGGCACCTGGACACAAATCGGCAGCGTTGTTCCAATGGCGGGGACGGGATCGAGCGTTAGTCGGAAAATGAGTGCCTTCTTCGGGAGTGACGTTGCGATATCAGGTGACACACTGGCGGTCGCCTCCGACCGCAGAGATATTGATCCTACTTCAAGCACCACAACCGATGAAGGTGAAGTATTTCTCTATAACAAAGATGCGAGCGGTTCCTGGCCTCAGACTGATCGAATCACACCAGATCTAATCGGGGGTGGTGTAGTCCGCGAAGCGGGTGCGAGGTTCGGATTCTCAATCGCTCTCGAGGGCCATACGTTAGCCATCGGTGAATTCAAACGCGATGATACTGTGTCGGGTGCTGACAGTGGGGCCGCCTATGTATTTCAGCGTATCGGTGGGGCATGGGCTCTTAGTGGCGGAACGCAACTGGTACCCAGTACCCCATCTCAGGGAGGGGATCTTTTCGGGGTGGCTGTCGCTGTTCGGAACGATGGGGTTGCAGTCGGTGCCAATCAACACGACAACTCAACAAATAGCAATTCGGGTGCCATCTACTTCTTTAAAAAGAACGGCACCGTCTGGGCAGAGGATCATAAGCTTACCGCCAGCCCGGTAGCAACATCAGAGGCATTTGGCCAAGGCCTCGCGATTTCTGGGGGCACCGTCATTGTTGGTGCCAAAACTGGCGAACGGGTCATCGTCTATAATCCGGCCGCACCATACGTTCAGATGACCGAACCCCGCAATGCATCCTCATTTGTGTTTGGCCAGACTATCACGGTTGAAGCCGTAGCCAGTGACCCTCAAGGGTCTGGAAACATTAATGATAGTAAGGTCGAACTTCTGCTGGACGGTTCCGTGCACGCGACTGTGCTTACACATGACCCCTCAACACATACTTACAAATGCACCCTGTCCTCGACCAGTGCCAATGCCTTATTGCCCGGCAAGCACACACTTGCGGTCCGTGTTGAAGATCTGCAAGGCAACACGATTGAAACCGTTTCTATCGAGGTGTTCGTATACGCAGCAGATAACGCAAATACAGTTTCAACTAGTAACGATGCAGATCTTGATGGGATAGCGGATGCGAAAGAACTTCTGTACGTCGGTACTCTTGATGTGTATGACGCAACTACATCACAGGTGCAAAAAGACGCGATTAATAGCGGCCAAGATCCAACTGTGGTTGCCGGTGACCCCCGGGTCAAAAGCGTGTTCCCGCCGGTTGGTGGGACTGTGGCCGCACCGATTTCAGACGGGGCGTTGGCCCTGACCATCAATACCGCCAACACCCCTTCCGGCACCATCACAATCGTGGATCGATTTGGCAACGACATTACGGGAAACGCCAATGTCAGCACGGATGGCTTTGAGCTCGCCATCAATCCCACAGATCTCAAGCCACCCACCGATGCCGGTGCAAGCGAGTACCTATCCGGAATCACCCAGCAATTCACGGTAACCGTGGACGCAGGTGGGCAGAATGAAAAGTCCTACAATATCTTCTTTCAGGTCGACTCGTCCTTACCCGTTGTCACCGCCACCCCCAGCGGCAGACGCATTTCGCGCGACTCCGGTGAAGCCACCATCGAAATCGAGTTGAAGACCGATGACGACGTGGCCCCGGGCGAGACCCGGTACCGGATCAACGGCTCCGGGCTGTTCGTTCCCTACACCGCTGCGATCCCTATCAGCTCATCAACCGTTTTGGAGTTCTTCGCGACTGATAAAGCAGGCAACGTTGGCCCGACAAGCACTGAGTACTACGCCTTCGGTTTAGAGCTCGACCGTGTAACCGGGTTTACGGCCGGGTTTGACC
>JAJDCU010000075.1 GCA_029260655.1 Phycisphaeraceae bacterium
GCCGTACACCCCGCTGGAGCTGGCCGGGCGCGATCTCTATATCGCCGAGGGCTGTTACAACTGCCCCTCGCAGATGATCCGACCGATCCTGTCAGAGACCAAGCGGTACGGCGAATACTCCAAGCCCGGTGAGTTCGTCTACGACCACCCGTTCCAGTGGGGTTCACGCCGGATCGGCCCGGACCTGGCGCGCGAGGGCGGCAAGCAGTCGCACCTCTGGCACGTCCTGCACTTCCAGGACCCCGCTCAGGTCACGCCCGGCTCGATCATGCCGCCGTACCCCTGGCTCGAAAGGAAACCGCTGGACTTTAAGTCGATCCCGCTTCGGGTCAAGGCGATGGTGATCCTGGGCGTGCCCTACACCCAGGACCAGAAGGACCGTGCCGAGGAACTGGCCCACGCGCAGGCGACCTTGATCGCCGGGCAGATCGTCGAGCAGGGCGGGCCGACCGACCTCCATGACAAGCAGGTCGTCGCCCTGATCGCTTACCTGCAGCGCCTGGGGACGGACCTCTTTAAGACGCCCGAGCCCGCCGCCGAGGCCCAGGCTCAACCGACCGCCGAGCCCATGGCAGGGGGGGGGCACTGATGATCCAGATCGTCACGCAATACGCCGGCTACGGCCTGTTCGCACAGATCGCCTTGGCGCTGTTCTTCTTCGCGTTCATGCTGATCCTGGTTTCCACCCTTATCCGGCCCAAGAGTTTGATGCAGCACTACGCACGGATGGCCCTGTCTGACGACGTAGGCTCTGGTGATCCGATCGACGCCACCGCCGACCCGGCCACGCAAGCGAACGACGAGCACGGAGCAGCGCACCATGAGTGAGTCCCCACTTCAAGACCAACTAACCGGTCACGAGTACGACGGCATCCGCGAGTACGACAACCCCATCCCCGGGTGGTGGAGTTGGTTGTTCATCGCGACCTGTGTGTTCGCGGTGCTGTATTACATGGCGTATCAACTGGGCACCGCCGGGACCCGAGTCGCGCAGGCCTACGACAACGCCGTCACCGCGAACCTGATCCTGCAGTTCGAAGAGATCGGCACGCTCACGCCCGATGAACCGACTATTTTGAAATACATGAACGACGACAAATGGCTGCTTGTCGGGGAGAAGGTCTTCGCCGGCGGCTGCGTTTCATGCCACGCCAAAGAAGGCGAGGGCCTGGTCGGGCCGAACATGACCGACGATCATTACAAGAATGTCAAGCGGCTGGGCGACATCGCTGTCGTGATCCAAAACGGCGCAGCCAACGGCGCGATGCCCGCCTGGAAACACCGGCTGCATCCCAACGAGGTCGTGATGGTCTCGGCCTACGTCGCCAACCTCAGGGGCCAGAATAAGGACGGGCGGGCCCCCGAAGGCGTCGCGATCCCTCCCTGGCCCGAAGCGCCGCCCCCGGATGCGCAGGTGGAATAGGCCCGGTAGGCACGCCTACAATCGCCCACCGCTACCACCTGACGGGAACCCATTGGTGACCTCCTCGCTGCTTGAGCCCGAAGACCGCGTCCTCTCGACGCTTGAGAAAGACGGCTCGCGCCGCTGGCTCAATCCCCGGCTGTCCAGCGGGGCGTTTCTCACGAAACGACGGGCCTTCGCCTACTTCCTGATCGTTGCCTTCACCCTAACGCCCTACATCCGCTTCCAAGGCAAGCCCCTGATCCTGCTGGACATCCTCCACAGGAAGTTCATCCTCTTTGGGTTCACGTTCCTGCCGACCGACACGATCCTGCTGGCGCTGTCGCTTGTGATGGTGCTCGTGGGCATCTTCCTGCTCACCGCGCTGTTTGGGCGGGTCTGGTGCGGCTGGGCATGCCCGCAGACCGTCTACATGGAGTTTGTCTACCGCCCGATCGAGCGGCTGTTCGAGGGGACCCGGGGCCGCGGCGGCAAACAGCGCAAGCCGGTCGCCGGCTGGCGCAAGGCCGCACGCTACGCCGTATTCCTGCTGGTTTCGATGTACCTCGCCCACACGTTCCTGGCCTACTTCGTCGGGGTCGAGAGCCTCGCCAGGTGGGTCACCAGCTCGCCGTTTGATCACCCCATCGCGTTTGTGGTCATGGCCGCCACCACCGGGCTGATGATGTTCGACTTCGGCTTCTTCCGCGAGCAGACCTGCATCATCGCCTGCCCATACGGCCGGCTCCAGTCGGCGCTGCTGGACCGCCTGTCCCTGATCGTCAGCTACGACACGACACGCGGCGAACCACGCGGCAAGGCACGCAAATCAAGTGACGGCGAGGACAAGGCCGGGGATTGCGTGGATTGCAACCTCTGTGTGGATACCTGCCCGACCGGGATCGACATCCGTGAAGGTTTGCAGATGGAGTGCATCGGCTGCGCCCAGTGCGTCGACGCCTGCGCCCCGGTGATGGCCAAGCTCGGACGAGACGCCGGGCTGATCCGATACAGCACACAGGCCGCCATGGACGGCGAACAGGTCGGGCTGCTTCGGCCGCGCGTCGTGATCTACCCGCTGATCATGCTCGTGCTGATGACCGCCGTCATCGTCCTGCTCAGTGTCAAGAAGTCGGCCGACGTCACCCTGCTGCGCAACTTTGGCAGCCCGTTCACACTGATGGACGGGGGCCATGTCTCCAACTCGATGCGGGTGAAGATCACCAACCGCCGTGAAGCGGCGGCCGCGTATCTCATCGAGCCGGTGGGCGGCGTGGTCACACGTATCGAGATGGCGGAAAACCCGCTGAAGATCGCACCGGGTGAGTCCCGCACCGAGGGGGTCTTGATCGTCGTGCCCCGCTCGGCTTTCACCGCCGGCATCTGCAACATCACCTTGCACATTAGCGACGGCTCGGGGTTTCAGCAGGATATCCCCTGCCGCCTGCTGGGTCCGTCCGGCTCCGCGGCGGCCAGCACACCGGGTCCCAAGCAACCGCCAGCGGGTATCATTGGGCAGCGAGGCGGCGAATGACTGAATTAACCACCCACAACCCGACTCCGGATCGCCCCGGCCCCGATGGCAAGCCAGGCGGCGCATGGATCTGGCCCAGCATCGTCCTTGGGCTGCTGGCGATGCAGGCGGTGATCTGCTTCGCCGCCGTGTTTGTGGCGACCTCCGACCCGTCGCACGCCGTGGTCAGCGATTACCACGCCAAGGCCGTCGCCTGGGACCAGCAGATGGATGAGCGGCGCGCCGGCGAAACGCTGGGCTGGCAGAGCCAACTGGACATCGCCCTCAAGGCGGACATGCTCGGCGACCGCATCACCAGGCTGTCGTTGCAGGACGCGCAGGGCGGCCCGCTGACCGGCGCGGCTGTTACGGTTAGCGCTTTCCACCACGCCCGAGCCAACCAGGTCGTCGAGGCCGAGCTGAATGAAACTGCGCCCGGTGAGTACCTGGCGCAGATGAAGATGCGCAAGGCCGGGCTGTGGGAACTGGCCTTCGTGGTCAGCCGGGGCGAAGACGTCTACCGTTTTTCTATCAAACAACAGGTCGGCCAGGCCGGAGGGGCCCCAAAGTGACAGCGTTGATTGTCACGGTCCTGGTCGCAAGCCTCGCCGGCAGCCTCCACTGTGTGGGGATGTGCGGGGCATTCGTTGCCTTCGCGGTTGGGACCGGCGATCAACCGAGTGTGCGAAGTAAGGCGCTGCTGAGTGTGGCTTACAACGCCGGTCGATTGGTGACCTACACCGCATTAGGCGCTGCCGGCGGGGCGCTGGGGGCGGCGCTGGACTTAGGTGGGTCGTTCATCGGCCTGCAACGTGCCGCCGCTATCACCGCAGGCGCGGTCATGATCGGGTTCGGTGTCCTGACGCTACTGCGAATCATGGGCGCCAAGCTGCCCCAAACACCCGTGCCGACTTTCATCCACCGGGCCGTCGGCAAGGGCCAATCGCTGGCGATGGGGATGCGGCCGATGCAGCGCGCCCTGACGATCGGCCTGCTCACGACGCTGCTGCCGTGCGGCTGGCTCTACGCCTTCGCCATCACCGCAGCCGGCACCGCAAGCCCGGTATGGGGCGCCCTGACCATGGCCGTGTTCTGGGCCGGTACGCTCCCGGCATTGGTCGCGCTGGGCGCGGGGATTCAGAGCCTCACCGGGGTTATGGGGCGGCGCATGCCCGCCGTCACCGCCATCGCCATCGTTCTCGTCGGGCTTTACACGGTCATGCACCGCCTGGAGCTCTCGTCCGCCGTCTACGCCCAGCAGCCCGCCCCGCATCAGGCCGACCAATCGGACGACCAGGCCGCCAAGCAGGTTCAGCAACTGGACGCCGGGTCGTTACCCTGTTGTGTGACCCATGGCGACTGATGTCACCACCACCGCGCCCGACACCACCCAGGCGGCTTCCAGCAAAACCTCGGTGAACGATCTCTGCGCTCACTGCGGGCTGCCTGTTCCAAAAGGTTTGATCAACCCCGAGGCCGACCGCCAGTTCTGCTGCCACGGCTGCGAGGCGGTGTACGCCGTCATCCATCGGCTGGGCCTGACCTCGTACTACCGTTTGAAAGAGCGTCAGGCCGCCGACCGTCAGCCGGCCCGGACGACCGGCGCGGGCTATACCGCCTTCGACCACCAGGCGTTCATCAAGCGCTGCTGCGAAGACCGTCCCGGCGGACTGCGCTGTACCGACTTCTACCTCGAAGGCGTCCACTGCGCCGCCTGCCTCTGGCTGGTCGAGAAGCTCCCCTCGGTCGTGCCCGGCGTCATCGAAGCGCGGCTGACCATGCACAAGTCACGGGTCCATCTGACCTGGGACCCCGCCGTAGTCGAGCTATCGCAAATCGCCTCGGCGCTGGATTCGCTTGGCTACCCACCGCATCCGGCGCGTGACGTGGCGGCCAGCGCCATCGTGACAAGCGAGAACCGACGTGAGTTGATACGCATCGGAGTTGCAGGCGCAGCGGTCGGCAACGCGATGATCCTGGCGATCTGCCTCTACGCCGGATACTTCACCGGGATCGAGCGTCAGTACGAGACGCTGTTCCGCTGGGTCGGGATGGGGATCGCGCTGATCGCGCTGGCCTGGCCCGGGGCGGTGTTCTTCCGCGGGGCGTGGTCAGCTATCCGCACACGCACACCCCACATGGATTTGCCGATCGCACTGGGATTAACCGCCGGGGGCGTCGCGGGCACGGTCAACACAGTACTCGGCGCCGGTGAGGTCTACTTCGATACCCTCGCGGTCCTGGTGTTTCTGCTACTTGTCGGCAGGGCGATCCAGCGCCGCCAGCAGCGGCGATCCGCCGACGCCGTCGAGCAGCTCTTCCGGCTGACACCCGTCTCCGCACGGCGTGTCGACGGTCAAGCCATCACCGAGGTCCCGATCGAAGCGCTTCAGGTCGGCGATACCGTCGAGCTGCGCGCCGGTGAGTCCGCGCCGGTCGACGGTCAGATCAGCTTGGGCGAGTCCAAGCTGGACCAATCGCTGCTTACCGGCGAGTCCAGACCTGTCGGGGTCACCGTAGGCGACGCCGTGCATGCCGCCAGCATCAACCTCGCGTCGACCCTACACGTCCGCGTCGAGGCCACCGGCGAGCGCACCCGGGTCGGAGCGCTGATGAGACTGGTCGAGGAGAGCACACGCAACAAGGCCCCGATTGTGCAGGCCGCCGACCGCCTCGCTGGGTGGTTTGTCGCCGTTGTGCTCACATTGGCGATAGCCACGTTCGCCGTCTGGCTCTGGCTCGACCCGGCACATGCTGTAGATCACGCGGTTGCGCTATTGATTGTTGCCTGCCCCTGCGCATTAGGTTTGGCGACCCCGCTGACCCTTGCCGTTGCCGTGGGCCAGGCCGCACGGCGGGGCATCCTCATCAAGGGCGGCGCGGCACTGGAGCGCATGGCCCGGCGCGGCACGATCCTCCTTGATAAGACCGGCACCGTCACCCTCGGCATGACCACGCTTGCCCGCTGGCACGGCGACGAGTCCATCAAGCCACACGTCGCGGCGATCGAGGCGCAGTCCTCTCACCGGATCGCCCGTGCATTCGCTGAAAGCCTGGGGACGGAGGACGACACCTGCCGGGCCAGCGAGGTGTCACAAACGCACGACGGCGGGATCACCGGCAAGGTCGACGGCAAGGCCCTCGCCATCGGTTCAACCGACTTTATCCGCGGGTGCGTCAGCGCCATCCCACCATGGGCAGATGACCTGATCAGCCAGATCACCCACGACTGGCTTACCCCGGTGTTGATCGCTTGCGACGGCGAGGTCCGCGCGGTGGCCGGGCTCGGTGACACGGTCAGGCCGGACGCCCGGCAGGCCATCGACAACCTGCGCAGGCTCGGCTGGCGCATCGGGATGGTGTCCGGCGATCACCAGGAAGTCGTCGGGCACGTCGCCGATACCCTGGGGCTTGATCCGGCCGACACCCACGGCGGAGTGATGCCCGAAAAGAAAGTCGACCTCGTGCGCAGCTACACGCAGCAGGGCCCGACCGTGTTCGTCGGCGACGGGGTGAACGACGCCGCGGCGCTGGCGGGGGCGACCGTGGGCATCGCGGTCCACGGCGGGGCGGAGGCCAGCCTCGCCGCAGCCGACATCTACCTCAGCCGGCCCGGCCTCGCATCGATCACGGAGCTGTCACGGGCGTCGGGCAGGGTGATCAGAAGCATCCGCCGAGGCCTGGTTGTTTCGCTCACGTATAATGCCCTGGGCGTTGCGCTGGCGGCGGCCGGGGTGATTTCCCCGCTGATCGCGGCGGTGCTCATGCCGATCAGTTCGCTTACGGTGTTGTCCCTGGCCGTCAGCACCCGCGCTTTTGCCGACAAGGGAGATAGGCCGTGAGTGTGATCTACATCGTCCTGCCGATCGCGATTGTCCTGGCCGTCGCCGCCGTCGCCGCCTTCATCTGGGCCACGCGCACCGGCCAATACGACGACATGGACAGCCCGGCGCTGCGGATGCTCAACGATGAGGAAGAGCCCCGGGCCTGATGGTCGGGACTCACGTCGTGAAGATGAATCGATCCCACGCCGCCGGCGGTCCGGATTGCTCAAGGGTGTCATGACATGCGCTTTCACCTATCACTTCTCATCCCCCTGTTCTTAGCTCTCTCGGCATGCCCCGCGCTGGCCGAACCGGCGCCGGCCTTTCCCGAGGTCGGTATGCAAGGCGATTGGTTGACGGTGGGGGGGGAGAAGTTTCTGGTCGTCGGCGTCGGATACGAGATCGGCTGTCGGCCGGGCCGGGTCCCCTGGGATCATGACTTTCAGCCGGACCTGCTCCGCGCGGACTTTAAACGCATCAAGGCGGCGGGCTTTAATACCATCCGGACCTGGGCCCCATTAACAGACGACGAGCTGGAACTGGCCGCGGAATACGGCCTGTGGGTCATCCAAGGCATCTGGTACGACTCCGGCGCAGACTTCGGCGATCCGGCGTTCCAAAAGAAGACGTTGAGCCAGGTCGAAGAAGTCATCACGCGCAGCGCCAAACATCCGAACATCCTTTTCTACCTCGTCGGCAATGAGCCGCACGGGGACGCGGTGTACGAGACGGGCCTGGAGGAGGTCAACGCCTTCTACCGCAAGCTGGTCGAGACGGCACAGCGCAGCGACCCCAAGGGTTTGTTCTCCTACGCCAATTGTGTCTTTACCGATTTTATGGTCCCTGACATGTGGGATCTGACAGCCCATAACGCCTACCCGTATTCCCCTGTCACCATCGAGAAAACGCTGGGCTACCGAGGCTATATTCAGATCATCAAGCAGAACCTGGCATCGAACAAACCGCTGGTGATCACCGAGTTCGGCTTGTCGGTATCTCCCAAGGGCGATGGCCGAGGCTATGGCGGGAATACGCTGGAAGTTCAGGAGAGCGGGGTCGTGGCCCTCTGGGACGATATTCTCAATGCGGGTGGTACCGGCGGCTGCGCCTTTATGTGGATCGACGGTTGGTGGAAGAAGGGCGATGAGAACGACCATAGCGAAGATGCGGAAGAGTGGTACGGCCTGCTGGGCGCCGACGCGGACTTCGTGGGCACGCCCCGGCCGGTGTATTTCGCGCTGATGGAGTACAACCGGGCGATACGCACGGCCCCACACGACGGCGCGACGGTGGTTGGCCGTGTCCCGGTCGAGGTCTGGTCGCCTATTGCTACGCGCGTTGAAGCACGCATCGACGCGGGCGAATGGTTGCCGTTGACCCAGGCCGGCCCGTGGTGGCGCGCTGAACTGGATCTGTCTTCCGTGTCCGACGGCGCGCACGTCGTCCACACCCGGATGCAGGATGAGCAAGGCCAATGGGGGAGCCGTAAACAAGTGAACATCAGCGTCGGACGTGTTGAAGACATCAGCCAAGCTCAGCTAACCGTTCGTTTCATAGACCTGCCCGCGGTATGGCCTGCGAACAAGGCCCTGCCGGTCGCCATCGAGGTCAAAGACCCACACGGCAACCCCGTCCCGGGCCGAAGGGTCAGCATCTCTCGTTTCTTTCACGTTCAGTGGAATGAGTACGAGACATCCGCAATCACCGATGACAACGGCCTGGCCACGGTCGACCTCCCAGCGTTTCACCGCCCAGGCATCATCTCCCTCGCCGCCGCCGCCGAAGGCGACACGCCCCGGCACAACGCCACGGGCTGGAAGCAGGGACGCCACATCCGGTACGGCGTCTACCGCCACATCGAACTCGTCGAATAGCACCGTAGCGCCTTGTCCAGCCAGCTACTACGAAAGTCCGTCCCGTACTGAATATGATTGAGAATCCCATCCGGCCGTGCGCTAATCGGGGATATCACGGAGGGCGGAGACGCTGAGACGAGGAGAAAGCGGGGGAGCAGGCCTGACCCCGTCTCTGATTTGTTTCTAACCCCCGGGAAAATGCTTGGAATGACTGTCATTTCCTGATATAAAAGTGTGGATCTGATGGGGGTAGGGCGGGATTCATTTCGGTGCGTTTATTTGTGGCGGCCTCATATTGAGAGGAGAAAGTCCAATGAAGTGCTACCGGTACGTGTGGGCGGCGGCGGTTGGTGTGTTGGTATGGGGTTCGGTGCTGAGTCAGTCTGCGTCGGCGGCGATCGTCAAGTGGACGGGAGGCGATGGGCTTTGGCTTGATGCGACCAAGTGGGAGTTTGCGGTCGGGGGTCTGCCCACGGGTCACGTTCCGTTGGCTGGGGAGGATGTGATCATCGATGCCGGGCCGAAGATCGATCTGTCGCCGCCGGTGCCGCCGATCCCGGATGTCCCGGTGGCTAAATCACTGCTGGTTCAGGGTGCGGGCGTGACCTCCTTTTCGACGAGCCTGCTGACGGTTTCAGGCGATGTGATGGTGGATACCGGTACCTTGGGCGTTGGCGACGGCGCGACGTTCGGCGGCGGCGGCGATATCTTTGTCGATAACGCCGGGAGTTTATTCGTCGGTGATCCGCTGGCGGCCACCGGTGGGCTTATCAAACGCCACTCGTTGGAGCTCGTCGGCGGCACGAGCAACTTAGTGGAAGTCAACGGCAACGGTAAGATCGAACTGACCGGCGACACGACCATCGGCTTGCAAGGGAGAATCATCGTCAATGCGAATAACTTCGGCGACAAGGCGGCGCTGAACGCGGAATTGGCCACGAGTACCGGCAACCTGCTCGTGACTCAATCGCCGGGCACGACCGAGCTGGTGGTAAGAAGGCGAGGTCAGGCATTGTTCAAGGGGGTTGCCACTATCAACGGTGACGTGCTGGTCGAACGCGGGGGCTTGTTTCGCACCGGGACGGCGGGTGTGGAGGCCGGAGGCACAGTCAATATTGATGGCAAGTTCAACGGCCCGCCCCTAGAGCCCTCGACGTGGACGGTGGGCACCGGCGGATTGGGTGTGGTGGGAAAGGTCACTGTGACAAACGGGGGATTCCTCGATGTGCTGGGGGATGTCGA
>JAJDCU010000076.1 GCA_029260655.1 Phycisphaeraceae bacterium
TGTCGAGATTATTCGAGCTGCGGAACCAGCCTTCGGGGACATTGAAGATGTTAGGCCCCGTCTCCGGCATCTCCACATCCGGGTTGATCAGGATGTTGCCGGGTTGTATCGCCGCGGACGCGCTCGACGCCGAGCACAACAAGGCCGCGATACCGCATACACCTACGCCCCTGACCACCGGCGCTATTCGAAACCTACCCATCGCGTTTCCTCTCCTAGAAAATGAACGGATTCGTATCTCAAACACGGTCACCTTTCACAGGGCTCGGAAGCATGCGGCGCCCATCTAAAGCCGATTCATGACGCCGCATGCTTCAACGAAAGCTCCTTGGGCCGTCCTCTTACGCCCGCCGACGCTTCAGCATCGCCACGCCGCCCAGGCCAAGCAGCGCCAGGGTGGTCGGCTCGGGCACGACCGAACCCGGCGGGGGCGGGGTGCCAGCGTTCCAGTTGCCCAGGACGATGTTCAGGTCTTCGATACCGATGAACCCGGGGTTCAGCGGGTCGTCGAAGCCGTCGCCTTGCAGCAGGTTGCCGGGTGTGACGATCAGGTTCCAGTTGCCCAGGACCAGGTTCAGGTCTTCGATCCCGACGAACCCGTCGGCGTTGTAGTCGCCATCGAGCAGGGGTGCGATCGTCGACACCGACACGTCGTCGATAAACATAAAGCCCAGCGCATCCGGGGAGCCCTCGGTCAGGAACAGGATGTCAAATGTCCGAGCACCGGCGGGCACGTCCAGCCCGACGGTGACCTCCTCCCACAGGCCGTTGGAGCTGCCGGTCACGACCGTGAAGTTGTCTCCGAGCGGCGCGCCCAGGTCCAAGCTGAAATTGGGCGAATTGCTGAAGCGAACGTTCATGACGAACTCAGGGGTAGACCCCGAGAGGACCTCGTAGTTCCAGTTCCAGCGGAAGTACAGCTTCGTGGCGCGAGCGGTAGAGAATACGGGGTCCGGGTCGTTGGGATCCAGGAGGGGGATGTCCGTGGCGTGCGAGCGGAACTCCTGCTGCTGGAGCGTGCCGTCCTGAGCCGGGACGGGCCCGTTGGGGTCCTCAAAAGGACCGCCGTTGGGGTCAGCAACCTCATCGACCAGCCTTAGGGAGTGGGCGCCGCTTAGGACGGGATCGCCCGGGGCGTTCCACCCGGCCCACAGGCTGTGGTGCCAGTACCAGGCAAAACTGTTGGTGGTGGGGCCTTCAGGCCTGTGCGGAACGTTCAGTGTCTCGGTTTCCATATCTGAGTTCGTAAAGAAATTCCCTGGCAAGAGGCCTGCCGAGGCGGTCCCCGCAACCGCCATGACCACGGCAACCGCACCGCATAAATAAACGCCCCGGGTTGAGTGACGGACAAAGCCAAGATCACGCATCACATTTCTCCTTACCAGATTGAAGATAGTTCGTGCACTAGGACCAAATCCACTGGGGCAGTTACCCCAAGCGGTTGTTTCATCATGACGACCGGAGACTTTATCGGGGCGGCGACTGCCACTAAGGTCAAGCACGATCCTCGCCCACCGTGTATTTCACGCCAATTTTACGTCTATCAAGCCGTTTTGCTTCTGCCTTCCGGATGCAGTGTTATTGAAACATGAATGCATCTATTCCCGTCCATTTCCTCCACCACGTTCTTTTCCATGAGGAGAGGAGGCCTTGCAATTCCCTCGAAACTCCGTGGGGGTCATCCCTGTCTGCCGCTTGAATGCCGACGCGAAGTTTTGACTGCTGCTGTACCCCAACCGAAAGGCGACATCCGTGACCGACCAGCGGTCGTTCAACAGCATGTCCTTTGCCTTATCGATACGACACCTGGTCAGGAATTCATACGGCGAGAATCCCGTCTCCCGCCGGAACCGCGCCCTGAAATGGCCGGGGCTCATACACACCTCGTTCGCCACCGTGTCGATCGGTGGCGGCTCGGCAAAACTATTACTTATCAGGTCAACCGCGCTTTGGATCTGAGACGACAACGGCGTCGACTTCTGCTGGCTCCCGATGTACATGTCGTGGTCGCGGATCAGGAAACCGATGAGCTGATGGAGCCCCGCACGGGCAATGATCGGGCTGCTGGAAGAAGGGAAACGGTGTTCGTCCAGGATGCACTCGAAGGCGGGTCGGATCTGGTTTGAGGCCGAAAAAAGCCGCTCGGTCAGTGACCCCAGCCTCTGCCGTAGGAAGTTCGTCTCTGTGGAGGTGAGGCCAGCCATCGACTTGGATTTCGGCACGCGTAACTGAAACCAATACAACTCCGTGGGCTGGAAGAAGGTGTCGCTGGAGCCGTGCATCTCGCCGGGACGGGTCATGAAGACCATCCCCGGCTTGACCCGGCAGGCCTTATCCTCGGCCCACCAGTCAAGGTCACCGCGAACGATGTAGTGAAACTCGTAGGCGTCGGTGTGGGCCTCGGGCACAAGGCCGTTGGCTACGGCTTCGATGTACCTCTGGTACCCGATGATCGGAACGTGCTCCAACAAACACGTTTCATTCTCGAACGCCTCGTGATGCTGCCGGGCTGAGAGTGGGGCCCCTTCAATAACAGACTCTACCATGAAGGATGACCTCCCTCTTGGCCACCCTTGAGGGTTGCAGCGAACGACGCAACGGCGATCCTGATCTGTTCTGTATTCAAGAGAACCGTTCCTCCTAAGATCTTCCCGCCGCCGGGGCTTGCGGCCTTAGCCGGCATGCCCGCTTCGTCCTGCGCTGGCACCCATCGCATGATGGACGCCTGGTGTGTCAAAGAAGAACAGCAGATCTACTTCATGCTGCAACAATCACACAGACCGTTTTAACATCGCTCTTGATCAACGGCCTGGGCACGGGTTGACACACTGCTCTGCCTTGCGATCCCCCGGCCCGCCAGGTGCTGACTTTTCGGGCCTCCACACCCTTGGAAACGAGAGCCGACCTCCTCGATATTCGAACAACATATCTTGGCCCGTGCACTATTCCCAAGAAACAACTCGACACACATATATTAATATAATTCATTGTAACGTAGAGTCATATGCCATACATAGCAATAGCGAAATCTTGTTACTTCGTTCGGTAAAGACATCTGCACGCGCCTGTCACTCGATCATGATTCGTCCTCAATTGTTACTCTGGGTAGTTCGCAATGAATAAAAGATATAATCGTATTTTCTTGGGTCTGCCTGATTAAGTGCCATATAAAATATGTTTGATCATCGATTTGTCTATCTAAATGCGATGGAGTTGGTATTAAAACACCTCTTCTTCCGCAGTATTTTTGTTGGCGAGCTGTGGCGGGGGGGCAGCTGCGGCAGCACCGATCAGTCTGCACGGGGTAGCTAAGCTGCTTCCCCGGCGCGATCCTCCTGGCCATGCCAGATCGCCTGGTTTTGGGCGAAAGTGTGCGGCAGGCGTGCCGTTCTCGCGGGCCGACCGCTAAGAAAAACGGCTTTATCGCTAATGAACGGGGTTTGGGGGGTGCGGGCACAAAAAAGCCGCCCTGGTCGAGCGGCAAGTGCACCAGAAAGGATTCGAACCTTTAACCTGCGGTTCCGTAGACCGCTGCTCTATCCAATTGAGCTACTGGTGCGACGGTGCTAAGGATAGCCGGGCGGGAGGGGGTGTTCAAACGGGGCGTTGAGGATTGGGAGATAGATCCGGGTCATCCCGATCCCCATACCCGAAATCTGCCCGGCCCTTCGCTGCACTCACGACCGGCGTTGTCATCACGCTGCTCCCCGAACCCCGAACCCTCATACAATCCGCCCATGCCTGATCCGGTGCTGGTGATTCATGGGATCGCGACCCGTAACCCCGCGAAGTTTCTTAAGAGCGTTGATGCGCTGGGCGGGGCGCTGGATGAGCGTTACGAACTGGTCCCGGTCTTCTGGGGCGATCTGGGCGCCAGCGATGAGCACTTGGACAAGGTGATTGCCCGCTATCCTGACCGCAGCGGCGGGGTGCGGAGCCTGCTGGCCGATTCGCTGGCGGCGTCGGTGGCGTCTCGGCTTGGGCGGACGATGTCCTGGGTCTCGCGCAAGCGTGGGCACGACGAGGCGGCGGCGCGGATCGGCGAGCAGGCGAGCCAACTGCGGGACGACCTCAAGGGCCGGGTGCATGGGTATGTCAACGACAAGTTCCAGGACATGCGCAGTGCGATGACCGCGGCGCTGCTGCCGTTTATGGCGGACGTGATCGCGTATCAGAGCCACGGACAGCGGGCGGTGGTCCACCAGCGCGTCCGTGAAGTCATCGATAAGGAACTGGGCGCGGACTTCGGCACGGCGGGCAAACCCCTGACCGTCCTCGCGCACAGCCTCGGCGGGGTCATCAGCTTCGACATGGCGACCGCCGAGCAAGACCCGCTCTACATAGACCGGTTCATCACGCTGGGCAGTCAGCCGGCGTTCTTCCACCTGCTGGACCCGCGATCGGGGCTTGTCCCTGCGTTTGAAGGTGAGCGCGTCACGCTCCCGCCGACGATCCACCGGTGGACCAACATCTGGGACGAGTTCGACATGCTGGCGTTTGGGGTCTCGGACGTTTTCCGTTTGTATGACGGCAGCCCGCCGATCGACCGACCCGTGCGGTGCTACCGAGACGCGGTCCGCGGCGCGGCGCTTCTGCAATCACACCTGGGGTACTTCACAAGGCGCGCCTCGGTCCAGGCGGTCGCCGAAGCGCTTGCGGATTGACCTGCTATCTCGTTAAGTGGATCAGGAGTCGTTACAGATGTTGGAGTTCTACGGATACGACCGGTGCAGCACCTGCCTGGACGCGAAGAAGTGGCTGGACGACAGGGGCATCAAGTACCGGGACATCCCGATCGTCGACCGGCCGCCGAGCAAGGCGCTGCTGAAGCGCATCCTCAAGGCGGACGGTTACACCCTGAAAAACCTGTTCAACACCTCGGGCCAGGTCTACCGCGAGCAGGGGGTCAAGGACAAGCTGGTTTCGATGACCGAGGACCAGGCGCTGGCTCTGCTTGCCGGGCAAGGCAAGCTCTGTAAACGGCCGATCGTGACCGACGGTCGGAGCCATACGGTCGGTTTCAAGCCGGCTGTTTTCGACTCGGTCTGGGGCTGATCGGCCCGGGCCTGAACGGTTAGTGCATGTCTTCGCGGTCGTCCTGGGCTTGCCCCACCGACTGGGCTTACCCAGATTCACACGGACGGTCCGCAATATAACTTTCGCCTGGGCGTTCTCCCCTCATAACATCGGCGGATGGCCGTCGGCGTTCGGGCCTTTGAATGAGTTGTAACGTACAATACCGCTAACGGTCCCAGGCGGTTGTGCGCTGTAGTATTGCTGTGGGACCGTCATTAAAAGGAGCAATGAAGTGATCCGTACACGTATCCATTGGGTAATGGCGGCGGCCCTGATGTTCGTTGTGGCGGGCCCCGCCCAGGCGGCCAGGCGTGACAGAAACGCGCTCGACACGGCGTCATTTGATTTAAGGTCTAACGCGGCGCTTGCGACATCGGACCCAGACACCGGTGAGCGCCTGCACGTCCGGTTTGCCGGCGAGGGGCAGGCCCAGGCCAGCGCCGGCGGCGTGACCCTGACGCTGGGCACGCTGACCCAGGTTGACGGCGGCCGCACGCTGGTTGTGACCCCCAGCGGCGCCCTTGTCCGCCGAGGCCGGTCCAGGGTGTTTGTCGGTAGGGGGACAGCGACCGTGGATGACAACGGCGCGGCGACCACGATCGAGAAGGTTCGCATCGTGGTCAAGTTCCGTGGCCGGGGAGACCGCCTTCGGCTGATCGGCAAGTTCCATGGCAAGAACGGTCCGCTGACCGAGGCGGGCGTCGAGGCGCCGCCGGTGGTCCTCCGCGGCCGGTTCCGTGGACAGCGCGTCGTTGCAGAATGATTGAGTAGCTTTTCAATCGTATGCCGTGGTGCGCCGTCCGTGTTTAGCGGGTGGCGCACCACGGCCGTTATCCGGTACCGATACGAACCGAGGCCTGACGATGCGGCGTAGCCATGCACGTGGTTTTACCATGCTTGAGTTGCTGGTGGTGGTCTCGATCATCTCCTTGCTGGTGGGCATTATGCTCCCGAGCCTGGCGCGGGCGCGTGAGGCGGGTCGTTCGGCGGTCTGCCTGAGCAACGCCAAGCAGATCGCGGAGGGGTTTCAGATGCTCGCCGACGCCAACGACGGTCGGCTGCCGGGGATCGAGGCCGAGCAGGCGTGGGACGTGCTGGTGCAGGCGCACCTGGGCTCGGGCGAGGGCGTGTTTGTGTGTCCCTCGGACGAGGATGCGCTCGCGGCCGGGGTTTCAGGCTTCCCGGGGCTTAGCTACGGTTGGCGGGAAGGGTTCGAGGTGGATGATGACGCGTCGAGCCTGTCGGGTAAGCGGCTGGCGGAGGTTGCCCGGCCCGACCTGATCCTGGTTTTCGAGGACATCCCCGGCCGACACGATCACGACCGGATCAACGCCGCGACGGTTGACGCCTCGGCTGGGTCCTACACGGTCGACGCATACCTGGCGAACATGGCGCTTCACATCCGTTAGTTTCTTCCCGTCAGCCGACGCCGCGGGCTCGGGGTATACTCTGGCCCATGTCAGAGGCATCGGCGTGTTCTACACCATCTATCGCGGGCCGGGGCTGGGCACCGCGCCTATCGGCGGGGTGGATCGGGGCGGTGCTGCTGGCGCTGATCGCTGTGCCCTGTTTCCTCGCCCTGCCCTGGTCGCTTGATCATTACAACACACACCGGATGACCGAGGATGTGGTCCGGCAAGCCCCGAGTTGGTCCGAGCCGATGGGCACGGACCTGTTCGGGCGGTCGCTGCTGTGGCGTTGCCTGCTCGGCGGGGCGATCAGCCTGGGGATCGGCGCCTGCGCCGCGCTGATCTCGGTGGTGATCGGTGTGAGCTGGGGCGCGACCGCCGGGTACATAGGCGGCCGGGTCGACTCGGCGATGATGCGCGTGGTCGATGTGCTGTACGGCCTGCCGTACATCTTGTTGGTGGTTCTCGTGGACCTGGCGCTCAGCCCGTTCATGAATGACCTTTTTTTATGGTTCGGGCTCAACGAGGCATCGGCGTCGGGGCTGTCGGGGATCGTGACGCTGCTGGTGGCGATCGGCGGGGTGAGTTGGCTGACGATGGCGCGGGTGATCCGTGGCCAGGTGCTGAGCCTGCGCTCACAGCCGTTCATGGAAGCCGCCCGCGCGGTGGGGACCGGGCACGTGCGGACCCTGTTCGTGCACCTTCTGCCGAACCTGATCGGGCCGATCGTGGTGTACGCGACACTGACCGTGCCCCAGGCGATCCTTCAGGAGTCTTTCCTCAGTTTCCTGGGTATCGGGGTGCAGGCGCCGATCCCCAGTTGGGGGAACCTGGCGAGCGAGGCGCTGCCGGAGCTGCACAAGCTGGCGGCCAGCGCTCAGCAGGCCGAATGGTGGCTGCTGCTGTTCCCATGCCTGCTGCTGGGGATGACGCTGATGGGGTTAAACTTCCTCGGCGACGCGCTGCGCAACCGCCTGGACCCCAGATCGAGTAAAACATAGTCAACGACGATGTAACCTTTACCACCACGGCGTCATGGACAAGACACCAACCCGTGGGCAGCCGACCCGAGGCAAGGATGGAAAACCGATTCGGCTTCAAAGACCTGGTCCTGACCGTATTGCTGCTGGCGATCCTGGCGAGCATCTGGCTTGCGATGAAGCAGTTCGACCGCCAGCACGAGACGCTGCGGTCTGTCAGCGAAAGTATCAAACAGCAGAACGCGGCGCAGGCCCGTCTTGAGCGGACGATCGCCGAGCTGGCTGAGCAGCTTGAGGCAGGCGTGGTGTTGCCTAACCCATCCAATGGTGGCGGCCCGCCCCCCGATGCGTCGGGCTTTGTCGATCCTGACGAACTGCCCGACCCGTTCGCCGAGCTGCGCCAGATCAAGCAGGAGCCGGATTATGCTCCCGGGGACTGGGTCGTCGATGCGTTCCCGGTCAACGTCGCCAAGGTCACCCCGTTCATCTCGCGGGATTTCTACGGCGCGGTGGTGCAGAGTTTTGTGGTGGAATCGCTGGCGGTCCGTGACTCGGACACCCTGGCCTGGACGCCGGTACTGGCTAAGACCTGGAAGACACAAGACAACATCGCCGCCTGGGATCGGTACGTCCAGGGCCGTCTGGCTGCGTCCTTAACCGAAGAAGAGGTCATCGCCGAAGCCGGTTACGCCGCCGCCGAGACGGACGAGCAAAAGCAGGCATATCTACAGCGTCGGTTGGCTGAGGGGCGGTTGGTGGATGACATCGTGGATGAGCCAGACTGCCCCCCGGCGACGGTGGTTACCTTCAAGCTACGCCGAGGCGTCACCTTCTCCGACGGGCAACCGCTGTCCGCACGGGACGTCGTGTTCACCTACAACCTTGTCATGCATCCGCAGATCGACGCCGCGATCTACCGCAATGAGTACGGCCTGAAGTTCAAGAGCGTCCAGGCCCCGGACGATTACACGGTCGTCTTCAGCTTTAAGAAGCCGTTCTTCGACGCGTTCTTCGAGGCGGCGACGTTCCGGGTGATCCCCGAGCATTTTTACGGCCCGCTCACCGAGGCGCAGGTTGAAAAGATCAACGCCATGCCCGGGCTGATTATGGGGAGTGGTCCGTACAAGATGATCTACGGCCCCAAGGATTGGGCGCCGGGTAAGGAGATCATCCTCGAGCGCAACGGGCGTTACTGGGGCGAAGCTTCGGCGATCGACCGGCTGATCTTCCGTGAGGTCACAAATGACGTCGCACGGTTGGCGGCCTTCCGTAATGGCGACATCGACCTGTTTTATAGGGCGGTCCCCGAGCAGTACATCGAGTACCTCAAGGACGAAGAGCTGGTTAAGCGGTCGCAGTCGATCGAGGCGTTTCGGCCCAACGATGGATACGGGTGGATCGCCTGGAACCAAAAGAAAAACGGCGAGCCCACCCCCTTCGCCGACAAGCGGGTCCGCCGGGCGATGACGATGCTGATTGAACGCCAGCGGATCATCGACAAGGCGTTGTACGGCTACGGTCTGATCCCCAGCGGCCCGTTCAACCGACTGAGCCCGCAATACAACCCCAAAGTCAAGCCCTTGCCCTACGACCCACAGCAGGCACGCGAGCTTCTGGCAGAGGCCGGGTACATCGACCGCGACAACGACGGCGTGGTGGAGTCACCAGACGGTGTTCCCTTGATCTTCAAGCACACCTACCCAAGCAGCGGCACATTCTGGACCAACGTTTCACTGAGTATGAAAGACTCGTTGGCCGAGGGCGGCGTCGTGCTTCAACCCGACCCGCTGGAGTGGTCGGTCTTCAGCGAGAAGGTGCGAAGCACGGACTTCGACGCAATCAGCATGGCTTGGGGGGCATTGATCGAAACCGATATCCATCACGCCTTCCACTCAAGCAACATCGGCAACGGGGCGAACAACTTCCCTTCCTACGTCAACCCGGAACTGGATAGGCTGATCGATCAGGCAAGGGTCACGCTCGACGAGGATGAACGCATGCAGGTCTGGCACAAGGTCCATGCCATTCTCAATGAGGACCAGCCCTACACCTTCTTGTATCTGCGCAAGTTCCTGACCTTCACGGACGGCCGATACCGCAATGTCCGCCAAGTGCTGATCGGGGTCAATGACCGGACCAACTGGTATACCCCTGTGTTGAATCAAAAGTATAAGTAGCCGATGCGGGCCCAGCCCGGCGGATAAACCGATGCTCACCTACCTCATCCGGCGGCTGCTGTTGATGGTCCCGACGCTGATCGGCGTGACGGCGGTGGTGTTCTTCATCATGGCCGCGTCGCCCGGCGGCGTCGGCGGCGCCGAGGCCATGGCCGGCGGCGAACTGGAGGCCAAGTCACAGCAGGCGCTCAAGGATTACATCAACAAGCGCTACGGCCTGGACCAGCCGTTGTTGGTGCAGTACGGGCGGTGGGTCAACCGTGTCTCACCGATTGGTTTCCTCAGCGGCGACGCAGGCAAGATCCGATGGGGTCAGCCCCGGTTCAAGTGGCCCGACTTAGGCGAGAGCATGTCCAAGCGCCGTCCGGTGATCGACCTGTACCGTGAGGCATTACCGATCACGCTGTTGTTGAATCTGATCACCACGCCGTTGGTGTATGTGTCAGCCATTCTGCTGGGCATTTTCATGGCCAGGCACCGAGGCAAGGTCTTTGACATGGCCGCCGGGGTGAGCGTGCTGGGCTTGTGGTCGATCCCGACGATCTGGGCCGGGGTGATGCTCATCGGGTTGTTGGCCAACCGCCAGTTCTTGCATTGGTTCCCGGTGGGGGGGCTGAGTTCGACCGAGGCGTTGGATATGTCGTTTCTCCCGGTCTGGTCCGACCAAGGGTTTGACCGGGGCTGGCTTGTGGATCGTATCTGGCACCTGGTGTTGCCGATCGTGTGTCTGACCTACGGGAGCCTGGCGTTCCTGGCGAAGCTGGCCCGGGGGTCGATGTTGGAGAGTTTATCCGCGGATTATGTGCGGACGGCTCGGGCCAAGGGTGTGTCTGCGCGCGCGGTGTTGTTTCAGCATGCTTTCCGCAACAGCGTGATCCCGCTGATTACCGTCGCCGCCGCGATCCTGCCCGGGCTGATCGCCGGGTCGCTGATCGTCGAGTCTATCTTCAGTATCCCCGGCATGGGTAAGCTGACGATCGACGCGGTTTTCGCCCGTGACCGTGAGTTGGTATTGGCAGGCGCGTTGGTTAGCGGGGTGCTGGGGCTGACGTCGATTCTGATCGCGGATCTGTGTTATGCCGTGGCCGATCCGAGGGTCAGTTATGAGTAGTGCCGTCGTCAAACAAGCCGACTTGTCGGCCGGTCTTGCCAAGCCACGGCGTGGCTGGGTGGCGGAAGTGATTCTGCGAACAGTACGCGATGTCGGTGCTGTGATCGGCCTGGCCTGGATCGCGGTGGTCGGACTGTGCGCCGTGTTCGCCCCTTTGTTAGCCAACACCTTTCCGTATCTGGTCAAGACCAGCGACGGCCGGTTGATCAGCCCGATGTTGATGCACTTAAAGCCTTCGGACGTGATCCTGTTGGTCCTGGCGGCTGTTGCCGTGGCCTTGTTTGTTTTGCTGCGACGATGGTCTACGCGTTTGAGGCTCTGGCTGTTCGCTTTGATCGCGGTCGCTACGGTCAGCCTGAGTTTCCTGTTCGTCTCGCCGCCCCAGTCGGTGGTTTACAAAGAGTACCGCCTCATGCAGGCTCGGGATGAGGTTGCATGGGCTGTATATCCGCCGATCCCGTTTAGCCCTTCGGATCGGCTCCGGGATATCACCAGCGTGGTTCATCCAACCCCGCCGACATGGTCGATCGGTGAACAGGACCCGACCCGCCTAACCGGCATGACTCATTGGATGGGTACCGAGCGCACTGGCAGCGACATCCTAAGCAAGATGATCCACGCCTGCCGGGTCGCGATGGCCATCGGATTCATCGCCACCGGTATCGGCCTGTTTATCGGCATTCTCATCGGCGGGGTGATGGGCTACTTCTCCGGCATCGTCGATCTGCTGGGGATGCGGCTCGTAGAGATCTTCGAGGCGATCCCTGTATTGTTCCTGCTCTTGACGTTTGTCGCGTTCTTTGAGCGCAGCATCTACATGATGATGGTGATTCTAGGGGTTACCGGCTGGACCGGGTACGCTCGATTTATCCGCGCCGAGTTCTTGCGGCTGCGCGGCCAGGACTTCATCCAGGCCGCGCGTGCCTGCGGGTTGCCGTTGACGTCGATCCTGTTTAAGCACATGCTGCCCAACGGCGTGACACCGGTCCTGATCGCCGCGTCGTTCGGGGTCGCCTCGGCGATCCTCTATGAATCGACGCTCAGTTTCCTGGGCCTGGGCCTGGTCGACGAACCGAGTTGGGGGCAATTGCTGGAGCAGGCGACCGGCGCAGGCGGCGGGTTCTATTGGTGGCTCGCCACGTTCCCGGGTATGGCCATCTTTCTCACCGTCTTCGCTTATAACCTTGTTGGCGAAGCCCTGCGCGACGCCATCGATCCTCATACGCAGAAAACTTCGAACTGACACTTCCAATAGAGATGCACAGATGCCCGATCAATCCGAATCACCCATCATCGAGATCCAGGACCTGGCCGTGAGTTTCCCCGTGCCCGACGCGGCGGGACGTGGCAGGCGGTTTAACGCCGTGCAGCGCGTCAGCCTTTCGGTCTACCCCGCGCAGACCCTGGCGGTGGTCGGGGAGTCCGGGTCGGGCAAAAGCGTCAGCGCGATGTCGATCCTGCAACTGATCCCCACGCCCCCCGGGAAGTATGAATCCGGGCAGATCCTCTGGCGCGACGCGGACGAGCCTGCTTCATCAGGCGTTTCGACCGACCCCGATGCCCACACCGATCTCCTGAAACTCAACGACAAGCAGATGCGTAAGATCCGCGGCAACCAGATCGCCATGATTTTCCAGGAGCCGATGACAAGCCTCAACCCGGTCTACACGGTCGGCGAGCAGATCACCGAGGCGGTCCTGCTGCATCAGAAAGTCAACCGCGCCCAGGCGAACCGGATCGCCGAGGATGCGCTCGAAGACGTCGGGATCGCCGACCCGGCGTCACGGCTTAAGGAATACCCCCACCAGCTCTCCGGCGGGATGCGGCAGCGCATCATGATCGCCATGGCGCTCGCCTGTCAGCCGCGGTTACTTTTGGCCGACGAGCCGACCACCGCGCTGGACGTGACGATCCAGGCGCAGATCCTCGAACTGCTTCGGACGCTGCAGAATCAGAAACAGATGGCGGTATTGCTGATCACCCACGACCTGGGCGTGGTCGCCGAGAATGCCGACACAGTGGCCGTCATGTACGCCGGGCGGATCCTCGAATACGCCTCGGTCTACGACGTGTTCCAGAGGCCGATGCACCCATACACCCGCGGGCTGCTCAAGTCGATGCCGATGCTGGGCAAGGAGGCCGACCGCCTGCCGACCGTGATGGATGGCGCGACCATCCCCGACGATTTCCCCGCAGGCTACACCGTCAGGCCCCACACCCTTGATCCCAACCCACCGGGCGGGTACGGCGGTCCCGATGCCCGGCTGTACCAGGTCGAGCCCAACCACTGGGTCCTGTGCGAACCAGCGCCGGGTAACACCACCGCTAAGTTCACCCCGCCGCGCCTGGACTTCCGACGAGATGCCGCCGCCGTGGTCTGATACGGGCTTGAGGATTAATCAGATTCTGTAAGACTTATCGCTTGGACAAGCGTATCCACGATCTGCGCGACAGGCTTGGCGATATCGACAACCAGGGCGTCGTCGGGTTCTTCCAGGATCGCGAACTGAGAATCAAGCAGCCCGGGATCGAAGAAGTGGTTCTCCCGCTCGCTTAGCCGGCGAGCGATCACGTCACGGCCTCCGCGGAGGTAGATAAACCGAACACCGCCGTCTCGAGCCAGTATGTATCGGTAATCTCGCTTCAACGCCGAGCACGCGAGCACCGCGCCGCCTGCCCGGTTCCATTCGGCGATCCGCCCGGCAAGCATATCGAGCCAGGGTTGTCGGTCTTCATCATCCAGCGCCTGACCCGCCTGCATCTTCCGCCTGTTCGCCTCGGGGTGGAAGTCGTCGCCGTCGTAGAAAACCAACCCAAGCCGTTCGCCCAGCAGCCGACCGACCGCCGATTTGCCGCACCCGCTGACGCCCATGACGATGTAAACCATTGCGAGACTCCCGGCGCTAAGACCGGCTGTGAGGTAGACCAATCATACGGATTGTAACTCTTCCACACGCTTTACCGGGCGGGACGTGACAGCCGCATCGCGGCGGGACCGGCATGCGTGCTGATGAAGGCCGCGGATGGCGCCTCTTGCGGGAACGCCTTTTGGTAGTCGTCGGCCCATCTTTCGGTGAACCGATCGGCATCGTCCTGGCTGACCAGCGCCCACACGCTGCCGCCGAAGCCTGCGCCGAATGCGCTCGCCGCGGCCGCGCCCAATTCGCGGGCGCGGCGGGCAAGGAAAACGGTCTGGGGGACCTGATTGCCCAGGGATGTTTCCGCCCCGTGCTGTGACTGGTCGGCCAATTCGCCAAACGCGGCCACGTCCCCCGCAAGCAGCGCTTCGCATGCGCCCGGGACGATCCGGTAGGTCTCATCCAGGAACAGCTCGCCGCGCCGACGCACAGCCTCCGGAGCCTCATCGAGGACCGAACGTAACCGGGCGATCGCTCCCGGGGACGAGTCGGCCGCCGCTGCCAAGTGAGGGTCATCCCGGCCGGTCTTGCTTCGCCAAAACTCGGCGGCTTCGCTGGCTAGCTCCGAGGCCCGGTTGTATTGTCCCTGCGCGTTGCCGGTCTTCTGGGCATGGACCCCGCTGACGCCGATCACGAAGACATGGCCACGCGTGACCGTGGCCCTGGATTCCAGTTGAACCGGGAGGTAGCTGAACCGGCTCAGCGCGTTGGCTTGGGCGCAGAGGATGGCGGTGTGGTCCTGGCTCCCGCCGAGCGTGCCCACGCCCCTGTCACCGGGGAGCGAGCCGTAGCCCAGACCGTTCTCCACCGCGCCCAGGTAGCCGGCGAGGTCGAGGTCTGTCTTGATTTGTGCGTTGTAGTCGGGGTGTTGATCCAGCGCGTTGACATCCGCGATCGCCATGAACACCGCGACGATCATCGCGCTGGAGCTGCTGAGCCCGGCGGCCTGGGGCAGGTCGCTGGTGAAAGCGATATCGCATCCGCGCAATTTGCCAGGGAGACTGCGGGGGAAGTTCCGTGCGATCCGCCGGCAGACCGTCATCGGGTAGTTCGTCCAGTCACCGGCACACGGCTCGAGCTCGGGGTCCAGCGGGAAGGATGCTTCCAATTGACGCTTCGGCTCGATGATCCGCACACCTTGGTCGTCTCTTGGGGATGCGACCACGCAAAACCCCTGCTCGGTGGCGCAGGTCAGGCTCCGTCCGCCCGCATAATCAACGTGCTTACCCAGCACTTCGATCCGGCCCGGGACGAAGTAGGCACGAGCCTCGCCCCCGCTCAACGACGCAAGCGTATTAGACAACACACCCAGGAGCCCGGACTTCCTGTCGGCCTCGACTTGGCTCATGCCCGCCTGGGTCAATGATTCGGCCGCGGCATCCATGTCCATGCCCTTTAGGGATTTCAAAACGACACCTCCGTACCGGCCAGCAGCTTCGTAACCGGCGCGACGTCCTGACGGGAAGACAGGTCCAGCACCGGCGAGCTCGACTTGATCACCTTGAAACGTTCGCCGATCTGGTCGATGCAGTATTGCGCCGCGTCGGTGATTTCCAGTTCGCCGCGCGGCGAGGGGCCGATCTCCCGGCAGGCCTGGAAAATGTTCGGCGTGAACCGCCAGCAGTTCATGCTCAGATATACTTCGTCGCCGAGCGTAGCCAACTGCCGCTCGGTCGGCTTCTCGATGACCCGGCGGAGGTGGCCGGTGTCGTCGATGTCCGCGGCGGCGAACTTCAACACGCGGTCGGCGGGGATGTTGCTCTTAGCAATCAGCGCCTGCCGCTCGAAGCCCGAAAGGCCTGGGCTGTCGATCTCACGCAGCGCTCGGACCGCATCGAGGGGGTAATGGTTGTCGCTGTTGATCATCAGGAAGGGGTCGTCGCCTGCGAAGGATTCCGCGGCGGCGACGGCGTTGGCGGTGCCCAGCGGTTCTCGCTGTACCGCGAACTCGATTGACAGACGCTTGGGGGGCGCCTGCTCGTGGTAGTACCTTCGGACATTGTCGTGGTCCGGCCCGATCACCAGACACACCTTGTTGTACCCGGCGTCGGCGAGGACGGTGATCACGTAATCCAGGAACGGCCGATCGATCGGGATCATCGCCTTGACCCCGGTCCCGGCAGCTTTGGCCTGGTCCTCGGTCAGGGCGGCGGCCTGGTCCTGCTTGCGCATCCGCGTGCCCAGACCCCCGGCGAGTATGACAGCTTTGTCCATTGGGACAGGTCCTTGATATGGAGCTTAAACTTAATATTACTATATATAGAAAGTGGGAAAAATCAACCTCATATACTTATTTAATGGCTGTTAGACTTGAAAATTAGACATCAATTTGATATTAATTAGATATGGGTATCACGCGAGAGCAGCGTTCGGTGCTTCGGCAGTTATGGCGGGACGGCGCTCAGAGCCGCTCGGGGCTGCATAAGCTGACAGGGGTGGCGCCCAACCAGGTCGGGGTGGCGGCCTCGGTGCTTCTGGAACAGGGGATCGTTCGGGAATGCCAGGCAAGGCCCAGCAGTGGGGGTCGGCCACGGGTCCCGTTAGAAATCGACCCGGCTCAGCGGCACATCATCGGCCTGACGATCTGGCCGGGAGCGGTCAGCGCCGCAAGGCTCAACCTTCAAGGACATCTGCTTGGCAAGCCGCTGGCGCGCGAGGTCCACGGCGACCCGGGCCGGCTGGTTGACGCGGCCGCGGCGCTACTCAACAAGATGCGCAGCGAACAGACCATCGGCGTGGGCGTCAGTGTCCCGGGCTTTTACGACCCCAAGTCGCGCCACATCCTGTTTGGGATGATCGTGCCGGGCCAGCCCCCGGTGAGCCTGTCGCCGGTCTTCGAGCAAGCCGACGGCCTGCCCATCGTCGTCGAAAATGACATGCACGCGCTTGCCGCCCGATGGCTACTGACACACCGGGCGGAGATGGATCAGGACGTGTTGCTTGTGAACATCAGTGACGGCGCGTTGGGGGCGGTGCTGCTGGTAGGGGGTCGGCCCAATCGTGGATGCGTCAGCAGCGCCAACGAACTGGGGCACATGCGCTACCTCGCAGACACTTCGACCTGCTATTGCGGACAGACCGGTTGCCTGGAACGGATATTCAGCACCGAGTACCTCCAGCACATCGGGGGGGATGTCGGCCATGGCGGCGCCTTGATGGAGCGCTCCGCACGCTATGACCCGGACGATGAACCGCTCGCGACACTCTACGGCTATCTGGCGAATGGTATTGTCAATGTTGTGAATTTCATCCGACCTCACCGGTTAGTGCTGGTCAGTGAGCTGACGCGCTATCCGGGGGTGTGCGATCTGCTGACGCGGTCGATCCGGTCGCGCTTGCTAGGCGAGCTGGTTGACAGAGTACGTTTTGATTTGTGGGACCAGCCCGTGTCACACTCGGCGGAAACCGCCGGGTGGTTGGCGTTGGCGGATCTCTACTACGAAGGTTGGCACGGCGCATCGGCTGGGTATTCGTCTTGAATCACGCGGCGGACGCCGGCGGGCCTGGGCATGTTGGACTTAGCAGACCACACCGTCAACGCAGACGAAACCGTCAAGCGATCCCTGGCCCAACCGCGATAAGGCATGGCGCCGTGGGGAAACGGCACGACCTGCGCAGGGTGAGATAGAATATCACGCATGGCTATCAGCAAGGGCGATATTGCCGCCGGCGGCACGTTGATGATCAAGCCGGTCGGCGCGTTGTGCAATCTCAAATGCGAGTATTGCTACTACCTGGACACGGCCGACAGCGTCTTCGGCGGTAGCGTCCGGCGGATGAGCGTCGATACGTTGGAGCATGTGCTGGGCGGATTCCTGCCATCAGCGCCGGATCAGGTGACGATCGCCTGGCAGGGCGGCGAGCCGACGCTGGCGGGGTTGGCGTTTTTTGAGCAGGCCGTTCGGATCCAGCGCACGTTTCAGCGCCCCGGGCAGGAAGTCTCGCACGGGCTTCAGACCAACGGCACGCTGCTGGATGAAGACTGGTGCCGGTTCCTCAAGCGCGAGAAATTTCTCGTGGGGATCAGCATCGACGGCAGCCGAGCGATGCACGACAGGTTCCGCAAGGATAACGCCGGAGTAGCGACTCACAGCAAAGTTATCGCCGGGCTCAAGTGCCTGCGCCGCCACGGCGTCGAACACAACGTGCTCTGCGTTTTGCAGCGTGAGAATGTTACAAGCCCCCGCCACCTGCTTGAGTATCTTGTCGGTCTGGGTGAGAGCTGGCTGCAGTTCATCCCGGCAGTTGAGTGGGAGACCGATCCAGAGACAGACGAGCCTAAGCTTTCGGAGCTGTCGCCGCTGCCCGAGGATTACGGGCGATTCCTCTGTGAGGTCTTCGACTTGTGGTTTGAGAAGTACCGTGATCGTGTTTCGGTGCGCCTGTTCGATACGGTGCTCAATCGGATGGTGATGGGGCGGTCGACGCTGTGCATCCTAAGTAACTCCTGCCACGGTCAGATGACCGTCGAGCACAACGGCGACGTCTTCGGCTGCGACCATTTCGTTGACCCGCAATGGCTTTTGGGTAGCGCCTGTCGCGGGGCCGATCGTGAGACGCAAGCCGTGACGCAGGCGACGGTCCAGATGACGGTCGGGCATCAGCCTGTCCAGCCGACGCAAGACGGTGACGGCCAAGCCTGGATCGACCGGCTGGACACCGACCGGATCAACGCGTTCGACCAATACAAGCTCAACCTGCCCGCTGCTTGCGACCGGTGCCAGTGGCTTGAGTTGTGCTTCGGCGGCTGCCCCAAGCACCGTCCCCACCGCGGCGCAGTCCCCGAGCCGACCGTGCTGTGCGAGGGGTACCTTGCGTTCTTCAAGCACGCGATGCTCCGGCTTCAATGGATGGCCGAGCACCTGCGGCGCGGCGTTGCGATCCCGCCGCCGAGGGGATGAAAGCACGCGTCATCATCTTTTCGGGGTGTATCTCCGCAACAAAAAGGCGAAGCCGCCCACGGCACAGACGCACGAAATAGCGAAGCCCCCCCGGATTAGGCGGCCGTCTTAAGCAAATGCAAGTTGTGTCACAGAAAATACTTACATCTAAGCGGTGGGGGTGGGATTCGAACCCACGGTACGGGAGACCCGTACGCCGGTTTTCAAAACCGGTCCATTCGACCACTCTGGCACCCCACCGGGGGCTTGGCGTCGTGGCGCGGGGGCATTGTATCGGGTTAGCGCGGTTCGTTCTCTGCCCGAGGTGTGTGTTTGACCAGGCTCGTAGCTGCGCCTAGCGCCAGGAAGACAAAGGACGCCGCCGTGGCGACCGCGCCCCATCCGGCGATGGATTCGGGCAGCAGCGAACTGCATAGCGCCCGGGCCCGTTGGATCAACGCCTGGGCCCTGTCGCCAATGGCTGACACGGTGTGCCCAAGGCCGGCGGTGAACACTAGCCCAAGCGCCGCCGGGAGGCAGACCCACGCCCCGCGCCACAACCAGACATAGGTAAACAGTACGGCGGTCACAACCATGACCAACCGAAGCGGCGAGAATAACTCTGCCCATCCCCCGTAGATTGGCACAGCCATCGATGCGGGGAAGGATGCAGACAGTGCCACGGCCGCGCATCCCGCCGCAAACGTCGTGGCAACAACCCGCTGGACGGTGACCGACCGCGAGCGGCGGTACACCCAGGCCCAGGTCAGCCCCAGGACAAGCGGCGCCAGGATGTACAGGTGGATCGGTCGATCGTTCACGTAGTGCGCCGCGCACAGGTGTAGCAGCAGCGACGCAAGCGGGATCATGATCAGTAGCCGGGTGGTCCATAAGCGTAGTTTGTCGAGTTGAAGATCGTTCGATGGTCGGAGAATAAACCACGGCTGCGAGATCGCCGTGACCAGCGGGACGGCGGCCAGCACCCACCATGCGGCATAAAAGTGGCCCTCACGCAAGAGGTCCATCCGTATCAACTCACGGAACAGCCCCGGCAGCACGAACAGCATGGCGATCAATGTCGTTATCAACCACGCCCCCGTCTTGGTCGTTCGCAGGCCCAGCCCCCAGTCCAGCAGCAGCAGCTTCACGCCCACAAGTGCCAGGGCCGTCGAACTGACCACCAGCCCGATCGGCAGGCTCTTCAAGAGTAGTTCGTTGTAGGTCAACGACACATCACACAGCAGCAGGACCTCCAGCATCAGCAGGAACCCGGCATCTCGGGTGAACCGCCGGACCCGGCTGAGGTAGATCCCCAGCGCGATGATCATCCCCTCATACACATTGAACACGGCTACCAGCCCGACGACCGGCCAGATGACATCCGGGTCGTCGTGGGCGGATCCGCTGATCATGAAGCAGCCCGCCAGCATCAGCACGCCGCTGATAAGAAAGAAGGGGTTGTGGTCCGCGATCCTCCGAAGCAGTGTGCGGGCCTGGGGGAGCATGTCGATCGTCTTTTGATCTGTCATCGCGCACCTCGCTCTCTCATGGCGGCGCACCGATCGCGCACCGCGGTGAACCGGTCGAACCGCCGCGAGGAACGGCTTACACAGGTGTGTCAGCGCGCTCCCATAGCGGCTTCCCGGCAGAACGTCCGCCGGGCGGCGCCGTAAAAGGGTTGAGTCTGGGGTGCAATGATAAATCGAAAATGGCGTATATATCGCTGGCTCAAGCCCCAACGGCCATACCGAATTGTCGTTAGCATTCTACGCGCACAGATGTGCGATTGTAAAGAGATTTCTTAAAATTTAATTACAAATGAGAAACGATCAGCGGCATCCAGGCCAGGTTTCCGCCCGGCTCCAGAAGGCGTCGTCCCTGCCCCCGTAGTAATCGTTCAGTGCGGCGTCCATGACGTGGGATGTACGAGCCGCGGTTGCGCCTGTGCTCGGGCACGTGTCCTCGCCGCGCAGATCGTCGACGATCGTTTGGATCAACGGCTGCTGGATCGTTTTGGGGTTGGGCAGGTCGAAGGTCTGTTCGCCGTCGCGGATTTGCAGGCGGACCGGGTCGTTGCCGAAGGTAGATAACAGGATCGTGGCTTGTTCGCCGATGATCTGGATGAGGTCGGTGTGCTGTTTGCCGGCGAAGTCCCATGTCGCGGATCCGGCTGCGCCGCCTTGGAGGTTGAATTGAAGATCGACACGGTCCTCGACGGGGTACAGCCCGGCGGTATTGCGCGCTTCACCGCTGGCGCTGTGCAATGGGCCCAGTAAAAAATCGAGGATGTCCAGCGTGTGCGAGCCCAGGTCCAGGAACAGCCCGCCGCCGGCGTGTTCGGCCTGCACACGCCAGCCGGGGTCATGGTTTGGGTCGGCGACGCCTTCCCACCGGTATTCGACGGCCGTGATCTTGCCCAACGCCCCCGTATCGATCAGCTCCTTGGCCTTTAGAAAACGCGGCAGGCGTCTTCGGTAGTAGGCCACAAACAGCGGCAGCCCGGCGTCGGCGAAGGCCTTGACCATCTGGTCACACTCCGCGCCGCTGCGGGCCATCGGTTTCTCGACGTAGCAGGGTTTGCCCGCTGCGCAGACTTTCAAGGCGTAGTCACGATGTGAGCCCGGCGGGGTGGCGATGTAGACCGCGTCCACATCCGGGTCTTCGATCAGCGTGTCGGCATCCCCGGTCCAGTTGGGCACGCCGTGGCGCGTGGCGTAGTCCTCAGCCATCAAGGGCGTGCGGCGCATCACGGTGGTCAGGGCGCAGCCGTCGGCGTTCTGGAAACCCGGGCCGGACTTAACCTCGGTGACGTCGCCGCAGCCTAGGATGCCCCAGCGGATGGTGCTTTTTGTGTTCATCGTGGTTTTTGCGATCAGTGGTCGATCTTGAGCATCGCGGTGAACTCGTCGAAGCGCTGGTCGATGTCGGCCCGCTTGATCTGCTGGAGACGCTCGACGCTGAACGCTTCGATGGTGAAGCTGGCGACGGTCGTGCCGTAGGCCATGGCGGTTTTCAGTGAGTTAAACGAGGTGTCGTCGGTGTTGGCCAGGTGAGCCATGAAAGCCCCCGCGAAGCTGTCGCCCGCGCCGGTGGGATCGATGACGGTTTTGGCCGGGTACGCCGGGAGCACGCAGGTCCCGTCCGGGTGCCGCAGGATCGCGCCGTGCTGGCCCTTCTTCACGATGACGAACTTCGGGCCCATCTCCAGCAGCTTGTCCGCCGCAACGACCGCGTTGGGTTCGCCGGTGAGCATCAGCGCCTCGGAGTCGTTGATGATCAAACCGTCGATCCGCTTGAAGACCTCCATCAACTCGTCGCGGGTCGTGGTGATGTACAGGTCGATCGTGTCGGCGACGACGAGCTTGCGCTTGGGGAACGCGTCCAGCAGCTTGAGCTGGTTCTCCGGGTGCGTCACCGCGAGGAAGATGTATCCGCTGTCCTCATAGCTCTTGGGGATCGGCGGCAGCGCCTCGGTCAACACATTCAGCTCAACGCTGACGGTGTCGCGTTGGTTGACATCTTCGTGGTACCGCCCGTGCCAGCGGAAGGTCTTGCTGCCAACTCGGCGTTCGAGTCCTTCGACATCGACACCGAACCCGTGAAACACATCCACAAAACTATCTGGGAAGTCTTCACCCACCGCGCCGACCAGCCGGATCGGCCCAAAGAAACTCGCAGCCGCGGTGAAATAGATACTCGACCCGCCGACGACTTCTTGAACGCTGCCGGTGGGGGTGTCGATGGTGTCGATGCTGATGCTGCCGGTGACGATTAATGACATAGTCGGGTCTCGGGTATCGGGGTTCGGGCAAGGCGGAAGAATCTACCGCATCTGGATCTACGCTTTCAAACCGGCCATCTTACAGATGTGTTTCCATTCTGCATTCGTAACCGGCTGTACGCTGAGGCGGGAGTTATTGACCAGGACCATGTCCTTGAGTTTGGGCTCGGCCTTGATATCAGCGAGGGTGACCGGTGTCTTGACGGCTTCGACGGCCTGCACCGTGACCATCCCGAAGCCTTTGCCGGTCTTATCACTGGGGTCGGGCTCGTGTTCCTTGACGATCTGGACCACGCCGACGATCTGTTTCTCGTTGACCGAGTGGTAGAAGAACGCCCGGTCGCCCTTGGCCATGGCCTTCATATTGTTGTTGGCCTGGTAATTACGCACGCCGTCCCACGTCGTGGTCTTCTTGGGTGCTTTGTTCTGGTCGTCCCACGACCAGGTCCCCGGTTCGGTTTTGATCAGCCAGTAGTTCATGGGTCGGGTATC
>JAJDCU010000077.1 GCA_029260655.1 Phycisphaeraceae bacterium
GGCGGTGATGGCGGCGATGCCGCCGGCGGGGGGGGCGTGGTCGTGGGCGGGGGCCGGCAAGGGCGGGATGATCCTCTGGCCGATGTTCGGGGCGACGAATCAACTGCTCGGCGGGCTGGCGTTTTTGGTGATCGGGTTTTACCTCTGGCGTCGGAACAAGCCGGTGTGGTTCCTGGCGCTGCCGATGGTGTTCATGCTGGTGATGCCGGCCTGGGCGATGAGCTGGCAGCTCTTCGTGGGCAGCGAGGATCACCCGGCCTGGATGTACGCGGACAAGCCCAACTGGGCGCTTATCGTGATCGCGGTGGCGACGCTGGTGTTGGAGGTCTGGATGGTGGTTGAAGCGATACTGCTTTGGCCGAAGGTCAAGGGCGAACTCGAGCCGCAACTTGGCGACCTGGACGTGGTCCCGGTCTCCGCCGGGCCCGACCCGGGGGCGGGGATGAACTGCTGACCCGATGACGGGCTTTGATCCGTCTGCCGCTCGCCTGGGGTGGGTTGATGCCGTATCCTTACACGATGCGTGATGATGCGCCGTTGGAGCGATCGCTTATGAGCCGGACGATCCTGTTGGTCCTGTGTATGTCTGTGGTGTTGACCGGGTGCAGCAGCAACCTTCGGCCGGTGACGGCGCGGGTTGATTCGGTCACGGTTGACGACCAGACCGATCAGGGCGTGCGCCTGCTGGTCACGGTGGTAGCGGAGAACCCCAACGACACGCCCTTGCCGGTGACATGGGTGTGGTACAAGGTCAACCTCGATGGCGGGGGGGACGAATTCACTTTCACCGAGCTGCCCAAGGCCACGCTCCCGGCCCACGGCACGCAGACGATCACACTTCCCGCCGCGTTTGCACGGGGCGGCGGCGAAGCGGCGGGGGATCGCTACCAGGTTACCGGGCATGTTACCTATCATCCTCCGGGCGAGATCCGCAAGCTCCTGACCGAATACAAAGTCCCTCTGCCGTCGGCGGCGTTCGCTGACGAAGGGGTATTGCCTTAAGTGGACGCCTAAGCGTCAAGCCCGCGACAAGTCGCGGCGCTTCGTGGATGTCATGACATCATCCCGGTCCCCGACCACCCGCCCCCGACCCCTGAACCCTACGCTCCGCCCATGCTCGACGACCGCCGATACCTGATCCCGTTCCGTGCGACGCTGTTGCCGCAGATCTTCACCGATACGCTCGTGATCGGCGGGGGGGTGGCGGGGTTGCGCGCCGCGGTTTCGGCCCGTGAGCACGGGGACGTGATTGTCGCGGGCAAGGGCGGTATTCAGGACTCCAACACCTACTGGGCCCAGGGCGGCGTCAGCGTGGTGCTGGATGAGTCCGACAGCATCGATCAGCATGTTGAAGACACGATGGTCGCCGGAGCAGGGCTCTGCGATGAGCCGGTCGTCCGACAGGTTGTGTCACAGGCACGAGAGCGTATCGACGAGTTGGTCTCGTGGGGGATGCGTCTGGATCGGACAGACAGCGGGCCGGCGCTCGGGAAAGAAGGGGGCCATACCCATCCGCGGATCGTACACGCCGACGGCGACGCCACCGGTCGTGAACTCGCTGCCACACTTGATCGTCACGTCCGAAGCCTCGACCGCGTCCGTTTATTCGACCAGTGTTTCGTGCTGGACCTGATCACGCTCGACGGCTCGCCCCCGCAGTGCCTGGGCGCGATCACGCACCACCCCAAATACGGCCTTCAGGTCATCTGGGCCCAGGCGACGATCCTGGCGACCGGCGGGTGCGGGCAGGTCTACCGTGAATCGACCAACCCCACCGCCGCGACCGGTGACGGCCTGGCGATGGCGTACCGGGCCGGGGCGCAACTGGCGGACCTGAGCTTTATGCAGTTCCACCCGACGACGCTGTATGTCGCCGGTGCAAGCCGGTCGCTGATCTCCGAGGCCGTGCGCGGCGAGGGAGCGTACCTGGTCGACCGCCACGGCCAGCGGTTCATGCAGGACTACGACCAGCGAGGTGAGTTGGCCCCACGAGATATCGTCTCACGCTCGATCCTCAAGCAGATGGCGGCCACCAACCACACCAACGTCTACCTGGACGTGAGGCACCTGGGTAAGGACCGCTTCGCTAAGCGATTCCCGGGGATCTATGACCTGCTCAAACAGTTCGACATCGACCCCGCCGAGCAGACGATCCCGATCCATCCCTCGGCCCACTACATGGTCGGCGGCGTGCGGACCGACGACCACGCACGCACCAACATCCAGGGCCTGTACGCCTGCGGCGAGATCGCCTGCACCGGCCTGCACGGCGCTAACCGCTTGGCCAGCAACAGCCTGTTGGAGGGGTTGGTCTTCGGCGAGGTCGCAGGCCGAACCGCGTCGGAGATGATCGACCATCAGCACGGACGGTCCCCGGTCAAGGTCATCTCCGACATCCGTCCGTCCGATCGCTCGGAGCTGGACCTGGCGGACGTCCGCTCGAGCCTTCGCAGCGTGATGTGGCGACACGTCAGTATCGAACGTCAGGGCGAACGCCTGGACGAGGTGACCGAGATGTTCGACTTCTGGGCGAGGTACACCCTCGATAAGATCTTCGACGACCGCAAGGGCTGGGAGGTGCAGAACCTCCTGACCGTCGGCTCACTGATCACCCGCGCCGCGCTCTGGCGCACCGAGAGCCGGGGCACACATTACCGCCTGGATCACCCCAAGCCCAGCGATAACCTGCGCACCCATAGCATCTGGAAGCGAGGCGACGTCGATCCGATCTCGGTGGCGGTAGCCGATACCACACAAACGACACGGCCGGCCTGACTCACCGCGCGGTCGCGGGGTTCCACAGGTCGATTCCTTTTTCATTGTCAAAGGTCTGAGGAAATGCGACGCCGTTAGCGTGGCCGTCGGCGTAGATGTAGTTAGACGCCGACCCGTGGCGGATAAGGTCCAGTCCGTCGCCGGGCTCGGTCCGTCCTAGTTTCCAGAAGTGCGCCATGACGTGGTCAACGCCAAAAGCGCCGCCTGCGATCTCGCCGAATATCACGGTCGCGGAGGGCAGGGGGATGTCCAGGGTCCTGCCCCAGGTGTTCCCGGCCAGGACCACGGCCTCCTGCGGGTCGGGCGAATCAGGGCGCAGCTCAAAATAGACGCTCTTGCCGTAGCTGAGATACGAGTCAGGCGGAGCGAAAGCAGGTTCGGGCTGGTCGCGCTGGTCCTCCGGGCAACGGTAGAGCGTCGACCGGAGTTGAACCAATGCGTCGCTGGTGAAGATATTGAAGCTCAGCGGGTCACCTGAGAATGAGGTGTATCCGAGATAGGGCGCCAGCTGCACGTCCCAAGCCGCAACGGGGTCGGCGATGCTGAATGAGTGGACGCTGGGCGGGAAATACTCGTCGTTCTCCCCGGTATACATCGTCATCGCCTGACCGATACTGACCATCTGTGTCATGCACTGCATCCGCCGGGCGATTGCCTTTGACGCGCCCAAAGCCGGCAACAGGATGCCCATCAGCAGTGCGATGATCGCGATCACCACAACCAACTCGATGAGCGTGAAGCCGGCAGATTGCCGCGGTATGTCAATGCGCATTCCATCCCCTCCGCCCCAAAATAAGTAAACCCGCCAATAGCAGCCCCGACGCCGGCTCAGGCACATCGATGCCAAAACCTGGAGGCGGGGGCGTCCCAGCGTTCCAGTTACCCAGCACGGCGTTGAGGTCTTCGATGCCGACAAAGCCGTCGCCGGTAGGATCGCCCGACAGCGGATCCCCTTGGGCCGTGCTCTGGTTCCAGTTGCCCAACACGGTGTTGAGGTCTTCGATGCCGACGAATCCGTCGGTGTTCAGGTCACCGGCGAGCAACTGGTGTGTGTTGGTCCATTCGAAAGTGACTTGGGCCGGAGTGAAAGTGTTATTCATCACACCCAGTGTGTCACCGACGTAGACCCGGTAAGTTGCGAAGAAGTCTCCGGGCTCGACGGATGCGTACCAGTTGTGTGTCATCGACCCGGACCAGGACCAGATGTCCGCGGAGCCGAACGTCCCGAATATCGGGGCCATGGGTTGATCGCCCGGGTTGGGGACACCGGTGCCGCCAGAGTTCGACGCGATCCCGCCCTGGAATGATTGCAGGCCCGGTGTCTGGTCAATCACCTCGATCCAGATCAAGTCACCTTGCAGGTCGAAGGGGAACAGCGCGGTCCAGCCGAACTGCGCGTTGTACCCCTTGCCGTTGAGCACGGAAAAGGGGGCGTCGAAGGCGTCCTGGCCGATCATGTCGGGGATCAACGCCGGATCGTCCCTGAAGACAAGCACCTGCCCGCCACTGACACCGATGTTGACGTGACTCATGAAGCCGCCGAGCGTCTGCCCGTGCGCCCCGCTGCTAACAAGCAGCGAGGCGCATAAGGCAAGACCGGCCGGCCGGCCGATGTTTGACTGTGCATATCGAAACATCGGGTAGCTCCTCATAGCTGGCCGTTCCGTCCCCTGCGGCAGACCAGTGCTAGCGTGCCAAGTAGAACGATCGCCGTAGACGCCGGCTCGGGCACCCAGGCCACATTCACTTGCGCCGGTGTATATGTCGGGTCCAGCACACCGGTCGTGGCATCGCCGACATAGATTCGGTACTGAACCTCGTATAGACCGGGTGTGTCCGTGACGTACCAGTTGTGAGTCATAATGCCCGAGCCGCTTGCGATAAACGGTGGGTTGAGGCTGTCTGCGATGTCACGGTCAAACCACTTCCAGGGCTGACCGCCTACGAAGATCGGGTCGAGCGTGTGCTGGTCCATCGGCAGCAGTGGGGAGGTAGCGCCCTGCCCGCCCTCGAGGACCTCCAGCGTGCCCGGGCCGGTAACCGAGATCGGCTCGATCCAGACCGCCGACCCGCTGGGCACGGTCCAGGTCCCAGCGTTCTCGGCGATCCACCCCAGTTGGGCGTTGAAGTGTCGGCCGTTGAGCACCGTCCAGTCTGGCCCGCCCGTGCCGGATTCATCGGTATAGTCCGGGTGGGTATCTGGCGTGAACTTCAGAGGCAACTCAGGGGTGTTCCCCGCCGGCGACATGCCCGGGCCTAGATGCACGACAATTTCATTTGCCGGGTTGATCGAAATCATCCCGTGGTACATGCCCAACTCACCGGCCTGACCGCCGGTCATCATCGGGTTCGGCGGGATAACCGCCGACTGGACCTGTGAGACAACCAACACGACCAATCCGATAGCCATCACAACCGCCCCGAGGCGGGATAACAGTCGATTCATAACAAACTCCTCTCGTATCCATGCAGCTTGGCGCTGTGCGCCTTGACCATGACAGACGAAGCGCCCCACTAACAACGCAGTGGGTGCAATTCGCTAAACAAAAGTGGTTCAAAGATCGGGTATCAGGCGGCCGGCGGACCGCGGCCGAAGTAGATGTGCTCGAACTCGGGGCGCTGGGCGACCCTCGGCGCGGGCCAGGGCAGCACGTCCAGCAACTGAGGCGATGGGGGGCCTACGTCGACCGGATCTGGTGCGTTAAGCACCGCGATGATCTGGCAGATCGCGCACGAACCGGCGGGGGTAAGCGGCGATCCCCCAGGCGCACGGCTTGGCTTTGGGCAGCCGCAACGGCTCGTGCCGCTGAACATCTGCGCAAGCGGGCAGACCTCGTTGGCTGAAGGCTGAGGCGGCGGTTCGGCGCCCGGCACCCGCACCACACCGCGGGTGTGGCCCGGCACGATCACCCCGAACCACAGCGCTAGCCAGATGATTGTCAGCTTGTAGAGCGTCGTTGACCGCATAGGCTTATGCGATCATCATAGAGATCGGTCCCCTTCTCGCAAGGTGACGACCCGATCCGCTACGATACCCACACGATGAGCATCAACGAGATACAAGGCGTCTACATGGCTGACACCGCCCGGGTGGTGGGGCGGGTGAATCTAGGCCAGGGTGTCAACCTCTGGTACGGTGCGGCCGTCCGCGGTGATGTGGATGTGATCACCATCGGCAGAGGTACGAACGTGCAGGACAACGCCGTCATCCACTGTGATGGCGGCACCCCCAACACCATCGGCGAAGATGTCAGCATCGGCCACGGGGCGATCGTCCACGGCAAACAGGTCGGCGACGGCTCATTGATCGGCATGGGCGCGGTCGTCCTGGGCGGATCGGTCGTCGGCAAGGGGTGCCTGATCGCCGCCAGAGCACTCGTGACCGAGAACATGGTCGTCCCTGATGGCATGGTCGTTATGGGCATCCCCGGCAAGATCGTCAGGCCGGTCAGCGAGGAGGAAGCCAAGATGATGCGCTGGCTCGCACCGCATTACGCGGAACTGGCCCAGAAGCACCGCCACCACCCCGAAGCCCCCGAGCACCGCCCCTGGACAGGGGAAGCTATGAGCCATTAGCCGTTAGTCATTAGCCTGCTGTCTATTGCGATACCCCGAACCCTAGACCCAATTCCCCCATGCATCTTTTCCCCGCCATCGATTTACGTAACGGCCAAGTCGTCCGCCTGACCCAGGGCGACTACGACCGCCAGACCACGTACCAGGCAGACCCCGTAGACCAGGCCAAACAGTTCCGCGACGCCGGGGCGAGTTGGATGCACGTCGTGGACCTCGACGGCGCCCGCACCGGCAAGCTGACGCACGCCGGGGTGATCGAGCAGATGTGTACGCAGACGGGTTTGAAGGTCGAGGTCGGTGGGGGGGTGCGGTCCGAGGCCGTGATCGACACGCTGCTGGGTGCCGGGGTCAACCGCGTCGTCGTCGGGACCGCGGCGCTGAAGAACTGGCCCTGGTTCGAAGCGCTCATGGGCAACCCGACCTACCGCGGCCGGCTCGTCCTGGGCCTGGACGCCAAGCACGGCCAGGTCACCACCGACGGCTGGGAACAGACCAGCGAGCAGACCGCGCTCGACGTCGCCAAGGCCGTCACCGACTGGCCGCTGGCCGCGATCGTCTACACCGACATCGCCACCGATGGCACGCTCAAAGGACCAAACGTCCCTGCCACACGCGAGATCGCCGAAGCCACCCACGTCCCCATCGTCGCCTCAGGCGGCGTCGGCACACTCGATGACCTTATCGCATTACGCGAACTACCCATCCAAGGCGCGATCGTCGGCAAGGCCCTCTACGAAAACGCCTTCACCATCGACCAAGCGATCCAGGCTTTTGAAGGATAAACAGTCTCATCCCTCATGAAGCGCCGCGAATTGTCGCACCGGTGAAATACCATGACAGACGAACAAGACACATACGATGACCAGGACGAGAATCCTTTGCAAGGCTACTTCGACTGGCAGGTCACGACGCTGCTGTTGGCCTACGACCTGACCGACCCGATCCCCGGCGACGACCCGCAGGCCGGCGAACAGCGTCGTGCGAAGGTCGAGCAGGAGGTCCGCGAGTTCACCCTCGCCGTCGTCCCCGAGATGTATCTGAACGACCCGAACCTCGACTGGCCCCCCGAAGTGATGATGACCATCACCCGCGCGACGTTCGACCGGGTGAATCAGATCACGGGCTGATAATGACCACGTTCCGGCAAAGCCCGCGATATTATCGCGGGTCCGAACGAGAAAGAGCAATAGAGGCGTGTGCCCAAACCGAAGGGGCGTCGGTGGGGTGAGAAGTGGGACGCATCCACGCCCCACCACCACCGAGGCTATCGGACCCTGCGCATTACGCGAGGAATCAGCCCCAAGTGATTGTATGCCGTGATACACCCGATGCATGGCTAGGGTTCATCACATTCAGACGAAGGGCGGAAACATGAGCGAGAGTCTTTTCGAGCGGATCGGTGGTAAAGACGCGATTGAGGCGGCGGTGGATATCTTCTACGGGAAGGTCATGGCTGATGATCACATCAACCGGTTCTTCGCTGGCGTTGATATGGACAAGCAACGCGGCAAGCAGAAGATCTTCCTGGCGTACGCCTTCGGCGGGCCTGTGAAGTATGACGGCAAGGACATGCGTGAGGCTCACAAGCACCTGGTCGAGCGTGGGCTCAACGACAGCCATTTCGACGCCGTCGCCGGCCATCTCCAGGCGACCCTCGAAGAGCTGAATGTTCCTGCTGATCTGATCGGTGAAGTCATGGCCATCGCCGGCAGCACACGCGATGACGTCCTGAATCGCCCGACCCAGCAGCGTCGGTCCGCCTGACCCGGCTGCCGAGAGTCGACACGCTCGAAGTCCAACTACCCACCGCTCAAACCCTCGGGCTCAGTCCGCCGGCTTGAGCGGTGGTTTTGTATCTACCGAGAGGTGTGCCGCATCAGGTCATATCGCCGTATGGTGGCTCTGAGTCACCGAAGGTAAGCCCGGGGCCGAACTTAGCCTCGTTCGCCTTGCGGTCGCCTGGCAGGCTGAGTTATACATAACGTATATTATCGGATCTAAAGCAGGGGGTCGGATCTGGGAAAAGTGCTTGCCCGCTAGGTGGCGGCCAGCTATAAGAAACGGGTCAGTTACGGATCGATCACGTCCACCACGTCCCTCTTTTAGGAGAGAACCCATGATTCGACGGCTTTCGTTGGTCCTGTTGATCGCAATGGCGGTGATTGCTTTTTCCGGTTGTGCGAGCGTCCAGGTCGAGGATGAGCACGGCGGCTACGGGGTATCGACCTATTGACGTGTGAAGCGGTCGTCACCGGGCTCGCTGGCCAAGGTGACCATGACGGCGAAGCACCTGTCAAGAGCGTCTGATTCAACCCGACACCAGAGATGATTTATTAAACAAAAACAGCCGCACAATTGAGTGCGGCTGTTTTTGTTTGTATCCATAGTCCGGAGGCCAAATCGGCCTATCGCCGTCGTCTCAGACCAATCAGCACGGACCCGCAGGCCAGCAGCCCAAGGCTTGCCGGTTCGGGGATGACCACCTGGAAGAACGAGGTCAGCGAGACGGTGTCGCCGGGGGTCAGTGTGAAGGTGTGGTTGATCCCGATGGTGCTCAGCGCGGCGGGACCGGGGATGGTGGGCCCGGGCAGGCCGACGTTGGTCGCTGGGATGTTCGCGGTGCCGCCTGGGAACGGGGCGCTGAAGCTAAACGGTGCGGTGATAATCGGCAAAGCGCTGACGCCGTCGATCAGGCCGTCAAATAATGGCGCTGCGCCGGCGTTGGCGACGGTGCCCCCCCCACCGTTTACGTCGGTGACTGATCCACCCACGGACCCGCCGATCAAAGAACTGGGTGTGACAGGCGGTGCGATCGGGAGCGTGACGTTCAGGATGAACGTCTGAGTCATCCCGGACACGTTGGTCAGGCCGAAGACGCCGTTGACGAATGGGTCGGTGTCGACGGTCATGTCCCAGGTCAGATTCCACATCCCGGGCATCATCATGTTGCCATCGAGGTCGAACTGATCGGGACTGCCGTTCGCAACGGCTGCGGGGCTCAGCGTCTGGGTGTTACCCATGACGCCGACTTGGATCTGCACATCGGGCGCGACGGCGGCAAAGGATGCGCTGGTGAAAAGACCGACTGTACAAAGCGCGACACCGGCCCTGAGGACTAACTTCAATGACATAGGACTATCTCCACTCCAAATTCAAATCCCACCCATCAACTATAATATACCTATATGCCGATACCATTACAATAGAATCGTCGAAAAAAAACGCAGAATAGCGGCCCCGTCACAAAGTCCATAAGTTGGTCTGAAACAGAAAGATGCGTCGGCTAGCGCGTGCAGGCTACCCCGTCCGTGATGGAAATTCTTCCCTGTAAGAACAGGTTTATTGCCTGGGGATAGGCCAGGCACTCCTGTTCAAACACGCGGGCGGCGAGGGTTTGGGGGGTATCATCATCCAGGACCGGACAGGTGCGCTGCACGAGGATCACGCCGGTGTCGTAAGTCTGGTCGGCGAAGTGGACCGTGCAGCCGGAGACCTTGCAGCCGGCGTCGAGGACAGCCTGGTGGACGTGCTGGCCGAACATCCCCTTACCCCCGAACGCCGGGAGCAGCGCCGGGTGGATGTTCAGCACCCTGTGGACGAAGTCGTCGGGGATCGAAAGCAGGCAGAGGAACCCGGCCAGGCAGACCAGATCGGCATTGCTGTCATGTACGAACTGGAAGACCGCTTGGGAAAAGGCTGCGGTGTCGACGTGGTCTTTGCGGGCAACCAGGTGGATCGGGATATCGAGCTTGCGCTGTATGAGCCTGTCGTAAGACGCCTGATTGGAGCAGACGGCGACGGCCAACTCGGCGTCCAGTTCGCCTGTTTCAATCTTCTTAGCCAGGTTCACCAGCGTGGTGCCTCCTCCGCTGACCAACACGGCCAGACGGATCGGCTGATGACGGGGCTTGGGTACAACGACCGGCATGGCGGATACGATACCTGACGATGGACCGACCACAACCCAACTCCCCCGTTGCCTCCCCCGGATCCTCGCCCGAAGCCCTCGGCGATGTATCTAGCGCCGACCGCGAGGTCACACGGCTTGCGCCTTCCCCCACCGGGGCGCTGCACCTGGGCAACGCACGCACGTTCCTGATCAACTGGGCTCTGGCGAGGCAAAACGGCTGGCGGATCGTCCTGCGGATCGAGGATCTGGATGGGCCACGGATCAAGTCCGATGCCGACCAGCAGGCGATCGACATCCTTGACTGGCTGGGGCTGAATTGGGACGAGGGGCCGGTCTACCAGGCCCACGACCTGACGCCCTACCACCAGGCCCTCTCGGGGCTATTGAGCCGCGGAGAGATCTACCCCTGCACGTGCACACGCAAGGACATCCAAAACGCCCAGTCCGCCCCGCACGCGGATGAGCACGAGCTGCGTTACCCCGGGACCTGCCGGCCGACGCTGCCGATCGATCCGCCCCACCGCCAAGATGCCCTGCTGACAGAGTCCGACACCGCTTGGCGTGTGATCGTTCCGCCGGAGTCGGTCGGGTATGAAGACCAACTGCACGGGCCCCAATCGGTGGATGTTCAACGGGAGGTCGGCGACTTCATCGTCGCCAGCAAGGCCGGGAGGCCGGCGTATCAGTTGGCGGTCGTGGTGGACGATGCCCGCCAGGGCGTGACCCAGGTCGTCCGCGGCGATGACCTGTTGCGTTCGACCGGCCGCCAGCTCTTGTTGTACCGTATGCTGGCGTTTGCGCCGGTGCCGACCTACACGCACCTGCCGCTGGTCCTGGGCACAGACGGGCAACGGCTGGCCAAGCGGCACGGCGATACGCGCCTGTCTGCCTACCGGCAACGCGGAGTCCGCCCGCAGCGCCTGGTCGGGCTGCTGGCCCGGTGGTCGGCGCTGGTCGATCGGCGTGTCGAAATGACCGCTGACGAGTTCGCGGATGGGTTCGATCTGAGTCGGCTTGGACGGGAGCCGGTGATGTGGACGCAGGAGGACGAAGCGTGGCTACTGGACGGATGTTAAGACTACTTGGCTTGATCGTTGTGACGGGGCTGATTAGCGGCTGTCCCGCAGATGAATCACAGCCGCCCCCCCCGCCGACCGACGAGTCCGTGCTGTCCGTCTCGATCATGGGTGAGACGTTCGAGCTGGAACTGGCACTGGACGATGCCACCCGTGTCCAGGGCCTGTCCGATCGCGCGTCGATGCCAGATAGCGGCGGGATGCTCTTCGTATTTTCCGAACCCAGGCACCGGGCATTTGTGATGCGCCGCTGCCTGTTTCCGATCGACCTGCTTTTTCTCGATGCCCAGGGCAAGGTCATCTGGATGCACGCGATGCAGGTCGAAAAGGACCCGGATCTTCCGGACAACCGGCTCAAACCCTACATCAGTCACTACCCGGCCCAGTTCGCTATCGAGCTTACGCAAGGGTCGATCCAGCGGTTAGGCCTGCGCCAGGGCGATCAGATCGACCTGCCCTTGGAAGAGCTTAAGCACCGCACCCGCTAGGTCGATGACCCCTAATACGATGGGTGTCGTTACCTAATGGTGAGGCAGGATGGCTGTGAATCAACTACTGCTGGTGGTGGACCGGGACAAGGACGTACAGCAGGTGACGGCCCGAGTCCAGGCGGTGTTGTCCCAATGGGATGAGCCGGGGCGCCCCAGTTCCGAAGCGATCTCGATCGACGATCTCATCGCGGACCCATCGGTCCTTGGCAAAGCCCAGGTGGCCTGGCTGGTGCTCGACGACGACAACTCGCCCCAGGCGTTTGAGTTGATCGGCCAGGTTCAGGACCAACGTGTGCCCTCGGTGATCAGCTACACCGGTGCCGGGCCGAGGATCCAAGCGTACGAAGACGGGATCGTCGCCTGCCCGCTGGATGCCGATCCGTCGGTGGCCTGCTCGATGTTGCGCTCGCTGTGGAGTCAGGTCACGGTGCTTGCCGAGATGCGCCACGAGATCAAGCTGCTGCGAGCCCACGAGGGCGGGCTCTGCGGACAGATATCCCAGCTCGATGAGGAGCTGCGGATGGCGGCGCAGCTTCAAAAAGAGTTCATGCCGACCGAGTTGCCGCGCGCCGACGGGGTCGGGTTCGACGTGCTGTGGCGTCCGGCCGGGTACGTCAGCGGAGATATCTACGATGTCATCCAGCTCGACGAGACACACATCGGCCTGTTCATCGCCGACGCGGTGGGCCACGGTGTGCCCGCGGCGCTGATGACCGTACACATCAAGCGATCCATGCCGACCAAGGTGATCGACACCACGTTGGAAGCGGGATACCGGCTCTACACGCCCGGGGAAGCGATCGGCATCCTCAACCGCGAGATGCTCAAGCACCAGACCGGAAAGGTCCGCTTCGCCACGGCCTGCTACGGCGTGATCGATACCGAAACCAACCAACTGACGATCGCCCGCGCCGGCCATCCCTACCCGCTGATTCTCCGTGCGGACGGACGGACCGAAACCATCGAACCCGAGGGCGGGCTGCTGGGCGTGTTCCCCGATGAGGTGTTCGAGCAGACCACCATCCAGCTCACGCCAGGCGACCGGGTGCTGCTCTACTCAGACGGCTTTGAGGTCGCGTTCCCCACCCGTGAAGAGCCGAAAAATGGCGGCCTGGCTGGTCATCACAAAATCGCCACCGACCAGTACGCCCAGGAGTTCGAGGACCTTCGCCATGGCAACGCAGAGGCCGCCTTGGACCGCCTCGCCCAACGGCTGAACATGCAGTCCGGTTCGCTGAATCAACGCGACGACCTGACAGTGGTCTGCATGACGATCAGCGAGCCGGCAAACATCGCCTCCAAGGAAACACCGCCTGCCGAGTCGGCCACCGCGGCGTAGTTCCCGCTAACCGACAAACCCCGCCTCGCGTAACGACTGCATCGTAAGTCCCCCGGCCTTCTCATCGCCGGACTGACCACGCAGCCGGTTGAGTTGATGCACCACGGTTTTACTGATGATGTCGGCTTCCAGGTTTACCCGCCGGCCGATCTTGGCTTGACCGAGCGTGGTCAACTCCAGCGTGGTCGGGATCAGTGCGACCTCAAAGGTGTCTTCCTTCACCTCGGCGAGGGTCAGGCTCACCCCGTCGATCGCGACCGAGCCCTTGGGGATGATGTAGGGCACTAATTCATCTGGTGGCTTGACCGTCACACGGTGCTCGTCTTCGCCCGTGTGGATATGCGTAACCTCACCGACCCCGTCGACGTGGCCCTGCATGAAGTGCCCGCCCAGCGGTTGGTTCGCCGTCACCGCCGGCTCGAGGTTGACCGGGTCGCCCTCACACAGGCCGCCCAGTGTCGTCTTGGCCAGCGTCTCGGCGATCACATCAAAACCAAGCACGCCGCCGGCGATGTCTGTGACCGTCAGGCAGACCCCCGACACACAGATCGAGTCCCCGTGCACCGGGCGGTACCCCCCCGCTTCTGCCGGCCAGCCGCAGCCATCCACCACCAGGCGGATGCCGAAGGCGTTACGCTCGATCCGGGCCACACATCCCTTGGCTTGAACGATCCCTGTGAACATGGCGCAAGTGTACCAACCGGCCCGGGGTTTGGTATCATCCCCGATCCAACGCCGGCACAGGCCGGGCTTTAGTGACGTTCCGACAGGCACCTTACCGATTCGAGCAGGACATGAAACCACGTACCCACGACTGTGGCGCACTCCGCCAGGAACACGTTGACCAGACCGTTTGCCTGTCGGGTTGGGTCAATAACTACCGCGACCACGGCGGCGTCATCTTCATCGACCTGCGAGACCGGGCCGGGATCACCCAGATCGTATTCCACCCCGAGGCCGCCGACGCCCACGCGCTGGCGGATAAGCTGCGTAACGAGGATGTGATCCAGGTCACAGGAAAAGTCATCGCCCGAGGGATCGACGACAAAGGCAAGAGCCTGACCAACCCCAAACTCTCGACCGGCGAGATCGAGGTCCAGGCCGAGGAACTTGAGATCCTCAACAAGGCCCAGACCCCTCCGTTCACCCCGGATGAAGCAGAGCGCACCGGCGAGGAGACCCGCCTGAAGTACCGGTACATCGACCTGCGCCGCCCGAAGATGCAGGAGGTGCTCAAGACCCGCTCTCGCGTGACCAAGGTGATGCGGGACTATTTCGCCGACAACGAGTTCCTCGAAATCGAGACGCCGTTTCTGTGTAAGTCGACCCCCGAGGGCGCGCGCGACTTCCTGGTGCCGTCGCGCAAACAGCCCGGCGAGTTCTATGCGCTGCCTCAGAGCCCGCAGCTTTTTAAGCAGATCCTGATGGTCTCCGGGTGCGAACGGTATCTACAGATCGTCCGTTGCTTCCGGGACGAGGACCCGCGCGCCGATCGGCAGGCCGAGTTCACCCAGATCGACCTGGAGATGAGCTTCGTGAGTTGTGAAGACGTGATGAAGATGACCGAGGGTTCGATCCGCGCGGTGTGGAAAGACATCCTGGATGTCGATGTCCCGCCGATCCGCCGGATGTCTTACGCCGAGGCGATGGACCGTTTCGGAAGCGATCGGCCTGACCTGCGCTTCGGGATGGAGCTGATCGACGTCTCGGACCTGGCGCAGCAGACGGAGTTCAAAGTGTTCTCCAATGCGATCGAGGCCGGGGGCGTGGTCAAAGCGATCCGCGTGCCCGGCGGTGCGAAGATGAGCCGCAAGGAAACCGACGCCCTGGCCGAATGGGTCAAGCAGTTCGGCGCCGGCGGCCTGCCCGTGTGCAAGGTCGAAGGCGGTGCGCTGACGACCGGCGTATCCAAGTTCGTCGCACCCATAGCTGACGACCTGATCAAGCGTATGGAAGCAGAAGATGGCGACCTGATCTGCTTCGGTGTGGACGTGGTCCCGGCGACGGTCGCGAGGGTCCTCGGCGAGCTGCGCGTCAAGCTCGCGCATGACCTTGACATGATCGAACCGGGCCAATGGGAATGGGTATGGATCGTCGACTTCCCCCTGATCGAATGGAGCAAGGAGCAGCAGCGCTGGGACAGCCTGCACCACCCGTTCACCGCGCCCAACGAAGAAGACATGGACAAGCTCGAAGACGACCCCGGGGCGGTACTGTCTCAGGCCTACGACCTGGTGCTCAACGGCTCGGAGCTCGGCGGCGGGTCGATCCGTATCCACCGGATGGACGTGCAGGAAAAGATCTTCGGCCTGCTGGGGATCACGCCCGAGGCGGCCAAATCCAAGTTCGGGTTCCTCCTGGATGCCCTGAAGTTCGGCGCGCCGCCGCACGGCGGGATCGCGTTTGGGCTCGACCGCATCGTCATGCACCTGGTCGACACAACCAACATCCGCGACGTGATCGCGTTCCCCAAGACGCAGACCGGCGTCGACCTGATGACCATGGCCCCCTCCCCCGTCGATGACGCCCAAATGCAAGAGCTTCACGTGAGGCTGAATCTGCCGGTGAAGTAGGGATTTGGGATTGGGTTTTCGGGTTAAGGAGTCCAGCGGTATTGGTATTGTTGAACTAGCGGCGAGCATGTGCCATGCCCTAAACCCGAATCTCCAACCCCTAAGATCCAACCACCATGTGCGGAATCGCCGGGATCGTCCGATTCGATGACCAGCCGATCGACCGGCCGCGGGCCGAGGCGATGCTGGCTCACATGAGCCACCGCGGGCCCGACGCCAGCGGCATCAGCGAACACCCGCGCTGCACATTAGCGCACGCAAGGTTGTCGATCATCGACCAGATCGGGGGCGCACAGCCCATGCACGGCCCCCGGGTCGCTCAGACCGCCAGCCACGGCCCGCTGCACCTGGTTTTCAACGGCGAAATCTACAACCACCGAGAACTGCGCACCAAACTCGAAAAATGCGGCCACCGGTTCACTTCCGATCACAGTGACACCGAGACGCTGCTGCTGGGCTACCGCGAATGGGGCACGGGGCTGCCCGAGCACCTGCGTGGGATGTTCGCCTTCACGCTGTGGGATGAAGACCGCCGTGAACTGTTCCTGGCCCGAGACCGGGCGGGAAAGAAGCCGCTATATCTCCACCGGGCCGGCAACGAACTGGTATTCGCCAGTCTCGCCGCAACGATCACTGCAGCCGACCCAAGCCGGTCCCCGGCGATCAACCCCGCCGCGATGCTGACGTACCTCCGCCTGGGCTACCCGTTTGCAGATTCGATGATCCAGGGCATCGAGGAGGTCCCCGCGGCGCACTGGATGATGTTCGATGCCCAGGGCAAGACCCAGACGCGGTGTTACTGGCGTCCGTCGTCGATCTCACGGGATGGCACATCGACCGACGCGATGGACCGCCTGGGCGAAGTGTTGACCGAGGCCGTGGGCATCCGTTTGGAGGCCGATGTGCCGCTTGGCTGTTTCCTCTCAGGCGGGATCGATTCGTCCCTGATCGCGGCGCTCGCCCAGCAGCACCTGGCCAAACAAGGCGGCGACCGGCTCCGCACGTTCAGCGTGGCGATGCCGGATATCCAATACGACGAAGCCCCCTTCGCCCGCGCGGTCGCGGACCATATCGGCTCGGAACACACCGAATTACTGGCCGACCCGGTAGACCTGATCGCCGACCTTGAGCAGTTGATTTCGGTATCGGGTGAGCCGACCGCCGACAGCGGGCTTCTGCCAAGTTACTGGCTGTGCAAGGCCGCACGCCCGCACGTCAAGGTCGCGCTCTCCGGCGATGGCGGGGACGAACTGTTCGGCGGGTACGACCGCTACCGGGCGATGGCGCTACTGGCCCGTTACCGCAATTTGCTGCGCGCAATCCCACGGGCGCTACTTCACAGCACCAACCCGCGCTCGGCGCGGTGCCGGCTTGGCAGGCTCGTCGATGCCGCCAGGGCGGGCGCTATCCCCCCCGCCCAGTACGCCAGCATGATCCATCTGTTCACCGATGAACAGATCGCGGACCTGGCGCCTTCGCTTGCCGCCGGGCTGACTACTAACGATCACATGTCGGATTGGCCTGACGGGCCCGACGTCGGCCACGCCGCGATGCGGTGGGACCGGGCGCATTACCTGCCGTATGAATTACTTCGCAAGGTCGACCGTTCGTCGATGGCTGTGGCATTGGAAGTCCGTTGCCCGATGCTGGATACCCAGGTGGTGGAACTGGCCGGTGGTCTGCCCAGGACGGCGCTGATGCCTGGGGGCAGACCCAAGGGGCTTCTGCGTCAGCTCTCGGCCCGTTACCTGCCCGATCCGATTGTCCGTCGGCCCAAGCGAGGCTTCGCCGTCCCGATCGGTCGGTGGTTCCGCGAAGATTTGAAAGACGCCTTGGCCGACCGTCTGACCGACCCCGGGCTCGAAGCAATGGGCCTGAACCCCCGGGCGATCAGCCGATACCTCGACGAGCACACCCAAGGCCAGGCCGACCACGGGCACAGGCTCTTTGCTCTGCTACAGCTATCGCTGTGGAGCGGTTGGCTCCGAGAAGGCCCGCGGTCACCGGGTAACTGATTTTTTCCCAATGGGTATGCGCCGATCGTCACCCACCGGCTACAATGAATCGTTTGACACTTAATCATGACGCGAAGGAGAACCCCAAGATGAACATCCTCCGAACTCTCGTTTGGATCACGGCGGCCCTGGCGCTGGTCAGTTCCCGCCCGGCCCTGGCCCAGGACGACGGGCAACTGACGATCGCGACATACAACATCGAGAACGCGTTTGACGTCTTTGACGACCCCTATACCAAAGACGAAGGCACGGACGTGAAGCAGCGATGGGAGTTCGAGGCGATCGCCCAGGCCCTGCGCACGATCGACGCCGATGTCGTGGGGTTTCAGGAGATCGAGAACGAGGCCGTACTCCAAGCGATGGTTCAGGAATACCTGCCGGGGATGGGCTACGACTTTGTTACGGTCCCGATGACCAACTCAGACCGGGGGATCAAGCTGGGGCTGATCAGCCGGTTGCCGATCGTCAGCGTCACCAGCTACCGCTGGCAGACCCTGCGACACCCCGACGATGAGCAGGTCCGCGGGTTCGCCCGTGACCTGTTTCACGCCCAACTGGAAGCGCCCGAGGGACAGATCGTCCATGTCTTTGTCGTCCACCTCAAGAGCAAGAGCAGCCGGGAGGGCGACCCACAAAGCGTCAAGTGGCGCAGCAGTGAGGCGATGCGGATCCGCCAGATCATCGGCGAAATGGTCGCGCAGAACCCCGGTGAACTGGCTGTCTTGATGGGCGACTTCAACTCCAAGCCGGACGAGCCCGCCAGCAGCGCGCTATTGACCCCGGCCCCCGACGGCAGCGCCGTCCTGTCAGATAGCCACGCATCGATCCCGATGGCGGACCGCACCACCTACCCCAGCGAGCGCTTCCCCAACTCGGTCATCGACTACATCCTCACCAGCCCGGCGATGACAGCCCGGCTGGTCCCCGATTCGGCGATCATCTTCAACGACCCGGAACTCACCAAGGGATCGGACCACCTGCCGGTCGTGGCGAAGTTTGATATGACGGACTGACCACGGCGATCTGCGATCATCCGCTAAACAAATACTCACGGTTGTTGTAACACGACCCCGTCAGGTTTCCTTGCTAGTCCTGCAGGAACGGGTTGGTGGCGCGTTCGTTGGCGATGGAAGTTTCCGGCCCGTGGCCCGGGAGGACGCGGGTGGTGTCCGGGAGGGTCAATAGTTGCTCGTGGATGCTGCGCATCAGGGTCGGGCCATCGGAGGTCGGGAAGTCGTGCCGCCCGATCGACCCGGCGAAGAGGGTGTCGCCGACGATCGCGACGTTGTTTTCCCGCTGGTACAGGCAGACCCCGCCGGGGCTGTGGCCGGGCGTGTGCCGGACCTCGAAGTCGTTTCCTCCGAGCGTGAGGGTGTCGCCGTGGGTCATTGTCCCGGTCGGCTCAGGCGCTACGACACGATCGTCCAGGGCCGCGGACAGGTTCAGCATCGGGTCGGCCGGGAATGCCAGCTCATCGTGGTGGATCACGACCGGCGTCCCCGGATGCTCGGCGAGGATCTCTGCAAGCCCGCCGATATGATCGACATGGGCGTGGGTCAGAACGACCTTTTCGAGCTGAAACCCATTCTCGGCAATGTAGCGCAGCATATATCCGGGGTCGAACCCCGCGTCCACGATCCAGCACGCACCGCCTTGTGGATCGCCCGCCGTATCAGAGGACAGGGTCGAAACGACGTAGCAGTTCGTCGCCCAGTCGCCCAGGCAAAACCTTCTGATCTTCAGTGTGTCCGGCATAGAGATCGTGTGTCCGGCATAGAGATCGTGTGTTCGGGGGTTGGTTATCGAAGTCCCGCGTCAAGCGGGGAGGAGATAGCAGTGGGATTATAACGGCGTCTTGCGCGGGGTCCCGGGCTCGCGGGGGTAGGCCTTGGGGGTCGGGTGTTCCTTGATGATGCTGATGATGACCAACTCACTGTCGAACCCGTCGGGGTAGGCGTCGATCACGGCGATGTCGCCCGCGCCCAGGACAGACAGGGCGTCGCCCGCGTCTGCGAGCTCCGCCTCGGCGGCCTGGCCCTTCATCGCAAGCATACGCCCCCCCTCTTTGACAAGCGGCAAGCAATACTCGGCGATCTCGGCGATCTTCCCCACCGCGCGGACCGTCGCCAGGTCGTAGCGGTGGCGGTGATCAGGTTCGTGCCCCAGTGTTTCTGCCCGTGCCTGGACCGCGGTGACGTTGGTCAGTCCAAGCTCTTGGACACACGAGTTGAGAAACGCCACCTTCTTGCCGGTCGCGTCCAGCAAGGTGAATGACAGGTCCGGCCGTGCGATCGCCAGCGGCATCCCCGGCAGCCCCCCGCCGGTCCCCACGTCGATCACCGAGGCCCCCGCCTCTAACGTTTCAAGCCCGCCCAGCAACGTCAGGCTGTCCAGGATCAGCCGCCGCCAGGCCGTGTCCGGGTCTTTGATCGCGGTGAGGTTGACCCGCTGATTGGCTTCCAGCAGTTGCCCCAGGTACCGCGCTATCGCGGCGAGCACCTCGTCGGTCAGATCGAGTCCCAGCTTGCCAAGGTCGTCTCGGATGAAGTCGGGGACGTGTGGGGTCGGTGGCGTGCTCGGCGTGGGCATAAGCGGGATGTTATCCGAATCACACGTTGAACAGGAAGTGACAGACATCCCCGTCGCGCATCACGTATTCCTTGCCCTCGATCCGCATCTTCCCGGCCTCCTTGATCGCCTTCTCGGTCTTGTGCTCTTCGAGGTCGGCGACCGAATAAACTTCGACGCGGATGAACCCGCGCTCGAAGTCGGTGTGGATCACCCCCGCCGCCTGAGGCCCGGTCGCGCCGATCGGGACCGTCCAAGCACGGACCTCCTTCGGCCCGGCGGTGAAATAGCTCTGTAACCCAAGCAGATCGTACGCCGCCCTCGCTAGTGAGTTCAGCGCCGGCTCATCGAGCCCGACGCTCTCCAGCAGCTCCGCGCGGTCGGCCTCATCAAGCTCCGCCAGCTCCGATTCGAGCTTGGCGCACACCGGGACCACCGCCCCGCCCTCTTCTTCCGCTCGATCACGCACACGTTTGACCAGCTCGCTTTCGCCGTGCAGATCATCCTCGTCCACGTTCGCGACATACAGCACACGCTTGGCGGTAATGAACCCAAAGCTCTTGATCTGGGCCGCCTGCTTCTCATCCAGTTCGACCCCTCGGATCGGCTTGCCATCGCTTAGCCTTGCCAGACACTTCTCCAGCAGCGCCACCCGAGCCTTGGCGTCCTTGTCTCCCGTCCGCGCGGCCCGGGTCGCCTTGTCCATCGCCGACTCCACCGTCGCAAGGTCCGACAGCATCAGCTCCGTGTCGATCGTCTCGATATCCCGGATCGGGTCTACTTTCCCATCGACGTGAACCACATCCTCATCCTCAAAGCACCGCACCACGTGCAGCACCGCGTCCACATTTTTGATGTGCGAGAGGAACTTGTTGCCCAGCCCCTCGCCCTTGGACGCGCCGCGCACCAGCCCCGCGATATCGACCAGCCGAAGGATCGCCGGGATGACTTTTTCGGTTTCGATGTGGCTGCTAATCACATCCAGCCGACCGTCCGGCACGGGCACAACCCCGACGTTCGGCTCGATCGTGCAGAACGGGTAATTCTCACTGGGAATCCCCGCCGCCGTCAGCGCATTGAACAGCGTGGATTTGCCAACGTTCGGGAGACCGACAATGCCTGCTTCCATGGATTGATTGGGGGCTGGGGATTAGGGGTTGGGGTTGGTTTAGAGCGGGGCAGTGTAGTGCCGATATCCGGTCCCGCCAACCCGATGGATCCTCCTCAGCCGAGCATCAAGAATATTGACCCATTCTCACTCACTTCAATTTCTCGGACGAGACAGCGACAGCGCACCGCCGAGCATTAGCAGCATCAGAGTCGCGGGTTCGGGCACGGCCGAGGTGGGCGGCAGGGTGCCGGCGTTCCAGTTGCCCAGGACGATGTTCAGGTCTTCGATCCCGATGAAACCGTCGCCGGAGGGGTCGGCCGCCGGGTCGCCGGGCGGGACGAACTGGTTCCAGTTGCTCAGGACGACGTTCAGATCGGTAATCCCGACGAACCCGTCGCCGTCCAGGTCGCCGACGAGCTCATACAGGTATAGCGCGTCGCCGGGGTTCATGTCGAAGGTGGACACGCGATCATGACCTTGCGCATCTATGTTGAATTGTTGGATCCATTCGGGGACGAGCAGCGCATAGACCCCTTTGGCAGGTAGCGCGTTTAGCACCTCATAGCCTGCGCCGCCGAACTGTGAGGAGCGAGCCCAGCCGCCCAGTTGCAGTTCGGTTAGATAATCGAAATACCCAATGCCGATGCGTGGTTGCGGCAGGGTTTGGTCCGTCAGGTTTACCATAAGCAGCATGTCGAAGCCGTCCCATGCCTGGCCTAGTCCCGCCGGGCCGTCCTCCATCATGTATAACGCCGTGCCGGCCCAGACCGGCGCCTGGCTGACCAGCGCCGCCAGTTCGGGATCGTCCGCGGACAGGCTCGACAAGCCGCAGACATCCGCCCCGTCGATAAGGTTGGGGATGTAGGGCGTTCGTTTTTGGCTGTAGCTGTAAAGATCTGGATGGATGAACGGATTAAACGTACGGGGGCCGTAGTTGTTGCCGTTTTCATCGATCGGGTAGTACTGGGTGCCGCTAGCGAGCGAACCGCTCCACACGTCGGTAGTATTTCGGCGGAAAGAGAACTTCCCGTCGTACAGCGCGTCGACCACAGGATTAGCTGGCGCGTCGCCGCGCCGGGTGTTGACGGTGCCGCTGCCGCTGACCGACGTAGCTGAGATGAAGACGGTGCCACCCCCGCCGGCGCCGCCTTCGCCGCCGTTGCCGCTGGCCGCGCCGCTACCGCCGGTCCCGCCGTGTCCGCCGCCGCCGGCGCCGCCACCACCGCCGCCACCGCCACCGGTCCCACCATAGCTGCCGTGGTTAACGCCAGCCTCGCCACCGAAACCGGATGTGCCTGCCGTCGCGCTCCCCCCTAAGGCCGCTCCACTCCCACCGGGCTTGCCACTCCCACCCGCTGCACCTGTAGGGGATACCCGCGTATCGAACGCGCCCACCGCACCGTTACCTCCGGCAGAGCCGTTCGCGCCGGTAGTCCCTGTGAATCCGGCCAGGCCCCCGGTCCCGGACGTGGCGGGTTCGGGCCCGTAGGGGCTGCCTTGTGCGAGCAGGGAGCCGCCGTCCAAATGAAGCTGGCCCAGCACCTGGAGCTCGAATGCGCCGCCCCCGGCATCACCGCCGCGTCCGCCGTCGCCCCCGGCCCCGCCGTCGCCGCCACCGCCGCCATTACCGCCCTTCCCCGCCAAACCCCCTGCCCCACCGGCGTCACCTGTGGCACCGAAAGGCCAGACGAAGTTATTGCCGGCACCGCCGCCGCCCCCGCCCCCACCGCCGCCACGGGTACCGGCATCACCGCCGCCGCCGCCGCCGCCGCCTTGGCCACCCGAGCCACCGCTACCGCCGGAGAGGGACTGACCCTGCTTAGACCTCCCGGTTAAGCCATCATTTCCGTTACCTCCGGCCGATCCGTGCCCGCCGTTGCCGCCGTTGCCACCGGCGTGTCCACCGGCACCGCCGCCGCCGCCACTACCGCCCACGCCCCAACCCGTGCCGTTGGGTCCACCGCTACCGCCAACGGCGTTGTGCAGTGTGTCGTAGATCGAGCCACCGGTCCCGCCGGCCCCGGCATTCGTTGATGACGGCGTGAACGTCCGCAGGCTGCTACCGAAGCCCTCCCAGCCGGCCCCCCCTGACCCGCCTTGGCCCCCGTTGTAAGTCGCCCCGACATCGCCGTGGTAGTAGTCCCAGCCGTAGGCCCCGCTCCCGCCATCCTCGCCGAGGGTGTTGATGGCGCCCCCAGCTCCGCCGGGCCCGCCCGTGCCCGTAACACTGTCACCGACCCCGCCGCCGCCGCCGGTCCCGGTCGCTCCGCCAGCAGCTCCGGCTCCGCCGACGCCGGCGCGCCCCCCGCCGGCTCGGCCCTGGGTGCCGCTTCCCGACATATCGATCGTCCCGGCCAGTGTCGCGTTGTTGGCGACGATGAAGCGTACGGGGCGGCTATAATTACCCAAACTTAGCGTGGCAGTGACCGTGTCACCGCTATTGACGGTAAAGTCGCCGTGTACCAGGTATTGGCGCGCGTGGTCCTGACCAGTGCCGCCATCGGTGATCTGCACGCCGTGCCAATCCACACTCGCGGCGAACGCGCCGCCGTTACTTAGCTGACCCGTGTCCGGATTGACGGTCAGCACATCTGCACGGGCAATCCCGGACCAGACAAAACACAACGACACCATAAAGCATCCAATGCTCCTGTTGGTAAGCATGGCGGTTCCCTCACCGGTAAAGGATGATGAAGTTGTTTTTCACACGATGGCGATGACCGGGTGTGTTGCAGATGGCCGATCGGGACGTGGCACTCAAAGCAGTCGCTGGGCATCCGCCAGAGTAAGCGCATACGACAGCCGCAACACAGTTGAAAATCTCACGGGCCGGAATCAAGCCAAACATGTTTAGAATCCCCAGCCGCCCTGAGGATTGAACATCAAAGCAAGTTACTCGTATAACGCGCCGCGGCGACCACGTCAATACCATATTATCTTTTTATAGGCTCGGGCACCGGCCACCATTTACCGCCTGGGAATAGGCGGGGGCTGGGCGTGATCGAACCGGGGTTTAGCGGCCCCGGAGAAGCCGCTCTCATGGTCGCTTAATCCGACAGCATCAGTTCCGTGTCGATCGTCTCGATATCCCGGATCGGATCGACCTTCCATCAACGCCTTCGCCTTACACAGAGCTCCGCACCGGCCATCAGCAGGGCTATCGTCGAGGGCTCCGGCACTGTGAAGATGCGGGCCTGATCGATCCCCAGTTCGGCGTGCAGGTCGAAGGTAACGGAGTTCAGGTCGAAGGCGATGGTCGCCGAATCGGTGCCGGGCAGTGTCTCGAAGCCCCGGGTCGTACTGCCCGTGGGATACGTAACTGCGGGGAGTCCAACTGGGAATCCGTCACTGCCATCAAGGTAAGGCGGGTGCAGCGCCATGCCCACGATGATTTCACCTGGATCAAATGTCACACCACCGGCAAGCGAGATGATGCCGCCGGCCGGATCGAAGTGAACGATATAAGTATGAACAAACAATCCTGGGGGAAGGACATCCAGTGGCCCGGCCGGAAACTGAATACCCGGCCCAAAGGCGTCCACGAACAAGGGCCCCGCCAGAAACTTGCTGCCTTCATCAATGATGCGGATCTCGGTGGAGCTTTCAAAAGCTCCCGACACGAGGGACGGCGGTGGCGCGACCTCCACCATGGCTCCTGATGTGGCCAGGATGTCGGCTTGCGCCTGACCAGCCAACATGAATGTCAACACGCAGAGAAGACCCCAACGCATGCGGTGTCTCGTGGCAGCACTTGAAGCCTTGAGCAGCTCTTTCAATCGATCAGTCGAACGGTGAGTAATCTGCGCAGTCAAAATCACGACAGTCCCGGTGTACAACGCACGTAAATCATGCATGTTCCCGCCCTCCTCTTGTGAAATGAAACGCACTTGAAATGAAACGCACCGGCTGGCCGGTATTTCGGCATTTTACTTAGTGTTAGGCCCAAATACAACACTTTTTTGGATGGCTGGCGTAAAGGAATCGCGCCCTTGCGTATCGACCCACGATAAACGGCCGTCGCTACCAACCACGGCTCATATTTGCAATTAGATAGGTCGCTCAGCCCCCCGAATAAAGGTACAATGACCCCCTGAGAAAGCAGGCCTGTGAGGCCTGAAAAGCCCGCTAATCAGGACCGATTTGACCCATGAGCGACGAACCCCAAGAGCCGACGAATCCTAACCCGGATGAGCAACCTGAAATGGCCCCCCAGGCTGCCGGCCGTGTGGTGGACCATCCGATCGAACAGGAGCTGGGCGAGAGCTATCTCACCTATGCGATGAGCACGATCGTGGACCGGGCGTTGCCTGACGTGCGGGACGGACTCAAGCCATCGCAGCGGCGGATCCTGGTGGCGATGAATGATTTGAACCTCACCCCTGGCCGAAAGCACAGCAAGTGTGCCGGCATCGTGGGTGAGACGATGAAGAAGTACCACCCCCACGGCGACGGGGCGATCTACCCGACGCTGGTGAACCTGGCGCAGGAGTGGAAGACCCGGGCGCTCTTGATCGACAAGCAGGGCAACTTCGGGTCGATCGACCCGGACCCCCCCGCCGCGATGCGTTACACCGAGGCCCGGCTTCACCGCCACGCGGTCGAGTTGCTCGAAGATCTCAAGCTGGACACGGTGGACTGGCAGCCGAACTTTGATGAGCAGTACAACGAGCCGAAGGTCCTGCCGGCGAAGCTGCCGAACCTGCTGATCAACGGCTCGACGGGGATCGCGGTGGGGATGGCCAGCTCGATGCCGCCGCACAACCTCGGAGAGATCTGCGATGCGATCATCGCCCTGATCGACAACCCCGAAATCACCCTGCGTGAGTTGATGGGAATTGTACAGGGCCCGGACTTCCCCACCGGTGGGACCATCTGCGGCAAGGTCGGGATCGCCCAAGCCTACGCCAAGGGGCGCGGCAGGGTGACCGTGCGTGCGAAGGTCCACCACGAGCAGACCAAGAAGGGCCGGGACCTGCTGGTGGTCACCCAGATCCCCTACCAGGTCTCCAAGAACGCCGGGATCGTGGACAAGATCGTCACGCTGCGTAAGGCCGACCGGATCACCGACATCTCGGACATCGTCGACGAGTCGTCAGGCCGAGGCGGGATGCGAGTCGTCATCACCTTGAAACGTGGCGCGGACCCGACGGTCGTCGAGAACCAGCTCTACCAGATGACGCCGCTGCAATCGACGTTCAGCATCATCAACATCGCACTGGTCAAGGGCCAGCCCCGGACGCTGGGCTTGAAGGAACTGATCCGCCTCTATGTCGACCACCGGATCGAGGTCATCCGCCGACGCACCGCCTACCGCCTGCGCCACGCTCAGCAAGAGGCGCACCGGATCGAAGGCTTGATCTACGCGGTCTGTGATATCGACGAGGTCATCAAGTTGATCCGATCGAGCCGGACGCGTGACGAGGCGATCCAGCGTCTGACCGAGCGTGGGTTCCGCATCCCGGCGGACCACCCGTCTGCGCCGCAGATCCCCGACCGGTTCCTCAAGGCTTCGGCCCAGGGCGACGTCTACCTCAGCCGCGTTCAGGCCGAGGCCATCGGCAGGCTGCAACTGATCCAGTTGGTTGGGCTGGAGATCGAAACGCTGGTGAACAACTACGCCAAGCTGCTTAGCCAGATCGAGGAGTATGAATCGATCCTCGCCGATCAGCAGCGCGTCTTGGATATCATCAAGGAAGACACCGCCGAACTGAAGCAGAAATTCGACGACCCGCGGCGGACCGAGATCCAGGCCGGTGAGGTCGGCGAGCTGGACCTGGCGGCGCTGACCCCGGTCGAGCAGGTAGTGGTGACGATAACACACGCCGGGTACGTCAAGCGGCTGCCGGTCGAGGAATACCGGGTACAGGGCCGAGGCGGCAAGGGCGTGATCGGCGCTCGCAGTAAGGACGACGACTTCACCGAGCAGGTTTTTGTGGCGTCGACCCACGACGACCTGTTGTGCTTCACAGACAGCGGGCGGGTCTTCAAGATCAAGGTCTACGAGATCCCCGAAGCGCCTCGGACCACCCGCGGCCGGGCGATCGTGAACCTGATCGAGCTTAAGAACGGCGAGCGGATCTGTGAGTTCATGCCGATCTCCGACTTCGAGAAGGGCGAGCACTTCCTGATGTTCGCCACCGCGCAGGGCCTGGTGAAGCGCACCGCCCTGAAGGACTACCGCAACGTCAACCGCTCAGGGATCATCGCGGTGAACCTCCGCGACGGCGACTCGCTGATCGGCGTGACCTGGACCGCGGGGAACGACCACATGCTGCTGGGCACGCGCGACGGGATGTCGATCCGGTTCGACGAGAATGACGCCCGTGTGATGGGCCGAAACGCCAGCGGTGTCAAGGGCATCACGCTCAGCGTAGACGACCGGGTGGTTGGGATGATGAAGATCCTTGACGGTCAGGAGTCCGACCTGCTGACTGTCTGCGAGAACGGCTACGGCAAGCGTACGGCGACGACCGAGTACCTGGTCAAGAGTGAGGACGGCACGACCCGTCCCCAGGGCCGAGGCGGCAAGGGGCGACGCGACATCGTCACCAGCGCCCGCAACGGCAAGGTCGTGAGCCTGCAGCGCGTGATCCCGGAGGACGACCTGATGCTGATCACGTCTAACGGGATGATCGTTCGGATCAACGCCGGGTCGGTCAGCAGGATAGGGCGCAACACCCAGGGGGTACGTGTGATCTCGGTCCGCGAGGAAGACAAGCTCGTGGCGGTGGCTCGGATCGCCGAGTCTGAGGCCGACAATACCGCCGCGAACGACGGCGGCGGGCAAAAGCCGTAGCGCACCGCGGCGGGCTCGCGGGTGTGTGGATCGGGCGGGACACCGGTGACGCCATGCGGCTACGGGCCGTCCACAGCGACAGAAAAGCCCGGCCATACGATCAGGCATAAGCCCGATTGAACTTTCCCCGCCCGGGGTGCGTATCAGTAAGGAATCAACCGAGAGTCCTAGCCGCCACGGCAAACACGCACAGGGACAGGCCATGCCGATTGATAAATGGTCAGACCGGATATGGGTGGTCAACCTTCAGGACGATCCTGTCTTCACCGAGGACATGGAGTTCCTGGCAGACCAGGCGGTGAGCCCGGACCCGATGCCCGACCTGATCCTGGACCTCTCCGGGATCGACCACCTCGGTAGCTCGAACCTCTCAGCCATGCTGCGTCTTCGCAAATCGGTGATCGACCGTCAGACCCGGCTGCGCCTGACCGCGCCCCCAGACCCCGTTTGGGCGGTGCTGTTGACGACCGGGCTGGACAAGGTCTTCGAGTTCTCACACGACACACCGACCGCGCTGGCCGAGTTGCAGATCCGTCGGTGACTCGGTGCGGCGGCGGGCTGTGTGTGTGATGAACCGTGTCTTAATGAACTTCGTGGTCGTATCGGCGCTGGTCGTAGATATCCAGGCGGTCGCGTTGCTGCAGGGCGATGCGTACCGTTGGGCTATCATCGGCGTCGGCGTCTTCAGGTGCTAACTCAGCGGCGAGGGCTCGGCCGGCTTCGATCGCCTTGTCGGACTGCGCGTTGAGGTCCGTCTGGGCCTGGATCAGTTGATCCAAACGGTCTGTGTACACCCCCGCGTTCTGGGGGGTCAGGCGTTGGGTGCTTTCGGCCAACATACGGGTGGTATGGGCCAACCCACCCAAGAACATCGCGTGGCTGGTTGTGATGTGTGCCTGCTCGACGTAGGCGGCCAGCAGTTGGAAGCGGACAGCCTGCCTGTCGGACTGATCGCTGGCGAGCGCCATCGCCTGCTCCAGCGCACCGATGGCCTTACTGGCTCTTTTGCCGGCCTCTGTCATCCGACGTTGGACGGCCTGCTCGTGGACCTCGATGATCTGTGCGAACTCCTGGGACATCGTCTCGGCGGCCTGAGCGCTGACGTCGGCGGCGGTGGTGGATTCGTCACGGAGATGCGCGGCGCGGGCGCGGGTGTCCTTCACCTGGCTGTTAAGCTCGGCAAGCAACTGGTCGGTCAGAGCGAGTTGTGACTGGATCAACTCAAGGCGGTTGGACCGATCGGTGATAATGACCTGCTCCCGCTCGGCCGCCGCCGATTCGATCGCGGCCTGGCGCTGAAGCTCGGTCGCCTGGTCCTGCAGGTCGTACTTGCGTTCGCCTTGGGCCACGAACGATTGGTCCTGCAGCGCCTGGGCCTTGGCGTAGCCCTCATCGGCGCGGGCCTTGAATCGGGCCATCTGCTGGTGGACATTTTCCAACTCATCACGCAGGGCCTGGGCCTCGGCGGTCTGGCTCTTGTGCCTGGCTGTCTGGCGGTCGATTTCTTCCTGGAGTTTTTCCAGGGTGGTTTGCTCCTGGGGCTGAAGCGCCTCGGAGCGTGACGATGCGCCCTCGAACGCGCCAAGGTAGCCCAGCAGGGTGCTGGAACGCCCAGCTAGGACGGCGTTCTCGCTGGCGGCTTCCCGTCCGGCGTACCGGGCGGCGGAGATGTCGATATCCGCGCTGACCCGCAGGGCCTGGAACTTCTGCGCCGGGGCGTCGAGCTTCATCACCTCGTTGAGATCGTCGAACACGGCGTCCATCGACGACTGACGGTAGGCCTGAAGCCCCGGCCCCTCACCCTTGCTCGAAGACAGGACGTATCCGCTGTTGGCTTGGGCGAGCTTGGCCAGTGCCGCATCAAGGTGGCGCTGCGCCTTGGCCTGTTGGGAGGCCTGACTGTCGCAGCTAAGCTGGGTCATCGCGATGACAGCGAGCACCACCCACATCGTAAACTTCTTCCGCACGGGTCATCCTTTCGGTTGACGCCCGGTTGCCGGTAGCCCGGCTTGGGGGCGTTGCATAGCTGGTCGGTCACACGCCGGTATGAGCCCGGCGGTTGGGTCATGGCGTATCCTGCGCCGCATCGGATTCAGGCGGCGAGGGAGGCGGTTGAGCCGGCGTGTAGTTGATGCCGTACTCCGGCGCGGGGCTCCAGAACCCCTCAAGCACATCGGCGTATTGTTGGAAGCGTTCATCGTCCTCACTGACGAACTGGGCCCGCCAGCCCGAGGTGTCCGGGTGAGGGGTGGCGGCGACTTCTCTGGCAAGGCCGTATTGAAGCAGCAGAGACCTGCGCGGGGTGTCACGGTCGATCATCTTGCCGACCTGGTTTTCGTATCGTGTAAGGACGTAGAAGTTCGTGTACAAGGTGGCGTCGCTGTTGGGCTGAAGCCGTAACAGGTGCAACCCGTCCTGCGATCCGTTGCTGTGACATGCGGTAGCGGCGCAGTAATTCAGGACGTAACGCTGGTGTATCTGTGAGCGGAAAGCCTTCAGGGCCGGGGAGTCTTGCCGGATCACCACCTCGCCGTACAACTCGCGCGCCTGCAGATCGAACAGGATGCCCAATTGCTCATGTCCCGGCAAGCGTCTGAAGGCTTTGCGGTCTTTGTTCAGACGGTCGTCGCTGGCGTATTTCTCGAACAGTTTATCGATGGTCTCGGCCGGTACGGTGATACGCGGCTGAACATCCAGGTCGACCTCGTAGACCCGTATGAGGGCGATCTGCTCTTCGGTGAGCCGAAGGTCCTCGTCCCCGTCGGTGATCTGGTCGGTCGTCGCTGTGGCCGAGGGCCTGGCGGAGTGTCTTGCGTCGGGCGGATCGGTCTGGGCCTGCTGCTGGGCCAATCGGCCGGAGACGACGATCGCCAGTGCCTTGACTTTTTTGCTCTCGGGGAAGCTCTGCTCAATCGATTGGAGTTCGGACAGCGCCAGGTCGTACCACTTTTTCTCGTACATCGTGTAGGCCAGGCGGTACCGCCCGTCCAGGTCGCCGTCGTCCAGCTTCGAGCGCATCTCACGGTACTGCTCGCGGGGCTCGGCCTTGATCTCAACGCTCTGGATCGATCGGCGTGGGATCGGGGTCTTGATCCCCGAGATCAAGAGTGTGACCGTTGCTTCATCCTGGCTGACCAGTTCGCCGGTGAGTACCCGGCCGTCGGCGGTCGTGACAACCGCCTCGCGCGCCCAAGCCCGATCCGCCGTCGCCGCGGTCAACACCAAGACACAAGCCAGGGTCAAGCACGTGCCAAGATAAGATGCACGCATCATCAAGCCTCCGAAATTAAGGTCACGGGCACGATCCGCGGCCATCCGCTTGCCTGCCCAGTTTAGCGCCACCAGTATATGCCATCAGGACTTAAGCGAAAACCGGACAAGCCGGCTCCAACCGGGCTTAAGATTTCTGGTCCAGCAGGTCCTGGGCCATCGTGATCAGCCGCTCCAGCCGTACGGGCTTGAGGATGTAGCCGTCGACACCAAGGGTCTCGGCGTACTGCTGGTGGCGTCGCCCCTCGTTGGCGGTGACCATGATGACGATCGGGGGAGTCTCCAGCCGCTTGATCTTCTCCAGCACCAGGAACCCCGAGCGTTTGGGCAGCATCATGTCGAGGATAACCAGCTCCGGCGGCTCGGATTCACAGATGCGGACCGCCGAGTTCCCGTCGCCACAGTATTGGGTCAGGGCCCCCTCGGCCTGGAGGGCGTGATCGATCGCTGCGCGGACCTCCGGGTCGTCGTCGACGATCAGGACCTTGCGTGACGTCAGCCGCATTTCTTCGGATTCATCGGTCATCGGGTTCATCTTAGGTGTCTCATCATTCATCTTAGCTGCTTGTTCCGAGGGTTTCTTGGGCCGGTGTTTTCTGCGGGGTGCCGCAGCCGCATGGGTGTGCCTACGAGGGCGTCAGGGGTTTTCGGCCGAGGCGCACGGGCGTTTGGTTGTCCTGTCCGGTTCAGGGATGCCGGCAGGGGGTCAGGCCGGGAGGGCCGGGGCCGGCTGCATTAGCCGGTCAAGCTGCGCCTGGTCCATCCAGGGCAGGTCTTCGAGGTTGCGACGCAGGGCCTTGGGCATGGGCTTGCCCTGGCGTTCGTGCCTGGGCCGGCTCTTCCATCGGCGGTGCATCCACAGGTACTGCTGGGGCCTAAGCCGCACCATCGTCTCGATCGCGCGGGCGTACCGGGCGGTCACATAATACAACGGGTCATGCCTGCCCTGCCAGTCGTCCGGGCGGATCACGTCCGCGACCCCCAATTCGTAGCGGAATCCGGGCCCGACACGGTGAGCGTACCCGCAGACGATCGGGACCTCCTCACGGATCGCCAGGAGCCCGATCGACTTGTACGAACTCGCCAGCCGCCCGAAGAACGGGACAAACAGCCCCTTGTCCCCGGCGTTCTGGTCGGCGATAAAGCCCAACGCCCCGCCTCGCTTGAGCACGCCGAGCATCCGGTCGGTCGCGTCCCACTTGGTGATGATCCGCATCCCCTGTTGCTGGCGGATGCCCATAAGCCAATCGTTGATCAGCCGGTTGTCGATCGGGCGGGCGATGGCGTCGATCTCGTAGCCGATGACCGCCAGCAGGTAGCCCAGGACCTCCCAGTTACCCAGATGGCCGGTAAGGAGGATCACGGGCTTGCGGGCGTTGAGCAGGTCCAGCGCGGGCCCGAGGCTGGCGATCGTCGTCCGTGTGGGCCAGGAATCCTTGCTGATCACCCGCGGGGTGTGGCAGACCTCGATCGCCAACTGGACGAAGTGCTCAAACGAACCGCGGCAGACCCGCTCGACCTTCTGCCGGGGCCAATCCGGGAACGAAAGCGAGATGCTGTGGCAGGCACGCTCGCGGTGGCGCTTGTCCCAGGCAAACATGGCCCGTCCGATGGCGGCGGCGGAGCGCAGGTTCGTGTCAACGCCGAACATCGTCAGCCCCATCGCCGCCAGGCGTGCGGCGAGGTATTGGGACCAGGTGACAATCGGGCTTTGGTTTTGCGCCATCGGGGCAGGCCGCTCTAGCGGTCGTAGAAGCCTACCAGGGCCAGGAACCGGTTCTGGTTCAGGATCGGGATGTCCAGCGATCGCGCCTCGCCGATCAACTGCTGGTAGGTCTCGAAGTCCTGCTTCTGGGCGACGTAGATGGCGATCTTGACCGGGTCGATATCGCCCTCCGGCGGCTGGGTCGGCAAGGCGGGCTCGTGGCCGAGCACCAGGTAGTCCACGTCATACGTCAACTCGTCGCTGTCCTGTCCTCGCCACTGATTGATCATGCTGACGATCCGGTCCTGGCCGCCCTGAATATCAAACTCCCCGTACACATGGAACTTGTACGTCGCCTGTGGATCGTACGCCAGATTCACGATCACATCGCCGTCCTTGACCGCCACGCCCCGCTCCTGGCGGACCACCCGGGCAACCGACGCGCCTTCGTCCACACTGACCACCTCCAGCGTCGCCTTGCCACGGACCTGCTCGTAGTTGTCCAGCTTGACCAGGTCGTTGGCGTCGAAGACCTCGAACGTCATCCCCATCAGCAGGCGGTCGGACCGACCCAGGCTGATGTAGACCTCGTTGCGTCCGCCGATCAGCGAGACGATCCGGCCGTCGGGCTTGGTCAGGTTCCCCGGCCCGGCATCCACCGCGCCGCTACCCGTGGTCTCGTCGATAATCCGCAGCAGCCGGGCGATCTCCACGTCCTTGTCGCGGGCCTGCTGCTCCATCGATTCCAATTGCTGTTCCATATCCCCACGGGCGTCGGCCATCTGCTGGTCGAGCGCCGACTTCTGGTCACGGATCTGGTCCCGGGTCTCGTTGAGCCCATCGGTCGTCTGGCCAAGCGTCTCGCCCAGCCCCGCCAGAGAGTCCTTGTACGCCTGGTCCAGCTCGGCCTTGGCCTGCTCGGCCTCCTCGGCGCGCTGACGCGCCTTGCCAAGCTCCTGCTCCAGCGTGGCACGCAGTTCCTGAGCCGCCGCCTGCTCATTCTGAAGACGCTTGATCTCCTGGAACAGCGCACGGTCCTCAAGCCCCAGCGTGGTCAGGCCGGTCTTGATCTCCGCCTCGCTCTTTTCCGGGTCTTGCGCGATCGTCTTGCGCAGCCAGGCACGCTCATCCAGGAGCGCGCCGACCACCGTGCCGCCGCCTTCTAATAGCGCGCTGACCGCCGGTGAGTTCGCCTCGGTCGGATTCACGTATTTGCCCAGACTCCGCTTGGCCTGCTCCTCAGCCTGACGGGCGCCGCTGACCTGGGTGAAGAAGACGATCGCCAGAAGCAGGCACAGGAAGAAACCCGCTCCGAACACGACCAACGCCAGAACCGGGCCCGATCCGCCACCACCGCTTCGCGCACGTGCCATGTAAGAACTCCAGAATTACGAGTGTGACGCCGGCATCCAACACCGGCCTGCCTCGCCCGCGCCGCGGACGCTTATCAACCAACCTTGCCCCCAAAAGTCCCTGCCCCGGATGCCCCCTTCACAGACCGTAAGTGTCGCTGTAATTCCACCTTTCGTCAACTTTGGCAAGCCTCCGCTTACGCTCGTCAGTCCTGAGTCTACCCTCTCTAGCATCTGCCCCGCCGATACCCGAGCCCCAAATCCCGATACCCCCTGTCCATGTCCCCCCCCCTCCCCCCGGATGGGCCTTTCCCAGTGTAACCACCTGTCAGACAACTCATTACACCCGTGTCCGCTTTTCGGGGAAGGACGTCCGCCCCCAGGGGGGAAATATGTGATGGATGAGTGCTGATTTCGATTCATTGGATGCCATAACTGACCTTACCCACGAATGGTGGACACGGAGCACGGCCAGTCTAATGTCTGGTTAAGGAGACCAACATGGCACGCATTCTTGTTTATGACCTTCCGACCCGCCTGTTTCATTGGTTGCTGGCGCTTGGTTTTGTGTTGGCCTTGGTGATAGGTCAGTTCGCCGACGAACACGGTGTGTTATTCCCCTATCACATGATCATCGGGCTTGTTCTCGGGATGATGCTGATCCTGCGGATCGTCTGGGGTTTTGTAGGTACCCGGTACGCTCGGTTCGGGTCGTTCCTGTTCGGGCCGGGTGCCGTGATTGGATACTTTAAGGGGATCCTGATCGGCGGCGGGCGGCGGTATGTCGGGCATAACCCGGGTTCGAGTTACGCAATTTTTGCGGTGCTCGCGATTACGCTGCTCATCGTGGCAAGCGGTCTACTGATGTCCGGTGGCGGCGAGGTGTTCGAGGAAGTGCACTCGGTCGCCTCTTATGTATTGTTGGCTTTGGTCGCAGTACATCTGGTGGGGATTATTGTTCACATGATTCGCCATCGCGAGAACATCGCCGCGAGTATGGTGACCGGGACTAAAGCGGGCGAGCCGGGGAATGCCATCGGCTCAGCGAAACCCATCACCGCGATCGTGTTCATCCTTGTGACCGCGTTCTGGGCCGGCGGCTTGATCCGTAATTACAACAGCGGTACACAGCAGACAACCCTCCCGCTCCTGGGCGTGGCCGTCCAGCTTGGCGAGTCCGAGCACGGAGAAGAAGGTCATGGCCGACGCAACCAGCACGACGACGATTAGCCCTTGACTGAACACCACAAACTTAAGACGTAACACGCGCGGACTTACGGCTAAAGTTCGTGGTGTTCGACCCGGATACCATTTTGGGTCCTCTTTCTCAGTTAACCGCGCAATGAAAAGCCCGGCTGGCAAGCCGGGCTTTGTGGTTAATGCGTTGTATTTCTCGGATTAGGCGCGGCGGCGGAGCAGCGCCAAGCCGCCGAGGGCGAAGGCGGCCAGCGTGCTCGGCTCGGGCGTGATCACGAAGGCCAGGTCGAGAGACTGGGTGGTGAAAGGCTCGTAGAGTTCTTCCATCCAGACCTCGGTCGGCACCGAATGGCCCCAGAAGGCGTCGTCGTTGAAGTGATCTAACGAACTCTTCCAACCCCACTGCGCCTGGCTGCCGAACGCGAGCTTGGTGGAGATCTCCAGCCAGTAGATCTCGCCCTGCTGCTGGATGAACGGCGGGGCGAACGTGGAGACGTCGTTGATGTTGTATTGGAACATGCGGGTGTGGTTGCCCGGTTCCACCACCGGTCCGCCCGCGGCAACGTTGTAGGGGTCGTACCAGCCCTGGTTACCGCCGGTCACCTCGCGGATGGTGAAGTCGCCGGGGTAGAAGTCGCCGTGCCACAGTTCCTGCAGCGGCCGGCTGGGCTCGATGCCTTGTGCCGGCTGGTCGGACCAGATCTTGATATGGAAGAAGTCGATATCGCCGACAAGATCGTCCTTCCAGGAGCCCCAGAAGTGGATGTCCTGAACGGGCCCGGTCTCGGAGCACTGCCAGTCGTCGGCCAGAGCCTCATAGTAGGTGGCGTCGACGTCCCATCCGTTGGGATCGGGCAGTTGGGGGTAGTGCATCTTGTGGCCGTCGCCGATGTTCCAGTCGGCCAACGCGGCGGGGGCGGACAGCAGGCTGACAACCGTAACAGGCAGCAAAGCATGAATCAGTCTTGGCATCGTGGAACTCCTTCTTCCCGCCTAAAAATATATATTTATCTGATTATAGGGCGATCCTATTAATCTGTCAATACTTTTTTGTCACTATCGCCTCTATCCAATCAAGAAGTGCAAACAATTGATGTATCAATACTTAACCCACATTGCGAGCGCCGCAAAACGGGCGTGCCCCCCTCAACTTTCGACTCAACTGAAAAGGACCCACACGAAAACAGGCGGGGCAGCATAACCTCCTTAACACTACGGCCTTATGGACCAAGAGGCTGCTATGCATAATATGTGATAATGATTTGTGCATATATCTTTGACGCCCGCAATATTGATTGATAGCATTGCATTACAAAAAAATGCTGCTTCGGGGAGATTATCGTGTGGTGATTTCGCGTGCGGCAAGGAGGAGAGATCACAATGAAACATGCGTTAAAGTCTTACAGCAGTCTGATTCACGCATCCTTTTTGTTCGGACTGGTAATAGTGTGCCTGTGTGTAGATCGTGCGGAAGGTGCGCTCATCACAGTTCAAGTTACTGGGACGATAGACGTGGTTGAGGCCCCACTCGGCGTCAAATTCTCGGTAGGAAACACCTTCGAGGGTGTGTTTACATACGGTACAACGACACAAGATGTGGACGCGACAGCTCAAACCGGACGTTACGAAGGCGCGATAGTCAGCGCATCCTTCCAGGTGATGGACGGAGCAAGTGTAATATACGGGGCCGCCGCCGTGCCCGACCCCATCGCTGCGAGCAATGTCATTGGGGTGTTCGATGAATTTCCAGTCCCATTGGAAGCGCCCGGGCCAACCGATCAGATCCGAGTTGCCGTAGGCAGTCCTGAGCAGTGGCCTGGCGCACCTCTCGTCGTAGACCCCGCGTCCATTGTCGAAGACCTTCAACTCACCCGGGTATTTTTCGCTTTACTCAACGACAATTTTGATCACAACGCCCACAACTCTGACGCTTTGTCTGAAATCATTGCTTGGGACCTCAACGATTATCCGGATGAAAGGGGGTTCTTCTTAGCCTTTAAGCACCCAACGGATATCGGCGTAACGCCTCTACACGAAGATTTCGCTGTGTTTGGGCAGATCACGTTGATTACTGTGCCGGAACCCTCCGCGATAGGTCTTCTTACCCTTGGCCCGCTAGGTTTCCTGCGTCGAGAACGTCGAAGCTTCAATTGACCCGTTTGATGCTGACTTGGGCGTTTGCATTTGGGTCATCACTGATACACCCCCGCGGCGTTGTCCATCCAGTGGTCGTGGGGGTGTTGGGGTTCGCGGTAGTTGTGCCAGCGGCAGTCGGGCATGATGCTGTCGCTCAGTGTGAGCGTTTCGACGTGGCCGTCGAACATGACCCAGTTGGCTTTGCCGTTGTGCCAGTATCCGAAGTATCCGCCGCCGTCGTCCTCGGCGCCGAAGGTCGCCCCCCGGCCGTCGAACGAGCCTTCTCGCAGATCCGGCCAGACGGCGCGTGTCTCGGTGATGATGTACGTCAATGTCGGGCGGTCGATAGTGACCAGGTCGATGTCGCGTGGATCGTTCTTTAATGGGTACGCCCGCCAGGCCAGCTCGCCGTTGTAGGCGTAATTGGCCTCGATGTCGTCGCGGCAGACGCTGGCGCCGTCAAGATGTTCGCGCAGCGGCTCGGTCGGCGTGCTGGGGCAACGCCAGGCCTCCTCTTCCCGGGGGGCGTAGTCGCGGCTGACCAGCCAGGCGCGCCAGGTGACGTGCTGGTTGGGCCCGACCTTGATCCGGTTGGACGGCAGTTGGTCGCGGTGATCGGTCGCGAACGTGGTGGCGATCGTCGCCAGTTGCCGGCAGTTGCTCATGCACACCGCCGACCGAGCCACCCGCTTCGCCGCGCCCAGCGCCGGCAGCAGGATCCCGATCAGCACCGCGATGATGCTGATTACCACCAGCAGCTCAATCAATGTGAAGCCCCGGATGACGTGGATCGGCCCGGGCCTCGGAACTCGGATGCTTGCAGACGGGTGGAAGTAGCTGCTCATGGCAACATCCCTCTTTCAAGCGGTGGGGGAAAAGTCAGTAACGATTCATCGTCTTCTCGGGCGTGATGGACAATCGGATACCGCTGGTATTGCCTGCACTGCCCTTAACCGTTAGCCAACGTGCTTATTCTATCATCTTCGGCATGCCCGGTACAAGACCTTTATGATGGCTGATCCTCCGCATGGTCCGGCGAGGCGGATTGCGGGCAGATCGTGTCTTGTCGCTATTTAACCTGGAAGGTGAACTCGATTTCGACCGAGGCGCCCAACGGCAGGCTTTGGACGCCCACGGCGGCCCGGGCGTGTCGGCCTTGCTCGCCTAAGAGCTTGACCAGCAATTCGCTGGCTCCGTTGGCGACCAGGTGCTGGTCGGTGAAGGTCGGGTCGGAGGCGACAAAAACGCCGATGCGGACGACCCGGACCAGGCGGGACCAGTCGCCATCAAGCAGCGGGTCGACCACGGCCAGGGCGTTGAGCACACAGGTCCGGGCTGCGCGCTCGGAGGCTTCCAGCGAGGCTTTCGAGGGCACGGGCCCGGTGACGGTGAGTTGCCCGTCCTGCATCGGGAGTTGGCCGCTGACGATGACCATGCCGTTGACCTGAGCCGCCGGGACGTAGGCGGCGACGGCCTTGGGGGGATCGGGCAGTGTCAGACCGAGTTCGGCGAGTTTATCGTGGATGTTCATGGGTGGGATTGGGGGTTAGGGATTGGGCGGGGAGTTTGATGGGGGCAACTGTTGTCTGGCCTGGTTAAGGGCGTCGGTGATCTGGCTTGCGGTGTACCAGTTGTCTTTGAAGACCTCCTCGCCGTCGGGCGCGAAGATCACCAGCCAGGGGATGGTCACCGCGCCGGTCTGCTTGAGCAAGAGCTTGCCATCGGGGTACCCGCCGGTGAGGTCGACCTTCATCGCGACGTAGCCCTTGGTTTGAAGCAGGGACTCGACCCGTTCATCGCTTAAGACCGTCTGCTCGAGCAGGAGGCAGTTAGCGCACCAGTCGGCGGTGAAGTCAAGCAGCACCACGTTGCCTTCGGCCTGGGCTTTTTCAAACCGCTGCGGGGTGTAGTAGGCCCATGTGTCGGGTGTGGTCAGTACCGACGCGGTCAGCGCTGCCCCGATGACGGCGACCCATGCAAGCGACACAAAGACAAGCTGTTTGATCCGGGATGGCGTGGCCTTGAAAACCCGCAGCATCAGCCAGAAGCCGGCGGCGGCCACGAACGCGGCGACAACCCACCAATGGCCTTTGGGCGCGGCCTGCGTGCCGTCGCTGAGCATCCCCGAGCCCCCCGCCCCGATGAAGAACGCCGCGGCGGCCAGCATCAGCAGGCCCATGACCTGTTTGAGTAATTCGCTGCCGGGCCCGGAACGTGGCAGGTGGTCGACCCATTTGGGGTTTGCCGACAGGACCAGGTAAGGCAGCGCCATGCCCACGCCGATGGCGGCGAAGGTCACGAGGGTGAATCCCGGTGATTGGGTCGCGGCCCACGCGGCGGCGGCGCCCATCAGCGGCGCGGTGCAGGGCGTCGACAGCACGGCCGTCATCACGCCGAACCCGAACGACCCGGCGTAGCTGTCGTGCCTGGGGCTGATTGCGTAGACCCAGTTCGGCAGCGAAAAGTTGAACAAGCCGCACATCCCCACGGCCAGGACGGCGATCACGGCGCCGACACCGATCGAGAACACCGGGTATTGGAAGAGCTGATTCGACGCGGTGAAACCGCTGACGCCGGCGATCGCCACCCCCAGCCCCAACCAGAACGCGACCACGCCCCCCGCCATCACCGCGCCCAGGGCCAACGTCCGGCCTCGGTTGCCCGCGGTCTGCGCCAGGCCGAGAATCTTGATCGGGATCACCGGAAGCACACAGGGGGTGAAGTTCAGCAGCGCCCCGCCGAGCGCGGCCAACAATAGCAGCAGGACAAACCCCCATGCCCGGGACGGGTCGACACCGAACCCGAAGAAATCGATCGTCTCTCCGTGCATCGTAGCGCCGGTGCTGGCAGTGGAACCCATCGTGGCGAACATCCCCGGGTCGAACCCATCAAATAAATCCACCGGCCCCGGCTCGGTGAGACCCGAAGCGTCGGCGGCCACGAGGGTCAGGGTCTTGGCGAGGGTGACCGTCTTGGGGAAATCACAGCGCTTGTCATCGCAGGCCTGGTACCGCACATCGACGTGGACCTCGATCTCGCCGGGCTCGGCATCGGGGCTGATCAACACCGGGAGGTACACGACCGCCTGTTCGCTGAACACCGCGATGGGGTCCGGCATCGACTCCACGGACATGCGGTGAGCCTTTGGGAACTGCGCCGGGCCGTACGCCAGCCTCGGGTCCGGAGTCTTGACCTGCACGCGTGTAAACGATGGCTTGAAGTCGGACACCACCGCCTGGGACCGATCGGAAGCGATGTGCCAGTTGGGCACGATATCGAACACCACCGCCAGGACGTTCTGCGCCGATGGCCGGGCCTGATCGCTGTGCCAGACGGCGTGGACTTGAACCTTCGGCTGTGCCTGCAAAGCCGTCGGGGTCGGCGGTTGGTCCTGGCCCCAGGCCGGCGTGGCGGCTATGAGCGCCAAGATCCAAAACGCCAGCCACCGGCCTGCGGAACAAGCGGTTTGGGAAGATCCGCGAACGGTTGTCGATGGATATCGCAAGCAGTTGATTCCTTGGGCCCGGGCCGTGTCGGGGATTATAGCCCGATACGCGGGCCCGGAAGCCGGGTTTATCAAAGCCGCCGGGGGCATACCGCCGATAACGGCATCAACCGCAACCCAAAGGATACCGCTCCCGCATGTCAGACCTGCTTGATCAGAACGAGGTAGACGCCCTGCTCGCGGCCGTCGAGACCGGCGATGTCGAGGAAGAAACGACGAGCGAGTCGAATCAGATTTTCTTCAGCCGTCATCGTCTGGGCAATGTCGATGATGTGGAGATCCGTGACTACGACTTCAAGCGCCCCGAGCGCGTCAGCAAGGACCAGATGCGCGCCCTGCAGACCCTCCACGAGGCGTTTGCACGCAGCTACGGCGCCCTGCTGTCCGGATTCCTGCGGACGATCATGGAGGTCCGGGTCGCCAACATCGAGCAGATGACATTCAGCGAGTTCACCCACTCGCTGCCCAACCCCACCTGCTTCAACCTCCTGTCATGCGAGCCGCTGGACGGGAACATGTGTATGGAGATCAGCCCGTTGATCATCTACCCGGTGATCGATCGGCTGCTGGGCGGGTCCAACGCCGACCTGTTCATCCCCCAAAGGCCGCTGACCGCGATCGAGCTGAGGCTGGTCAGCCAGATCATCGACCGGGCCAAGACCGGGCTCGCCGAGGCCTGGTCCAACATCCTGCCGGTTCATTTCCAGTTGCAGGAAACCGAGAGCAACCCGGCGCTGGTCCAGATCGTCCCGCCCAACGAGGTCGTCGTGGTCGTCAGCTTCGAGGTGAAGATGAGCGGGCGGGCCGGGACCATGAGCCTGTGCATCCCCTACAACGTCATCGAGCCGGTCATCGACAAGCTCTCGAACCAGACATGGGCCGCCTACAAGCGCAACACCAGCGACGATCAACTCCGCCATCGGCTGGAGGGCCACCTCGAAGCCGCCAAGATCGAGGTTACCACCGTCCTGGCGGACACGAGCATGAAGGTCAGCGACCTGATCAACCTCCAGGTCGGCGACGTCATCCTCACCGAGAAGCCCGCCGCCAGCCCGCTTTCACTGAGCATCGAGGGCAAGCGCAAGTACATCGGTCAACTCGGCCAGTACCGCGGCAACCGCGCGTTCAAGGTCACCCGCACGCTCTCGCCCAAGGACCGGGTCTAACCGTCGGCGGGCGTCGGACACTTCAAAGGCTGAAACTTCGACGGGCCTGCTCAATAAACTTACGCAGCGGCGCGTGCGTCAGCAGCAGCATCGGGTTCATCGTCTTGGTGCCCAGTGCGAAGTGGTCTGCGCCGGCATTTGCGTAATCGTCGATGTCGCTTAGCTCGTAGATGCCCCCACCGCCGACGATCGTCAGTTTCGCGCCGTTCGGACCGCTTCGCAGATCACGGATGCAATCAAGCGCCACCGGCTTCAGCGGTCGGCCGCTCATACCCCCTTCCGGGACCGGCAGGGTGTTGCAGCAATGAAACGCGCAGATACCCGCCGCCAACGCCTGCTCGGCCATCTGCTGATAGTTCACCGGCGGCAGCTTTACGACGACAGGGATGCCCGTCTCGACCGCGCGGGCGAACAATTCCGGGGGCCAGTCGATCTCGCCGACGTTCGGGCAGCTCATGTTAAGCTCGACCGCCATCGGCCTGATCTCAGCGATCTTCTCAAGCAATGCGAACCATTGCCCCGCATCAAATCCGTGGATGCTGACGATCTTGTCGCTGACATCGCAGCGCCCCCGCGTCACCCGGTCGGTCAGCCAGTCGATCCCGGGGTTGCGCAGGCCGATCTGGTTGACCCAGGCTTGCTGCTTCCTTCGGTAGCGGACGGTCTTTAGGATGCGCCACACCCGGCCGGGCCGGCGGTGCAGCGTGAACGTCCCCAGCGTGGGGGTCGCGCCCTTTGGCTGGATGTAATTGCCGAACGGCGCGGAGATGACCAGGGGCTTGAGGCCGGGGACAGGGTGTGAGTAATCGTCTGCCAATGGGACTCCGGGGGGCTCCTGGGTTTGGCGCCTCGAAATAAAGCTGGCTACCGCCTGCGGACGGGAGTATAACCGCAGCCGTCATGCCGACCGCACGATTGCCCCAACTCCGCCGCCCCATCGCCTGGCTGGGACAGGTCCTGGACGAGTTGATGCCCCCCGGTTTGGTGCCCGACGGCGCTGCGGATTGGCGCCCCGATAGGGAGGACGCTTACTGCCCGCGCTGCGGCGCCTCGGCCGGGGAAGGAAGCGTCACGCCGCGCGGCTGTGCGTTTTGTGTGGATAGGCCGTTACCCTGGCAGCGCCTGACCCGGCTGAGTTACTACGGCGAGCCGGTCGACGAATGGATACGCGAACTCAAGTTCCGCCGGCGGTGGCGCTGGGCCGGATGGCTGGGCAATCAACTGGCTCAGGTGATCGGTGAGCCCAACGACCCCAAGCACTTGGTCGTCTGCCCGGTCCCGATGCACCGGCTTCGGCGCTGGCGCCGCGGCTACAACCAGGCCGACCTGATCGCCCGCGCCGTGGCCGACGCCCGCGGTTGGTCGATAGCACCGATCCTAAAACGCACCCGCCACACACCGCCGCAGACAGCGATCGCCCCCTCACGCCGGCACGACAACGTCCGCCACTCATTCGACACCGAACCGGTCGATCTGACGGGATACGACGTGATCCTGATCGACGATGTCAAGACCACCGGCGCCACCCTGAGCACCTGCACACGCCTGCTCAAGCAGGCCGGCGCCCAAAGCGTTCACGCCGCTGTTCTCACCGTCGCCGACCCCAAGGGGCAGGGGTTCACCGCGATCTGATGAAGCTTATATTTCACTTCCAAGACGCACCCCCAAATGGGTGTCCGACACCGTGTCTTTCCCTCGCGGAATCCGCCTTCCGAAAGCCTGACCAGCAATTCCTGGGAGCTGCAATAGCATCTTGATGATCTGCGGGACCAGGCTTGGCATACATTGCACTTCAATGTATCATACCTCTATGGCTACCAAGGATCTCGTCGCCGCGTCCAGCCGGCCCATCGTTCTGAGCATCCTCGCCCAAGGCGAGAGCTACGGCTACGCCCTCATCCAGGAGGTCCGGGCACGCAGCGGCGGCGAGTTGGAATGGACCGATGGCATGCTCTATCCCGTGCTACACCGGCTCAAACGCGAGAGGCTGATCAAGTCCCGCTGGGGAAAAAGCGACACCGGCCGCAAACGCAAGTACTACCGCCTCAGCCGCGAAGGAGGCAAGGCGCTCGAAGCTGAACGCGCTCAATGGATCAACGTACACAACACGCTCGCAGAACTTTGGGGATACAAACCATGTCCAACCTAAACCAACACATCCGGCAGTGGCGAAAAAACTTAAGTGAGGGTGGTCTAGATCGGGCTGAAATCAACGAATTAGAGGCCCACCTGCGCGATCGAATGGATGAGTTCCGTGCTGACGCCGTTTCCGAAGCTTTCGCCCGCGTCGTGGCTGAACTCGGTGAGCCTGCGCAGCTTGCGGACGAGTTCGCCAAGCGCGATCGGTTCGGTATTCGGTCGTCAGTACGACGATGCGGTCGGTGGAAGCTCTACGCGCTATGGACGCTGATGGCTCTGGCCGTTTATCGCATGGCTTTTTTCATCCCGATGCCGGGCATCGATCAGGCGCGTCTTGCCGAATGGGTCGAAGGTGGCCGCCCACTAACCACCATTGATTTGTATCTCAGAACCGGTATGCCAAGCCAATATCTTGGCTTGGTTGTGCTGCTGTTAGCCTATTTGGCAGGGATAGTGTTGATTTACTGGAGAAAAGGAAAGATAAGGGGATAAGCCTGCTCTGTAGAAAACCTCCGCATTGCCGCCTGAGTATCATGACGTTGTGGGTCAGGCAGTGCAGGAGGATATCGCGGTTGCGGGCGTGATGAGAGCGTCCGGTGACGGCGTGGCCGAGGTTTCGCTTGATCATGCTGAA
>JAJDCU010000078.1 GCA_029260655.1 Phycisphaeraceae bacterium
AAGCCATCATCCTCGGCTGCAACCGCGCCGACTCCACACTCGACGGCTTCGGCCGAGGCGCAGGCAACTGCCCCACCGAACTACTCATCGGCTTCCTCAAAAACCCCAAGTTCAAGCTCAAACCCGTCATCGACATGCTCCAGCAGCACGTCCTGCCGCTGAAGAAGAACGTCGACTGGGGCCCGAACGTCGCCTACAACCTCACCGGCAAATACAACCGCCACCCAAGGTCCGCCATGCAATGGCTCGCCGGCGACACCCCCGAAGACTACACCGCGTTCTACGATCAGTTTGTGAGTGATATCTGATCGTAATCTACCTGCGGGTTGCTACAGGCTAGATACTCATTTTATCCGCGTCTCATAAACACAACCGCTTCATATAAACCCGACTTGCTTTGACGACGCCTCATCTTCGAAATACCCTCCAGCACGAAACCGAAGTGGGCGAAGATGCCTGCGAGTATTTCATCGCTGGGTAAAGGATGCCCGTAGAACTTGCTGTTCCCGATCACATATGCAAGACGGGCATTGTCGCGGCATACTTGCTCAATACTTTGGACATGTTCGTAGATATTGTTGAAGTACTTGGTCACATAGCTGGCCATTAACTCGCCACTACCGTTGATGTCTTTGGTGTAAGGCGAGATCAGACCTCGAACTAAATCATTCGCGGGCTCGACGCCCTTCGAGAGCGACGAGGTGGCCGCCCCCCAAGTCCCACCGATCGCCTCGGTTTCCAATTGCCCGACCTCCTGGGCCCCTGCAACAAAGTCGAAGAAAAACAGGTGGGGTCGTGTTTCTCTCGCATAGCTGAAGCGGTTTGGATAGGGCGGCGAAGTGATGACAGCCGAAACCTTCAGTTCATCCGGCAGAACTCTTGAAACACTACGGCTATTGCCGGCATATACCTTCACGTCGGATACGGGCCTGTCCCGAACGGCTTCGAGGTCTCTGGATATTTCGTCCAGTTTCTCGCGGAGCATGCCTAGCACATTCATTGCAGGAGCTGGCTCATCCGCAAACGTCAGTGAGACATGATTGTGTTTCGCGTTGCTCGTAGGAATCAGGACGCCGAGGATACCCATGCGCAGTAGATCGGATTCATATCCCGAGCGGTTGTCACGCAACATCAACTTACGTATCGCCACGAGTTGGGCGAGATTAACGGGAGACCACCAGCGTTCGGGCCGATGAATGGGCGGGACATACCGCACGTTAGCCGCGAGGTATTCGTATGCTTTCGCTTGATCCTCGAGCCCCTCAGCTTCCACCGCCACACTTGAGATGAACTCCTCGAAACCATTTGTGATTCCAGACAAGTTCGAATATGAGCGCGTCTTTACCGTGCTCACAAAGTGAAGATATGGGTTCAACTCAATCGAACAGGCCGGGATACCCTCATACTTCATGCATAGTGGCACGGTACCTACGCCACTGAATGGATCGAGTACATAATCCTCCGGCGTAAGGCCGAAATGTATGGCAATATCGGTCGCTAGTTTCGGTGAAAAACTGGGGGTCAGCCGATACCAGCGATGGATGGGAAGGTTTAATTTCCCCTTAAAGGTGACTTCGGTCGTCCGCCGTTTCTCAAACGGGTCGATCGGCCCGAACAGAGTCTGATTGCCTGCTATCCCGATCATGCTCCAAGCCCTTTAAGCATCTTGATGACCGGCCGCCGAAAATCCGATCTGTTCCGTTTCATGAAATCATACAGATTAAACCCTGAGAGTTGTTTAATCAGGTCATAGCTCTCCCCGCCCTGCTTGATGATCCAGACACTGCGATACCGATGGATAACAGACGGATTGCTTTGATCGCAAAAGAGCGGCATCACCGGAAGCACGCCACTGATGAGGAAGTGTCGCGCCATAGCCTCATCGGCCTGGGTGCGCTTGGCATCGCCTGTCTGATAGCAGTGTCGAATTTCCATGCCGACACCCACTAATGCCACTTTCGGGTCGTCAGAGAGCTTGTGCAACTCCGCCTGACAATAATCCCGGATCGCGTTCCGCCTCCTGACATTCTTAACTTCTTCAAAACGAATAAACGCATCTGCAACTCGGACCTCCTCCTTCGTGCCAGACATGATCTTCGCTCGATAAGACAGTTGGTCATACGACAGCGATAACTTGCGCTGAAACACACTCTTTACGCATTCTTCGTAGATGTCCCCCAGCTTGCGATGAATCGAGGTCACAGTTCCACCACCAAGAGTCGCGGCGATGTATTCAACCGAATCCAGGCCGAAGATGCTGTATAGCGGATCGGCTTTATATCGCTTAATCAGATCCTCCTTTGTCCCTCCCGCCTTTTTAACCGGTCCTGGAACATAGCCCTTTAACTTGCCCAAGTGCTGCATGACGATGTCATACAATGCTACTTCAAGGTCATTTTGGCAATCAGGCATAGCAAACCATCGCGAGTGGGGGTTAGATAGTACGGATCTTATCGCGCAACCGAGCCATAGACGACTATATCAAACTTGGCAATCGCTGCTGCGCAAAGAACAAGCCCCCTGTTACGGGGGCTTTTCTAATGGGCCCGGTAGGACTTGAACCTACGACCTCACCCTTATCAGGGGTGCGCTCTGCCAACTGAGCTACGAGCCCGCTTGGCCTGGGTCCGGCGATCACTGGGAGACAATCTCTCAGGGCCGGGGGCCATGGGGTCGGGCAGGTTATTGTAACGGGTCGGGCCAGTCAAACCGGGCAAAGGCGGCGCGCCATAGGTCGCGGCAGACGCCCGGAGAGGCTCGGCCTTCGTGGACCCGATCGCTTGGGGGACCCCTGACTCACGACGGGATCCCCATCCCTGAGCCCCAGGCAGAATATCAAATATATTCACTTATACCCCTTGACAGATCAATTTTATTGATTATATTCGCTTGTGTCATTTGATTTGAGGACTTATGGACTCAGATGCCCCGACCAGTGTGTGCCCCTACTGTGACGGCCCAATGCGGGTCACGACGATGCGGTGCGATGGTTGCGAGGTCGATATTTCGGCGGCGTTCCCCATGTTCCGGGTGGGGAACCTGCCGGCCGAGCATCAACGCTTCATCGAGATGTTCGTCCTGGCCGGCGGGAACCTCAAGACCATGGCCGAGCAGACCGGGGTGTCTTACCCGACGGTGCGCAACCGCCTGGACAAGGTGATCGCCGCGCTGCGAGACGAGATCGCCAAGACACGCAAGGTCAAGGGCACCATCCTCGACGCCGTCGACCGTGGCAAGATGGATGCGGACGAAGCGGGCAAAATCATTAAGCGGATCTGACAACGCCGGGCGTTCCGGCAAGAGGGATACAGCGATGACCAGCACAAGCCCAGGCACGGATGAGGACAAAGCCCTGGATGCGGCGCTTGAGGAAACCACGCCGATCCTCGCCGAGTCCTTGCAGCGTGCCGAGCAACAACGCCGGCGTCAACGTCGGCTACTTCTTGGAGGTGTCATCATGTTGGGACTCGCAGCATCCATCATCACGATCGCGGTCATCGGAGCGGGGCAGCCGGACGGAGCCCGGCCGACGGACAAACCGGGCACACCAGACGCACGGATCGGAGCGGTCGCCGAATCCGAAGGACTCGCCGAAGAAGGTTGGCAGCTATGGAGCGATGGCAAGTACGACCAGGCGTCCAGGGTCTTCGCTAAGGCGATCACGCTGGACCCGCAGTCCGCGAATCTCTGGAACGGGCTGGGCTGGAGCCTTTTCCACACCGGCGAACGCGATAAAGCCGCCGACGCTTTCGAGCAGGCGCTCTTGCTGCAAGAGGCGCACCTCGCGGCCCTGAACGGCATGGGCCAGATTGCTTTTGCAAATCGTGACTACAAGACAGCGAAGGACTGGTTCCTCAAGGCCGAAAACGCACCCGCGGCGCAGTACAGCCTCGTCAGCGCCTACCTGCTGCTGGGAGAGTACGAACCGGCGGCGACGCTATCAGAAGAACTGCTAAAGGCACTGCCGGAGGATTCGCAAGATGAATCGATCCAGTCGCAGCGGGCCTGGATGTCTCAACTCCATGCGGCGGCGGCGCTGGGCGAGTTGCCAAGTGATCTGCGAAGCAAGATCGAACCGCCCGAGCCCAAGCATGGTAACGTCGCTGCCGCAGAGGGACTGTCGCAAAAAGGATGGGCCCTGTGGGGCGAACGGAAGTGGCGGGCGGCGGAGTTGGCGTTTCTGGAGGCCTTGGAGCTGGACCCGGACCTCGCCAACGCTCACAACGGCTTGGGCTGGGCTCTGATTACACAGGGGCAGCCGGCCCGGGCGCAGAAACATCTGGAGCGGTGCATCGAATTAGAGCCCGACCACGGCGGCGCGATCAACGGGCTTGCGCTTAGCCTGAAAAACCAGGGGAAAATTGACCAAGCCATCGAGATATGGGAGGAACTGTACCGCCAATCCCCGCAGCCACACGCCGGTGCCGTGAACCTGGCGCGGACCTATGTCGAGCAGGGCCGATATGAGGACGCGGTCCCGATCCTCGAACAGCTCATTGAGGCAAACCCAGGGGTAACCGAGTACCAGCAGTTGCTGGATCAGGCGCGTGGTACGGGCGGGGTTGACGAAAAGGCTGCCTCAAACCCCCTGGACAACGGCGGTTTCGAACGCGGCACGAAGGGCTGGATCATCGGCAGCAACTCGGGCCGGATAAAACTCGCGCCGGATCGGCAAGAGAAAACTGAGGGCAAGCAGTCACTGCGCATAACCAAGACCGGTGGCGTGCCGATCGATATCGTACGCATCGACGCCGAAGGCCTGATCCCGGGACAGACGGTCGAGGTGTCCGCGTCGATCAAGGCGGAGAAAGTCGGCAACGCGTGGATGAAATTCTTCGTCTGGGACGCTGCGGGCGATGACCTTGTCAGCGACGTCGACGTGGCGCGCATCCATGGCACGCACGGCTGGCGGACCATCAAGAAACGTTTCACGGTCCCGGAAGGCACGCAGAGGGCGGCGGTTCAGTTCTGGATGATCCTCGACGGGACGTTGTGGATCGACGATGTGCGTATAGAGCCTGTTGATTGATCTCACGGAGAGCGTGAAAAACTAACCGCGGCGGTGTGCTCAACTGTTCAGATGCGAAAGGTCATCGCACTGGCTATCCCTCTGCACACCGTCGTGGTGTTATTGGCTGACACATGACGATCTGCGATCGCCCGCAAAGCATCACAGGCGTACCGGTCCCTAGCCAGCACATACCGCCGCGACCGGGGTCACCCCCCACCGGCGGAGGCGGGTGTGGGTGAGCCGAGTTCGGCGATCAGCTTGACGGCCTTGATCTGGCCTTGGCGTGCGTAGTCGATGGCTTCGCCGAGGATACGGGCGGCCTCCTGGTCGGCGTGGAAACCCATCGAGTTCTCGGCGGCGATGTAGTCAAGACGCCATTCGGCCTTGCGGTGATCACTTTGCAGCGGTGCGATCTGGTCGTCGGTCGCGCCGGCCCCCTTAGCCATAACGATCATGTCGATCAGTTCGAGTGTCGCGGTTTGACCTCGGACCATCAGGGCGCGGGTGCGGTCCTGGATCGTCTCGGCGCGGGCCAAGATCTCGTCCTCGGTGACGTTGTGGCACACCTGACAGGCGCGGGCGGTATTCAGTAGCGGGCTGCGGATGTGATGGTCGCTGACCTTGATCGCGCCCTCACGTTTGTAAGGCATATGACAGTCGGCGCAGGAGACGCCGGCGCGGGCGTGGATGCCCTGACTCCACAACTCGAACTCGGGGTGCTGGGCCTTAAGCATCGGCGAGCCGGCGGTCTTGTGCGTCCAGTCCTTGAAACCCTCATCGTCGTAATACTTCTCCGCCTGCTCCATCTTCAGGCCGTTGTGCCAGGGGTAGGTCAGCAGCTTGCCTTTGCCCTTGAAGTAGTACTCGACGTGGCACTGCCCGCAGGCGAAGGAGCGCATCTCCTGGCGGGTGGCCATGGTGTTGGGTTCGTAGGGTTCTATGCGGTCGCCCTTGCGCCATCGCTCGATGCTCTGCAGGTGCGGGACCGGATCATCCGACTCGGCGAGCGCCCGGATGCCGTTGATGAACCCGGGGCGGGTAACGCGCAGGTGCATGGTTTCCGGGTCGTGGCAGTCAACACAAGAGACGGGGTGCTCGACGAGTTTCGTGGCCTCTTCATAGGAGATCGCGCAGACGACCTCGAAGCCCTTCTGAAGCTGGGCGCGGGCGTCGGGGCTGTTGAAGGGATCGGTCAGCGCGCCGGGCGCTCCGTTTTCAATCCCGGCCTTGCGGTACGCAGGGATGTCCGAGGCGTGGCAGTGCAGGCAGGCCCCCGGCTGCTTGACCTTGTGGACGCGCTCGGTCTCGCGCTGGTCCTGGAGCATGTAGGCGTGGCCTCGGTCTTCGCGGTAGTCGAAGCTAAAGGCGTACCCGGCGAAGAGCGTCTGCCAGTCGGTGTCCTCGTCGACCCGCTGGAACGCCTCGCTGCCGCCCCACCGGGTCCGCTCGGTATCGACGGTCCGTTTGTAGCCGTCGTACTGCCGGGGGAAGTTCTTGCCCCATTCCTCGGGGTCGGTCGTGGTCTCGTCCACGTCGGCGATCTTGAAGACGACCTGCTCGGCCTCCCGCTTGTGCTGGGCGATGTTGCCCATGAGCATGAAGACCAGCGCCGTGACCGCGGCCGACAGCACAATCACGATCAGGAAAGGCAGACACGAGTGTTTGCGCGGCGCAGACATGGGCGGGTCGGTCCGGTCAACGGGGGGCGCTTTTGGCATGATGAGGCTCCTGATTCACTTCGTCGGGCCGTGCCCGACAGACCGGTGGCAACGGACGCAATCCGCCTCCTCGCCTTGACCGGCCGGGTAGCTCTTGATCTGGGAAACGAACGCCTGATGGCAATCGATACAGTTTTGTTGAAGCACGTCTTTGCTGCGCTGCCGGATCTGGATCGGCTCGTGGAAATCTTCGAGCGTAAACGCCTTGGAGTGCAGGTAGCCGTTCTCGGCTTTGGTCAGATACTTGCCAACCAGGTCGTGCGGGGCGTGGCAATCGTTACAGGTAGCGACGGCGTGGTGGCTCGCCTTCTGCCAGCCGTCGTACTGATTGTTCATGATGTGGCAGTTGGCGCAGGCGGCGGGGTTGTTAGAAAGGTACGACGCGCCGTCGGCGTAATAGAAAGTGTAGCCCCCGGCGCCGAACATCACGCCTAGCATGATGCTCAAAGCTAATCCCCTGGCGCTGACGTTCAACCACTTGATCATGGACGGGTCGCCATCCTTGCCGCATGCCCGCCGAGCCACCCGGCGCGCCTCATGGTGCATTTGCATCGGCAACACGCGGGGGCATATCCAACTAAAGATGCATATATCTTATTTGCTCAGGGTCCGCAACCGCAGGTCAACCGACACGCCCCGACCTTCTGTAAGTTCTAGCTGATAAGAACTCAGCGCCCGGGCCCAGGCCACTGACGGCGGGGCGAAGGTCCGGTTACATCGACACATGGTTACCGCAATACCTTGACGCCCGGCTACCCTGGCCCACGCTTTTCTTGGACCCGGTGTGCTTGAATTCATAAGGCGCTTTGAGAGGTCATCTAATCCTCGCCGCGGACCTCGGCGGTGTAGTTGGGGCTTTCCTTGGTGATGCTGATGTCGTGGGGGTGTGACTCGACCAGCGATGCGCCGCTGACCCGGACGAAACGTGCCTCACTGCGCAGTTGTTCGATCGTCTGTGTGCCGCAGTAGCCCATCCCGGCCTTGAGCCCACCGACCATCTGGTAGACGAAGTCCGACAACGGCCCGCGGTAGGGAACCCGGCCTTCAACGCCCTCGGGCACCATCTTGTCTCGCTTGAGGCCCTTCTGGCTGTACCGGTCGGCCGAGCCCTTCATCATCGCGCCCTGCGAGCCCATGCCTCGGTAGGTCTTGTAGCGCCTGCCCTGGTGGATCACCATCTCGCCCGGGGATTCGTCCAGCCCGGCGAACAGCGAGCCGAGCATCACACTCGAAGCGCCGGCGGCGACGGCCTTGGTGATGTCCCCGGAGTGACGCACCCCGCCGTCGGCGATCACGGGGACGCCGGCTTTGTCCGCGGCCTGGCAGGCGTTGGCGATCGCGGTGAGCTGGGGCACCCCGACGCCGGTGACGACCCGGGTGGTGCAGATCGACCCCGGGCCGATCCCGACCTTCACCCCGTTCGCCCCGGCGTCGATCAGGTCACGGGCCCCCCGTTCGGTCGCGACATTCCCGGCGACCACATCGATGTCGTATTTGGCCTTGACCGCCTTGACTGTTTCCAGGACGTTGGAGCTGTGCCCGTGCGCCGAATCGACGACCAGCACATCGACCTCGGCCTGGATCAGGGCATCGACCCGGTCTAGTTGATGCACGCCCACCGCCGCGCCGACCCGGAGCCGGCCCCGGTCGTCCCGGCAGGCCAGGGGGAACTGGCTGAGTTTCTCGATATCCCGCATCGTGATCAGCCCGGTGAGACACATCTGCGGGTCGACCAGCAGCAGCTTCTCGACCTTGTTCTTGTTGAGGATCGCCAAGGCCTGATCA
>JAJDCU010000079.1 GCA_029260655.1 Phycisphaeraceae bacterium
CCGGACATCACCCAGCCGCCTGCCGCCTACAAGTAGCCGGCAAAGTCAAACCCACCGAACTTACCAGACCCACCCGCTTGTCCGGGTGGGTTTTTTTCGCCCCCCGCTGTGCGCCGACAAGGCCCGATCGCCAATAGTATCGGACACTAAAAAGCCTGCGTTTTACCCGGGATTTCAAGCGGCTGGGACTCACCTACCCCCGCCACGGAACCGATAATTGTCTTGGCGGTGAGTTGTTCTTATCGAAATGGACAAGCCTTTTCAATACCGCCGGCAAAAGAGCCGGCCGGGACGAGCACGCACAAACAGCGCGTGAAAGCCGGCTTCATATTGAACATAGATCAGGAGCGCATCATCGCTGAGCTACCCAACGACATCCTTTTGAAAGTGGAAATCAGCGCCGACAAAGCGCGGGTGGCGTTGGTCGTTCCCGCCGAGTTCCCCCGTGAACAGTTGACGCCCCAGGCGTGCCAGAAACTGCTGAAGGAATCGGGCATCCGTACGGATGAGGGGCTCGTCAAGGCGGTCGGATCACTGGTCGCCAAGGCTAAGCAAGACCCGGGCGAACACCGGGCGGTGGTTGCCGAGTCGATCCCGTCGGTGCCCGGCGAGGAAGGGCGGGTCGAATGGCTGGTGGGAGAGAACGGGCCCGAGGAGCTGAGCGCCGACCCGGTCGACTTTTACGAGAAAAGCGCCTACACCCTCATCGAAACCGAGCAGGTGATTGCTAAGATCATCCCCCCGACCAAGGGCACACCCGGGTCGGACATCTTCGGCAAGACGATCACCGCCAAGAACGGCAGGTCCGTCAAGCTTATCCTGGGTAAGTCGATCCAGAAGAAATCCAACGGCGAGCTGGTCGCCAAAGCCGACGGGCCCCTGGTCCGCGAAGGCAAGACGGTCAAGATACTCGAGCTGATCGAGGTCCCCGAGTTCGTCGACTTCTCGACCGGGAATATCAAGTTCAACGGCGACGTGCACATCCGCAAAGGTGTGCGCGACCGGTTCGAGGTCGAGACAACCGGGAACGTGATCGTGGACGGGCTGGTCGAGGCCGCGACGATCAAGTGCGGCGGCTGCCTGGTGGTCCGTGGCGGGTTTGCCGGCCGGGAAATGGGCCACGCGGAGGTCGGCGGCAACATGATCGGGCGGTACCTGGACAACGTCCAAGGCAAGGTCAAGGGCGAACTGCAGATCGACCGCGAGATCGTCAACTGCGAGCTGACCGTCACCGGCAAGTTCAACTCCCCAAGCGTCACGATCATGGGTGGGCAGATCACCTGCCTGGCCCAGGCAGAGGTCGCGGTCCTGGGCAGCCCGACCGGCGTGCCGACACACCTGGTGCTGCAAGCCAAGAAGGCCTCCGCTTCGCTGACCGTGCATCGCTGGCTGCGCGCCGACACCGTGATCCATATCGCCGGCAAGGCGTTCAAGATCCATAAGGATGTCCGCGGGCCCATACGGATCCACGTCGGAGTGGGCAAACAAGTCGTCTACACCAGGGACCAAGCCGATCCGATGCCGTTGATCCATATCGCTACCGCCCAGAGCGACGCCGCCTAAACCTGCACTCAGGATACGTGCCGGGCCCCGTGAAGCCGCAAGCGGCTGTTTCGAGGCGTTGATTCGTATGTGTTGATGTGGCCTTTAGCGTTTTTTTGATGCGCCGCCCTTCCGCCGCTGCCGAACGCAAGGTAGAATCAATCTTTGTGATGCGGGAGAAAGGCAAGCACACCGCCGCCGGGGCGATGATCGTCGCCTGCGCAGCGGGCGCGGTTTTCCCCTGTCTATGCACAGCCCAGAGCATCGAATTTGACGCGCTGGACCTGCTGTCGATGCCTCAGCCGACGTTTGATATCGCCCAGGCCAGGCCCAACCTGACCCTGCACAGAGCCGAAGTCGGCGCGATCAACAGCCTCGCCCAACTCACCGGGCAAGGCGACGCCGGCGATGACGAACTAAATCAGAACGCCCGGCCTTTCTTCTACCACCACGCGGCGGGCACCGTCGCCAACCTCGGTGACCTCACCGACGACTTCGCCGACCCCGCCGCCCCGCCTTTGAACGGACGGAGCAAGGGGCTGGGCCTCAATGACCTGGGGTGGGTCGTCGGCGTCTCCAGCACCGCTGCGGGCACGGGCATCGCGGACGATCGACCCTTCCTCTGGCTCGACGATGATGCCAACCACGCAAACACACCCGGGGAGATGCGCAGCCTCACGATCAACCCCGGCGCTACGCGGGGCTCGGCCGCCCGTGTCAACAACGCCGGGCAGGTGTTGATCAACGGCGACTCGGGGTTGTACCGCGGTGACTTCTCACTGAATGCCGGGGCGCTGTCCGAGCCAGGCCCGCGCTTGCTCATCGCGCCCGCAGCCGACATCGCCGACATGAACGAAGCCGGCGACGTCGCCTACATCCTGGGCAACGCCGGGTTCGTCTGGCGCGACATAGACAACGACGATCAGGCCGACCCAAACGAAACGACGCAGATCCCTTTCATGAGCACCAACCCCCTCTGGCAGACCGCCCAGGTCTTCGCCATCAACAACGTCGGGCAGGCCGTCGGAACGATGCGCAACGACCACGGCCGATTCGTCGGCTTCCTGTGGTCCGACCTGGATCAAGACAACCTGTTCGACTTCAACGACACCAATACCAACGGCATCTTCGAGGCCAGCGAGACCTCCGACGAAGTCATCCGGTTCCACGGCGACCCCGCGGGCATCAACGCAACCCTCGGCAACACCTTCGCCAGGGACCTGAACGATCAGGGCCAGGTCGTCGGCGGGTTCGACGACAGCACAATCCGCGATGCCTTCATCTTCGACGCAATCAACGGCATGAGGTCGCTCAACGGCTTGATCGATTTCTCCTTCCCGCTGCTGATGAGCCAGGGCGAAGCCATCAACAACGCCGGGCAGATCGCCGTGCTCGGAAAAGACTTCTCCGGCACGACCGACCACCTCGTCCTGCTCTCGCCCTTGACAATCCCGATCGAGGGCGATCTGAACAGCGACGGCTTTGTCGGGATCGAAGACCTCAACGTCGTGCTTGGCAATTGGAACCAAAACGTCCCCCCCGGCGAACTAACTTCCGGCGATCCAAGTAATGACGGCTTCGTTGGCATCGAAGACCTCAACGTCGTGCTTGGCAATTGGAACGCCGGCTCGCCGCCATTGGACGAAGCCTTATCACTGGTGCCCGAGCCTTCGACTGCAGTCATCGGGCTGGTGCTCGTGTTCCTTGGGCTTGACCGACATCGGGGGGTAAAATGCCAACAGCCGCAGTTAAAGGTTAGGCATATGACTATTTCCAAGCTACTTACTTGGGCGCTCCTGGTTGTGCTGGCGACGTCACCGGCAACGATCGCTAGCCCATTCAATCAAATCGTTGGGTTCGGCGACAGCTTGTCAGATACGGGCAACGCAAACGCCAGGCTGGGGGTAGCGGGTCAAGGATACTTCGACGGCCGGTTCTCCAACGGGCCGGTTTGGATCGAATATCTTGCCATACAATTACAACTCGATCCGCCGGTAGCCAACCTGGAAAGCAGCGCGGGCCGCAACTACGCCTTCGGCGGCGCTAGAACCGACGGCTCCGGATTGGTGTCATTATTCATCAATGACATCGACGAGCAGGTCCCGGACTACCTCAACAACGACGGCGGCCCCTCGGGGGACGAACTGATTGTGGTCTGGGGCGGCGCAAACGACTTCCTCGACGGGCAGACCAATACCTCCGTGCCTGTGGCTAACCTCGCCAGCGACATTACGGACCTGCATGCCGCCGGTGGCAGGCGGTTCATGGTTGTCAACCTGCCGCTCCTGGGTAAGACCCCTCGTTTCGTCGGCACATCCAACGAGGCTGTCTTCGATGCACTCAGCTCACAGTTCAACGCGCAATTGTCGTTATCGCTTGACAACCTTGAGGGGACGCTCGCGGACATCGAGTTTTTCCGCATCGACGCGGGGGCTATGATCGAAGATGCCACACTGAACCCCGCAACGTATGGCTTCACCAACGTGACGGACGAAGCGATGGGCCTTGGCGGGATCGACCCGGACGAATACCTGTTTTGGGACGACGTCCACCCCACCACCGCGGCGCATGAACTCATCGCGCAGATAGCTGCCGACGTGTTGTTTGATGCGCTTAGCGCCCTGACAGGCGATCTGGACTTCGACGGGTTTGTAGGGATCGAAGACCTCAACAGGGTATTAAGCAACTGGAACGCCAACGTCTCACCCGGCAATCCGCTGTTCGGCGATCCAAGCGGCGACGGGTTCGTGGGAATCGAAGATGTAAATGTGGTCCTTGGCAATTGGAACGCCGGCACCCCGCCAACCGTGGCGATCCCCGAGCCCTCGACGCTGATGCTGCTGGGTGTGGGTCTGGGCGGCTTGCTTCGACGGAGCCGCCGGGCAACAGACTGACGTAACAGCTTGATGCGCAAGTTTCGGGTGAAACAGCTGTTACATGCACGTTTGCCCTGTCAATTCGGGCCTGCTCGTGTTATGGTGGGTTGTTTCGTCGCTTCGGAGATGAGTTAGCTCTAATTTCCGTGCGTATGCTTTTTCAGTCCATATTTTTAGGATTGCGACCCATGAAATTCACCAGCGCGGGCCAATCTGTAGTCTTAATGGAGGGTGGGGGAGAGATGACGATTGCCAAAGCGTCGAGTCGTCACGCACGTAAAGAGCAATTCCTGCTCAAGCTGATCCTGGCGATCGCATTGCCCCTGACCGGCAGCGTCGCACACGGGCAGGTCGGCGCCCTGCTCTGGGAAGAGAACTTCAACAATCTCAATAACTGGATCGCCGAGACCGGCAACGGAAGCTGGGGCTGGGGCAACGGCGAGCTGCAATACTACTCCGAGAACAACGTCGACATCGCGTCGGTTCCGGGTGAGGCCGGCAACACGGCCCTGCGCATTACCGCGAAGCAGGAGAGCGGCCCTGGCATCGTCGACCAATGGGGAAACCCGCTGAACTACACGTCGGGCAAAGTGGTTTCCAAGTCGAAAGTCTCCCTCCAATACGGCATGATCGAGACCCGGGTGCGCGTGCCCGATCTGGACCTGGGCGGCTGGCCCGCCGTCTGGATGCTGGGGACGTCCAATTGGAATTGGCCGCACAAGGGCGAGATCGACATCATGGAGATGGGCTCCAGCCAGGCTTTCCGTGACCTGCACGACACCCACAACGGGGGCAACGGCCTGAACAACTCCACCGTCAACCAGGTTGTGGGCTCCAACGCCATCTTCTATACCGACGCCGCGGTCACGCCGCAGAACCCTTCCGGCGCAGCCAGCCTCTCCTGGGACCCGGACGACGACTTCGCCCGCCCCTACTATAACCACGCCTCTCCGCTGAATGACCGCTTCCTAACCTACCGCCTGTACTGGGATGCTAACAGCCTGCGGATGACCGTCATTGATAACGCGGTCGAGCACGACCTGTTCGCCACCCCGTTCACGATCGATGCGGAGTCCGACGAGTTCAACCAGCCGTTCTATCTCATCGCCAACATGGCCGTCGGTGGGGCCTTCACGGACGCCTACAACCTCGGTGATCCCGGCAGCGGCCAGCCGGTTTCCATGCCGTTCAATGCTGAGATGTACGTTGACTACATCCGGGCTTATGAATGGAACGGCCAAGGGTCGGTCCATCTCGGGCCACCGACGGCTCAGAGCCAATCCTACGGCATCTTCACCGACAACACGGCCACGAACGGCAATCTGACCCCCGGGGTCGATGCCAGGATCTTCGTCTGGGAAGGCACCCTTACCGACGGAACGATCCCGCCGCTGGAAGGCGACAACGCCATGTCGTGGCAGACGACGGGTCAGGGCTGGTTTGGCGCCGGTGTCATGTCCGATCAGCCGCTGAACTTGTTCGACTTCGGTGACGGGCACCTGAACTTCAGCATCAACATCCCCGCGAACGTCACCTTCAAAATCGGGATCATTGACGCCTGGGGGAACCAGGAGTACGTCGAGTTCCCGGCCTTCCAAACGACCTATGGGCTGGTGCGCGACGGTCAATGGGGTCAGGCGTCGATTCCGGTCAGCGACATCCGGGGCACCGCTATCGATCTGCGTATGCTCAGCTACTCGTTCGTCATCCTCGAGGAGAACGGCACCGCTGTGAGCTTCGCCGTGGACGACATTTACTGGGACGCTCCATTCACCGCCATCCTCGGCGACCTCAACGGTGACGGCTTCGTTGGCATCGAAGACCTCAACGTCGTGCTTGGCAACTGGAACCAAAACGTCCCCCCCGGCGAACTAACTTCCGGCGATCCAAGTAATGATGGATTCGTCGGCATCGAAGACCTCAACATCGTCCTTGGCAATTGGAACGCCGGCACCCCGCCGCCGCCGGGCGCGGTGATCCCCGAGCCGAGCTCGGTGGTCTTGATCGTTCTAAGCGGCGCCGCACTGACATATCGCCGATCGCGCCGCCGTCCTGTTAACCTGGGCAATCCCGCCAGCACAAATTAATCTAACTTTTGCATCATTTGCACTTGCATCTCGCACCCACATCACCATAATACGCGTACATTCCCTGCCGATGGGTCGGAGCGGGAGAAAGGGCGGTTTTGCTCTTTTTTCGACCCCCAGCAGCCTTCCGGGTTGCGCATTTACAACAAGGTTTTCCGGATGATACGACGAGGGATTCGCTTTAGTCTCGCTATCGGAGGGTGTTTCTGCGCCCTGCTGCTGACCGCCCCCACAACGGCCCAGGCGTTCACCACCATCATCAACGTCCCGCCAGACCCTGACCCGCGGTTTATCGGGTCGGATACGCAGCTAAATCTGTCTGACGGGGGCTTTCTCAACCACGTCTTCGTCGCCGGGCGCCCCGATGGATCGAGCAGCAACACCGAGCTGAACATGACCGGCGGATTTCTAGGCGGATTCTTCAGGGCGTTTTCCAATACCACCGTCAACATCAGCGGCGGCACTATCAGTAGCGGGTTCAACGCCGGCAACCCCGATGGGACGGGTTCCAATACCCTGGTCAACATCAGCGGCGGATCGTTTGGCATAGACTTCGAAACACACGCAGGCAGCATCACCAATATCAGCGGGGGGACTTTCATTGAAATCTTCGCGCTCGACGGCAGCGTCATCAATATCAACGACGATTTTAGTGTCCCACGTATCACCGCTGCGGCGCACACCACGATCAACGTCAATGGCGGCAACACCAGCGACATCTTTCTCGCTTCCGCGCTCAGCACGGTCAACCTCGCCGGCGGGACCGTAAGCGGGGTGTTCAAGGCCCTGTTCGCCAGCGAAGTAAACGTGCTGGGCACCTCGTTTGTCCTCGACGGCGTCGACCTGACACCCACACTTACCCCCGGCGTGCCGGTAACGATCCCGGACCGCGGGGTCCTCCTCGACGGCACATTCGCTAACGGCAACCCGTTCAGCCTCAACCTTAACCCGATCGACAGCGTGGCCGTCTCGCCCCACTTCTTTTCCCCTAAGGCCACGCTGACGATCACGCTGGTCCCCGAACCGGGGGCGCTTGCGCTGCTCGGCGCGGGCGGGTTGGCGTTGATCCGGCGGAGGCGCGTGGTGAAATAGGCTGGCGTGACGAAGCACACCTTCCCGGGGGGGGTTGTCGGGATGGACCCGCGGCAGCTTCGCTGCCCGCGGCATGGGTTGGGCTTGCTGGGGGCCTAGAGGAACAGATTAACGAAGGCATCCACGGGCATCGCGTCGAGTTTTTCTGTGTCGGCGAAGGCGGATTGGATGCGCTCGCACTGACCGGCGTCGAAGCGGGTGGCGAGGTTGTGGTTGAACTTTTCGACCAGAAGCGGCTGGCCTTCGGCGCGGCGGCGGCGGTGGCCGACGGGGTATTCGACCGCCGCCTTGTCGGTGTGTGTGCCGTCGGTGAAGAATACCTGCACGGCGTTGCCGATCGAACGTTTTTCGGGGTCTAAATAGTCGCGGGTGTAGGTTGGGTCTTCGACGACCTGCATCTTGTCACGCAGTTGATCGATGCGCGGGTCGGTGGCGGCGGCTTCTTCGTAGTGGTCGGCGGTGAGTTGGCCGTGCAACAGGCCGACGGCGGTCATGTACTGGATGCAGTGGTCGCGGTCGGCGGGATTGTTTAACGGGCCTTGCTTGTCGATGATGCGCACGGCCGACTCCTGCGTGTCGATCCGGATACGTTCGATCTCGTTAAGCCTGTCTTTGACCTGCGGGTGGAGCTTAATCGCGTCCTCGACGGCGGTCTGGGCGTGGAACTCGGCGGGGAAAGAGATCTTAAACAGCACGTTCTCCATGACATAGCTGCCAAATGGCTGGGCGAGCGTGATGGGATTACCCTTCATCACCACATCGTGGAACCCCCAACCCGGGGCGCTCAGCGCGGTGTCGTAGCCCATCTCACCGGTGAGCGCCATGAATGCGTGGCGGACGGCCCGGCTGGTGGCGTCGCCGGCGGCCCAACTCTTACGCGAGCCGGTGTTGGGGGCGTGGCGATAGGTGCGCAGGGCCCCGCCATCGAGGAAGGCGTTGGACACGGCGTTGAAGACCTCGGCGCGCGTCCCGCCGAGCATGTGGGTGACCACGGCCGTGCTGGCGATGCGGACGAGGATGACGTGATCAAGCCCGACACGGTTAAAGGCGTTATCGAGTGCGATCACGCCCTGGATCTCGTGTGCCTTGATCGTCGCGGTGAGTACATCACGGACGGTCAGCGGTTTGCCCGAGCCGTCGGCGGCGTGCTTGCGTGAAAGGTAGTCGGCGACCGCGAGGATCCCGCCGAGGTTGTCAGACGGATGGCCCCATTCGGCGGCGAGCCAGGTGTCGTTGTAGTCGAGCCAACGGATCATGGCCCCGAGTGTGAAAGCCGCCTGCACGGGGTCGAGTTGGTAGTCGGTCCCGGGGACGCGCGCGCCGCCTGGTACGGGGTCTTGCGAAGCACCGGGGACCACGCCGCCCAGCAGCTTCGTACAGGCCGGGTATTTCAGCGCCAGCAGCGCACAGCCCAGGCTGTCCATCAGGCAGTAGCGCGCGGTGCGGTAGGCCTCATCGCTATCTATTTTGTAGTTGACGGCGTAGTCGGCGATGTCGGAAAGTAATTGGTCTGGCTGGCGGGGTGATGTCATGTTGAAACCGTACCTGAAGCAAACGCGAAGCCGTAAACGGCGAGCAAACGCGATGCGGATGGATGTTACGACAAGTTATCGCTGGTCGACCGTGACGAACGCGCGGGGCTCGGGGCCGACGTACTGGGCGCTTGGGCGGATCAGCTTGTTGTCGGCGCGTTGCTCGACGATGTGCGAGGCCCAGCCGGCGGTGCGCGAGAAGACGAAGATCGGGGTGAACATCCCGGTGGGGATCCCCATCTGGTGGTAGGCGCTGGCGCTGAAGAAGTCGAGGTTGGGGAACATCTTCTTCTCGCGCATCATGACCTCTTCGATCCGCTCGGAGATGCGGTAGAGCTTATCGTCGCCGAGGCTGTCTGCGAGCTTCTTGGACCAGCCCTTGATGACATCCGAGCGCGGGTCGCGGACCTTGTAGACCCGGTGGCCAAAGCCCATGATCTTTTCCTTGGCGGCGAGCAGCTTCATCACGCCCGCCTCGGCGTCGTCGGGGTCCTTGAAGCGTTCGATCAGCGCCATGGCTTGTTCGTTAGCCCCGCCGTGCAGCGGGCCCGAGAGCGTGCCGATCGCGGCGGTGATGCCGGAGTAGAAGTCGGCGAGGGTGGCGACAGCGACGCGGCTGGCGAAGGTCGAGGCGTTAAACCCGTGCTCGGCGTAGAGGGTCAGCGAGGCATCGCAGGCGCGTTCTTGCAGCTCGCTGGGCGCCTTGCCGTGCAGCAGGTGCAGGAAGTGGCCGGCGATCGAGTCCTCGGGGGCGAGGGTGTCGATCCGCTTGCCGCTTTGATGGAGGTGGTGCCAGTACAACAGCACGGAGGGGAAGATACCCAGCAGCCTGTCGGTGATCTTCGCCTGGTCGTTCTCCGCTGTTTCCGGCTCGATGCAGCCCAGGGCCGAGCATGCGGTGCGCATCACGTCCATCGGGTGTGAATCGGCGGGGAGTTTTTCGAGGATGTCCTTAAGCGCCTGAGGGACCCCCCGCTGCGCCTTAAGCCGGGCCTGGTAGTCGGCCAACTGCGACGCGCTGGGCAGTTCGCCGTTTAACAGCAGGTATGCGACCTCCTCGAACGCGGCGTGGTCCGCCAAGTCGTTCACGGAATAACCTCGGTACAGCAGGCTGTGACCTTCCTTGCCGACCGTACAGATACTCGTGTTGCCGACCACAACCCCCGCCAGCCCGCCGGAGCCCCCTGCCGATTTCGATTTCTCGCTCATCTTCTTTATCGCTCCTTCCCAAACAGTTCGTCCAGCTTCATTTCAAAGCGGTGGTAATCCAGCACGTCGTATAGATCATCGCGGGTCTGCATCTGGCCGAGCAGACTTACCTGTGTGCCCTGGCTCCTAAGTGTCTCGTAGACCCGCCGGGCCGCGTCGTTCATCGCCCGGAAGGCCGACAGCGGGTAGAGCGCGATCGCCACCCCGGCTTCTTTGAGCTCAGCGGTGGTGAACATCGGGGTCCTGCCAAACTCGGTCACGTTCGCCAGCACCGGCGAAGAAACCGCGTCGGTGAATTGCTTGTATTCATCCAGCGTCGTCATCGCCTCGGCGAAAATCATGTCGGCCCCGGCGTCGAGGTAACACCGGGCGCGCTCGATTGCGCTGTCAAGTCCCTCGACCGAATAGGCGTCTGTCCGCGCCATCACGACGAAACTTTCGTCGGTCCGGGCGTCCACCGACGCCTTGACCCGGTCCGCCATCTCCTGAGCCGAAACCAACTGCTTGCCCGGGCGGTGACCGCACCGTTTGGCGCCGGTCTGGTCTTCGATATGCATCCCCGCCACGCCGATACGCGTCATCTCTCGCACCGTGCGGGCGATGTTAAACGCGGTGCCCCAGCCGGTGTCGGAATCGACCAAAAGAGGCAACTCGGTCGCCGCGGTGACCCGTTTGGCGTCCTCGATCACATCCCCGAGATGGGTCAATCCCAGGTCCGGCAGGCCGTGCGAAGCATTGGCGACCCCCGCGCCGGACAAATACACCGCCTGGAAGCCCGAACGCTCCGCCAGAAGGGCACAAAATGCGTTCACCACACCCACGACCTGAAGCGGTTGTTCAGCTTCTACCGCAGCGCGAAATCGTATACCCGGGGAGCCTGTCTGTGTCATGAGATTACGCCGCAAAGTGCAAGCCACGTATTGTACCAACCACCGACGCATCGGCCTCGCTCAACTTTCAAATTATCGCCCAACCGACTCACGCCCCCCCGCCACGCCCGGCCCCAAGCGGCTGGAAATGAGACCCGAATTTCAACTTTTTTTCCGCCCGCCCGGCCCCGACCCGCGAGCACACAAACCCGCTGCGCTGTGCGAGTTACGGCTCGAAGCACAGGAAATCAACAACAAGTGCGAATGATGTTAATTCCTTTCCCACAACTACTTACAGCCAAACAGATTTCCCGACAACCTTCGTTGACATAGCCCGAAACCAACCGATACGATAGGCGTCGGCAACCAGAAATCACACGGTCCGGACGTGTATACCGTTAGCCGTGGCGCGCCTCCGCCCACAGGATCGGAGCCCTGTGGCGGAGGTTTTTTTTGCGCGGCCATCCACTCAACCACCTCCCCTATCAAAATACCTGTTTAACCGAAGTGCCACGCCAATCCGCTTGGGGCACGCACGTCCCATCAGGCCCCACGTCGCCGAACACCTCGCCCTGAACAGCCATCAAAAACCTCAATCAGCCCGGCTGACCCGGCCGTCGGGATGGGTCTTGCACCGCTGACATCTCACATATTGAATCCACCCGAACATTTTGCTGACAAATCTCTTGACATGCGCGTCTGTTCGGTCTATAGTAGGACCTAACAAATGCCGTATCTTTACAAGATGGAGGCCGACATGCTCAGCATCACCTTGATCCAGAAGCTTTTCGATGCCCACGACCACTGCCGGATGGTCGGCTGCCTGTCTGAGAACGGCATGACCTTGCCGTTGACGCTGCGGGCCCGGTTGTCGCACGCCACGGGGGCGATTGGGCTGGGGTTGCGCCGGCTCGTTGAGTTGACCTATGGCCCAACCTCACTGAGCGTGGACATGACCCAGGCCTTGCTGAGCCAGCAGCACGCTGACGGATCGTTCCAAGGCGACTGCGATCGCGACCCGCTGGCGACGGCGGCGGCGGCGGCAGCGATCGCTGCGGTCATCCGCGAATCACCTGCACAGGCCCAGCCCGATACCGCCCTGCCCGATGCCCTGGACCGGGCCCTGGCGTCGCTGGCATCCATGCAGGATGACGCCGGGCTCTTCCGCCACGAGGACGACCGGACCGAGCAGGACCGGGCCCTGACCAGCGCATTTATCCTGTTCCTCCTGGCGCGGATCAGCGCTTTCCGGGCCGCCGCCCGCTTTGCCGAGTTGATGACCTGGTTTGACGAGCGGGCCGACCGGTTGGTGCCGGATACCCTTGAGCTGTACCACATGGCCAGCCTCGACGACCCGGCCCACTACCCCGCCAGCCCCGCGATGGACGCCATCGCCGCCTGATCTGCACCCCGGCGCCGCGAGACGATCATCCCGGGATCGATGGTCGTGGGGCCGTAGACCGTTGACGGCAAAGCCCCTACCCGGCGAGGCGGGCTTCAGCACGCAGGTATCACCGGAGCCTCCGTCTCCTGCGGGCTCAACGCCACCGACCTCAAGCGATCTCAGCCATCCTCATCACACTCCTTGTTCGGCCTCGCCGGCGCGGCATCCACTCTTCCGGGGGATGAACCGCGCCGGCGTGAGCCTTTCTTGCCATTTGCAATCATCCCCGGCCTTGACCACACTCCTGACGTGAACTTCCTGGCCCACCTGTACCTGGCTCGGCCGACGCCGCCGTCGATGATCGGGAACCTGCTGCCGGATATGGTGCCCGGGCCGCTGAGCCCGCGCCTTGACCCGCAGGTTCTGGCGGGGGCGAAAAATCACATGCGGGTCGATGCCTTTACCGACACCCACCCGGTCTTCGCACGCACCCGGGCCAGGCTCCGCGACCGTCACGGCCGGTTCAGCGCCATCCTCACCGATCTGTTCTATGACCACGCCCTGTCATGTAACTGGGGCCGATACCACGATCAACCCCTTGCCGACTTCATCGGCCAGGCGCACAAGGTCTTCGCAGGCTACTCCCACCTCATGCCCGACCCGATGCCCGCCATCACCCGCCGATTCATCGAGCAGGACTGGCTGAGCGCCTACGCGACCTACGACGGGATGGCCGAGATCCTGGCGCGGATGTCCGATCGCTTCAGTCAACGCCTCAAGCAGCCGGTCAAGCTTGAACACGCGGTAGAAGACCTTAAGGCCCACAGGGACGCCCTGGCCGACGACTTTGCCGAGTTCTTCCCGCAACTGATCGGGTATGTGATGGATGACCATCCCGAAGCGGTGGAGGCGCTTGCCGATAGCGGTGAGCAAAAACACCAGACAGGCCCGGAGGCTGACCGATCTATGGCGGGGGACACCGTGTCGCGTTGCGGCACGTTGGGTGCGAAACACACGACAAGGCGGATACCTGAATGACTTATCGCTTGGTATGGGCCGGCCTATGTCTGATGTGTGTATCCGCCGGCGTCTGCCGGGCTCAAGCGCCTCAAACATCAGACAACGACCAGCTCGACACACTCGTATCACCTGCCGCACCCAACCGCTACACCTTCACGGTCTACTGGGAGAACGACGGCGCGATCCTCAAGCGCAACAACGCAAGCGACCGGCACTACACCAACGGCAACGCGATCACGCTCGCCCATCAACCCGACTGGGCGCGGGGCTTCGCCGATGTCGCCAGCCTCGGTGAAAACTTCGACCGGACCGCGGCGGGCTACATCATCGGACAACTGATCTTCACCCCGGAGAGTACCGCCGTATCCAGTCTGCTCAGTAAAGACAGACCCTACGCAGGTTACCTCTTTGGCGGGGTCTACCTGCAACGCGCCAACGACCACACGTTCGACCACGCGCAGCTGGACATCGGCGTCGTCGGCCCGTCGTCACAAGCCGACCACTTCCAAAACGACATCCACGACTGGCTGGACCTGGATGAGCCCAAGGGCTGGAACAATCAAATCGGAGATGAAGTCACCGCGCAGCTTTTGCTTCGCCGCAAGTGGCGGATCGACCTGGCGCCGGTCGAGCTGGCGGACACCCATCTATCTCAGCAGTTGATCCCCCAGGCCGAGTTGGCGGTGGGCAGCGTGTACCGGCACGTTTCGGCCGGGGCGACCTGGCGCATCGGTCACAACCTGCCGGATGATTTTGGGCCCGGCCGGCTCGCCGACGTTTCGTCCGCCACGGGCGCGCCGACCCCAGGACGGGGCGCTTATCTCTTTGGCCGAGTATCGGGACGGGCCGTCGAACACAACCTGTTCCTCGAAGGCAACAGCTTCAAGGACAGCCACGGCGTCGACGCGGACCCGTTTGTCGGCGAAATACAAGCCGGCGTCGCGGCGTTCTGCCACTACAACGGCTGGGTCATCGAGGCTAATTATTCACAGACCTTCATCACACGCCAGTTCCAAGGCCAGGACGGCCCGGACAGCTTCGGCGCGGTCATGTTCTCGGCATCACGCGGGTTTTGATTACTCGGATGCAAACCGCGACCACGGCGTCGGGTTAGTGACCGACGTGACCGCCGTCATGCGCATCGGTAGAGCCGGAATCTCCCCCGGTATCCCCCGGCGACTGCTCGAACGACAGCCCGGTGTCGGCCGGGAGCTTGTCGATCGCGGTCAGGCTCATCCCGGGTGTCGGCTCCCACTGCACATCAAACGTGAACTCGACCACATCCCCTTCGCTGAATCCGTCGAGCGAAACACCCGCTGCGGGAGGGAACGGCATGGTCATGGACTTCATCGGCGCCGGTCTGCCATCGCTATGCTTGAATTCGTTGATCGCCTCGTGATGGATGCGCAACTCGCTGGCGGGGTTGGATGGGGCCGGCAATGAAACGATCCGCCCCTTCACCGCATAGGTGTGGATAATGGCAGGTCCTGCGTTTTCATTGCTACCTGTGCCCTCGCCCTCGGTTTGATCTGAGCACGCCGCGACTACCGCCGCTGCGAGAACTGCCGCTGCAAAACGCGCCCACCTCGTCTTCAACATCACACCCAAGCCGCTTGCCTTTCGTACCAGAAACATACCGCTTTCCTTTCTCGTGAAGTCTCGGGCCTACGCACCTGTGTTCCAATTTCAAGTGCCCGCCCCTTTTGGCCAGGATCATAGTCGATCCAACATTTTTGTCCGAGGAGCCTATCTCGTTTGTATTTCAAGCTACACACCGTGGACACGGTGAGACCTCTACCCGGACCGGACGCGCTGGCCCCACCCCCTATGACATCATAAGATATTCACCTACATTAACTTAGAGCCAGCCTCGCCATTTTTTCAACAGTCCAGATCGACACCGAGCAGAGGCATGACCGCCCGGCTTGACTTGCTCCCCGAACCCTGCTCTAATGACTCGTTCACTGGTGAACGGCAGGCGGAATCGCCTGCTATCTACCGGCTGAGCCGAGAGTTGCCGTCCGGCAACGATCAGGCCTTGACAGCTTGAAAAAGGTGTCTACGATATGCGGCCCTCGTGTCAGCAGATGCGAGGGACGGTCGTCATTGCGGCGATCGGATCGATCTTTGACAAGTGAACAGTTGGGTACGCCGTAAGAATGTGTCCGCGTTGTCTGGTGCTCACATGCCAGGCAATTCGGTATGAACCCCAAAATGTCCGTCGTCTTCACATGGCGGGCATGCCCGGTCCCTTGTGACAGCCTAACCGCCTCGGCGGGGACGGATGATTGAGGATCGGGCGACACCCATCGGTTTGCCGCCGATGGACGGTACGGCTGGCTTCTTAGGAAGTCGGCTGTGCTTGGACCGGTCCCGGCTTCGGCCGGGATTGACGGATCCAAACCTTCTCATCGAAGACACCCCCGCTTTTCGCGGGACGTCAGAGATACAAAATTGAAGAGTTTGATCCTGGCTCAGATTGAACGCTGGCGGCATGGCTAAAACATGCAAGTCGAACGAGAAGCAGGCTTCGGCCTGTGGACAGTGGCGAAAGGGCGAGTAATGCGTTTCTAACGTGCCCCGAGGTCAGGGATAGCCCAGGGAAACTTGGAATAATACCTGATGACCCCGTAGTGCCGTATGGCAAAGCGGGCAAAGATATATCTCCTTGGGATCGGGAAACTTCCTATCAGCTTGATGGAGCGCTAACGGCTCACCAAGGCCAAGACGGGTAGCGGGTGTGAGAGCACGGCCCGCCGCATCGGGACTGAGACACTGCCCGGACTCCTACGGGAGGCTGCAGTAACGAATATTCCGCAATGCGCGAAAGCGTGACGGAGCAATGCCGCGTGAAGGATGAAGCAC
>JAJDCU010000080.1 GCA_029260655.1 Phycisphaeraceae bacterium
CACCGGCAAGGACGACAAGCCGCGCGCCGTCGCCGTCGCCGCCGACGAGACGTTCGCGATCATGGTCAACGAGGAGGACCACCTGAGGATGCAGGTGCTGCGCAGCGGGCTGCAGTTGTCCGAGGCGTTTGACCAGATCAACCGGATCGACGACATCCTCGAGGATCAGATCGACTACGCCTTCGGCTCGAGGTTCGGGTATCTCACGGCCTGCCCGACGAACGTCGGCACGGGGCTGCGGGTCAGCGTGATGCTGCACCTGCCGGCGCTTAAGATGACCGGCGAGATCGACAAGGTCCGCCGGGCGGCGCGTGACATGCACCTGGCGGTGCGTGGGTTGTTCGGGGAGGGCTCCGAGGCGCTGGGCGACCTCTACCAGATATCCAACCAGACGACCCTCGGCAAGGACGAGCAGGAGGTGCTGTCAGACTTCCAGAACACGATTGTTCCGCAGATCATCGCGTACGAGCAGCAGGCGCGCCAGGCGTTGTTGCGCCACCGCGAGGCGCAGCTGGATGACAAGCTGTGGCGCGCCTGGGCGGTGCTGACCCACGCCCGGGTGATGGGCGGCGAGGAGGTCTAGTCCCTGCTGTCGCAATTGCGGCTTGGGGTGAACCTGGGCCGGGTCAACCGTACGGATATCCGAACGATCAACGAGCTTTTCCTGCTGACACAGTCGGCGCACCTGCAAAAGATCAGCGGCTGTGAGATGGACGGCCCGACCCGGCGTGCGGCCCGGGCGCGGCTGCTTCGCCAGCGCCTGGGGGGCGAAGCCGGCCAGTCCTAAACCCTTTGGGCCACGGGGTTATCCACATTCCCGGCCCACCCGGATTTTACTTGCAAACCATTGGATATCCCCCGATAATCCTAGGGCATTGAACACGTCGCGGGGGTGTTTGCTGGCATACCACTGGGCGGTGGCTTTTGACGGATCAGGTGACATATATGGGTCTGCGCGAAGACATCATGAACGAGACGGTTTCGCAGTTGCCGTTGCGCACCGCGGTCACGGTGCCGCCGGATACGACCGTTGCCCAGGCGGTAGAGATGATGCGTAACACCCGGCTGGGTTGCGTGTTTGTGGTGGACGAGCGTGGCCGGCCGACGGGCAAGTTCACCGAGCGTCAGGTCCTCAAGCTCGTGTGCGGCTGCGTGCCGTTTGATCAGACGGTCGGCCAGCATATGGTCCCGATCCCCGAAAGCGGCTGCGTGAAGATGACCGACCCGGTGGCGAAGGTTTTGCAGGGCATGCAGGAGACCCGGCTGCGATTCCTGTGCGTGGTCGACTCCGAGGGCAAGGTCGCGGGACTCACCGGCCAGAAGGGGCTGATGGAGTACGTCACCGAGCACTTCCCAAGGCTGATCAAGGTCCAGATGATGACGTCGAAACTGCACATGAATACGCGAGAGGGGGCCTGACCATGGGACGCAAGCGCAACCCCGTCGAGCCCGGCGAGTTTGAAGACCCGCTGAGCAACTATGATCCCCCGAAATTCGCCGACGAGCTGGAGCGCGTGCTCTGTGAGACCGAGGTGGCGCAGATGCCGATCCGGCCCCTGGCGTTTGTGGAGAAGGACGCGAGCGTCCAAGGCGCGTTGGACGTGATGGCCAAGTACGAGTGCTCCTGCGTGGTCGTGCAGGACGCCGGCCAGGCTGTCGGCATCTTCTCGGCGCGGGACGTGCTGAACAAGGTCGCCGATGACACCGACGCACGCGCTAAGCCGATCACCGAATTCATGACCCCTGCCCCCAGGACGGTATACACCACGGATTGCCCGGCGAAGGCGCTGAATCTCATGGCCATCGGCGGGTTCCGACACATCCCCGTGCTGGACACGGACGACAAGGTCGTCGGCATCCTCGGCCCACGCCGGACCACCGAGTTCCTGCAAGATCACCTGATCTGAGCCCAGTGGTTTCAACCGTGCTGTTGTGGGTCTTCTTTTATTAATACAGCCACGGCTTTGCGCTGCGGGTTCGCTAAAGGCAGGTCATTCAGTTGATCCAGCCTGCGCCACCGCCCTGCGCCGCGGCGGAGTCGGCCGGACGTGACTAAGCCGTGCCAGACGTTGAACCGGATCGTGCGGTGGGTCGTCTGGTGGGTGAAGGCGACGACGTGCTGCGTGTCAGACAACACCAGACCGGACCGGTCGGCGGCCCAGGCGCTTAACTCGCTGGTGTTGGCTTTGGCGGGCAGGTCCTCGGCCGTCGGTAGCTGCCACATGTTCGCCCAAAGCCCGGTGGCGGGGCGCTGCTCAAACAGGAACCGGCCGGCGCGCTCCATCACGATCACGTGGTGATGCACCAGCGTCGGGGCTTTGCGTTTAGCGGGGACCGGCACGGACGCAACCCGGTCGACGACCCGGGCCTGGCATTGGCCTGACAGCGGGCAGGCATCGCAGGTCGGGTTCGCCTTGGTGCAGATAAGTGCGCCCAGCTCCATCAAGGCCTGGTTGAAGTCGCCGGGCCGGCTCGCGGGGACCAGTTCTTCGGCCAGCCGCCAGAGGGTCTTGCGCGTATCGGGGGCGTCGATGGGCTGCTCGATCAGGGTTAGACGCGCCAGCACCCGCGCGACGTTGCCGTCGAGGATCGGCGCCCGGGTGCCGTACGCGATCGAGGCGATCGCCCCGGCGCTGTACCGGCCCACGCCCGGCAGCTTCAGCAGGTCGGCCACGTTATCCGGGATGACCCCGCCGTGGTCACACACGATCACCTTCGCCGCGGCATGCAGGCTCCGGGCCCTTCGGTAGTAGCCAAGGCCTTGCCAGAGCCGCAGCACCGCCTGCTCATCGGCCCCGGCCAGGTCCCTCACGGTCGGCAGGGCATCCATGAACCGGCCGAAGTAGGGCACCACGGTGGCGACCTGGGTCTGCTGGAGCATCGCCTCGCTGACCAGCACCCGGTAGGGCTTAGGCGCCACGCCGGGTTCCGCTCGCCAGGGCAGCCGCCGGTGGTGGGCGTCATACCACTTCAGCAGGCGTTGGCGCACCCGCCTGACGTCCGGGCCGGCGTCGGGTGAGGGTGTCTTTGGGAGGCGGCGGGCGGTGGTGCTGGGCATATTGCTACGGATTGAAGGTGTCGGCGGTGAACGTCCGATCATCATAAGGTCCCCCGGCCATGGATGGGGCGGAAGTCACCGGACACATCGATATCCTCAAATAGAGACCGCTTCGTATGGTAGCCAACCGTCAGACCCTCTCCCCCGTCCGCAACTCGGTGACGCACAAGTTCCAGATCATGGGCCACGAAGGCTACCTGACGGTCGGGCTCTTTGAGACAGGCCACCCCGGGGAGGTCTTTATCAAGATGGCCAAGGAGGGCTCGACCCTCTCGGGGCTGATCCAGGCCTACTGCCGGGCGTTCTCGCTGGCGATCCAGTACGGGCTGCCGCTGGGCGAGGCGTGCCGCCGGTTCAAGGGCATGCGTTTCGAGCCGATGGGCGCGACGTCCAACCCCGACATCCCCGAGGCGATGAGCATCATCGATTACGTCGCCCGGTATCTCGAACTGCATTATGTAATAGATACAGCCGACCGCGCCGGCTCCATGGACGTGGCCGCCAAAGCCCGCTGACCTGAATACGTCGTATCCCGGCGTTGCACTTCTCTCGCATCTCCCTTGCCTTGACCCCTTGCGCGGGCCCCGCTACTGTCTGACCGCAGGCACCGAGCCCGATCCCCCATGGACAATCAGACCAAACATAAGTGCGGCGTCTTCGGCATCTGGTCCGATCCCGACAGCGCGCACAAGTGCTATACCGCCTTGTTCGCCCAGCAGCACCGCGGGCAGGAGTCGGCCGGGATCGCCGTGGTCGACGACGAACAGCTCAACGCACACACGGGGATGGGCCTGGTCGCCGAGGTCTTTAACGAACAGGTCCTGGCGCAGCTCCCCGGGGCCGGGGGGATCGGGCACAACCGCTATTCTACCACCGGGTCCAGCCGATCCTGCAACGCCCAACCCCTATTGCGCGAATACGTCGGCGGCCAGGTCGCCCTTGCGCACAACGGCAACCTCATCAACGCCGACCTGCTCCGCCGAGAGTACGAGTCGCGCGGGCACATGTTCCAGACCTCGACCGACACCGAGGTGATCCTGGTCCTGCTGGCGTCGCACCACCTGACCAAGGAAGACCCGCTGGCCGAGGCGCTGTCACATCTTCAGGGGGCGTACTCGCTGGTGTTCCTGTTCAACGACCGGATCGAGGCGGTGCGTGACCCGTGGGGCTGGCGGCCGTTGGTGCTCGGCGAAACCGAACAGGGCAAGCCCTGCGTTGCCAGCGAGACCGTTGCGCTGGATGCGATCGGCGCCAAGTTTGTCAGGGAGGTCGAGCCCGGGGAGATCGTTACCCTGTCGGACCGGGGCGTGGAGAGCCGGCGGTTTGCCGATCACCAGCAGCCGGCCCACTGCGTCTTCGAGCACGTCTACTTCGCCAACCCCTCGTCGATCCTGTTCGGCGACACCGTGCAGGTGGTCCGCGAACGCCTGGGCGAGAGGCTGGCCCGCGAAGCACCGGTCGACGCCGACTGCATCATCCCCATGCCCGACTCGGGGCGGTCGGCTTCACTTGGGTACGCACGGGAAAGCCGCCTGCCCTACAAAGAGGGGATCGTCCCCAACCGCTACGTCGGCAGGACGTTCATCAAGCCCAGCCAGGCGCAGCGCGACCTGGCGGTAAGGCTCAAGCTCAACGTCGTGGCGGACATTGTTAAAGGCCACCGGCTGGTCGTCGTCGACGACTCGATCGTCCGGGGCACGACCACGCGCTACAAGATGAAACAGCTTCGCCGCGCCGGGGCGAAAGAGATCCACCTGCGGATCAGTTGCCCGCCGATCCGACACGCCTGCTACTTCGGGGTCGACTTCCCGGACGTCGCCAAACTGATCGCCAACGGCCGAGGCGTCGACGAGATCGCCGAGTTCCTCGGCGTCGATTCGCTGCACTTTTTATCCCTTGAGGGGATGCTCGACTGTGTCAGCCTGCCCAAAGAAAACTACTGCACCGCATGCTGGACGGGCAAGTACCGCATCGACGTGACCCGCCCCGTCAGCAAGCTCGACCTGGAACGGGATCAACTCCGGATGTTCTCGCAGGGGAAGTAGACGGCCGATTACTTTTTGATTCCCGCACCCTCCCCCAGCCCCCGGCTTGGCCGGGGGATCGTTTACACCATGACGCGCAATCCCCCGGTGAAACCGGGGGCTGGGGGAAGAGTGATTACTTGATCGGTGTTTCGATGTCCGACAACGGCGCCCGGAGCTTGCGGATATCTTCCGGGCTCAGCGTGAACCAGCGCATGGGCCCGGTCACGGGTAACTCATCCAGCGCCACGGTGGTCTGATAGCCTTGCATCCCGACGAAACGGATAACCGCGGGAGCCCGGGGGACATCTTCCGAGGCCTTGAACTCGATGGTGAAGTCGATATCTTCCGGCCGAAGGTGCAGGGGTCTGACGTAGCGCTCGGCTCGAAGCCCCGCGAGCGTGTCAAACACGCCGGCCGCGACGGCCTGATCGATCTCGCCTTGCAGGTCGGTCACGAATCGTTGCCCATCGCGTGTGATTGTCACGCCGGTTTCAGCGCCGGTGACCGTGACCGACTCGATCTGGTCGGCGGACATCGTCAGCACCGTCCGTTCGCGGTATTCGGCGTTAAGCTTTTCGACGGTCGGCCTTGGCAAGACGAATGCCGAATCCAGGCCCGACATCGTCGCCCGGCCATCGGCGGGGTCTACCCGCAGCGTGATCGGCGCGCCGCCGACGGGTTCGATCGTCCATGTGATCCAATCGTCGGAGGGTGTGACTTGCTCGCTTAACCAGCGCTGGGCCCGCAACGGGCTCAACGACGCGATCAGCGACGCGAAGTCCTCCTGCTCAAATCGCGGGTCTGCATCCAACAGCCAGCCGGGCTGCTCATCGGTCGGCAGGAAAACCAGCTCCCCGTCGCCGTCGCGGCGCAGCTTAACGGCGGCGATCTGCTTGGGCTTCAGGTCCAGGACCGAGCGGTCGCGCAGGCCCATCGCTGTGCCAAGGAGTGTTTCCAGATCACTTGCCCGGACGGTGTAGCCGACGGATTCGCCTTCGGTGACGACCGCGCTGTCCTCGCCAAAGTTGTAGATTGAGAAGCTCACTTGGCCGTCGCCTGTTGCCAAAGTGAGTTGGACGGTGGCGAAGGGTTCGCCCAAGGTTGTGAGGTCCGTGGTGAACCGGGTGGATTCCAGGGAGCAAAGCGCTTGGGTCAGGGCGTTGGCGGTGCTGAAGTCGACGCCGTAGCCCGGGGCGGGGTCGCCATAGCGGTAGCCTTGTTGTGGGTCGCGTATCAGGTTCAGGGTGGTGGCGCTGTCCTGTTGCACCACCAGCTCACGGATGTCCTGTTGCCGAGCGACGATCACGCGCGGGTCGCGCAGTTTGTCGGGGGTCGTTGCAAGGGCCTCGGCGCTGCCGGCGTTAAGGGTGAACACCACGGAGGCCTGCTCACCGTCTTGGGTCAAGACCGCGTAACGTGCGGCGCCTTGCAGGTCGGTGTTGCCGATCCTAAGCGTGTGGGTCGTGGGCGCGGCTGGCTGATCCGGTGGATAAGTGTCGGTCGGTGCGGGCGGGGGCGTCTGGATCACGAACGTCATTGTCGGGCGGTCAAGCCCGTAGGTGACCAGGTCGTCGGGGTTGTCGGCGATGAACTTTTCGATCCCAAGGCGCCCGACCGCCAAGACGAGATCCTGCACAGCCTCGGCGCTCGCCCGCTGGATCCCCTGGCCTTGGTGATCGAAACGCCATCGGCCGTCGACCTTGCTCAGCCCGATGACGCCGTCTTTCTGGTGCAGTTCGATGTGCTCTGCGCCCGAGGCCTGTGGGAGGTTCAGCGACTTTGTGCGCCACTGGGTGATCGGTTGATCCAGGACGACGCCGTGCAGGAACGCATCGACGACGTAGACGGTGTCCGCGCCATCCACTTGGACGTACCCCCGCCCGCCGAGTGTCAGCCGGCCCAGATGCAGCGTCCATTGCTTATCGCCTACGTGAACGGTCACGACAGCCCGCGGCTTATCCAGGCCCATCTGCTGGGTGGTAGGTGTTGCGGGATCACCCGGCTCCAGACGCTGAACGGCGCGCAAGTTGGCGAACTGACGGGCAACCTCCTGCGCGATCAAGCCCTCTAACGCGAAGCGCACAGGGGCGGTCTGGTACCAGCCATCTTCTTCCCTCGTCACGGTCACCGCCTGGCCGCCGTGATCGATTTGGATTACGCGGATCGAATCGGCGGTCAGGGCGTCGTCATCGAAAACCGGCTTCCCAAGGCCGCTGTCCGAATCGGCGGACCGCTGCCGTTCGCGCAGGTCATACCCGCTGGGCTTGCCCCACTCGATAAAAAAGAAGTACCCGCCTACGGCGATCAGCAGGACAAGCAGGACCAGGGTTGTTTTGAAGTTCATCTGCTTCACTCCCACAAGCCCTTGGCGTCAGGCCCGGGCATGGATATCAGGACCGCCTGCGAACCACCCAGACACTCAGCCCAAGCAGCAGCGCCGCGGCGGGCACCCCGATTAACAAACCCGCGCGGTGCCACCACAGCACTTCATCGCTCATCGGGTTGATCCGCGGCACGTCCTGGGACCTGGGGCTCGCAGCGATCAGGTCTTCCAGGCCCGCCAGCCACAAGACGCTGTTGACGAACAGCTCGCTGTTAGCCGGGAAGACCAGCGCCGGGCCGTTGACCGTCAGTTGCAGACTGCTGGTGACCCGGTCTTTGGCCCACTCCGACTCGGCCACGGTGACCAGCCGCTTGCCATCTCGCTCGGACGCGACCCCGATCAGGAACGACTCGGCGCTGTCCGCCTCGGAGAACTTCGCGTTCTGGATCGCTTGCAGCGAGGACAGATCGGTGTGGGTCCATAGCCTCCGACCCCTCAGCTCGATCAGCGGGTGGTGGGTTGTCTGCCCGTCCTGACCGACGATGATCGGGCTGACGATCATGAAGACCCCCTGCATCCCGGCCAGGGCTTTGGTGACCGGCAGGGCCGAAGGCCAAGTGTTGACCAGGAACTGCGCGCTCGTGGCCGTCTGGCGGTTGGACTGCTGAAACTCTTCTACCACGATCCGGTCGGTCTGGGCGGTGATCTGCCAGCCGCTTAGCCATTCGGTGATGGGATTGGCCACGCCGTAAGCCGTCGCCGGGTCGTACGAGAGCATGACCATGGCGGCGTCCCCGGCCTCGATGCGCTCCTCTAACAGGTCCGCGATCTGCTGGCGTGGGTTGGCCGCCATCATCATGGGGTTGGCCATCTGCTGGCCGACTTGTGGGAGCACGATCCAGATGGTTTTCTGCCCCGGGTTAGCGGTGGGGCGCGGTAGCGGCGGTGTCGGCCCCGACTGGCTCGCCTGGCCGACGGGGTTCCACTGGCGGACTCGGATGTCGGCGTTCTCCAAACGCTGGGACACGAGTTGGAACTGCCCCTGCGCGCCCGTCGCCGAACCGCTGCCAGATAAGACGAAAACCACCATCGGCGGCTGATCGAATGTCATGCTCATGAGCGCACCGGTGAGCATCTCCTCGATCAGGTACTGCGGCTGGGCCGGCTCGGACGCCTGGCTGGTTCGCACGCCCGGCCGCCACATGTCGCTGACCGGGATCACCTTGACACTGTCCGGACCCAGGATCGCAACCGCCTCACCGCTGGCTAGCGTGTAGAACACCTGGTCGTATCCAGGCGCCGGCTTCGCCGACTGCATCTGCTCCAGCGGGGCCTTGAGTTTGGCCTGCGCCTGCTTGCTAAGATCGGCAAGCTCCAGCAGACGCTCTTTGGATGCGTTGTCGACGAAGCGCGAGCGGACCAGATTTCCGACATCCAAGATGAACTTGCTGAGGGTCCTGTCGTGGCCGATCAGCACATCCTGATGGTGCTGCTTGACCGCCGTATAGTTGATCAGCACCTGCCCCAATAGTTCGTCTGCCTGCTGCCGGGCCTCCCGGGCGAACTGCTCGAACTTTTTGCACTCGGCCGAGACCGTTTGAAACTGTTCATACGCGGGGTTCGCGGGGGGGGCGCTTTGCACCGCCAGCGCCGCGGTCGCCACTTCGATCATCCTCGCGTTGATCGGCTCAAGCTCACGCAGCGCGGCCCGGCCCTGCTGGATCGCCTCGGACACCGGATCGATTTCGTCCTTGTACGCCTGGGCGATCGCCGTCTGAAGACCCTCGGCCTGGTCCACGTCCGTCCGGGCGTCCAGGTGCTCGGCGGTCACGTTGTCGGCGTAGCGTGCGTACTCCTCGGCCAGGTCGCGCACGCGCCGGTGTACCAGCGCCGTCTGCTCATCGCGGACCTCCCCGGCGCTCGGCAATACCGTCACGATCCGGTACCCGTCATCGAGCTGATCCAGCACGGTGATTGACTGTGCCGAGAGGCTGTAGCTGCGGTTGGCGGTCAGGTCCAGGCGCAGGTACTGCCGGGCGGCGATCCAGTTGATCAGCACCACGATCCCGACCGACACGATCAACGCGACCGCGATGTTCAGACCGAACTTAATCCGGCGGACGGCTTGGGAGTCGGCAGATGATTTTTGTTTACTTCCCATATCGGTTCCGCATGGAATGACCCGGGCCGCTTAACGGGCTAACGCCAGCGCCGGCTCTGCAATGTCAGTGTGGCAAAAAACAGGAACAGGCCGATCCCGCTAACGAAAAACACGACCCGGCCAAGATCGATCAACCCCTTGGCGAAGTCGGCGTACTGCTCGTAGATATTCAGGTAGAACAGCCCCTGCTTGACCCAGTCATACAACCAGTCGTTCTGCGCCAGGTAAGAGCTCAGGTAGGTAAGCGCCAGGATGATGAAGATGGTGACGATGAACGCGATGATCTGGTTCTGCGTCGTCGCCGAGGCGAAGGTTCCGATGGCCAGGTACAGCCCGCCGACCAGCAGCAGCCCCAGGACCCCGGTGACGATCGGGCCGAGGTCCGGGTCCGCATTGAACGCCAGGACGCCGGCCAGGACGATCAGCGGCGCCAGCAACGAAAGCAGGAAGCCCATCGCCCCCAGCCATTTGCCCAGCACGACCTGGGTGTCGCTGATCGGCAGGGTCATCAACGGTTCGATCGTGCCCGAGCGGTACTCCTCGCTGAGAAGCCTCATGCTGATCGCCGGGACCAGGAAGATCATCAGCACCGCTACGGAGCTGAACACGCCGCGCATCTCCGCCGGGGCGCCGGGGTAGAAAGAGACCCTTAAGAACAGCAACACCGTGCTGAGGCCAAATAGACCCAGCACGACGTAGGCGATCGGTGAGAAGAACAGGCTGGTCAGCTCACGTTTGGCGATGGTCAGGACGTGGGGCATGGTTGGGGTTAGGGTTTGGGGTTTAGGGATTGGTCAGGCGGTGGCGGCGGCTGGCGCGTCGCCGGGCTCTCGGAACAGTTGCAGGTAGTAGTCTTCGAGGTTGGCTTTTCGGCGGGTCACTTCGCGGATCGGCCAGCCCTTGTCAGTGACCGCTTTCACCAGCGACTGGCGCAGGTCCTTGTCACCTTCGGGCGTGACCTCGGCGTGGCACCACCCGTCGTGGGGTGTAGTCTGAACCTCGCTGACGCCTGTCACCTGGCGCAGCGCCGCGCTCAAAGCGTCTGCCTGGGCCTGCACATCCACCAGCACGCGCGAGCCACCGACGACCCGGCCGCAAAGCTCGTCCGGCGCACCGTCCGCGACCAACTCGCCTTCCTTGAGGATCAGCACGCGGTCCACCGTCTTCTCGATCTCCGCGAGGATGTGGCTGCTGAGCAGGATGGTATGTTTCTTGCGCAGCTCGGCGATCAACTCGCGGAAGTGGGTGATCTGGTCCGGGTCCAGCCCGGCGGTCGGCTCATCCAGGAACAGGACCGCCGGCTCGTGCAATAGTGCCTGCGCCAGGCCGACTCGCTGGCGGTTGCCCTTGGAGAGTTGCCCGATCAGCCGTCGGCGGATGTGGCTAAGCCCGCAGCGGTCGCAGACCTCGCCGATCCTGCGAACGCGATCCGGTCGGGTCATGTCCAGCAGCTTGCCGCGGTAGTCCAGGTATTCTTCGACGCGCATCTCCGGGTACAACGGCGTCGACTCCGGCAGGTACCCGATCGTGGCCCGCGCCGCTTCGGACGCCTTGAGTACATCGTGTCCCGCGATCGACGCCGAGCCGGAGGTTGGCGGCAGGTACCCGGTGAGGATGCGCAGCGTCGTGGATTTGCCCGCGCCGTTAGGCCCGAGGAACCCGACGACCTGACCCTTTGGGATCGAAAAAGTCAGCCCGCCCACGGCACGGGTCGGCCCGAACCACTTGACCAACTGATCGGCATGAATCATGTGGAATCCCTTGAGCGCCATCGTCCAGCCCGTTGCGGGCCGCAATAGTCTGACCTACCAGGCCGCCGGGGTCAAGGTTCGCCAGCGGTTGGGAGGCGCAGGTCGCGCAGGTGTAGCCTTAGGGCTTTTTCATGGCTATAATCATGTAACAGTTCTAGGCATTTGAGTCGTGTGATCGGGGTGTTGCATGAGTGAATCGGTATCCGTGGGTCTGGACACATCGTGCGATATCACGATCGAAGGCATGTACCGGCATTTCGGGCGGATCAAAGCCCTGCGCGGGTTGGACCTTCAAGTCCGTCGTGGCGCGATCTTCGGGTTGATCGGCAACAACGGCGCAGGCAAAACTACCGCGATCCACTGCATGCTTGGGCTGATCCCGCCGCACGACGGATCGGTTCGGATCCTGGGGCTCGACCCGATCAAGCGCCGCGTGGATGTGCTACGCCAGGTCGGGTTCTTCCCCGAGCGGGATGCGCCCTATGAGTGGATGCGGCTAAGCACGCTGTTCAAGGTCGGCGAGCTTGCCTACAAAGACTGGGATCCCAAGCTGTGCGACGACCTGTGCGGCCGGTTCAAGATCGACCCGCGCAAGAAGGTCAAGGAGCTATCCAAGGGGATGGTTGCCAAGGCGAAGCTGGTGTACGCGATGTCGCACCGGCCGGCGTGCATGGTGATGGACGAGCCGACCAGCGGGCTGGACCCCGGGGCCCGGTATGAGCTGCTTGAGATGATCCGCGTGCTTTCCGAGGAGCGCCGCGTCACAACGCTATTGTCGTCACACAACCTGGGCGACATCGAGGGGATCGCCACGGACGTCGGTGTGCTCCACGAGGGCCAGCTCATCTTTGACTCGAAGATGGACCGTGCCCAGAAGGGTTTTGAACTGATCGATGTCAACGGCGAGGCTGGCGAAGCCCTGGACGGTTTGGCGGCGTCAGCCTCGGTCGCCCGGCGCAACGGCGACCGCGCCCAGTACCTGCCTCCTAAGGACGACGGCGAGCTGTTCCAACAGGCACTAGCCAAGCTGCCCGATTCGGCGGTCAGTCGCAGGCAACTGTCGCTGTTCGAGCTGTTCCATTTCCTGACCACCACGGACCTGATGGAGTAACCACGATGCGCAGCGGACTCGCCAGGTTCATTCACCCGATGGTGCTGATCGAGTACCACCAGTCCAAGCGGCACCTGCTGATCGCCTTGGCCGTGTTGGCGCTGATCGCCGTGGCGCTTCGGCTGTGGATGGGGGTGTTTGGCGTCGTGGTCGGTATCTTCATCGTGATTCCCAACGTGGGCGTGGGCCTGGGTGTCGGCACGTTTCACGAGGAGATATCCAAAGGACAGCTCCGCTATCTCTACGGGATGCCGATGCGCTGGTCGACGGTCTGGTGGATCAAGCAGGCGTCGGCGGTGCTGTGTCTGTTGCTGGTGGCGGCGATGGTCTCGTCGATCATCCTGGTCGGTAACAACGACTGGCTGGCGCCATTTGCACAGGCGTTTCCCGACCAGACGCAGGCGTCTGTGAATTGGGAGTTCATCACCGGGTCGTTGATCTACTCTTTCTTATCGTATGGGCTTGGGATTTTCACGATCTCGGTCTGCCGATCCGCCAAGCTCGCGAACCTGATCGCCGCGGGATTGATCTACCTGCCGCTTGCGGTGTTGGCCTTTATCTGCCTGCGGTTTGGGTTGGTTCCGGACATCTACGCCGTGGCGGCGATGTTTGCAAGCGGTCTGACGGTGCTGCTGGTCGGGTCGTTCGTGCTCTTTTGCAGACGGAATCCGTTGGTAGACACGCCCTGGCGTCAGCGCGGGATCGCGGCGATCTTTATCGTGCTCGCCGGGCTATTCTTTGTCGGCGCCGGGTTTGCCGCTGACTTTATGGGGGCCCAATTCAGGCAGCTTCACCGGCAGGCAAACAGCTTCTATCCCAGCCCCGACGGCCAGAGCCTGGCGCTGGACATCAGCGACGGCGTGCTGTCCTACGGCCTGGTCATCGACTTAAACGGCAAGGTCCTCACCGACCTGGGCAGGGGGATCGCGCCGGTACGGGATGTGGGGCTCGCCTGGCGTCCCGGGACGGACCAGGTCCTCTGCGAACCCAGATCGTTGTGGGACCAGCTAAGACCGTTGGGTGCGTTCAGCCCCGCGTACGAGAGGCGGGTCTTGATCGATTCGGTCACCGGCGAACACTCCCCGGTGCGGGTCGATCTGGAAAACGAGTTCGGGCGTGTACTGTACCTTTCACATTGGAGCGCTGACGGACGATCGCTGATCGGCAGAGACAGGGTTCCTGGCCCCGAAGGCGAGGGTTACGGTAGTTACATCAACCAGGCGGTGGTGTTTGACGTCGACCAGGCCCGGGGCAGGCGGATCTCACTGCGTGAATCGGTGGTTGATGCGTCCGCAGAAGTGGGTGCGGGAGGTGTGGTCCTGCTGAAGTACGACACCTATGGCGGTGATGATGAGCCTTGGGCCGAGGTGGTTGATCTGGATGACGATTCTCGCAAGCGCGTCACGCTCCCCTTGGATACCGAGACTTGGGAACTGAGCCCGGGTTACAACAAGGCCCTGGCCGTGGTCAAGGTGATCGACGATCAGGGCGTGGGCTACCGCGTGTTGCTGTTCGGCTTTGAGGGGGAAGAACCGATGACAGTTCTAGATAAGGACCAACTCCCGCGCATCAGTACGCAAGAGGCGCTGCGGAGCCGGGGTGGCTATAACCCGGTAGGGGCTTATTTTCTCGGCGACGGCCGATGGCTGCTTGTTACCATCACCGGTGAAGATAGCGAGGCCCGGGTGGAGCATCTCCTGTTCGATTCAGAGACCGGCGAGCGTCTGGACGTCGACCTGGGCTTTATGGAAACATACGGCCAGCAACCGATCCTCTCCCCGGACCACCAGACATGGCTGTATGTCAATTCCTTCGGCGGGAGCTACTACGGCTACGGGGATGATGATCCCGACGAGCCGGTTACAACAACAATCGTAGCCCACGCGCCCTTCCAATCAGGCGCCACGGAGCCGTTCGAACAGACTTTCCCAGGCTATATCAACGGTATCCACTTTCTTGACAACGATACGGTGGTGTTTGTTCTGATGACTCCGACCGATCGTGGCGTGGGATTCACGGCCCCCCAGAAGTCAAACCTTCTGCGGATGGACATCCCAAGCGGCGAGTTGTATCGGCTGTACCCGGACCCGGGATCTGTCGAGCCAGACGACCTGGAGCCGGACCTGCTGGCTGGCGTCAGGACGCGCTGATCACCGCCATAAACTTCGGGCCGTAGCGTTTTAGTTTGGTCTGGCCTACGCCGGGGATATCCAGGAAGTCGGTGTCGGTGGTGGGGCGGTTGCGGGCCATGGCGCGGAGGGCGAGGTCGCCGAAGACGACGTAGGGGGGGACGTTCTGGTCGGCGGCGAGGGTTCGGCGGAGATTTCTCAAGTCCTCGAAGAGCGCTTGGTCGGCGTCGGTGAGTGGGCTGTCGTCTACGGCCGAAGATGAACGCCGGGGCTTTGGGGCAGTGCGCGTGGGGGTGGCGCGGCTGAGCGTGATCTCGACGTTTTCGTCGCCTTTGAGGATCGGTCTGCTTGCGGGGGTCAAGTGTGCGGTGCGGAACTCGTCGGCGGTCAGCGCCAGCTTGTCTTGGCGGATCAGTGCGTCGGCGAGTTGGCTCCAATAGGGCTTGGGCTTGTCCTTGCCGATGCCGTGGACGGTGAGTTGGTCGTGCTTGTAGTCCATGACGCGCTGGGCCTTGGAGCCGCGCAGGACGTCGATGACGTAGCCCAGGCCAAAGCGCTGATCGGTGCGGGCGACCGCCGAGAGCAGCTTCTGGGCGTCTTCGGTGGCGTCGGTGAGTACGGGGGGTTTGCGGCAGTTGTCGCAGTGGCCGCAGTCGCCTGGGTGTTCTTCGCCGAAGTGGCCCATGAGCGGGACGCATCGGCAGGCGGTGGCGTGGGCGAAGGTGGCGACCTTGTCGAGCTGCTCGTAGGCGTGTGCCTTTTCCTTTTCGTCGGTCTTCTGCTCGATGAAGTATTCGATCTTAGCGCGGTCGGCGGGTGAGTAGAAGAGGATGCAGTCGGCTTCGAGCCCGTCGCGTCCGGCCCGGCCGGTCTCCTGGTAATAGCCTTCGAGGTGGCGGGGCATGTCGGCGTGGATGACGAAGCGCACGTCCGGCTTGTCGATCCCCATACCAAAGGCGATGGTGGCGACGATGACGCGGGTGTCGCCGTAGATGAAGTCGTGTTGGTTGCGTTTGCGTTCCCCGTTTTCGAGTCCGGCGTGGTAGGGCAGGGCGGTGACGCCGCGGGCGCTGAGCTTCTGCGCGATCCGGTCGACGCGTGCCCGGCTCTGGCAGTAGATGATGCCTTCGTCATCCGGGTGATCGGCCAGGTATTCAACGATCTGCTGGAAGGACTGCTGCTTGGGTCGGACCTCGGAGTAGAGGTTGGTGCGTTCGAACCCGCCGTGGTGGATCGCCGGGTCGCGCAGGTGAAGCATTTTGACGATGTCGTTGGCGACGCGCGGGGTGGCGGTGGCGGTCAGGGCGATCAGCGGGGTGTCCTTGAACCGGCCCCCGAAGCCTGCGCGCAGCGTGCCGAGCTGGCGGTATTCGGGTCTAAAGTCGTGGCCCCATTCGCTGATGCAGTGTGCCTCGTCGATGGCGAATCGGTTGACGTTGAGCCTGCTCAGCAGACGCCGACCCGCGCCGCTGATCAGACGCTCGGGGGCCATGTAAATCAGGTCGTACTTGCCGTCGAGGGCTTGTTGTTCGCGGCGGGCGGCCTCGGCGGGGTCGAGCGTCGAGTTCAGCAGGGTCGCCTGAACGCCGTTGGCTTGCAGCAATTCGACCTGGTTCTGCATCAGCGCGATCAGCGGGCAGATCACGACGGTCGTCCCCTCGCCGCAGACGGCCGGGAGCTGGTAGCAAAGGCTTTTGCCCCCTCCGGTGGGCATGACCACGAATACGTCCCGCTGGGCCAGCGCATCGGCGACCGCCCGGTCCTGGATCGGCCTAAGCCGGTCGTGCCCGAAATACGCCTTGAGCAGGTCTATCAGGCGGTTGTCCTGTTTGGCACCGATATTCTCCGCGGTTTCGGGCATCGCCATACCGGCCAGCCTACCCGATCCGGCCTTTGATTACAGCCTGGCCGCGGGGTTGCCGATGGGATATCCATATGCCCCTTGATGCCGGACGGTGGCAAGTGTATTCTTCCCCATTCGATTCCGGCTGTCTCTGTTGTGAGGTTTAGACGTGCGGCTGACCGATATCCTGCAACCCGACTGCGTGAAGGTCCCGCTTGAAAGCGGTGACAAGCAGGCGTGCATCTTCGAACTGATCGACCTGATGGTTGAGCACACCGACGTGCAGGACGCTGAGGGCCTCAAGCAGGCGGTGTGGCAACGGGAGCTGACCCGGACCACCGGGATCGGCCACGGGATCGGGATCCCCCACGGCAAGGCCACCGGCTGCGACGAATTGCGGATGGCGATCGGCAGGCCCGCCGAGCCGCTTGAGTTCGGCGCGATCGACGGCAAGCCCGTCAACCTCATCATCCTGCTGGCGTCGCCGCTAGATAAGACCGGCCCGCACATCCAGGCGCTGGCCAAGATCAGCCGGCTGCTCGTGAGCGAAGACCTCCGCGATGCGCTGCTGGAAACCGACTCCCCCCAGGCCCTCTACGACCTGCTGGTCCGCCACGAGAACGAGGCGGCGGTGTAGGGGAAACGCAGTTAATCCGGCGTTTAACCTGGTCGCTCGCTACCTGCCCGTCGCATCAACCAACCCCCAACTACTCCCCCGCATTAAACAGCGTCATCGCCTTGTCGATCCCGTCGTTGAGCCAGGCTTCGATGGCGTCGCATGCGCGGTCCAGGGCGGGATCGAGCTTATCGAGTTGGTCGGGGCTGAACCGTCCAAGGACATAGTCTGATTGGATAGCCCGGCCCGGCGGGTCGATGCCGATGCGCAAGCGCGGGTAGTCGGGGGTGCCGAGTTTCTGCTCGATGTCGCTTAGGCCGTTGTGTCCGCCCGCTCCGCCGGTGGCGCGCAGCCGGATCGACCCGACCGGTAAAGCGACGTCGTCGACAACGATCAGCAGGTCCTCAAGCTCAAGCTTGTAGAAGCCGACCGCCTCGCCGACGGTCAGGCCTGAGCGGTTCATGAAGGTCATCGGCTGGATGAGCATGCAGCGGTGTCCCGCGACGTGGCCGTCGAGTACGCCGCCGTGGAACCGTGTTTTGACGCCGGTGACCCCGTGGCGTTTCGCCAGGCGCTCTAGCGCCATGAACCCGGCGTTGTGGCGGGTCTTGGCGTATTCCGCGCCGGGGTTGCCCAGGCCGACGATGAGCTTCATGGGTGATCTCTGGGGAAGCACAATACGGGACGCCTCGGCGGTAACCCACCCCCATAGCCTCCGGCTTTGCCGGGGGATCGTTGCGCGACCGGACTATCCCCCGGCAAAGCCGGGGGCTGAGGGATGGGATGTGATCCACAAAGGGACCGCCATCCACAATCCGCCATCCACCGTGGGATTACTTGTCCTCGCCCTCGGCCTTGTCTTCGCCCTCGCCCTCGGCCTTGCCGATGACTGCCGGCTCGTCGGCGCCCTCGGCGGCGACCTCTTCTTCTTCTTCGACCTCGACCTTGGTGACGCTCAGGTGTGCGATCAGGGTGTCCGGGTCGCTGACCGCGGTCATCCCGGCGGGCAGGGTCAGGCCCGAAACCAACAGTGAATCGCCCACGCCCATCTCGCTGACGTCGTGGGTGAGCTTCTCGGGGATCGCATCGGCGCGGCACTTGACCTGGATCTTGTTGGTGCTCTGATCCAGGACAGCCCCGACCTCCTTCAGCCCGGCCGCCAAGCCGATCAGCTCGACCTCCAGTTCCACAGCCACCTCTTCGGTCAGGTCGACCCGAGCGAAATCGATGTGGATAATCTTCGAACCCAGATGGTTCCACTGGATGTCCTTGACCAGACAGGGCTCGGTCTTTCCGGCGACCTCGACCTCGATCAAGTGGGCGTTGTTGTGCAGCAAATCGACCAGGGCCTTTGCGTCAGTGGCGACGTGGACGGGGTCTTTCTTATGGCCGTAGATCACCGCGGGCAGCTTGCCCTGACTGCGGATGCGTGCGGCGTACCGGGTGCCCGTGCGGTCACGGACCTCGGCCTGGATCTTGGGTTGGGTGGCTGTGCTCATGGTTGACTTCTCCGTATCTGGCTTCTTGCCCTTGGTATGGTTGATTTCAATCGTTGTGTTTATCGTTTGCTGCCGCCGTTGGTCCTGAACAGGCTTGACAGCGACATGTTGTGGTGGATTCGGTGCATGGCCTCGCCGAGCAGCTGCGCGACGGACAACTCAACGAGCTTGTCCTGTATCGGGGCGCACCTGGACCCGCAGGGGATGGAGTCGGTGACAATGACCTTGCTGATCGGGGCTTCATGGAGCCTTTCCATGGCCAGCCCGACCAGGACCGGGTGGGTGCAGGCGGCGATCACGTCGCGTGCGCCCTGCTGGGTGACGAGCTTGGCGGCCTCGCAGATCGTCCCGGCGGTAGAGATCATGTCATCGACCATCAGGACGGTTTTGTCCTTGACGTCGCCGATGATATTCGCGGACACGACTTCGGTGCCGCTGACACGGCGTTTGTCGATGATGGCGAGCTCATCGCCCAGCGCGGTGGCGTAGGCGCTGGCGGTCTTGACGTTCCCGACGTCCGGGCTGACCAGGCACATCGGCCCGACCTTCTTACGCAGCTTCTGGACGTACTTGAGGACGACCGGCGCGGCGGACATGTGGTCGACGGGGATGTCGAAGAACCCCTGGATCTGCGCAGCGTGCAGGTCCATCGTCAGCACACGGTCGGCGCCGGCGGAGGTGATCAGGTTCGCCACCAGCTTGGCGGTGATCGGCGTGCGTCCCTCGTCTTTGCGGTCCTGGCGGGCGTACCCGAAGTAGGGGATCACCGCGGTGATCTGCCGGGCGCTGGCGCGCTTCAGGCAGTCGATGTAGATCAACAGCTCCATCAGGTTGGCGTTGACGGGGTGACAGGTCGATTGCACGACAAAACAGTCGCGCCCCCGCACGTCCTCCTCGATCTTCACGAGGATCTCCCCGTCGGGGAACATGTCGGTGTGCCCCTGGCCCATCGGCAGGTCCAGGTGTCGGCAGATCGACTCGCCCAGCGCACGGCTGGCCCGGCCGCAGAAGATTTTCAGGCTGTCCTTGTCGGCTTTGCTCATGGGCTTGCCACCTGTACGGATTCTCGGCTCAGGCGCTCGCGGAGGATCGCGTCGACCTGCTCCAGTTGCTGGGGGGTGTTGATGCTCAGCACGTCCTGGGCCGGCACCGCCTCGACGACCTCGACCCCCCGGCCTTGAGCCTTAAGGATCGTGGGCACGTCTGTGATGTAGTACTCGCCATGCTTGTTGTGGCTCTTGACATCCGCCAGCGCCGCGAACATCGCTTCGCCGGCGAAACAGTAGTAGCTGGGGTTGACTTCCTTGATCTGCAATTGCTCAGCGGTCGCGTCCTTGTGCTCGACGATCTGCTTGAGCGAGTTGTCGGCGCTTCGGATGATCCGTCCGTACCCTGTGGGGTCGTCGATGATGCTGGTGGCGAGGGTCGCCGAGGCTTTGCGGCGCCGGTGGACCTCAAGCAGCCGCCCCAGGGTCTTGGGCCGGATCAGCGGCCCGTCCCCGGCGAGGACGAACAGGTCGGTGGGGGGCTGGTTTTCAAATAGCGGCTGGGTCACCTGGACCGCGTTGGCCGTGCCCAACTGCTGGGTCTGCTCGACGAACTCACAGCCTTCCACGCCCGCCATCGCACGTTTCACCTCGTCGGCCATGTAGCCTACGACGATCACGCACCGGCTCACGCCCGCGTCCTGGCAGGCCTTGACCACCCACCAGAGCATCGGCTTGTCCGCCACGGGATACAGCACCTTGGGCAGATCGCCCGGGCCCATCCGCACGCCCTTGCCCGCAGCCATGATGACCGCCTGTGGCGCTCGCGGCCCCGGATCGGTTGTGTTACGGATCGATTCAGTCACGTTCAACCTCGTATGACTGCCTGTCGGCAGCGGCGTTGAAAAAAGAACTGGCCCGCAAGGATTCGAACCTTGAATACCAGTACCAAAAACTGGGGTGTTGCCATTACACTACGGGCCAAGTGGTCTGCACCAGCCGGTTGGGCTCGGCGACCCTCGTGTGAAACCGCCGGCTGGCGGCCTCAGGAAGGGGTGTCCGGCCTTTTCCAACGAGCTTGAAGGGGCGGGCCGCCGGTCGGCCACAGTGTCCATCCCTTCTGTTGTCCGTGCCTGGGCTTTTGGCCTCGTCACGGTCGGCTCTGCCGAAAAGTCACCACAAGTGTAAGGCGGATAGGGGGGCTGTCAAACGGCCCAGACGCAGGCGCAGGTCCACGGCCCCAGGTCGGGTCTGAGGCGGCTGGCTCAGCGGTTGATTTTCAGCAGCTTGGCGGGGCTCTCGGGTTGGCCTGTGCGGATACTCAACAGACATGCCAGGCAGCATGCCATCGCGTCAGCCGCCTGCTGGGAGTGTGTAATCGGGCCGGTAAGGTTGGGCCGGTCCAGGATCTTGCGCCACTGAGCGGCGAGCATATCGGCAAACCCATCGGGGCCCGCCTGCTGGTCCGCCTGGTCCAGCACCTCGCCGTTGGGGTTGGTCAGGGCATATCGGGTGTCGCTGACGCTGAGCACCGCCTGGTCGCCCTGCACACGCACAGCCCGGTCGGTGTGGCCGGCGTTATCGGTGATTTCCAGCACAGCCGCGTTGGACCCGGGCATGCGTGCGTGGGCGGCCAGGCTCCCGCTAAGCGACCGCAACTGCTCGGGCGGCTGTGACAGCGGGCTGACCAGGGAGGCGTCGACCGTCTCGGGCAACTCGGTGAAAGACAAAACCGTCAGCCACGCGTCGTACAACCGGGCGTGCAGCGAGCCGTGTTCGGGCCGGCCGTGGCTGGTGAGGCTGACCATCCGCCGGTCGCCCAGCAGCTCGTAGGGGTCGGCCGCGCTGAGGAAGCCAGGCGACTGGCCAAACGCCGGGACGAACACGATGCGTCCGGTGGTGTCCTGAATGTTGCCCGTCGGCGTGACGCCCAGGCGCATCGACGCCGAGAGCTCCTGCAGGTCGGCGGCCAGCGGCTCGAGGGTCAGAACCGTCGTCCCCTGGCTGACCGCTGCGTGAAGGTCATCGTGGGTCGCGCCCTCCAGGGTCATCAATAGCAGAAACGACGCGGGGTGATCGACCAGAAGCTTACGCAAATCGTCTTGCTTGTCGCATCCAAGCTCCTTGGCCAACTGGTTGACCTCGGCGACGCGCGCCCCTCCCACGCCGATGGGCTTGAGCCCCGAGCCCATCAGGTCCATCAGTTGACCGGCCAGGGGAGCGTGCCGGGCGTCGGACCAGATCGTTACCTCGGGGGATAAACTGCGTGCGGCCATACACAGAAGATACCACGGTTGCCCGGCGAGATGATTGAGCACCGCGCCGCGGGGCCATATACGTCTGCCGATTGCGCCTCGTGCGTTCAACCACGGAGATATCCCCATACTCGGGGAACCTGACCGGCTGGCCCAACGCGCGGATCTGCGTTCCGTCGCTAAACGGCAGGCCTGCGTGCCGGGGGCAACCGTGACGAGCGAGGCCATGACGGGTATTCTATACCGGTTGGCGTGGACGGGCGGCCGCGGCGGGTCTTTGGCCCGACGAGGAAAGTCCGAGCACGGCAGGACACGGTGGTGGGTAACACCCACCCGCCCGGGTTGACCCCCGGGTGCGGGAAAGTGCCACAGAAAACATACCGCCGATGGGCCGGCTTGCCGGTCACAGGTAAGGTTGAAATGGTGCGGTAAGAGCGCACCGCCGGTCTGGTGACAGGCCGGGCATGGCAAACCCCACCGCGTGCAAGACCAAGCAGTGGCGTGCGGGCAACCGCAATGGCTGGTCCGGCCATGGCCGAAAGGCCGCGCCGCGGGTAGGTCGCTTGAGCCCGTCGGCAACGGCGGGCCTAGAGAAATGGTCGCCCCCACGGCTTGTCCGTGGGAACAAAACTCGGCTTACAGCCCACGCCAACGACCAAGCCCACGGCCTAAACACCGTGGGCTTTGTTTTGCGCGCGTGCCGGGCGTAGCCGCACAGCCTAACCTCTTTGCACAACGCGACGAACACGGTAACGCTGCTCAAAAAAAACAGGCCCACGCTCTAAGAACGTGGGCCTGGATAAGTCAAACATTCAAGCGGTTACGGGCTACTGGGTCAAGAGCCTCACGGCGTTAGACGTCGGCAGCGACAGGGCACCGTGGGCCCTCGCCGCAGCGATCGCCAGGTCACCCGAACCGGCATTCACCAGCTCCAGCAGCCGGTCGGTCTGGTCGGTCCGCAGGTGGTTGCCGAAGTAGGTCGCCGATTCAGCCAGGCTCCCCAGCAGCGACAATTGCAGTTCGCCGGTATTGTCGAGGGCGGTGTTTGCCAGGGCCTGTTGCGCCTCGCTGTCATCGATCAACGACAGCACGGCTGCGGCGGCGACCACGATCTCGTTACGTTCGTCACCCAGGGCCTGGACCAGTGCCGGCTGGGCCTGTGCGACGTTGAACACGCCGCTATCGATGGCGACCTCACGCAGCAGTTTCAGCGAAGTCAAAGCGAACTGGGTGCCCTGGCTTGCGCTGATCGGTTCGCCGACGAATGATGAAGCCGCGGCCTGGACCGCTGACCGCAGTTCCTGCGTGTCCTCGCTGTGAATCGCCCAGCTGACACGGGTGTTGTCGCCCAGGGCATCGCGCAGCCGGATCTGCTGTTCCAGGGATACCAATGCGAGGATCGGCACGGCCCCGGTCTTGTAGTCGTTGGCGGTGTCGTGGTGGACCCGCAGGACCGACTCGGTGTCGATCGCCGTGACGATCAGGTCCACGCCGGGCACGAGGTTCAGGTCTTCGCTGACCTCGGCCATCGATAACCCGCCGAACGCCTCATATCCAAGCTCGCCGAGCACCGCCAGCAGGTTGTTGATCGTTTCAGGATCGTCGCTGAGCACCAGGGCGTAGCGGGCATCACTTTGACGCACGGCCTCGGCGAGGACGGCGGTCACGCGGTGGGCGCCGGGGAAGGTCTCGCTGGGTCTGACACGGGTCAGGGCCTGGGCGGCCATGAAACGCACACGGCGATCCGGGTACGACAACGCGCCCAGCAGCGGTTGGCGGGCCGCGCCGCGGTTGACCAGGGCATCGGTCCCGGCGGTGGCGGACAACGCCTCAATCGCATCCAGCGCCAACTCGGCGTCGCCGTCGGCGATCGCCCGACTCAATACGTCGTGCAGACGGTCTGGCCCTGCGAGCATCGCGTAAAATCCGGCGGGCTCGAGGTCGCTTGGGTAGCTGGGGTCGATGGTATCCTCTGGCAGGCGGTTTTCTCGACGCAGGTTAGCCATGAGATACAGGCTCAGGGCCGCGTCCAGGCTGTCGTTGAGTTCCAGGGCCCGTTTGGCCGAACGCATCGCCAGCACGTCGCCGAAGACCTCGCCGGGGACCACCACGGGGACCAACCCGATCCTAGGCCCGTAGGCCCAGACCAGCCCGGCGTTGATGGAACTGTCGTAGCCCGGCAACTGGTCGCCTTGAGCTGTCGCGGTGGTGTACTGGGTTTGGCCCAACTGCAAATGCCATTGAGCGGCGACCAGGTCGGTCTGCTGCCTGGTGGAGACCAACAACTCGCTGTACGCCGACTGCACCGCATGGCGCGCGTCCGGGTCAACCGTGGAGGATTCCAGGACCTGCTTCAAAGCCGGGAGCGCCTGGGGATAGCCGATCTCCGATAGGACCTGTGCGATCTGGCTCATCGACGCCGGCTCAAGCTGGGGCAGCGCCTCGGCCAGCGGCGCAACCAGGGGCTGGCCGATGGTCACCATCGCCGAGAGGATGTAGGGGTGCAGCCGGGACTGGTCTGCGTCCAGCAAGGCGGCAAGCAACTGCGGCGCGGCGTACTGCCCGGCCGAGCCCAGCCGCTGTACGGCGTTGCGGTAGGCGCGCTGGCCCTCTGCCAATAACGCGATGTCCGACTGGATGCGGTCGGCGTTACGGCTTAACTCGACCCGCGCAGCCTGGATGCGTTGGTCCAACTGCTTGGCGATATCAACCAGCGAGGCGTGCTGAGGGTCGGCGGCGCCCATCTTTGACGCCCGCGCCAGCACGTTCTGCCACGCCTTGCGGTCGCTGGACTCAACCGTCGCCAGCAGCGTCTGGTTGTCCGCCTGGTCCAGCAGCGTCTGGCCTGTCGCCAACGCCAGGTCCGGCTTGGCGATCAGCACGTAGTGGTTAAAGTCCTCCCACAGCGCAGCGGGGTCCTGCTCCTGAGCGGACAACGAACCGGGCCAAGCGGTCAACAGCAACAGCCACAGACCCAACAACAATCGTTGCGTTCCCGACATGGAATAGACTCCATTAAATACAAGTCTGGTAATCACAGCAATCTATCGCTGATCCGCGCCAGCGTCAAGCAATCCGCCCTCAACCCTCAATGCCCGTGGCCTGCGGTCGCGGGACCGTCTTCTACCCGATCTATGGCCTTGCCGGGCCCCGGATATCGGCGTCGGTAGGCTGTCGCCACCGTTTTAGTCGCTGTTGGGCTCGCGCCGGTTGGGCTTGGGCACCAGGTCTTCGCGGAGGACGACCCGGCCGTTGTCGAGGGTTTCGGCCAGGCCCAGCTCCTGGAGGGCGTTGAGGGCGGCGGATTGCTCGGCCTCCTTCTTGGCGTTGGCCCAGGCCGAGGGACACCGCCGGCCGTCGACTTCCACGCAGACCTCAAAACACTTGGAGTGGTCCGGGCCCTTCTCGTCAAGCAAGACATAGACCGGGTTGGTCGGCAGCCTCCGCTGGGCGTACTGCTGCAGGACGCTCTTGAAGTTCTGCTGGTGGGCGGACTCGGCCGCCTCTTTGATGAACGGGACCATGTGCCGGAGGATGAAGTCACGGGCGTGGTTGATCCCCCCGTCCAGGTAGATCGCGGCGATCAGCGATTCCAGTACCGCGGCGGAGACGCTGCTTGGGATCTCAGGCCGACCCGCCATCCCCTTGCCCAGGTTCAGCATCTCGGTCATGTTGTTGGCCAGGCTGATCTGAGCGCAGACACGCCGGCTTACCACGGCACTTTTGATCTTGGTCAGGTCGCCTTCCAGCAGGTCGGGGTAGGCGTTACACAGGTACTCGCAGACCACGAACCCCAGGATCGCGTCCCCGAGGAACTCCATCCGCTCGTTGCTCTCGAGACGGTCGCCCGCGCTGGAAGCGTGGGTCAGGGCCTCGGTCAGGAGCGATTTGTCCTTGAACCGGTAGCCCAGAACTTCTGCGGCTTTTTCAACCATGGGTTCGGCTTCAGATGGCGTAACGTTACTGCTCTCATGGGAGCAGCCCTCGTGCATCCCATGCCATCCGGTGCCGCGGCGGCTGCCCTGGTCCTGCCAGCGAGCCGCTGCGTCAGCGGTTACCAAATATAGTATCAATATAGTATCAACCCGCGGGCGCAGCTTGTCAATGGGCTTTTACAAGAGTACGCTTCACTACTTATGATCCTAGATCCCTGCCGTAAGTACCTGATTGTGCTCGTCGTTTGCGGGTTCGGCTTTGCCGCCGCTGCAAGCGCCGAGGCGCAGGGCGTTCTTGTCCCTGATGAACCGACGCCCGTGCTGTCTCCGCAAGACGTTCGGATCGGTATGAAAGGCTACGGCCTGACCGTGTTCCAGGGCACGCGGATCGAGCCGTTTAACGTCGAAGTCATCAGCGTCGTCCCCAACTCGTCGCCAAAGCACAGCGTGATATGGATCCGCTGCGACGACCCGAGGATGGTCGAGTCCGGGCCGGTGCAGGGGATGTCCGGCTCGCCGATCTTCTTGTGGGGCGAGGGCGAGGCGCACGAGTTAGGCCAAGGCGGCAAGCTGATCGGGGCTTTCGCGTTTGGCTTCTCCAATTCCCAGCAATGCCTGGTCGGTGTGCAGCCGATCGGCTACATGCGCGAGTCGGCGACCCGCATCAAGGACGCGGATGCGGATCAGGCCGCCGGGGCACGGGGCTCTACGAACTCGGTGATTGAGCTGCTTAAGGGCCTGGAACATTTGTCGGTCGACGGCGGGTCTTCGTCGGCGGTGAATCGGGTACGTCTGGAAATGATCCGCCAGCGGATGCAGCGTGCGATCGGGCAGACAACCGTGACCGGGACCTCCAGGCGTGCCACGTCAGGCAACGGCTTGGTGTCCGGCCCGCGAGACGGGGTACAAGCCCGGCCGCTGCTGCTGCCGATGTCGCTGAGTTCCCCCCGCGCGGCGCAGGTGTTCGGGCCGCTGCTTGAGCCGATGGGTATCCTCGCGGTTGCGCCCCAGGCCTCGCCGATCGCCGGTGAGCCCCCGCACGGCATTGACGTCGAATCCACCGCCTTAGAGCCCGGCAGTGTGCTGGCGGTACCGCTTGCGTATGGCGACCTGGACCTCAGCGCCGCCGGGACCGTCACCGACGTGCTGCCCAGCGGCGCGGTGCTGGGTTTTGGCCACCCGATGTTCGGGCTGGGTGACTCGGCCGTGCCCATGGCGACCGGGTATGTGCATTTCATCGTGCCCCTGCGGTCGATCAGCTTCAAGCTCGGCGGCAGCCTGCTGACTCAGGGCACGCTGGTCCGCGACGAGAGCGCGGCCGTGGCCGGGATCGCCGAGAAGCGCTACACCACAGCGCCGGTCGATGTCACCGTCAATATGCTCGGCCAGGACACGCGCCAATACCAGTACCACGTCGTCAACAACCCGATGCTCGGGGCCATGCTCACCGCGATCGTGACCTACAACAGCATCGAAGCCGTCCACGCCATGCCCCTTGAGAATACCGCCCGTGTCCGCGCCGAGTTGCGGTTCACAGGCGGCCGGGTGATCGAGCTAGACAGCCTCGAAGCCGGCGGCTCGTCCGTGGGCCTGGTGATGGGGATCCTGCCCATCGTCGGCGTGATGGTGCAGAACCCCTACGAATCGCTCGAGATCGAGTCGGTCAAGGTCACCGTTGACATCGAGGACGGCAACCGGATGGGTACGATCCTCGGCGGCAGGCTCGACCGCGCGGAGGTGGCGCCCGGCGAGACCGTCGCCGTCAACCTCGAGATCCAACACTACGCCGGGCCGACCGAGCTGCGCCGGATCGAACTGCTAGTCCCAGACGATCTGGATGAGGGCGATTACCCCCTGACCGTCAGCGGTTCGAACAGCTACACGATGCTGAAGCTGATGTCATCGCCGCAACTGATGGTGACCGAAAATATCGACGACCTGACGCGGTTTCTTCAGGAGATGTATTCCTACCGGTCGGATGCGATCTACATCACGCTCCAACTGCCTGAACAGGGCCTGGCGGTCGGCCGGACCGAGATGCCCAAGCTGCCGTCCAGCCAACGGGCGATCCTCCAGTCACCGACCCGGACCGATGTGATGCCTTATCCCCGGCTCGTCGACAAGGTCTTTGACTCAGATGCCGTGATCAATGGCGAAGTGAGTTTCACCCTCAGTGTCCGCAAACCCTAGCCAGCCTCAGCCGTCCGCTGTAAGGACGATTTAGCACAGAAGGACCCGGTATGTACAAGATTGCTCGCCCGCTGCTTTGCCTGCTGTTCGCCGCCGGCCCTGCGTGGCTGTTGACCGTGCCCGCGCAAGCGATCCAGCCGCAGCGCTGGGCCCACTCCACGGAAGCGGACTTCGAGCCCGGCGAGACCGACGGCACGGTCGTCACCAGCCTCGGGGACATCAAGCTCGCTACCGACACCCAGACACTCGGGGAGATGCCCAAGCAGGTCAGCGCGGTCTATGACATCCATCAACTGCCGGGCGGCGAGGTTTATCTGGCCGTCGGACCCAAGGGCAAGCTGCTTCGGCGCGACGGTGAAACCGTCGTCGAGGTCGCCGATCTGCCCGAGGAGCAGGTCTTTGCGCTCGGCGAGTTCGATGGCAAGCTCCTGGTCGGGATCAGCGGCGAACAAAGCCGATTGGCGGTACTCGAAGGCGATGAGCTGAAAACACTCGCCGAATTGCCGGAAGTCCGTTATGTCTGGGATGTCCTGACGCCTGCGTCTGGGATGTTTGACGGGCCGGCGGTCATCGTCGCCACGGGGATCGAGGGCAAGATCCTGCTGGTTCAGCCCGGCGACGACCCACAGATCACCGAACTGCTTGACGCTTCGCAGGCGAACATCCTCTGCCTGGCATTGGATGCACAGGGACGGATCTGCGCCGGGACCGATGAGGACGGGCTGGTCTTCCGTATAGAGGCTGGTGAAGACGGCGCGTATCAGGGGTTCGCCATGTTCGACGCCCCCGAGCCGGAGATCGGCGCCCTGCTGGTTGCCGCTGACGGGTCTATCTATGTCGGGACCGCCGACGCCGAGCAGGCGCGTCCCGGGCGGCTGGAAGAGGCGGTCAGCGATGAATCGGGCCGGCCAGCCGAGAGCCAGCCGGACGAAGACCCGGCATCCGATGAAGACGAACCCGGCGAGGTCCCTGGCGTGCAGCCCGAACCCGAGCCGATGGATGAGGATCAAGCAAGCGAACCCGACGAGCCGGCGACGGATGAGGATACCGGCGACGATCCGGCCGATGACGCGGAGGCCGAGGCGGAAGAGCCCGGCGGGGGGGACGCCACAGCCGAGACCGAGCCGACCGCCGAGCAGTATGACCGCTTGCGTGAGTTGATCCGTGACCGTTTGCGCCAGGCGCGCAAGTCCGGCTCGATGCAGGCCGGCGCGGCGATGGGCGCAGGCGGCGGCCGAAGCACGTCATCCACCGGCAGTCGATCCAGGCCGGTCAGCGCCCCCGCGTCGGAGAAAGAAGGCAACGCCGTATACCGCATCGACAGCCAGGGCTTTGTCCACGAGGTCTTCCGCGATTCGGCCATGATCCTCAAGCTGGTCCAGGCCGACGGCAAACTCCTGGCGGCGACCGGCAACGAGGGGCAGGTCTTCGTCATCGATCCGCAGACACGCGAGACCGCCGTCCTGGTCAACCTCGACGCCGAGCAGATCCCCGCCATGATGATCGCCCCGGACGGCGCAACCTTGCTGGGAACCGCCAACCCGGCGCAGCTTGTCAGCCTCGGTAGCAGCTATGCCCTGCGTGGGGTCTACACCAGCCCGTCACTGGACGCGGCACAGATCAGCCTCTTTGGCGCTTTGAGCATCACCGCCGACATCCCCCAAGGCTGCTCGATGACAGTCGAGACGCGCAGCGGCAACGTTCAGGACCCCGAGCAGGCCGCGTGGTCAAAGTGGTCTGACGCCCAGGCCCTGATGCCCGACCCCAAGCTCCCCGCCTTGCAGCCCAAGCTGGTCACCGTTCAGTCGCCGCCGGCCAGGTTCCTGCAATACCGCCTGACACTCACCGGCCACGACAACCAGAGCCCCGTGATCGACCGGGTCGAGGCCGCCTACGTCACGCCAAACCTCAAGCCGATTATCACCACGATCACCGCCGCTTATCCCGAAGAGGCCGAGGAGGACGCCCCCAACCCGACCACGATGAACATCGAATGGGAGGCCGCCGACGACAACCAGGACCCGCTTATTTATAAGCTCAGGTATCAGCCGGCGGGGTCTGACAAGTTTTTGCTGATCGCCGAGGACCTGACCGAAACGACCTACGAGTGGCAGACCCGGCGTGTGCCCGATGGGCGGTACATCGTGCAGGTCACCGCCGACGATCGGCCTGATAACCCGGGCGACATGGCCATGACCGCCACCCGACGCGCCAGCCCGATCCTGATCGACAACTCGCCGCCGACGATCACCTCCGATCACGCCGTAAATGGACGTGAAATCAAGGTTTCCGGCCAAGCGATCGACAACTGGTCCCCGATCAGGGCCCTGGCCTACGTGCTGGACTCCGATCAGGCGTATCACCCGATCCTCCCCGGCGACCTGATCTTCGATTCGACACAGGAAAGCTGGGAGGTTACGATCCCCGATCTTTCCCCGGGCCCGCACGTCCTGACACTGCGGGCGAGCGACAACCGGGGCAATACCGCGTATATCCCGGTGTTGTTCGAGATCAAATAACCGGCGTGACAGGCGGCCAGCCGCACGCACGACAGGATTGCAGGAGCCCAGGCGATGTCCACCCATTACCCCAAACGACGCAGCTTGATCAAGCGTGCCCGCAAGTTCGGGTTCCGCGCAAGGATGCGGACCAAGAGCGGCCGTACCCTTGTCAACCGCAAGCGCCGTGTCGGCCGAAGCGTCAACGTCCGCAAGTCCTTCTGACGCCAACAGGCGCCCAAGTCTAACAACCCAGCCCACCTAAAAAGCCAGGCCTGCACGGCCGGCCACGGGCTTGGTCACTGCGCGACGCTCTGCTACACTCGCCCCCCCGCTGATCGACACTCAGGTCAGCCGATCACACTTACCCCACATACCCTACGAGGCATCCCATGAGCTTTGAGATCGAGATCATCCACGGCCGGCAGGTCCTGGACTCACGCGGCAACCCCACCGTTGAGGTCGAAGCCCACCTCGCCGACGGCACCGTCGGCCGGGCCATGGTCCCCTCCGGCGCAAGCACCGGCGAGAACGAAGCCTGCGAACTGCGTGACGGGGACGACAGCTTCTACCTAGGCAAGAGCGTCCAGAAGGCCGTCGACAACGTCAACAACGAGATCGCCCCGGAGTTGATCGGCCAGGACGCACGCGATCAGGAATACATCGACGGGCTGATGATCGAGCTTGACGGCACGAAGAACAAGGCCAACCTCGGCGCCAACGCGATCCTCGGCGTGTCCATGGCTGTCGCCCACGCCGGCGCTGAGAGCTCGGGACTTCCCTTGTACCGCTACCTCGGCGGGGCCCACGCCAAGGTCCTGCCCGTCCCGATGATGAACATCCTCAACGGCGGCAAGCACGCGGACAACACCGTCGACTTCCAGGAGTTCATGATCCAACCATGGGGCTTCGATGAGTTCGGCGAAGCGTTCCGCGCCGGTGTCGAGATCTACCACGCACTGAAGGGCGTGCTCAAGAAACAGGGCCTGTCCACCGCAGTCGGTGACGAAGGCGGCTTCGCCCCGAACCTCAAATCCAACGAAGAGGCGCTGAAGGTCATCGAAGAGGCCGTTGACAAGGCCGGGTACAAGTTCGGCGAACAGATCTTCGTCGCGCTGGATCCCGCGACCAGCGAGCTCTGGAACGAAGCCGAAAAACTCGGCAAAGAAGGCTACTGCTTCTTCAGCTCCAACCCCGGCGAGGTCATCTCGGCCGACGACATGATCGCCATCTGGGCCGACTGGTGCGACAAGTACCCGATCCGCTCGATCGAAGACGGCCTGGCTGAGAACGACTGGGACGGCTGGAAGAAGCTCACCGAGAAGCTCGGCAAGAAGGTTCAGCTCGTCGGCGACGACCTCTTTGTCACCAACAAGGACTTTCTTAAGCGGGGCATCGACTCGGACACCGCCAACTCGATCCTCGTCAAGGTCAACCAGATCGGCACGCTCAGCGAAACCTTCGACGCGGTGAACCTGGCGGTGCGCAACGGCTACTCGGCCGTGCTCAGCCACCGCTCGGGCGAGACCGAAGACGCGACCATCGCCGACATCGCCGTCGCCACCAACTGCGGCCAGATCAAGACCGGCGCACCTTGCCGATCCGACCGCAACGCCAAATACAACCAGCTGATCCGCATCGCCGAAGAGCTCGGCGAAAATGCGGTCTACGGCTCGGCCTTCTGGAACAAGGGCTGATACCGCCGCGACGATCTAACAATTAGGTCCCCCACGAAGCCCACGTTGCTACAACGTGGGCTTCGGTGATATATGAGGTTTCTCAGCCGACGTGTCATAGGTCCGACCACGTCGCCCGCCTATGATGTTGTTTGGGTTAAGATGGTTGTTGGCAATGGACTACCACGACGCCGCCAACCTCGCTAAGTCCCTCATGGCCGAGCACAAGCTGGCCGGTTGGGTCTTTGTCTATAACCGAGGCAAGCGCACGCTGGGGATGTGCGACTTTGACCGCAGGCGGATCGAGTTGTCCGGGCATTTTGTCGCCCGCAACAATGAGCCCGCCGTGCGTGACACCATTTTACACGAGATCGCCCACGCGCTTGCCGGTCCCAAGGCAGGCCACGGCCGCGCCTGGCGCGCGGTCTGCAAACGGATCGGCGCACGCCCCGAACGACTCGACCGCGAAGCCGTCATGCCCAAAGGCCGCTGGCACGCCACCTGCCCAGCTTGCGGTTCCGCTCACAGGCGCTTCCGCCGACCCCTGCGAGGACGGACCTATATCTGCAGGCCGTGCGGGCCTAAGAAGGGCATCCTGCAATTCGACCTCCCCAAGCCAATCAGGGAAAACCCCTAGGCGGCCACGGCCATCAAACGATCTGTGCTCAACACCACTGCGGCATCTTCCGTCAGTGCGTGCCTTCCGGTGATCCTTTTTCTGTGGTGGTGCAGGGGCTGAAAACCGACCGGACCAGCCGTGTTATTTCGATTAGCGAAACTGGGTAAGGCTAAGCGGGTCCGGGGCCTGTTTAGGGGCTGATTTCAGGCATTTTTAATCAGCCTGCAATTAATGCAAAAGGGTTGCTTACAGCCTAGGCGTGGTATACTTACGGAACTTATGCAGGCGGTCGGTGTATGTGTGGCAGGTGGATAGGCTTCGCCAGCAGGGTATAGACATACAGGTGCTTCACGTGACGGTCATACCGTTTTGTGGAGGCTGCATAAGGGCCTGTGCTCGGTGTTATTTCGTGGGGCAATTTCTGGGGCTAGAAAAAGAAGAGACGGGAGAGAGATCCATGAGCGATTCAACTGCGGGGACCAGACGGGCCAGACAGCGATTTTCCAGCAAGCGCGCACAGCGGCGTTGGCTTAGGCGTTATGGCCTCAGCGCTGAGCGTGCGCTGAGCCTGCGAGCCGGCCTGGAAGCGCTCGAGCAGCGCACCTTGCTTTCCGCTGCGCCTATTTTCGAATTGTCGAGCTTGCTGGGCATCAACGGCGGCGATGGGTCGGCCGGGGTCGTGATCAACGGGGTCTCGCTGGATGACCGTTCGGGCGTCTCCGTCAGCTCTGCGGGGGACATCAACGGCGACGGTCTGGACGATATGATCATCGGCGCGTTTCGGGACGCAACCAACGGTGTTGACTCGGGCGCGAGCTACGTCGTCTTCGGCCAGCCCGGTGGGTTCTTTGAGACCTTTGAGCTGTCCACCCTCAGCGGCTCCAACGGGTTCGTGGTCAACGGCATCGCAGGCGGCGGCTTGTCCGGGCGTTCGGTCAGCGGCGCGGGCGATGTCAACGATGACGGGTTCGACGACCTGTTGATCGGTTCGTTCCTGGCGTCACCCAACGGCGTGGAGTCCGGGCAAGCGCACGTGGTCTTCGGCAAGGCCGGCGGGTTCGCCTCCAGTCTGGAGTTGTCCGCGCTTAACGGGACAGACGGATTCACCATCAACGGCGTCAGCGCGGGCGATCGTCTTGGCTTCTCGGTCAGAGGTGCGGGCGATGTCAACGGCGACGGCATCGACGACATGATCCTCGGCGCTTCGCTGGCGTCACCTAACGGCGCGGCTTCGGGCGCCGCGTATGTGGTGTTTGGGCAAAACGGCGGGTTCGGATCGAGCTTCGACCTGACCACCCTCAACGGCGCAAACGGGTTTGTCGTCAACGGCGTCTCCGCGGATGACCAGTTGGGCATCTCCGTCAACACCGCGGGGGATGTCAACGGCGACGGGCTGGGCGACCTGATCGTCGGGGCGTTCCAGGACGACCCCAACGGCGCGGACTCCGGCGCTGCCTTCGTCGTGTTCGGCAAGACAAGCGGATTCGGCGCGAGTCTGAACGCGTCGACGCTTAACGGCACGGACGGCTTTGCGATCAACGGGGCGTCGTCCCTGGACAACGCCGGTCGGGCGGTCAGTTCCGCCGGCGACTTCAACGGCGACGGGTTCAGCGACCTGCTGATCGGCGCTACGACAGCCGACGGTACGGTTGCGGCTCCTGGCGTTGGCTATGTCGTACTCGGCCACGCCGGCCCGTTCACCGCCTCGATCAGTCTTTCGACACTCAACGGTGCAAACGGCTTCGCCTTGAACGGGACCGACACCGGCGACAACGCGGGTATCGGCGTCAGCGCCGCGGGCGACGTCAACGGCGACGGGCTGGACGATCTGCTGATCGGCGCCAACCTGGCGAGCCCCAACGGCAGCCGATCGGGCGAGACCTTCCTGGTCCTGGGGCGTACGGCTGCGATGCCCGCGTCCATGAACCTCTCGACGCTATCAGGCGCGGACGGCTTTGTTCTCAACGGGATCGTGGCGCAGGACAGATCAGGCCTCTCCGCACGCTCGGCGGGCGATGTGGACGGTGACGGGTTCGATGACATGATCATCGGCGCGTTCCTGGCCGATCCCAACGGCGACGCGTCCGGGCAGAGCTACCTGGTCTTTGGCGGCGACTTCTCCAATGCCGTCACCCACCTGGGCACGGCCCTGACGGATAACCTGCTGGGCACCGTCGGCGACGACGTGATGGTCGGCGGGCGGGGGGCGGACATCCTCATCGGCAACGGCGGGCTGGATGTGCTCCGCGGTGGGGCGGGCGACGATGATCTGCGCGTGACCGATACGGCCTTTCGGCGGATCGCCGGTGGCTCGGGCAGTGACACCCTGATGGTGACAGGCACGGGCATCACACTCGACCTGACCACGATCGCCGACAGCCGGATCACCGGGATCGAGACCCTCGACATCAGCAGCGGCGAGAACACCGTAACACTTAACCTCCAGGAGGTGCTGAACCTCTCGGGCACGACCAACACGCTGACCGTGATCCACCAGGTCGATGGCACGGTCAATACCGGTCCGGGGTGGACGCAGACCGGCTCACAGGTCATCAACGGCGATCAGCACACCACCTTCACCCAGGGCGCGGCCACGCTGATCGTGATCCAATTGGAAGACACGACCGCCCCGGTCGTGACCGTCGACATGCTTGCCGACGAGGGACGATCGCCACAGATCACCGGCACGGTCGTGGACCGCGACCCGGCGACCACGATAGAAGTTACCGTTGACGGTACCGCCTACGCCGCGACCAACAACGGCGACGGGACATGGACGCTCGCGGCCGGCGCGATCACACCGGACCTGGCCGACGGCATCTACGAGGTCGAGGCTACCGCGACAGACACCGCCGGGAACATCGGCTCCGACGCGACCAACAGCGAGCTGCTGATCGACAACGCGGAGCCGGCCGTGACCATTGATGCGCTCCTTACCAACAGCGACTCACCCCAGCTCACCGGCACGGTCGTAGACATCGACCCCACCACGACGGTCAGCGTCAACGTCGGCGGGACCAACTACCCCGCGACCAACAACGGCGACGGGACATGGACGCTCGCGGCCGGCACGATCTCGCCGGCGCTATCGGATGGCGATCACGAAATCGTCGTCACCGCCACCGACTTCCTCAATCACATCGGGACCGACGCCACAACCCTCGAGCTCACGGTCGATACCACCGCCCCCAGTATCACGGTCGATCCGCTGGATACCACCGACCAGACCCCCCAGCTCACCGGCACGATCAACGACCCGTTGGCGACCATCAGCATCAACGTGAACGGCACCGACTACCCCGCGACCAACAACGGCGACGGGACATGGACGCTCGCGGACAACACGATCGGCCCCGCCCTGGCCGAGGGGACCTACGAGGTGGTCGCCACCGCGACCGACCCGGCTACGAATGTCGGGACGGATGCCACCAACAATGAGTTGGTGATCGACATCCCGCCTGTCGTGACCGTCGACCCCCTGGCCACCAGCGATTCGACGCCTGAGCTCACCGGAACGGTGATCGACCTGGACCCCCTCACGACCATCGAGGTGACCGTCCTCGGCACCACCTACCCCGCGACCAACAACGGCGACGGGACCTGGACGCTGGCCGACAACACGATCACGCCCGCGCTTGCCGATGGGACCTACGAGGTGCTCGCCACCGCGACCGACCCGGGCACACATGTCGGCGTCGATGCCACGGCCAACGAACTGACCATCGACACGACCCCACCGACCGTGGGTGTTAACCTGCTAACCACCAGTGACACGACCCCACCGCTCACCGGCACGGTCTCGGACGCCGGGGCGAGTGTCGAGGTGACCGTCTTCGGCACCTCCTACGCCGCGACCAACAACGGCAACGGGACCTGGTCGCTTGCGGATAACACGATCACACCCGCGCTGGCCGATGCGACGTATGACGTTTCAGTCGTCGCAACCAACGTCGGCGGGATCCAAGGCTCCGACGCCACCGCCAACGAGTTGACGATCGATACTATCGCGCCGGTGGTGACCGTCGATGCGCTGGTGACACCCGACACGACGCCCCAGCTCACCGGCACGATCATCGACGAGGACACCAACGCCGTCGTCAGCGTTACGGTCGACGGCATCACCCACACGGCGACCAACAACGGCGACGGGACCTGGACACTGGCGGACAACACGATCACGATCCCGCTTGCCGAGGCGACTTTTGATGTGGTCGTCACCGCCCTGGACGCCGCTAACAACCTCGGGGCGGATGCGACGGTGGATGAACTACAGATCACGATCCCGGTGTTCACCATCACGGTGGACCCGCTGCTGACAAACGACCCGACCCCCCAACTTACCGGCACGGTCTCCGACCCCGCCGCAGTCGTTGTCGTCACGGTCAACGGCACCCCTTATGCCGCGACCAACAACGGCGACGGGACATGGACGCTTGCCGACAGCACAATCACGCCCTTGCTGCCCGACGGCGTGTATGACGTCGAGGCTTCAGGCACCGACGCCACACCGACAACCATCAACGACGCGACCATCGACGAACTGACGATCGACACGGTCGTGCCTGTGGTCACGGTCCGGGCCATCTCGACCAACGACCCCAGCCCGAAACTTACCGGCACGGTCGACGACCCGGCCGCTGCGGTCAGCGTCACCGTCAACGGCACCGTCTACTCCCCGACGAACAACGGCGACGGGACCTGGACACTGGCCAATAACACGATCAACCCGGGCCTGGCGGTCGGTACCTATGAGGTGGCCGTCACAGCGGCCGACGCCGCGGGGAACATCGGTGCAGATGCGACCAGCAACGAGCTTGTCATCCTCGGCTCGCCCGACGACGTGATCAACCTGGCCGACCTGCTGCTGGCGGGCGGGGGCAACGGGACCGTCGGAGTGGTCTTTAACGGGATCGCGGCAAACGACCGATCCGGCGGCTCGGTGAGTTCGGCGGGGGACATCAACGGCGATGGGTTCGATGACCTGGTCATCGGCGCTACCGGGGCCGATCCGATCGGCAGCGAGTCAGGCGCCGCCTACGTCGTCTTCGGGCAGGCAGGGGGCTTCGCCGCGGAGTTCGACCTGTCCACCCTCAACGGGACCAATGGCTTTAGGATGGACGGGCTGGTCTCCGGAGACTACCTGGGTTTCTCGGTCGCCTCGGCGGGTGATGTCAACGGCGACGGGCTGGACGACCTGGCCATCGGCGCCCAACGGGCCGACCCCAACGGCAACGGGTCCGGCCAGGCTTACATCGTCTTCGGCCAAACCGGGCCGTTCACGCCGACACTCGACCTGTCACTGCTGGATGGGACCAACGGCTACCGATTTGATGGCCAGAGCCTTTCGGACCATGTGGGTTTCTCGGTCAAAGCCGCCGGCGACGTCAACGGCGACGGGCTGGATGATGTCATCTTCGGGTCCACCGCGGGCGATCTGCTTGGCGACGACGCCGGGCGGTCCTACGTCGTCTTCGGGTCCACCGCCGCGATGCCCGCCGTGCTAAGTCCCATTTTGCTTACCGGGGCCAACGGCTTCGCCATCACAGGTGTCAACCCCAACGACCACGCCGGCTTCTCCGTCAGCAGCGCCGGGGACATGAACGGCGACGGGATCGCGGACCTTCGGATCGGGGCGCCGGATGTCGCCGGACCGGGGAACAATGTCGGCAAGACCTACATCGTCTTCGGGCAGACCGGCGGTTTCAGTGCGAACCTGAACCTGTCGAGTTTGACCGGCGCCAACGGATTTGCGATCGCCGGGATCGCCGCCGATCAGAAAGTCGGGTTCTCGGGGGATGCCATCGGCGATTTCAATGGCGACGGCCTCAGTGACATCCTGATCGGTGCACCGTCGACCGTCGACCCGGCCAGCGCCGGTGCGGCGTATGTCGTCTTCGGGCAGGCCACACCCTTCGCCGCCACGCTGGACCTCGCCACACTCAACGGCGCCAACGGATTCGCTTTCCAGGGCGTCGATCTGAGCGACTTTACCGGCTTCTCAGTCGCGGGCGTCGGGGATGTCAACGCCGACGGGTTCGATGACCTGGTCATCGGTGCGCGCGGCGCCGACCCCAACGACGACGACCAGGCCGGCGAGGCCTACCTCGTCTTCGGCCACGGCGGGGTCTTTGGCGCAACGCTTGACCTGGCTTCCGTTGCAGGCAACGGCGGGGTCGTGATCAACGGCGCCATGACGCGCGACCGGATGGGCCGGTACGTCAGCGGCGCGGGCGATGTCAACGGCGACGGGTTTGACGACCTGCTCGTCGCAGCACGCAACGCAGACCACAGCGCCTTGAATGACGCCGGTCAGACCTATCTGATCTTCGGCCGGGACTTCACCGGCGCGGTTACACAGACCGGGACGACCGCCGGGGAGCTGCTTGCCGGCACGGCCGCGGCGGACGGCATCGTCGCGGGGGCGGGCAACGACGAGCTGGTTGGCAACGGTGGGGCGGATGTCCTCAGCGCCGGCGAGGGCGACGACACACTCGCTATTTCCGACGCCTCATTCGTCCGGCTGACCGGCGGCAACGGGTTCGACACCCTGCGCTTCGACGGCGGCGGGATCGTGCTGGACCTGACCACGCTCAGTGACCACGCCCTGACCGGCCTCGAGCAGATCGATATCCGCGGCACGGGGTCCAACAGCCTGACCCTTGATGTGCGTGAGGTCATGAACCTTTCGGATACGAGTAACACCCTGTTGATCCTGTCTGATCCAGACGACACGTTTATCATCGGCCCCGGATGGACCAGCTCGGGCGTTGAGATGATCGACGGCAAGGAGTTCAGCGTCTTTACGCAGGGCCAGGCCACTCTCAAGCTATTCATCTCGCTGGTGCTCGACACAACCGCCCCTGTCGTGACCGTCGACCCGCTGACAACGAACGATACGACGCCGCAGCTCACCGGTACGGTCGTCGACACCGACCTCGCTACCACGGTGGAAGTCACCGTCAACGGGATCGCCTACGCCGCGACCAACAACGGCGACGGGACCTGGACACTGGCCGACAACACGATCACACCGGCGCTGGCCGAGGGGACCTACGACGTGGCAGTGACCGCGACGGATACCGCCACCAACGCGGGTTCCGACGCTACAACCAATGAGTTGGTGGTCGATACGACCGGCCCGGTGGTGACGGTCGACGCGCTGACGACGAACGATACGACGCCGCAGCTCACCGGCACGGTCGACGATACCGACCCCGCTACCACGGTGGAGGTAACGGTCAACGGGATCGCCTACGCCGCGACGAACAACGGCAACGGGACCTGGAC
>JAJDCU010000081.1 GCA_029260655.1 Phycisphaeraceae bacterium
TGCATCAGGAAGTTCCTGGCTTGCTGACAGACCCAGTCTTGCGTTGGATGCTGTGTGCAGGGCGAGACCCAGACCCGTCGTGAGTCGATGTGGATGAAGGCGAGGAGGTACAGATCCACTAATCCGTAGCGTGTCCAGGCCTTCACTGAGAGGAAGTCTGCGGCCCACAAAGTCTTGGCATGGCGGGCGATGAAGTCGTCCCAGGTTGTGGGTCCTCTGCCTGGTCCTGGATCAAAGCCGTCCCGCTTGAGGATATTCTGGATCGTGGTCCGGCCAACATCGGGGAGCCCGAGTTTGATCAGTTCACCTTTGATTCTCGTGTACCCACACCCGGTCTGCTCGGCAATGCGGAGTATTAACAGGACAATGTCAGCCGCGGTCCGTGGCCTGCCGCCTTTGGACCGAGGAATGGGGACGTGGTTCGCCGCCTCCCTGATCCACCGGGCAAAAGTCTTGGGATGCACGATGCTGATCAACTCCCTAATGACTGGGCCGACCAGCTTCCCGAACTTCAGCAGCCGGGCGCGTTCCTCCCGAGTGACCTCAAGCTGCTTGGGCAGCTTGGACCGGAGGATCTGGTTTTCCACTTTGAGATACTGCACCTGGCGAGCCAGTTCATCACGGTCACATCCGGCCAACAACACGAACAACGACTGGAGAAAATGAGCCATGGGCCGGGATCCGTAAGTCGAGGAACCACAAGGTGGAACGAGGTTTCCGAACACCGCTTGGAGAAAGATAATGTAGCATCTGGACAGCCAGAAACTGGATCAAATGTCCAATCGCGGAATAGCTGTCGGTAACGCGGAGCGTAAGGGTCGAGAAAATGATGGGAAACCTGTTAACCAGATGGTTTAAGTTTTTACTGCGACCGAGTATCAACACTATGGTTAACAGCGCGCGACATGCGCGAAAACATCGGATCATCCGGGTAGATGGATGAAGGAGTTGGCCTACTCCAAATCGACCGAACCCAATTGGCATCGTAAGATCATCCAGGTAAGTAACTTGCAGAACTGTTTAACAGCACGCGAGTTTTGAAAAAGCGCGCGATATTCAGAGAAATAGTTCGAAACCGTTCCGAACAGGGAGCATCAACCAAGTCGGTACCAACACACTCACGGCGACTCGGTTGCGGGCATCAATGCCAGTTTATCTTTTGCCCAAGTGAGCCAATCGGGCCGTGTGTCTTTCAGGATCAGCTCGGTCAGCAGGCCACGCATGTCGGAGCCTTTGTCGCCGCGTTTGAGTCTGGCCCGTGCGAAGTTGCCAATGAGGACGGGGTTGTCGGGCTCGATGGTACGGGCCTCGCTGTAGAGCTCGACCGCCTCATCGAGCTTGCCGACGGATTCGTACACCAGCCCGAGGTTGTTCTTGGGCTCGGGGTGGTATGGCATGAGTTTGATGGCGTATTGATACTCCCACGCGGCCTTGTAAAAGAGTTCTTGGGTGTAGTAGACCTTGCCAAGGTTATTGTGCGCGGGGCCGAACATAACGTCCGCCTCGAGGGCCTGCTTGAAGGCTTGCTCCGCCATGTCAAAATCGTTTTCGTCGATCGCCTCCAGGCCCAGTGTGTTATGCAGACGTGCGGCCTCGGTGTCCCGGAACGCATCACCTGCGACGGTCTCGTATCCGGCTCCGCCGCTACCGTCAGGGGATTGGCACCCGAGAGAACACAGGACCGTAGTTGACAGGAATATGCATACTAACCGGTACATAAGAACCTCTTCGTGTTTGATGCTCTGGGTGTTCTTGTATGTCATACTTACAGCCTAACCCGCGCTACGATCCGTCGTTCTCCGTCGGTTCGTAGATCAGGTATGTAACCGTTGTATCAACGGTCCAGGCATTTGAGTTCGCGGCTTCTTGTGGTGCTGTAAAACGCAATCGTGAAACATTCAGCCGTGAGTTGCCCTGTGTCAGAGAATAAAGCATGGAGAGTGTCCCGGGCATATCAACATCCCTGAGGGTCAGTCGCGTTGGCTTCTCAAGGTAGGGCGTCCGGCCAATCCGCCTGGCGGTCTGATGGTCGATGCTAACCAATCTTTTCTCGTCCAGCGACGCCGCCGAGACGGCCTTGGCGATGCGGCGTGTCATGTCGGCTTTCTGCATGGCGTGGTCATCGGCCATGGTTGGCTGGTCGCGCAGGGCCTGAATCTGTTTCGCCAATCTATCGCTGCGGGACCAGGCCTCGCCCTCATCGGATGCCCGGGCTTGCGACGTACTCAACCGGCCGTAGCCCCACACGCAGACAACCAGCAACGCCAGAAGCGCCATGCTCATGAGTAATAATTCGCGATCAGGTTTTTTTGCTGAAAGGGCCAAGGCGAAAATTACCTCATGGTTATCTGGTTGCTTGGGATCCTGGGATTAACAACGATCACAAAACTGACGCCCGATCCACCGGATAGCTGCTCTGTGTGTCGCGTTTCGGCCTCCAGCGTTCCATCGGCTGCGCCAATTGCGTTAGTTATGGAGCCAACGTCGCCGTGCGAGCGTGCCTGCCCATCCAGGTAAACGCTGTCGTCTTCGATACGGATTTCAATCAGACGGAAGCGGATGTCTCGGGGGAGGTTGGCGAGTACCTGATGCAACAATGATAAGGCTATGGGCGGTGGCGGGAGGGCCTCAGACCTTCCACGCATTCCACTGATCTTCTTGTATTCGCTGGCCAGCCTTTTGTCGATTGCGTGAGGAGGCTTCTGGCCCGGGAAGAGATCGGTGAACAACTGGCGCTGCTGATTGGCGTAATGCTGTGCCATGCCTTGGTAACGGTGCGCGCGCCAGAGTATGGCGGCGTTGAGACAGACCAGCATCAGGACAGTCGCAACCAGAATCGCCCTCATGGGTTCACGGATCTGTTGGATCCTGCCCGCCGCACCGAGTTCGCTGCTCTTCAAGTCGACCCATGGTTGTGATCGATCATTCAATATCAACCCCGCGTCTCTGGCGGCCATAAGGTATATATCCTCCTGGCGAGACGTCGTATCGCGGACGGTTGGCAATTCGCTGAGTTTCTTCGCGGTCGGCCCCGAATCATCGCCAAGTAGAACCACGTCAAGCGGCTCCCGTCCATGGATGGACATCATGCTCAGGTGCAGCGTGATACCCCGATGGTCGTCTGGAAGAAAAGACCAGGACACCGGCCGGCTGTGCTCCGGATCAAATATGAACATGTCACACCAGCCGTTGTTCTGCCAAATCAGCACGTCGGCGGTAGTTCGGGAGTCGCTCTGCACCCAGTGCTGTGTGGCAAGCAGAGCGGTTGGAATGATCGAGCGAACAAATACACCACGTGCTTCGATCAATTCGACAATCGGCCGGGCCTTTCCCAGCATCACACAGACCCCCAGCGCCTCCCCACCGCCGAGGATAAAGCCAGCGGAAAACTGCTCGGCCGCGATCGGCAGTTTCTCTTCGAGTCGGTACGCCATCGCCGCCTGGCGATCCTTGCGTGGCAGGTCATCCGTCGGAATCGAGGCCGCGGCGCACCAACCGGAAGGCACCGCCAACAAGACGGGCTCGCCGGCGTAGCCCCGCTCGTGTAATGCGGCACAGACACTTTCTGCGCATTGTTCATCGGTCGCGTCGTGGTCGGTTTCAATGATGGACACCGAGGGTGTATCACCATCGAGCGAAGCAAGCCGCCACGGGACATTGTCCGTGAAGATAACGAACGCACCGGACATCAACGGTACCTCCCCACTTCGTATCCCGATCGGTCAACCCGTCGTGAATCGCGTGGCGCTGCGCTCGTCTTCAGTGATTCGTCGTCGAACTTCAGCAAGTACTCATCCCCCCTGTGATCCAGCATGACCCCCCCAGACGTGATCGACCGCACGGTCACCTCACCGAGTTCCTCGCCCACGGCCTTGAACTCGACGGTGCCGTCCGGGCCCATCAGGATCGCCAGGGAGTGGTCCGATTCGACGGCGTAGCCGATCAATCGGAGATTGGGTCTGGCGGGCATATTTTTCTTAACTTCCGGCTCTTTGGCTGTGGCCGGGAGCTGCACAGAAGGTGGGTCGAATAACGGGGGGCGCAGATCCAAATGCCAGACACCCTTGAATTCCTCTAGCGTGGGAATCGCAGCTTGCGAGGAGGCTTTTGGCAGACGATCGGACGATTCTGATAAAACATGGGACACGGGCTTGTCATACGACAGCCACAGTCCCATCATCAATGCTATCACCCCACCGGCTGAAAAGATGACAGCCAAATACCACAGCCCTTGTTTGGTACGTCGTATGTTCATCATTCACCACCGATACAAATAGAGCCTAGGGTACGCCCCACCACCGTCTTCAGCCCGCGGTGTCATCTGGTCCGGATCAGTAGATTCTAGTCCATCCTGAACCGTGGTACTAGGAAGAACAGGTGGACTCATAGAAACCGTGGGATCTATGGAATCCTCGGCAACCACCGCGCCCAAGTCCTCAGCCTCGCCGGGCTGAGGAAATTCGCCGGCACCCTCTTCACCCGCGCCGTCAGCATCGCCGGATGTAACGTTGGGAGCGTCACCGGGATCCAGCTCGAGGACGCTCAGTTCTTGCCATTTCCGCTTGCCGTTGTCCAGGGTGATCCAGGCGGAAAAACAGTGAGATTCGGACGTCAGGCGTTTCGCCACCGCCCGAGCATCGTCTTCTGACAGACCGATGCCGACTAACGCCTCGTCAAGCGTCATGCTTTCAGAGGATGCCAGTGCTTCACGGACCCGACCAATCTGGATCGCGCCAAGCAGAGGCTTGGTGACCTCCTTGACCAGTTCATCGGATGCGCGGGAGAAATTGATCCGACCGTCTCCCCAACACGTCAGCATGTCCACCGGGTAGACATCATCCACATCGAAACTGTCTGGGTCAAAATCCGGCAATAGGTGATTGAGGCTGACGATCCTATGATCGGGTTCCACAACCCCGCCTGCGTCTTGAACCCGTGAAGGTTTTTGCTCCGCCGGCAGGTACACTTCACCCGCGCCCATCCTGCCGTTAAAGTGTCTTTGGACGAGCGTCGCAGTGATATCTCGGCCGTGTTGTTGCAGCATCGTGTTGACGTTGACCTTGGCTTGTTCGTCGCTGACGGTGAGGGCGTAGGTCTGGCCATTCAACTGGATTTCTGTATACACACTTGAGACCGGCTTACCGGCGATTTCCTCGGCCTCTCCTAACAGGATCGGCGCCAGTTCAAGAACCGCGTGCCTGCTGCTATAGCTCCCCCAACGGCGCTGAAGGTCGCCCCGGGCACGCACGGCGCTGACGGCCAACTCCATGCTCGACCGACCGAACACAGTCAGTGCCACCGCCGCAATCGCAAGCAACATCAGTGTCATCACAAGGATAAAACCTCGCCGGGATGTTGGGACGTGTTGGGACATGTCAGGTCATCGGATCAACAAGGTGCTTGAGGACTCCGAAAACTTTGCTTGGGTCCATGTCAAGGTCAGCCTCGCGGTTTCCATCGGTACCGCGAGGCTCTCATTCGTCTGATCGTTATCCGTCCCCCGCTCCTCCGTGAGTAAAGCATCGGACGGCCCAGCCTCAGAAACCCCCGATTGGGTCGAAACGGCCAGACCCCGGACACCTGAGCACACCACCTGGGTCCAGGCGTTGTGCAGGGAACGGCTTTCAAGATCGGTCTGGGTCCGCAGTAACCAGGATTTACCGGCATACTGATTGATGGCGTAGGTCACCACAGCCGGGCGGTGAGTCGGCTTAAGCGTCTCACGGTCCAAGGAAACGTACCCGGTGAGTATGACTCGGTCCTCCAGAGATTGAACCTCATCGGCGTGCTGCAAATCCCGTCTGATGACCTGTATCACCCGGCCCCGCCAATCGGCGTCATGGACATCGCCGCCGCTGGCCTTGTCACTGCGGGCGATCGCCGAGACGACCGACATCACCGCGGTCATCATGATCGCAGCCAGCGCGGTCGCGGCCAACGCCTCGATCAATGTGAAACCGTTCCTATGCTTCATGGGGCCTCTCCAGAGCCAGACGACTCACTTTCCACTTGGATCGGGCGATTGAGTTCGCCCGAACTGGGGTCGGCTTCGTGAAAAATTGGCTGCTCGTCTTGCGCCGCATCGGGGCGGATTTCGTCAAAAGACGATTGCTCGGCTCCCACCGCCTCCGGGTCTTGAGAATCCGGCACTTCTTCCGGCCCCACGTTCTGTGGTAAATCCTCCGGCAGCTCAGGAACTAACAGATCAACAGTGGCTAACGGTGGGTCGCCCGGCTCACTCAGAGAATCCAGCACATCGACCCGCATGACCCGGCAGTGCCAATCGGCGGCTGCCTGGTCATCGACCACCGCAGCCCGCCACATCAGGCCTTCCTGATCGTCAAAATCCCCCGATTCGCTGTCTTCTATCGCGCTGATTGTCGGCCAGCGATTAACCAGCAGGGCGTCCATCGCATCGACCGCGGTCAGCACGCGCTGCGCATAGTGATACTGGCCGGTGAAGCGGCTCTTCGCTGAGAGCATCGCAGCTACCAGTGTGCCCATCAGAGCCAGACCCGCCACCACTTCAATCAGTGTCAGGCCGCGGCGACAGCAGTTTGTTGAGATCGATCCGTGCATCATCTTCCAATTCAGTGATCTGTCCGGTCATGCCGGAAAAGACCAGCAGCCGTGTATGTTCATTCGGCCCCGCCAGAGAGAGCGTGTAGGTTGGAGTCTGCCCATTCGCCGTGCAAACGACCCGATCTGTCCCCGCGGATGCCGACCCCGCACCGGCTCTCACTTCTGTGATCTGGTAACCACCCGGCAGTACGACCGGCAACAACCCCGGGCGCTTGTCTTTATCCTGCGTATAGCTGATCGTGCCCTTTGAACGGTCAATCCGTATCACGCCGGGTATGCCGCTGATCTGTGCCAAGTTCCGCGCCGACCGGTCCAGCGCCTTGACCCGGCTCACGACGTCTTTCATCTGAGACCCACGGTAGGCGCCGCGCAGCGACAAGGTAGCGGCCGATGCCATCAGTCCGATCAGGACCAGCACGGCCACGGCTTCGATCAGCGTGAAGGCTCGGGAGCGAATCGCGGTCATCCACTAACCTCCGGCTCATCGTCACTCCGGATATCCTTGTCTGCGCCCTCGCCGCCGTCACGCTTATCGGCACCGTAGCTGAACACCTCGTAGGGCTGGCCCTTACTGCCCGGTTGATTGTATTGGTAAGGCTCGCCCCATGGGTCGATCAGGGGCTTGGTAAGCAGCGGTTCATCGAAGTACTCGTTTTTTTGTTTCAAGGCTTCTAGGCCTTGATCGTTACTCGGGAACTCCCCCACCGCCATGTAATAGGATTCCAGTGCGCTGACGACCGTGCTGATATCAGATCGTGCCGCGTTCTGTTTGCCTTTGGCCATCAGCGGTCGGACGTTGACCGCGACCAGCCCCGCGGCCAGCCCGATCAGAACGAGTACAGCCAATATCTCGATCAAAGAGAAACCCATCAGGCGGTGTACACCACGGACGGATGAAAACATTGGGGCGATGGGGTCAAAATACATTGGCGGTCTCCAGGATCGGCAGGATCGTCGCGAACAGGATCGCGCCGACCATAAACACCATGATGAGGATCAGGAAAGGTTCAAGCATGGCCCCTAATCGCTGGGACGCCATCGCTACCTGCTGGTCGTAATCGCTTGCCAACCGATCGAGCATGGCTTCGAGTTTGCCGGATTGCTGCCCGACCGAAAATATCTGAAGCACAGTCGGGGGGAATGCACCGGTGTCTTCAAGCCCATCTGCGATGTCCTGCCCCGCGTGGACCGCGGCCTCACACTGGCGAAGCGCCTGACGCAGTGCCAGGTTGTGTGTGGTCCGTTGTGATATCTGGATAGCTCGGACAAACTCAACACCGCTGCGCATCAGCGTCGAGATGACAATCGCAACCCGGGAAATCGCCTGCTTGCGGATCAACATCCCCACAACGGGCAGGCGAAGTTGGATCTTGTGCCACTGATAGCGGCAACGCTGAGACCTAGACGCAGCACTGAATACCAGGACGATTCCAACCACAACCGCGGCGACCAGCCACCAGCGGTATATCAAAAAATCGCTAATAGATTTGACAATACTTGTAATCAGGGGCAATTCGCGGTCCGCTTCGATCAGGGCATTGAGCATGTTCGGCAGCACAAAAGTCATCAGAAACAGACTCACCGCGACTCCCAAGAGCAACACGATGCAGGGGTAGATCAAGGCGTTAGCGACCCGTCCCTTGAACTGTTGGGCCCGCTCTTTGAACCGAGCGAGTTGTCCGAGGACATCCTCCAGTGTGCCTGAGTTTTCGCCGACCTCGGTGATCGTGATCGTCAACTCGTCGAACACCCCGGGCTGCTCGCGCATCGCTTCGGCCAGACCGACCCCCGCGGCGACGCGGTCCCTCAGTTGAAGGATCGTGTTGTGGAACCCGCCATGGTGTTGCTTGAGGATGGTGTCGATGGCGTCCAGAAGTGGGATCCCCGCTCCCAACAGCGTAGACAACTCGCCGACGAACATGACCGTCTTCGTCTGATGACGCCGGCCGGGCAGTCTGAGAAAATGGCGCCACCACAAACCGGTGGTCTCGCTCTGTGATGTGACTTGCTGGATAGTCAGCCCGCGTGCTCGCAGGGCGTCCCTGGCCTGCCTGGGCGAGTCCGCGGTGAGCGTACCGGTCACCGCCTGCGTGCCGCCGGCTCCGGGATGCATCGCTTTGTAAGCAAACAGAGGCATCAGGATTGAGTCCTCGTCGTGACCCGGACCACCTCGTCGATAGTCGTCGTGCCTTGCAGAACCTTGATGATCCCAGCGTCCCGCAACGTCTTCATCCCGTGCTCAATGGCGACACCGCTGATCTGTGAAGCGCTGGCATGGGATTGGATCTTTTGACGGATTTCGTCGTTGACCGGCAGCAACTCGAAGATCCCCTCCCGGCCGGCGTACCCGGTCTGTCGACAGGCCTCGCAGCCAACCCCATTGCGCATCGAGGATGTGTCCAAACCTTTCGACATCAGACCCAACTTTGCCAAATCGCCCCCCGATGGTAGGTAAGGTGCGGCACATTCGTTACAAACCCTGCGCACCAGACGTTGAGCCAAAACACCGACGAGTGAACTGGCGACCAGGTATGGTTCGACGCCCAGATCCAGCAGACGGGTCACGGCACTGGGGGCGTCGTTGGTGTGTAACGTTGAGAACACCAGGTGCCCGGTCAGCGCTGATTGGATCGCCATGACCGCGGTCTCGTGGTCACGGACCTCGCCGACCATGATGATGTCCGGATCCTGCCTAAGAACGCTCCTTAGCCCATGTGCGAACGTGAGGCCCTTCTTCTCGCTGACCTGTGTCTGACTAATCCCGGCTAACTGATATTCGATCGGGTCTTCGAGGGTGAGGATGTTGCGTTCGGTGGCGTTGACCTGCTGCAATGCGGCGTAAAGCGTGGTGGTTTTGCCGCTGCCGGTCGGTCCGGTCACGAGGATCAGCCCGTGCTCGTACCCGATCAGCGCACGATACTGTTCAAGCGTCTGCGCTGGCATCCCAAGCTCAGTGAGGGAAAACAACTCCGAGCTCTTGTCGAGTAGGCGGATCACGATCCGTTCGCCGAAGCTGGTCGGCAGCGAGGCGATCCGCAGGTCGATAACCCGGTCGCCAACCTGCACTGCGGCCCGGCCGTCTTGGGCGAGGCGTTTCTCGGCGATGTTCATCCTGCCCATCACCTTAAGTCGGCTGATGACCTCATCCTGAAGGTGTTTAGGCACGTCGAACGAGTCGTACAAAACGCCGTCGATCCGAAGGCGGACCACCAGTGCCTCTTCGTAGGGCTGAACATGCACGTCGGAAGCCCGAAGCTTGACCGCCTCGAAGAGAATCAGATTCACCAGCTTGATCACGGGGGCACGGCTGTCAACGTCCAGCAGGTCTTCACGGTCTGAGAGCTGCGCAACCTCATCCATCACGTCCTCACGGTCGATCTGAGCGATGAACGTCTGTGCCTGCCCCTCTTGCTGCTGATAGGCGGCGTTGATGGCTGCCTGGATCTGTTGCTGCGGGGCGACCACCGGGTGGATCGGCCGGCCTAAGAACCGGCACAGCGTGTGAAGTTGTTCCAATTCTTGCAGTGACCCGGTCGCTACCATCAAAGGACCCGTACCGCTGGATGAGCCGTTGGCCAATCCGATCATTTGGTGGTGCCTGGCGAAACCGATGGGCACCTTATCGGTAAAATCCGCCGATGCCGGATGGCCGGCTAGACTTTCCATGTACGGCACACCCACCGCTTCGGCAGTTGCACGGGCGATTGTGGGCTCGCTCACACCGGCTTCACGCGCTAATCCGATCAGCGAAGAGCAAGACCCACCCGGGCTGCCGGCCCCAACGGGCCCAGGCCAATCCCCGCCCAATACCGCACCCTCGGCCTCGGCCAGACGCCGGATCGTGCCAGCTAATTCGTGCCGGATATCGGTCATCTCGTTAACCCACCATGCCGCCGTGGCATTTAGTACACCCAAAGCGGTTCACTGCTTGGGAACTCTTCTTCCAGCCCGGCAAGGTTCCTGTCCTTACCCGACAGGTATTTCAAATCCACAAAACGGTCGTCACGAAGGATAATCGGGCGGATAAACACAAACAGTGTCTGCTCGCGGTGGCTGCTGTCCTCGGACCTGAAAAAGTGCTCGAGGATAGGGGTCTCCCCCAGGAACGGCACCGCTGAGATCGTATTACTGCTGTCTAACCGATTGATGCCCCCGACGACAATCGTGTATCCGTCGGGGATTGTAACCTCACTGGTTATCTTGTTCCGCTGACTGGGCGGCGGCAGATTCGCCGAACGGTCGCCCGTGAAGTTACTCAACTCTATATCGAATTCAAGTTGCAGATAATCGTCCACACTGATGCGTGGTTTGACGGCGATGGACGTGCCCGCCTCCGCGTTGCCGCCGAGGGTCGTGGTGGAGGTGTTGTTCGAGGAATCTACGATCGCGGCGAATGGTTCGGCTGCGGTACTGCTGAGTATGCCTTCCGCGTTGTCGTTAACCAGTATCCTTGGGGCAGACATGACCGAAGCCCGGCCGTTAGTCTTGAGGGCCTTGAGGACGACATCAGCGATATCGGAACTTAACAGTGTCCCATTGAACCCAAGCCCCGGCGTCAGCGCCAACGATCCCGTAACCGCGTCGACCGTACTGAGGCCAAATGAACTGAACGTGATGAACTCACCGTCGACGTCGCCGGCGGAGCCCGACCCACCGATCTCCACGCCGAAGGTGTACCCGTCGCTGGTATCCAGCGTGACGATGATCGCTTCGACCAAAACCTGTGGCCGGCGTTTGTCTAGAAGGTTGATCAGCCGCTCGTATACTTTCTGCTCCGCGGGGGGGGCCATGACGATAATGCTGTTGGTGTGCTCGTCAACTGCGACACGAACGTCCGGGTCGCCTGACGGCTGGATGACGCCGTTTGGTTGGCCGCCCTCATTGGGGATTTGGTTTTTAAAAAGCGCGGGGGGCGAGGCACCGTCCTCACCGGACGGTTCCTGGGGAGGGGGACCGCTGTACGTCCCGTCCGCCACATCTAACGCCAGATACGACGAGAACCCTTCGTTGCCTTCCAACGCCCGTATCGTCGCCAACACGTCGCCCGCCGAGGTGTTCAGCAGTTTGTAGATCCGGACCGGGTTCTGGCCCTCCAATGGGGCCGAGTCTAAATCTTGACGCAGGCTTTCGATCTGCCCATGCACCACCTCGGTCGTGGCGACCGCCAACAGGCCCAAGTCTTCATCAATCACGAATCGGTATTGGTTTTGTCTGATCGCAGGGTCCAGTAAGCCCTGAATCAGGGCGTTGATTTGAGTCGGCGACGTGTATTGAAACTGGTACGCCCGGGTGACCAACCGTTCGGGAACGTCCAGATCAATCATCAGATTGATCGCTTCCTCGACCTGCTCCTGTATGCCCACAGCGACAATCTGGTTCGCATACGGGATCGGTGCCAGAAAGACCTGGGACGACGCATCCTGAGCCCCGCCCCATTCGGCGCGGTGTTTAGCAGTGATCAATTCCTGAACCAACCGGGATAAGTCCGTAATACCCGCGTGCTCGGCCGTGTATGAACGCATCACCACACCGCTGCGAGGCTCATCGATCAGCTTGAGCACCCGTTCGATCCGGGGCAGGTTGGACGCAAAGTCCGTCACGATCAGGATCGGCTGCCGGGGGATCCCGATCACGTTGCCCCCGGGCCTGGTCAGCAGCGGCTGGATCATCTGCTCCGCCTGCTTGCCATCCAGGTTGTTCAGCCTGAACACCTGTGTCACCGCGCTGGCCCCGGTCCTCAACTCGCTGTCCGCCCGCGCGAAGGCGCCCATCTCGTTCACAGTCACGATGCGCTTCCACCCCGGTTGGTCAGCGTCGACCATGACCAACCCCTTCATCCGCAGTACGCTCTCGAGCAGGCCCTGCAGTGTGCTCTTTGGCACCTGCCCCGGAGACTTGATCGTCACCATTTTGTTGCCGACCTGCTCGTCGTAGAGCACGTTGATATCCAGCCGCTTGGCGACGTAGTCGACCAGCACCTTCAGCTCGACGTTCTCACCGAAGTTCAGCTCGATCATCGGGTCGTCTGCGGGCGCCGCCTGTAGAGCCGGTTCGACATCCTGCGCCGTGACCGGCGCCACGGCAAGCAGAAAAAGTAACACGGCCCATATCACGGTCAACCTGTCCATTTAACGCATCCCGAAATGTGAAAGAAAAGCCTCAAAGTTCTTGTATTCGAGACGTTTATGGTACCTGAAATCCAGCTAGACATGCAAGTCCTAAGATCGCGGATTTGAGGTTTTTTCCGCCAAACGATCGTCTATCCTTGACGTTTGCGCAGTAGTCATTCGTGAGCTTTGCGGGGCACCTCTCTCCTTGCTCGTACAACACCACGCCTGATGCCCTTTCTTCGCTCCCGTCCCGGGGAAGGCTTGCCTGATGGTCAGCCATGCACACGCCAGACATGTGCTGTATACCCCCAAGATGGAGATTTCGACTTGCACAAAAGTTCACGTAACGGGGTCACGGCGGACGCGCAAATAGGCGGGAGCCGGTGAGGGCTCCCGCCTAAAAGAGGACTAATTCACCTGTATACCCGGCATCACGCCGGGCTACGGGTTAGTTCATCGGGCCGAACACAATGGCGCCCGCACCCAGGAAACTCTGCGAAAGACTGCTTGAGTTCGCAGTCGTCGTGCCCGTGCCCCACGGATCGGTGGCCGCGGGATGCAGGGTGACCCAGATCACACTGGTCGTACCGAACAGGCCCGGGTGGGCACTGAACGTCCCGTCAGGATCCACGGAGATGTCCACGCCCTGGGCGTAGTACAGGTCCGTCTTGATCCACGTACGGACGTGCCAGTCCGTCGAGGGCTGAGGCATGTTCAGGATACGGCCCTGAACACCCGTGCCGATACCGAATCCGTCCAGAGTGGGCAACGTGGGAGGTCCATCAGGCAGTGTGGTTTCCACGGCCGTGTTGGAGTAACCCGAGTTGGTCCCGATCTTGTTGAACGCACGGATACGGAACGAGTAGGTCGTCGAACCTGAGAGTCCGCCGACGGTCCACGTCTTGCTGCCCGTAGCACTGCCGCCGTGAACCTTCAGGATCTCGACGAAAGCACCACCGCCAACACTCTGCTCGATGCTGAACCCGACCTCGTTGGTCGAAGCATCGTTCCAAGTCAACTGGATGTTGCTTGAATCGATCGCGCTGGCAGCCAGTGTGTTGGGGGCCGTAGGCGTACCCGTCGACGGTGCGACGATATCCGTCGCCGGGCGGAAGCCCTCGTAGTAGTCGAACGAGCTATCCATGTGGAAGAACCGGCCCAGCCACAGCGGGAAAGCGCCCGTCTGATCGACGTGCGGGTTGGCACCACCGCATTGAGGCCAGATCGTACCCACCGAATTGGGGATAATCGGGAACTCATTGAGGTCCAGTGGCCGATCGTGGATCGAGACCCAGATGTTACGCGGACTGAACACGGTAGCGCCCTTGTTGGCGGCGCCGGCCGGGACGATCGGGTTGGCCGAGATATCCACCTGGAAGTACCCGCCCTTGCCGATGTCGATCGTTTCAATGGCATCCGGCTCGGCACGTTCTTGCCAGATGTTCTTATCGATGTCATACCACTCGGCCCAGACATACGCGTGGTATGTCTTGCTCGGGTCAAGGCCCGTGGCGTTACCCGAGACGACACCGACGGTGCTGTCGATGCCCAGTGTATGGACGGCGACATCGACACCGGCGGTACCGGTATGGGTTGGGCTGTTGGGAACTTCCTGGACATCCACTAAGGAGAAGTCCAAGTCCAGGAACCGAGCCGCGGAGGGCTTGATCCCATCGATGTCGTCCGGGCACCCGATCCGGGTGATCCCGTCCGTGTTGTCGTGGACGGAGACCCAGATCTTGTAGGTACCGTTGTTACCTCCGAATGAATCTGAGTCGCCGGTCGGGTTGACCGGCCGGAGGTTCGTCGCCACGAAGTGGCCCGATGCATCGATCGGCACATCACTGGACATCAGGTTCCAGACGTTCACTTCACTTTCCCAGTTCGGGTCGCCGTTGCCGGCCGCGGGGAAACCGTCATGAGTGAACTCGACCCAGGTCCTGACGTGGAAGTCCGTCGGGTTCAGGCCCTCGGCCGCGAAGTTGGTGATGTCGCCTGAAATCACACCGATGTCCGCACCGGTGCTCTTCTGGATATCGCCACTGACCGTGAGATTAGCGAACGTCAAGTCAACCAGTGCCGGCTGAATCAAGTCACGCACATCGATGTTCAGCGGGTCCTGCGGGTCGTAGAACCGATCGGTGATGACTTCGTTCAAGGGCACGCACCCATTGGTCGGGTCGCCATCGTTGAAGCAGTGATCGATCGGGTCAAGGGTGAAGCGACGGATAAAGTGGCCATTACTGTCGTGCAGGTCAAACCACCAGACGACCTTGGACACCGTGGGATCGCCGATACGGATCGGACGGATCTCGAAGTTGCCCGCCGCATCGAGCTGACCGTTATCCAAGGGATCCAGCCCACCGACGATGGTCTCGAAACCCTTGCCGCCCTGGAAGTAGTTGGTGTCACCCAGGACTTTCACGGTCACGATGACGTGGAAGTTCCTGGCCACCGTGCCTGCGGGCAGGCCGTTCACCTTGGCCTGAACCACCCCGGTAAGGCTCGGCCCCGGCTGGAAATTAGTGATGGTAAGTGTCAGCGCGTCGCCGTCGGGGACGGTCGGCACGGTGTCAAGCGCCGGCAGGGTTGCCGTCGTTGGTGTGACGTTGTGGAACGTCTGCCAGTCGCCGAGGTTGCTGGGGAAGATCTCCAGGTTGGCCCACGACGAGAAGGTCGGGAAGAACTCGCCGGCATCGGCGCTCTTGCCCGGGAGCGGCTGGAAGTACTCGTGATAACGGATGCCTTCCAGCGAGTTGGGATACAGGGCCAGCATATCGCTGCCGATCTGGCTGATCGTGTCCTTGAGTTGAGAGTACGGATCACGCGGGTGATTCGTCGGGTCCGTATGGTCTTCACCGAAGGTCACGAACTTGCTGTTAAAGCCAAGCTGCTGCTGGGTGATGAACTCAAGCCCAGCCGAGGTCGGCTTGCCGATGCTCTCCAGGTAGGGCAGCGCGCCTCGCGGGCCGCCGATCGCGGCGTCATCAAGGTTATGGCCCTCGTCCCACTGCTTGACACTGCGGAACCACAGGACCAGGCCTGTGCCGGAATCAACATGCTCGTACTGGTCACGGTAGCCCATCAGTGCGACTCGATCGGGCACACTCAGAGCCGCCTTGAATACCTCAATGTCGGCCGTGCCGGCGTTGTTATCGTGGTCGACCATCGCGTGGCTTTCAGGCACGATATGGGTGCCGGCCTCGTCCTGTACGCCCACGGTCCAGTACCAGGGAACCTGGTCGGTGGCCATCACCAAGTATTGGGCGACCGCCGCCGGGTCATTCGTGATATGACCAACGCCTCGATCGTCCTGAAGCTGACCCTTGAAACGCTTGAGCATGTCCCAGAAGCGCAACAGGATCTCGTTACGATCCGCCACAGACGACTCGGTGAAAGCACCAGGGGGCAGTGCCAAACCGGTGTCGAAGTCGAAACCGTTGTCGAAGGTCGGGTTCCAGATGATCCAGAACAGCGGCTCACCAGAGAAGCCCGAGATCGCCTCCGCGGTGGGGTTGCCACCGGGAATCACGCGAGGATCGGTCGGGTCGGGGGTAGGCCAACCCGCGAAGTCCTGGTTCAGAACCACAGGGCGCAGGCCGTGCGGCTCGACGTCCAGACGGATCCCGTCAAAACAGCTGTTACACGGGCCGGGCTGAGCGGTGTTCCACTCGGCGTTCTGGTAGTCGATGAAGCGCTCAACCATTTGACGACCGAAATCGTACGCCAGGCCGCCCGGGGGCAGGCCGGTCGTGCCGCCGGTCTCCGAATCGGGACGATAAATCCAGGCCGCGTCACCCGAAAGCAATTCGACCTTGATGTTGTTGTCGTGGAAGCGAGAAATCATGTCCGCGACAGCCGGGATATTGTTGGGGTTCTCAGCAAACGGCTGGTTCCAGTTGATCGCGAAACCGAGGTCCGTAATCCCAAGGTCCAGGCAGTACTGCACCAACTCCGCGATCCGGGTGTTATCGCCGAGGATCGTCGGGTCCCAGTTCCACATGCCGTAGACGAAGTTTGCCGGGCCAACCACGCCACCGCTGCCGGTGATCGTAATATTGTCAAACCCGCGACCATCGGTTGTCTTGGAGAAGTTGTCGTACTGCTGGAACTTGATCCGGAAGTCCGGGCCATAGTCCAGGCCTGCGTTGGCGTTCACGGTCGCATCGATGTCATACACCTGATTCGTAATCGTGCCCAAGACACCGCCGGGCCAACTGGCGACGGTGTACCAAGTCACGCCGTCATCACTGACCGCCAAGCCATCGGCATTGGCTGTGCCGGTGAAGGAGCCGACAGGCATGGCCGTCTCTTCGTCATTCATATCTTCAATATCTACAGACAGCGACACGGCACTGAACCCGGTCAGGTTCAGGTGGAGGACCGCCTCGTTCAAGTTGTTATTACCGTCAACGGTAACGTCCATCTCCATCCGGCCGTTGAGCGATTCGATACGGCCCAGGGTCGCATTGGATGAGATAAATTCCCAGCCGCTCGCGGGCAGACCCGCCGTAAAGTCTTCGGTGTAAGGCATCGCCAATGGAGCGATGGCGTCCGTAGTTGCGGAAGACTCATTAGATGGCGTAGAAGCGACCGTGGCGTTCATTGCGATAACACGGTAGGTATAGGCCACCGAAGCGGACAGCCCGCCGTCAGCGAAGCTCGTCACATTGGCGGCCGTCGTGGCGACTTCAGCGAAGGCGCCGGCCCCGGTCTTGCGCTCAATGCTGAAGCCGGTTTCATTGGTCGAGTTATCCGACCACGTCAGGCCGATCGAACTCGACCCCGAAGTCGTTGCGACCAGGCCGCTGGGCGCTGCCGGCGGAGCAATAGTCGAAACCTGGATGTTGTCTAATCCACGACCATCCGTGGTCTTAGCAAAGTTGTCGTACTGCTGGAACTTGATACGGAAGTCTGAGTTGTAACTTAGACCCGCATTGGCGTTCACTACGGCATCGATGTCATACACTTCGGTGTTAACGGTACCAAGCACACCACCTGGCCAAGTGGCAACGGTGTACCAGGTGATGCCGTCATCGCTCACAGACAAGCCGTCTGCATTGACGGTGCCGGTATACGATCCGACAGGCATGAATGTTTCTTCATCATTCAGGTCTTCATTATCCACGGACACAGACACATTGCTTTGGCCCGCGAGATTGATGTGAAGGATCGCCTCGTTCAAGTTGTTATTGCTGTTGACGGTAACGTCCATCTCCAGCCGACCGTTGAGCACTTCGATACGACCCAGGGTCGCGTTTGATGAGAAATACTCCCAGCTGCCGGTGGGTAGACCGCCGGCGAAGGTCTCGGTGTGGGGGAACGAAGCCGCGGTGATGATGGCCGTGCTCGCGGATGATTCGTTCGAGGCGGTTGAGTCCCCGTTCGTGTTAATGGCAAACACGCGGTAGGTGTAGGTCGTTGAGTGGGACAGGCCGGTGTCGGCAAAGCTCGTAACGTTCGCCGTAGTGGTCGTGACCGTCGCGTAGGCCCCCGCCCCGATCTTACGCTCGATCCGGAATCCTGTTTCATCGGTCGAGTTATCTGACCAAGCCAGATTGATGGAATTGGTGCCCGCGCTGGTCGCACCCAAAGCGGTGGGCGCCGCAGGCGGCGACCCTCCCCCGCCTCCGGCCACAAAGGTGATGTCCGAGAAACCAAACGACCTGCTATTCATGTCGACGATGTCATCGGGGACCGTATTGGGCTGGTCAAAGTTATTGCTGGCCCCCAAAACCTGTACGTTGCCGTAAGTAACCGGAGCGACCGGCGTATCCATCCAGTAATACTGTGCGTTGCCACCTGACGGCGTATGCGCTTGATACACCGTTTTGTAGGTGACCCCTGCGGTCACGTTTACAGGTGTGATATTGGTGTATGACCAGTTATTCGCGGTGGTGGATATCACCGCGGTGCCCAGCAGTGTGGTCCCTTGGTACAAAGTAACTGTCCGGGTTCCCACACCATCAAAACGAGCACCCAACTGGGTGATCTGTCCATTCACCTGCGGCACATACAAAGTCGCAAATGATGATGCCGCGCCTCCCCAATTACCCTGAATGGTGCCCGCAGGAATATGCTGCTGCATCGGGTTTTCCGCCATCGCAGACGTGGCGGAGAACTGTAAGAACAACACCGCGGCAAACAGCACGCCCGCGCTACGGCAAAAGCGTGCAACCCCCGGGATTCCTAGCCGGTTTCCAAATTCCTCTGCTCTCGTGATAGCTTTCATGGTCCCTTGATCCTTTATCTTGAGAAAAGATAAACCTGACGTGATTCGTGTGATCCCTGATCTACGGCTGACGCACAGTCATTAACTCGTTGTATGAACTAACAACCGGGGATCATATTGCGAATTCCAGAAATTGCAACCGTAATTCTAAATTTTCTCGAAAATTCGAATTTAAAACACAAAATATCCCAGCATTTCCCCTTTTAAACCAGACAATCTAATTGACGACATCAGACATGGGTGTAAGCTTAACATATTATATTTCATATGGTTAAGCTAGAGCCTGCCGTGTAATTCACAAGCAGGCCCTAGGGCTCTAGAAAATATTGGCAAATTAGCCCGAAATGTGTACAAACTGACCCCGTTGATCCAATTTTCAACTTGATTCTGTCCGGAATCCCAATTCAATCAAGAATCAGCTACAATGCCTGATTAATGACCTACTTTGGCTGTGAAGCGTGGGTCCTCCCTGTGCTCAGGACCAGTCAAATTTGCATCCAGACGATTGACCTGAAAAATAGAGAAACCCACGGCAGCAGATTCGAATAAGCATGACGACCACACCCATCAGTACCGTTTCGCAAAACCGCCAGGCCATATTGCAACTACTTCACCGAAGTGATGCTCACTCTCGCCAGGAGCTGGCGGAGTTGACCGGCCTACGCAACTCAACGTTGACCGGGATCGTACGAGACCTCATCACATCCGAGGTCGTACGCTCCACCGGCAAGCGAGAATCGAGCAAGGTGGGCAAGAAACAGGAGCTCCTGGAAATCAACCCCGACCTGGGTTGGGTGGTCGGTGCCGGAGTCCAGGAGCGGGTGATGTCGCTTCTGTATATGAATGCTTCAGGACGGGTGATCGACCGGGACCTCTTACAGTTCGGGCGTAATCCGCGGTTGATCCCTGATCTGATGAAGAACCGGATCGATGCATGGAAGACCCGGAATGGCCCCCCGCCCGGCCGTCTATTAGGCGTAGGTATCGGGATGCCCGGCGTGATCGATACGGACCGAAACCTTGTCCTGCAATCAACCTACTACCAGATCAGTGATTTCCCTCTGGGACAAATGGTGTCCGATGTCGTGGAAGCGCCAGCCACTTTGGAAAACGACGCGAACTGTGCGACGCTGGCAGAATCTCAACTTGGCAGTGCAAGCAGTCTGGATAGTTTCCTTCTCTTTGTGATCAACGTCGTGGAGCGTGATCAGGATTATGTGGTTCGATCCTTCGGCTTTTCTTTGTTCCTTGAAGGCAGGCTTTTTCGAGGCCCGCACTTTGCTGTAGGGGAGATTAATCCCCCTGTCGATATTAACCATGAGCCATCTGACATCATCACAGAAGAAGAACTTATCGAGTTAGCCAAACCAAATGGGCAACTGCTCGCTTCCCTTGAACCTTTCGTGATGCGCATCGCAGCCACACTGGCAGATGTCGTGGACCTGATGGACCCTCAGGCGCTAATCTTGGCTGGCAACCTCAACCTGAGAAATACGAAGGTGATCGGTGCGATTGAGACGGAAATCAATCAACGCATCGTCACAATTCGTGATCGTTATGTCCGAGTCCGACCAACGGCCTTGATGGATCAGGGGATATGCACCGGTGCAGCGCTCACATCGCTAGAAAAGGCGTTGATGGATATGTGCTGCTGCTGACGCTGGTCATGGTGGCGTTGGTCGCCGCGGGGACCGTCGGATTGACACGCACAAGCCTGGCAACCGCGACAGAAGCCAAGGAAGCCGAAGCGGCCCTCCAGCGTCGCTGGGCGGTAATCAGTTGTCGCCGTGTCCTGCTGGCACAGGCGCCCATACGAATCGAACAGCGGTGGCACAAGTTGGCCGATTCGGAAGACCCAGAAATGGGTAGAGAGGTGGTGGACGTTGCGTTGGACCGAGAGAACGTGCGCGTGATCCGGGGCAGGGTCCGGCTCGGGGGTCTCGTGATCGACGTGCGGCTTGCGGACGAGCAGGCGAAGGTCAATGCGAGCACTCTGCTAAGTACATTCGACCGTGAAGAGGCGGCCAGGCTAACCGAACTGTGCCGCAACGGGCTAGATGAGCCTCCAGTGCCGGTGGGCGGTAGCCAAGCGATGAGTGTGGCCGCACCGTGTTGTAATGCACCCGCCAACGCTCGATCAGCACCTTTGCTTCGTGCAGTGTGTCGAACACCTCACGCTCCAACAGTTCATTTACCAGCTTGCCGTTGAAGCTCTCGATGTATCCGTTCTCCCACGGGCTTCCGGGGGTGATGTACAGGGTCTTTGCTCCCACACGCTTGAGCCAGTCACGCACCACATGGGCGGTGAACTCGCTGCCGTTGTCGCTGCGGATATGGCCCGGCACGCCCGTGTCACCATCAGCCAGCCAGCCGTTCCAACACATCATCGTGGTTGAGCTTCCGCGCCACGTCGATCGCCAGGCACTCACGTGTGAACTCATCGATGAGCGTTAGCATCCGGAAGCTCCTGCCGTCATGTGTCCGGGCCTGCACGAAGTCGTAGCTCCACACATGGTCCTTACGCTCGGCACACAGCCGAACACAAGACCCATCGTTGTGCCATAAACGACCGCGTTTGGGCTGTTTCTTAGGCACTTTCAAGCCCTCCTGTCGCCAGATCCGTTCCACACGCTTGTGGTTCGCCCACCTGCCCTCAAGACGAAGTAACCCGTGGATCATTAGATAGCCGTACCGGCCGAACATCGACGCCAGCTCGATGATCCGACGCACCAGCAGCTTCTCATCGTCACGCTCGACCGGCAGATACCGCTGCGTCGCTCGCGGCTGCCCCAATAGCTTGCACGCCCGCCTCTCCGAAGCACCGAAGCGATCCTGAATCACCTGGACCGCCTCACGGTTCTTACGCGGACTTAGAAGTTTAGGGCTACGCCCTGTTGAAGCCGTCCCCGGGCGACCTCCTGAAGCACGCTTTGTCACGGTGACCCTCCGCCAGCAGCTTCTTCAAGCGGGCGTTCTCCTTCTCCAACTCCTTGAACCGCCTGGCCTGATCCAGCCTCAGGCCCCCGTATTCCTTCCGCCAGCGGCACTAACTCTGAACCGAGATCTCCTCGCGACGAGCGGCCTGCTCCGCCGTCAGCCCCGCGTTGATATGCACATTGATCGCCCGCAGCTTCCCAATCATCTGCTCCGGCGTGTGTCGCTTCCTGGCCATGACGTGCCCTTCCCCGAATTCGTCCGTGATCATGGGATCTTCCCATAAATCTTGGACTGGTTTTCAGGGGCAGGTCATAGCTCACGTGTTTGAATCTCTTTACGCGCAAAACAGGCATGGTCCTTGATCGGATCCAATATAGAGTTATCACGATTGAGTCCATACTTAGCATCGGTAGTTAATGGTAGTGACCCAGCGGGGTATTAATTGATTCATGCTGAATCAGTGCGCCGTAAACACCACGAGATTTCTTTGAAAAGATTCATACTATTGTCTTGCGGCCTATGGTCAGTTGGGTTACTGTATTTGGTTCAATTACTCCGTGTATCAGGGACCACCAGTCGCATACACTGTCATCGGGGAATTCATCATGCTGCCACTTCCGTACCGGATCGGATCGCCGTTGAGGGGCTATGTTGCGCGCCTACTTCGTCAAGAGCGCGCCAGAGCCGAGCAATCACACGATGACCGCCAAGCGATCCAGAAGGCCGATAACCGGCCATGCTTCGATCCGCTTGAGCCGCGTCTGCTGCTCTCAGCTACGCCGGGCCCGCTGCCCTTGCCGACGGCGGAGGCGCTTAGAGGAGACGACCTTCCTATCGTAAACGTTTCAAGCCCCCTAGTTCAACGCGAGGGCATCGCTAGTGTCAAGTGGGGTGATCAGTACGTCGACGCCGCCGAGTACGAGTGGTTGGTTAAGTTTAGTGACGACGCACGCCAGGACGATGCCAGCCTGACTTCGCTCGCCGAAAGCCTTTCACCTTACACCGAGGTCCGGAATCTGACAGCGGATGGCTTCGGCGTCCTGACCGCACCGCACGTCAACCTCAAGGGTTGGCAGCTCAAGCGATGGGCAAGATCCAAAGGCGGGATCGCGTATATCGAGCCGAACTTCATCGGCTCGTTGGACCAAACCCCCAATGACCCGGATTTCAATGGCCAATGGGATTTCAACACCATCAATGCGCCGCTGGCTTGGGATTCTACTACGGGGTCCAGTGACGTGGTGATCGCGGTGCTCGATTCCGGTATCGATCTAAACCATCCCGACCTCGCCCCTAACATTTGGAGGAACTCCGCGGAGGTTCCAAACGATGGCATCGACAACGACGCTAACGGGTTTATTGACGACATCTCCGGGTGGGATTTTTTCAACGACAACGCCAGCCCGATGGATGACAACGGGCACGGCACGCACGTAGCAGGCACCATAGGGGCCGTGGGCAACAACAACCTGGGCGTGGCCGGCGTCAACTGGGACGTTAAATTAATGCCGATCAAGGTCACCGATTCCAAGGGGGTTCTTAACTTGATTGGCGTAGTCGAGGCTATAGATTATGTGACGGTGATGAAGAAAGACTTCGGCGTGAATGTCGCCGCGATCAACGCGAGCTGGGGCCGTCCAACTCCACCGCAGGGCTTAGAAGATATAATAGCGGAGAGCGGCGATGCCGGGATCCTATTCGTTACCGCTGCGGGGAACGAGAAGAAGGACATTGATCTCGAAGGCGGGCAGTGGCCCGCACTCTCAACGCTCGACAACATCATTGTCGTTGCATCCACGGATATTAATGACAATCTGGCGGTTGGATTTGGTTCCGGTTCCAATTTCGGATTCACTTCTGTTGACCTCGCAGCACCCGGCGTGGGCATCTTGTCGACCAGCCTGTACAGCGGTTTCACAGCAATGAGCGGCACTTCGATGGCGGCCCCGCATGTGACCGGGGCGGTCGGGCTATTGGCATCACTTTCCCGTAACGCCACCGCGTCGCAGATCAAGGATGCCATCCTCGGGGGTGTAGATATAATCCCCACCCTGTCGGGCAAAGTAGCTACCGGTGGGCGGCTGAACATTAACCAAGCAATGCTTGATCTGCAGTCGGTGTCCAGTGGCCCCGGCATTGAGTCGATCAGCATCGGTACGACTTCGTTGCCGCAGAGCCAACTCACGGTCACTTTCACAGAAGACATCGACGCGGCAACCGTGACCCCATCGAACTTCCTGCTGCGTGAACGAGGTATTGACAACACATTCGACACCGGTGACGACGTCACCATCAGTATTTCCCAAGGCGACCTTTCACAGCCGACCCCCAACAAGGTCCAGATTGATTTTATTGGCGACCTTGCCGCCGGCACTTACCGACTCACGTTGGTCGGCTCGGGTGCTACGCCGATAAGGAATCTTAGCAACGACCCACTGAATGGGGGTACCGACAGGAATGAGTGGTTCGGGATACAGGTGCCGGTCGGACCGAACGAATCAAACGATTCCCTTGTTATAGCAACGGACACCGGGCTGAATGGCGTGGGCACCGCTTCTTTCTCAGGCGTGATCGGTGACGGCATATGGAATGTGGGTGATGTCGACCTGTTTGTCCTGCAAGCCAACGCAGGCGAAACCATCATTGTCGATATCGATGCCCAGTCTATCTCAAGCGGTTTAGACGCGGTGGTACGGCTGTTTGACGCCACGGGCACCCAGGTCGTTCTCAACGATGACCTTGACGATCTGGACAGCTACCTAGAGTACGTGCCCGCCACCGCCGGGAACTTCTATGTGGGTGTGTCGGGCTTCGGCAATTCGGCTTACGATCCTGCTTCTGCGGGCACCGGGTTGAATCAATCCCTAGGCGACTACGACCTAGATATCACGATTGCGGCTCCGCCGGTATCGTCCGCAGAAATCCGCGGCAAGGTATGGCACGATCTGGATGGGCTAGGCAGCATTGATGCCGGCGAGCGCGGTCTGTTCCGTTCGACCGTGTTCCTCGACCTGGACGAGGACGGTGTGTTAGACGCCGGTGAGCCGTCGGTCCTCACGGATGAGAACGGCGACTTTGTCTTCCGGGACGTTGCGCCGATGGCTCCGGATTACATCGTGGCCAGTGAATTGCTTCCTGGCTGGCAGTGGACCCTGACCCCCGAATCGGTTCAGGTCGGCCCAGGCACGATCCATACGGGGATCAACTTCGGCACGAACCGCCTTGCCGGGACCATCACGGTGGATAGTCTCAGCGACAAAGACAACGCCGATTACAGCGCCGGTGATCTGAGCCTGCGCGAGGCCCTTGACCTGGCTCGCCTCTACGCCCCAGATGATACGATTCAATTCGACGCGGGCCTGAACGGCCAAACCATCCTGCTCAACACCGGGTTAGGAGCACTAACCGTCGACAGCAACGTCGATATCCAGGGCCCCAGCGCGGCCCAACTCACCATTGATGCTGCTCTACAAAGCGGCGTATTCAACGTGACCAGTGACGCGACCGCTTCGATCAGTGGTCTGACTGTTACGGGCGGGCAGCAAGCCAGAGGGGGTGGTATCTTTAATGAGGGGGGGGCACTTACGCTCACAGATATGGTAGTTGACGGGAATCAAAGCCGTACCGGCGGCGGCATCGCCAACTTCCCGGGGGGCACCCTCGATCTGGTCGACTCGATTGTGTCCAACAACAAGGGGTTGGAGTTTGGTGGCGGCGTATTTAATTGGGGTGATATGACGGTATCGAGGTCGAGTATAGATGGGAACACATCGAGTCGACATGGCGGCGGCATTACTAACTTTGTCGGCACAATCACGATTTCAGATTCTGTCGTCATCAACAATAGCAACACAAGCGGAGCCGGTGGAATTGATAATCTTGCCGGTGGTCTAAGCGTCATCAGTAATTCCACTATATCTGGAAACACCGGTAATAATGCCGGTGGGGTGCTGAACTCAGAACCAGATTCATCGGTAGTGATCACGAATGCAACCGTCACCAATAACAGCTCGGCATCATTATCATTCGCGGGTGGTCTGACCAATCTTACCGGCTCAACCATAACAGTGCATAATACGATCGTAGCCGGAAATACTGCAAGAATTGGATCCCAATCTCCAGATGTCTCCGGCACCTTCAGTTTGGCAAGTTCACACAATCTGATCGGCGCCATAGACGGTTCGACCAATCTCGATGGTAATAATTCCATCTTCGGTACCAAAGCGAGTCCTCTGAACCCGTTGCTGGGTTCTCTGGCGGACAACGGCGGACCGACGAAGACACATGCGCTGCTCACAGGCAGTCAGGCAGTCGACGGCGGCAGCGACGCACAGGCGTCTGCAGCCGGTCTGACCACGGATCAGCGCGGGGCTGGGTTTGCCCGCGTAGTGGACCGCAGCTTCGACGGGGGTGACGCCGTCGATATCGGGGCCTTCGAGGCGACCGATTACGTGGTGTCGACCATCCTCGACGAGAACGACACCGACTTCACGGTCGGCGACCTGAGCCTACGGGAGGCCTTAGGGCTGGCGGCAGCCAATGCAGGTGCGGATGTAATCACTTATGCACCGGGTCTCACCGGCACCATGTTCCTGGATATGGGGCCGGTTGCTATCAACGACAGCTCCTCCGTCAGCGTTGTTGGCCCGGGCACTGGGCTGCTAACTCTTACTGGCAACAGCGACTTCCGCACACTTGAGGTGTTAGCCGGAACGACAGCTTCAATCAGTGGGCTGACTGTCTTCGAGGGAATGGCAGGGGACGGCGGTAGCATTCACAACGCAGGGGCTCTAACGTTGTCCGGTGTCGATGTTATCCAAGGTGCAGCCACACGGGGTGCCGGGATTTTCAACGCCGGTACCCTCGTCGTCCAAGACGGCTCCTCCATCTCGGGCAACTTCGCCTTTGGTAATGGCGGGGGCATCTATAACGCTGGGACGGCCACGGTCACCGACTCGTCGGTTTCCGGCAACGCGGGCGGCGGCGGAATCCACAACGCTGGCACGTTGGCCGTGAGTGACAGTCAGATCAACAGCAACACAGGGGCCGGTATCGCCAGCCCTGTCGGCAGCAGTGTAATCACAGCCAGCACCCTTGACGGCAATACCACCGGGGTCTCGGTTGGGTCATCCTCTGGGACTAGCACTGCGACGCTGGACCTTGCAGGCAGCACCGTATCAAATAGTACCGGTGACGGGATATGGTCTTTCACCGATGGCATACAAACGATCAAGAACGTGACCATCTCGGGGAACGCCGGTGCCGGGATCCTCAGCATCAGCGGTGGATCGACCATAGTCAACAGCACCATCACTAATAACAACACAGGAATCAATGCGAACTTTGGAACGCCCCCGATGATTCTGCATAACACCATCGTATGGGGCAACACGGGCTCGTACGATGTCAGAGGCCTGTTTGACGCAACCAGTTCGTCCAACCTCCTCGGCATGTTCGGCGGCCCCACGATCGGGTTGGACGATCCGTCTAATATCACCGGCATTGACCCGCTGCTGGGTGCCTTGGCCGACAACGGGGGGACGACGATGACCCACGCGTTGCTCATCGGAAGCCAGGCGGTTGACGGCGGCAGCGACGCACGGGCGTCTGCGGTTGGTCTGACCACCGACCAGCGGGGGACCGGGTTTACCCGCGTGGTGGACCGAAGCTTCGACGGGGGCAACGCGGTCGACATCGGGGCCTTCGAGACCACCGAGTATGCCGTGTCAACCGCTTTGGATGAAGACGACACTGATTTCTCGCCCGGCGACCTGAGTCTGCGGGAGGCCTTGGCTCTGACGGCAGCAAACCCCGGTGTGGATGTAATCGGTTTTGCGCCCGTATTAAGCGGCGGCTATGCGGAACTGATCGCTCCCATGGTCATCGACAGCGATGTCAATATCCTTGGCCCCGAAGGCGCATCGTTCACCTTCGATGCCAACGGTAGCTTTGGCGCGTTTGAAGTGACAGGCGGAAGAAGAGTCACAATCAGCAACCTGACGATCACCGGGGGCGAAGCCACACCTTCCACAAACGGCTCTGGAATCGTCAACAGGGGTTCTTTAACACTCACCGGTGTGACGGTCACAGGCAACCGTGCTGTTCTTGGCGGCGGGATCTATAACACCGATCGCTTGACGATTCAGGGCGGCACCACGATCTCCGGCAACCAAGCGTCCAGTGATGGCGGTGGCATCTATAGTGTTTTCTTTACCTCTATTAAGGACGGGTCTACGATCTCTGCTAATACATCAGCCACATTCGGCGGCGGCATCTACAACCGAAGCAATGGGGTGCTGTCGATCTTGGACAGCTCTATACTAGACAACACAGCCCTGACCGGCGGTGGCCTCAGGAACAACGGCGACATGGAGATTCTTCGGTCAACGATCGACGGTAACTTCGCCTCAAGTAGCGGTGGGATTGACAACACCTCTACGGCTGTCATGGATCTTATTAATTCTGCGGTCACCAACAACTCCGCCAACGGAGCGGGGGGGATTGGAATCGCCGGGGAGGCAGCGATCATCAATACGACGATCTCCGGCAACAGCGCCTCAGGCAGTGTCGGGGGGGTACTGCAGTCTCCCGGATCGTCGTTGGATATCATTAGCTCCACGATCACGGACAACCGCGCAGACAGTGACGGTGTCGGCGGAGGAGAAATCGGCGGCATCAGCAGCAACGGCTCGACAAGGCTGTTCAGCACGATCGTGGCGAAGAACTTCATCGGCACCGGGAGCGCCCCTGATGACGTGTTTGGAACCTTCGTCAGAAGTGGATCGCACAATCTGATCGGCGCCATCGACGGTTCAACTAATCTCGATAATGTGAATTCAATATTCGGTACCAAGGCGAGTCCTCTAGACCCGCTGCTGGGCGCGTTGGCCGACAACGGCGGGACGACAAAGACGCACGCCCTGCTGGCGGGCAGTGTCGCGATCGATGCAGGGAACAACTCCCTCGCATCGATCGCGGGTCTATGGGACCAGCGTGGCGATCCGTTCAGCAGGCTGATCGATGGCGATAGCGATACCATCGTGGTGATCGATATCGGGGCCTACGAGTTTCAGGCCTAAGGCTTCCTTCGATATATTCACACAGTTGCGATAAGTGGGACTGTAGTGGCCCAGCAGCTTGTGTCAGCATAATCAGGCTATTATTTAGTTGATATTTGACAGTCAAAGAGGGCCCCGATGCGGGGCGATGGCGCAGCTACCGCGCATCTGATGGGGTTCAGTGTCTTCGTAGTTTAGTTTTCTAAGCAGCGACACTGATGCGAATCGTCCGCAGGCATGGGTCGCCACGGTACGACCGTCGCGTGACCTGGATGTGAGGCGAGATACCATCCATCGATCTGAGCGAGATCGGTTCATCTGGAGCCTCACCAGTCCACGCCTCATTGGGCGTCAGCCCGTCGATCCCTTGATGCGGCCTCTCGGTGTTGTACCAATGGCAGAAGGCATCCAGTTTCCGTTGGTTACCCATGAGGCTCAGTGGCAATAACGCCCGGCGCTGCCAAATCCGAAACGTCTTGAAGAACCGCTCGATCTTGCCGTTGAAAACAGGACATCGTACCTTGGCCCACTATCACTGCGTATGACACTATCTTGAGCAGAAGAAGCAACCGTTGACTTGGGTGTAGTGTGTCTTGGCTTTGTGGACGGCGTCGCGACAGTTATTGAACTCGCCCAAGTAAATGCGATTATCTGGATTGGGTAGGAACGAACAACCCGTTGTATGGACCTAGTGGTCGCCGTTAACTTGAGCATTCTTGTTAACGTAGACCGGGCCATGACTAGTCTCCTAAATGAATCTTCGTGAGGAAATCCCACTGTGTAATCTGCGGGTATTACATCATGCGTAGAAACCGTCTTCAGTGTTAGGGTTAGAGCGGAGCCCTCGTACCGGCGACAGATCGAGCTAGAATTGTTTTTTTTCTATGCTGGTAATATCTGCGAGGTTGATTTCCACGGGGTCGCCACTAAGCACCGACTCACCAACAGTTTTCCACCCCTGGTCCGCTAGGATTAAGGTGCGTGGTATGAAGCAGATTGAATCTGTACACGTGTCTTCTCGGCAAGAGACATCGAAACAGCACACGCTTCCTTCGTCAATACATCGCATGAGCATCAAAAAGTGCTCTTGCGCCGAGTGAGGGACAGTTCTATTGCGTTGTTGGATGGAGATGTGCGACATCAAGTCTTTGCAGGCTTCGCGAATTCCCGCCGGGGCAGTGCTAACCGATCGGTATATAGCTGCAAGCCCGTGGTTAATCATGGGTTGCTCGGCATAGCCCCGGGCGAATTTACCAATCATGATAAGGCCGAGTATCTCTTTAGCTGTGAAGGCTTCCAGAGGGACCATAAGCCCCCCGCTGATCATATAGCCTACGCCGCGTTGATAGTACGCCGGGTAACCTGCCTCTTCGAGAGCCTTGAGGTCTCGGAACAATGTTCTTCGACTGACCCCCAGAGCCTCTTGCAGGCTGGCGACAGTGCAGTCCTCACCGTTCTGCAGGATCACAATCAAGCGCAGAAGTCGGGAAACACGGCTAGTAGATCTGGGGAAGATAGTCATCACCTGCTAATCCACATTTACATATCCGATTTCACCTGAGTGATCGATTCATCGCATGAAAAAGGGCGAGCGTCGCACAGCGGAGAACGGGGATTCACCTCATTACGTGCGAGCGCCCGCCCACCAATTTCGGGCTGTCGCTAGACCACGGTTGCCTGGCCAGCGGAACAGTCCTTGCTGCTCCCGTCCCACAGGCAGTAAGCTCCGATCGGATTATCGGATGGCGTGTTCAGCCTGTAGTTGGTGATGCCGAAGCAGCCCGGAGGTGACTGATCGAAGTTAACAACTTGGATGGCCCAAGAATCGGACCCACCGTCGGTGATAGCAAACAGATTGACGACGGTAAAGTCGCCGACAGTGCCGCTGAAAGCTGAGTCACTAATCTTATCGAGCGTCTGTTGACCCTGGCACGGCGACTGAACCAAAACCTGGAGCGTCGCTGGCAGAGAGGCGGCAGACGACTGCTGCCGAAGTGTCGTTTTAAGTAGTACGTCCATAAGTGCATTCCTTTAATAAGAGGTGATCCCCCCTGGATGCGGACCTACCGCACCCAGCCACCCTTGACAGAGGGTGGGAAAATTGCTAGAATCCCCGTTCCCGAAAAGGCTCATGTCTATAGTCTAATCTGCGCGGAAATGTTGGATCTTGCGCGCAATTTCTGAGAATTCGAGTCTTTCACACACATTTTTCTTATAGCTGAGGTACACATGAAATCTTGCATAGCACTTTTTGCGTGCGTTCTTCCCTGCATAGCTCTAAACAATCCTTTACATGCCGGCGTAATTACAGAACTGACCGCGATATCGGGGCCTACCTCTCCGGCCTCGCCCATTCCGTTCCCGGCGACAACCGAATCTGTCGATAACGATGAAGACCCAACCTCTTTCAATTTCTTCCAGTTTGTCACGGCTCTCCAGATTACCGGGGTTGACAGCCCGATTGATTTTATTTTCAGCGTCAACGATTCAGGGACCGGCGGAACAACCGAATATCTGCTGAACCCATGGATTGTGAACACCACCAGCGTGCCTTGGACGAGTATGCGGTATTCACTGGCTGCGCAGACCACCGCCGGGGGGCTGCTCGCCGTTCCAGGCCTGGATTTTGACTGGCCTGATCAGACTGCGCTGGTGTTTGGGGCAGAGAACTTCCCCAATGTCATTCACCAGCCATTTGAGCTTTTCTGGAGTGGTGGCACCGCCGCGATCGGGGCAAATGAGATCACCACTTTTGCGATCGATGTCCCGGATATCGGCAGCGATTACGATATCGTGCTGACGCTTGACGTGTTTCTGCCAGGCGACTACACCGGCGACGGGTTCGTCGGGATCGAGGACCTGAACGTCATCTTGGGCAACTGGAACGCCACCGTAACCGCGTGGGACCTGCTCGCGGGCGACGGCACCGGCGACGGATTCGTCGGGATCGAAGATCTCAATCAGGTCCTGGGCAACTGGAACAACGGCACACCGCCGGTTGTGGCGCTGGTTCCCGAGCCCGCAAGCCTCTTGGTGTGGCCCGTCGGGTTGCTCCTGCTTGGTCGGGGCCGAGGCAGAAGTTCAGGTGTTTAATTATTTGCGAACCAGTTAAACACCGCCCCGTCAGGGGAAACGCCTTCGATAATTTCACTTCCGGCTATCGACCGTACCGAGCCATCGGCGAACGACACATTTGCGCTGGTCTTGCCGCCGTGTTGCAGTCCGACTCCCCATGTTGTGTGGGCGAAAGCCGTGACGGGCATGTTTGGGAAAGCAAGGTGTGCCCCACCTTGGGGAAATAGGGCGGGATCGGCTAGCCACGGGTAGTCAGATGGCCGTTGAATCTGGCCCCAGTGCTCGCCTTCGTTCAGTTCGCTAATCGAATTTCCCCATAGTTTGTTAACCGAGTACCCCCAAGTGCCGCCGGAGTAAAAGACCTCGCTGTAGCTTGCTTGGATTGTCGGGCAGGCGTTGAAGGTTGCGGTGGCATCGATAAGCAAGACGGGGGCCTCTGGGTAGACCGTATTAAGAGCGGTTATCCAGGTGGGATTTCCTACCGGGTCTGACGAGGTATTCGTAGTTAGGGGGATACGGCCCTTTCGTTCCGAGATCACTATCTCCCAGCCGGTCTGGATCTGCCGAAGATTGGACTTGCACTTAACTCCACGGGCACTTTCACGGGCGCTGGATAGCGCGGGGAGTAGTATTCCTACGAGGATCCCGATAATCGCAATCACGACCAGCAACTCGATGAGCGTGAAGCCGGACGAGACACACGTGCATTTATCATGTCTGGTGTCACGATTCATCGGGCCCGCCATTTGTAGTAACCGGTCAGACCCTGTCCGATCAGTTCATGACCGTCGTCTGTGAAATGGATCGACATCATGGGGCCCTCCGTACGTTCTTCGATCACATCCAGCAGCTCGCCAGAATCCGCAGACCATATCACCACACTATCACCTGCGGTGACCACTCGCGACCCGTCTGGTGTCATTGCCACAGCGAGGACCGCCCCCACGTCGCCGGCGGATATGACTGAAACGATTCTCCGGCCATTGACATCAAGTATCTTAACCCACCCTTTACTGTCGAGAGTGGCGACCCTGGCAACATCCGCTGCCGCATCCATTGCGATAACCGGATCCGCCCCAAGAGACTCACGATGGACTTGAAGATCTGCGTCAATATCCCGGACCTCGATCTCGTAGCCGAGTGGCCCCCTTCGAATCATAGCCAACCAACCCGGGATCGGTTTTAACCATAAGACAGGTCCGCCCGTATCAAAGACACGAGTGTGTTCCCCACTTGCATAGTCCCAGACCAATATTTCTTGCGAATTGGAGGCCGCAACCCACTCTCCGCTGTATCCGAAGGACAGCCAGTATGCCGGCTCAATACTCATCATCAGTTCTATTGGGTGTGATTTGATGGCGGTGTCGTAAATACCTACGGACCGATCGTTGCCCGCTACACCGAGTCGCGTCGCGTCGGGCGTCAACGCCAACGAAGTTGGAAGCACTCCTAACTCCATGATTCGCATGTCACCTGGAGCCGGCCCACCTGCGCTTGCTTTTGTATCAAGTAACAGGGTGTGTGATTCCGGTGAAGAATATGCCATGAACCGCCCGTCCGCGTTCGTTGCGTATCGTGTTGCAGATCCCGTCGGCCATGATTGATGCGTGGCGACACCCCAGTCGGTGCCCCACACCTTTAGCTCTCCGCGCGAAGAGAGCGAATATAACCGTTGCCCATCATCAGAGAACACGAGCTTTGTGACCGGCGATATGTGGCCGCGCAGTGCTTGTGATTCGTTGGTATTTCGAATCAGATGTATTGTTCCATCGATCTCGCCACAGGCTATCGTTTTGCCATCGGGGCTTCCCGCGATGATTGATATTCCCGATGGCATGTGGGTGATCACGGAGGCTTTCGATGCGCCGTCCAAGCCGCACTTCAAGATCGTGCCATCATCCATTCCCGCGAATAGCGTACTCCCTCTGGCCACCAACGAACGGGGACGCCGTTCGCCCAAGTTCTCTACCGCAATCTCGCTTGAGATAAGAGTCTCGAGGTCCAATACCCAAAACCCTTCGTCATACCAGACAAGACTGCGCCCGTCATCGTTGAAGGAAGCAAGGATCGTGCCTTTCGGTCGAGTCTCACGGTGGATGACGGCGTTCTGATCCGTGTCGAAGAGCAGAAGTTCTCCGCCGTTGGTGCCGACGAGTACATGCCGGCCATCGGGGCTCACCTTGTTGTATATCGCCGGTGATTCGGCTAATGGCATGGGGCTCAGACGTTGGGGGCGGTCAAGGGACTGCAATATGCTTTGGCCTTCACGATTCAGGCCCATGACGAAGCCCGCATCGGGCGCCAAAGCCATGGGGAGTGTCGTTCCATAGCTATGGCCGGTCTCCGTCCAATCGTTATTACTTAGAGTGATTTGCCGGACGTTTCCCGATGAAGTCAGACAGACGATCTTGTCGCTTCCCAGGACAGTGAAATCCCGTATCACATCGTCCTTGAACATTACGGTGTGCGAAGACTGATCTGCGAGCGAAACCAGATGCCGCCATTCCCATCCGCGGGACGATGGATCGGCTTCCAACAGTAGTCTCTGTGCGGCTTGCACGTCGCCTTGATTGAGCCGTTCCCGAGCGGATCGGAGTGTGCTTCTATAGAAGGTCTCTTTGCTATCTATGCTGAGTTGGCTTGTGACAGCCTCCCTTTGCATGACAGCCAGACCGATACCCGAGGTCACGAGCAGCAGCAGGATGGCCAATAGGAAACCGAGACTTAGAGGCTTTCTGTTTCGTTTCATCCACAGACCAGACGTATAGCGGAGTGTCCTGGGTTGGGCGGTCACCGGCCGCAGCTCTAGCCAGTTCCGAAGGTCGCGGGTGAGGTCGTCCGCCGTCGGGTAGCGGTGTTTTCGATCATCTTCTGTCGCCCGTCGGATGATGGCTTGAAGATCATTTGCCCATTGTGTCTCGCTTTGGGCAGGAGCGGATTCGAGCAGGCGTTGCAGGACACGTCCAATTGCAAATACGTCTGCGCGCTGATCCAGCGATCCGCTGAAACCGAGCTGTTCAGGGGCTACGTATCCGCGGGTGCCTGCCCGATATGCTGAATGGTGGTCCGATTGCCCAACAACCCGAGCGAGACCGAAGTCCAGGATATGCGGGCAACCATCTTCTGATACCAGGATGTTGCTTGGCTTGAGATCAAGGTGTACGACATCCCTCGCGTGTGCATATGACACGGCGTCACTAACACCAATCATCAATTCGACGATCTCTTGAGGTGTGTGTCCCTCTCCGGCGACATATGCATCGATAGCCTGCCCGTCAATCAGCTCCATCACATAGAAGTAGTCAAGCTTGTCCAGGCCACTATCGAAAACCCTGGCGATGTTCGGATGCTTCAAGCTGGCGGCGAGACGTACTTCGGTGTGGAATCTGGCTTCTGTTCCGGGCTGTAGGAGAAGATCGCTCTTTAGAGTCTTCGCAACCAGTTGGCCGGTGCCCAACTGCTGTGCACGCCAGACCGTGCCCATCCCACCTTCACCGATCTTCTCGATGATCTTGTAACCTGATTCAGCGACGCCCGGGGCGTCTGCGCCCTCTCGGGTGATCCCTGTGTTAGTAGTGAGACCGTAGCCATTCTCTGGGCCGAATTGAACCGCCACCTCCAGGAACATCGCGGCGGCTCGATCATCTACGTCGAAAGTTGGTCTCTTTGGTTGCCCCACGGGCCATCCTCATGAATAGTCCACTGATTCTTAAGCCAATCTCGGTCGTGATGTTTGTTGTGGCGAGGCCAAGGCGGCGAACAAATCTCGTAGTTCGTCTTCCACATCCCCTTCAGAACACAAGTATTCACTTACGACATCCCTGATGACTCGCCCGAACATCCGTTTGCAAGTCACCAGCAGATTGCTCGCTTGGGTCGAGGAAGAAGCACCCAAACGGTGGGCTAGTTGTTCGTAGGATTCGGGCTCATCATTGTCAAATAACGGCTTGAGCATCCGCGCCTCAAATACTTCCCACAGGTCGTCCCGCTCCACTCTTGTACATTCCTGCTCCATCTGCCTGATCGCTTCAGACACGACCTGCCTGCCCCAATCGCGATCGAACTCACGGTCCGCGGCCTCATATCCGTCATGGGGTGATAAACTCGACTCTTCAAGAGAGGCGATGCTACCCGGCGATCGTTTGCGGGCAGCCTTAAATCGCCTTTGTTCGACGGCGTAATCGGAAAGTACTTTTCGGATGAAGTGGCGGAACTTCCCCCGATCCTTATCAGCCCGGCTAATCAGATCTGTCGCCAGAATGCGGTCAGCTATGAAGCTCTGGAGGAGGTCATCAATCTCATCCGTCCGGGCAAGGTTCTTATGGACTATATATCCCCGCAGCGCAGAGTTATAGCGTAATACAATCTTCTCTAATGCTACCCTCCGGGCCTGGGGGTCGCCGCTGTTGCCAACAGCCTCAAGCAGAGACCAGCGCGTTGTAGGAAAGATCTGCATGGGTCGCCCTTGATGTGAAGGTCACATTATAGCCCAGAATGTGGAATATGCGATCTAGATCCCCGAAAGCGGTCAGAATTTGTTGATGTGGTGGGCCTGCTCCCCATGTATTTAGCTAGAGGCAATCCTGCTTTGTGCTGACTCGACTATTAGCACAGCCTCTTTTGCGTCATGACATAGCCCGTCTGCTTTATCTAAAGCATCCTCCAGCTTCTCAATGAGGGCTGAGATCTCATCGTGCGTTAGCATACTGATCCGAGCATCCGCGGGTCTAGCTTGATCTTCGTCGAGTTGCTTGATGGATTGTCTCAAATCCATCTTAAACTGGTCCGCCCCCTCTTGTACCGACGTTGCCCGAAAAAAACTCTCAAGTAGATCGAGGATGCTCTGTACCAGTTGTTGCGAATCACAGCGGGTGGCTTGGATGAACCGGGTCAAGTGCTGCCGAAGATCGCTGATTCTCAGGTCCCAATGAAGCTCCCGCCAGGAGCGATCCGGTGTTCCCTTGAGACCCGTGGGAGGGGCATACAATCCGACCGCCAAGCTCGCCCGGGCAATCGCTGACTGTTGAAGCGAAGTGGGTAACTCACCCAAGACTTTATACAGAAGTTCTGTCGGATCAATGTCTGGTGGCATCCTGTCCCCGCTTGCAATCTCACCAAGTGAATTCACAATATGAATATGCTCTATATTAGTGACAATTGGCTGCAACACCACAAGATGCTTAGTATCGGCCAGTACTACGAATGAGCCAAAAGAAAAACGCCCCGGCTGACACGAGGCCAACCGAGACGTTTCCGGGGGCTGATTTGTGACTAGAGCCTAGTTTCCATTGACTGTGGAATCAAGACCACTACACCACATACAGGCAGAAATCTTGAAAACCACCTAGCCATTGGCCACTTGCGGACATCCGGTCGGCCAAGGGCGACGTCAAGGCTGTATTGATCATGCGGCCTGCGCGGATTCATGGTTGTGTTCATAATTTACTACGCAGAGCCCTCGATGGCGGCAGGTGTTAACCAGATGGTTTTAGTTTTTACTGCGACCGGTTCTCAACACAATGGTTGACGGCACGCGTGACGCGCGAGGGCATCGGGTCATCCGGCTCGACGGATGGAGTGGTTGGCCTTCTACGATGCGATCAAGCACAACAGATATCGTAAGAGCATTCATCATAGAAGCTTGCGGAACTGCTTAACAGCGCGCGAGTGCTATCTCTGCGCGCGACATTCAGAGAGATGGTTCGATACCCGTTCTGCACAGGGAGCTTCCAAAAAACGCCTCGCCCGTACCCCACGCGGACGAGGCGTTTTCAATTCCCTAAGCAGCGCCCCGGTCTCTTAGGTTGCGTATCCGTCGGACCGGCCCGACGCGTCAGTCGCTCTCGTACATCTCTTGCGTCACCGATTTGATGGTGGACTGGCGTTCGATGGTCGCTCCGATGAGCATGGGTGTAGTGCCCCCCGGCATCGGGACGTTTGTCTCGCAGATCACCAGCTCACGCATGGTCACTTTCCGGGGCCAGAACGTCGCCAGATCGATGTAGATGTTCCCGAAGTAGTGCGAGCCGCCGAGGGTCTTGACTTCCATGCCGGGGGTAGGCTCCATCATCATCATGAAAGAGGAATCGCCGGAGTCGAACGCCACGATGGCGCAGGGCGCGTCGTCGACGAGGCTAAGGCCATTGAGCGCGAGTGTGATCTGCCCGTTCTTGAAGTAAGAACCCTCCTTGATGTGGACGCCGAGGTTGACCGGCGGGGATGAGTCTGACGCGTCCAGCACGACACTCTGGCCGATGCGGGTGAGGTGTTGGACGCCTTTGCCTTCGCGGGCCGGGGCGGCGAACAGGTCGCAGAAGCCGTGGAAGTCGATGAAGGTGTTGTAGATGATGTACGCCTGGTCCGACTGAAGTGTGGCCCCATTGCTGTCGGTCAGGCCCTGGAACTTGGTGTGGTCGATGCCGAACACCTGGCCTTTTTCATCGATGCCGGTTTCAGACAGCTTGAAAGTGTAAGTCCACCCCTCAAGGGCCGGGATGCTGACCTCTTCGCCGTTAGGTTTCACGTAGATGAACTGCTTGCAGGTGTACCGGGCGCCCTTCTCGGCGAAATCCCCCAGGGGTTCGCATTTAAGCTTGATGCGGTAGACATCGGTGTTTTCCCGCGTTCCGTCGGCGGCGAAGTGGGTCAACGAGGTTTCCATGTCGTAATACCGGATACCCGGGGCACGGCTGCCGCCCAGGAAGACCTCCTGCGCAAGCACCCCCGACAGACCGACGGGCGCTGCGGCGGATGCCCCGGGGGTTAAGCCGGGGGCGGGCCCTTCGGCTCTTGTAGACTCTGCACCAAGACAGACCAACAGAACAACAGAAAACAGACTCAACCAGATCTTTACACGTCCCATGACTTGATCCTCCTCGTCGTATCCTGATGCGTCATTGAATAGTGCTTGCGTAGCGTCTGGCTTGGCGCGCTGTAAACTGCTCCTTGAGTTCATTGGCGACCTTGCGCGCCCAGCGGGTGTCGGCCCGGTACATGTCGATCCCGTGCTTAAGCGCGTGCCAGCCGTACGGCCCAGCCGACTTAGGCAGCGCAGCCAGTTGCGCCTTGAGTTCGGGCAGATAACTTTCGATTTCGTCGGCATACGCTTCGAGGATACGCACGGCTTCGCCACGGCCCAGGACCTCACCGGCAAACGCGAACCTAAGCAGCACGCTGTCCGCGTTGCGCATCACGTCGTCCCGCGTCACCGGCATCCTAAGGCTCGCCTTGAGCGCCTCGGTCCCCGCATCGATCAACCGGTAGACCCGCCTGGGCCGGAGGGTGTCACGGTTCTCGACCGCCCCGGCGATGTGCCCGGCGCGCACAAGCCACTTAAGCGCCGGGTAGATCGCGCCCGGGCTGCTGCTGAACCCCCCCATCGCCGTCTGGGAAAACACCTTCAGCAGGTCATACCCCGACCGCGGCCGCTGCGAGAGCAGCCCCAACAGAGCCAGCTTCAGGGGTGAGAGGGTCGCGGGGTCGGCCATACTCCGTATATACTATTACGTTTCGTAACATATGTCAAGCCCGTGAGCCCGGCCGCCCCCACCTGCATCCCCAGCCGTTGGTACTTCGAGTCACACCTGCTACCTTTTATCCCATCGAGCTGATCCAAAGCATGCGGCGCGATCAACCCCCGCCAGGAGGCCGACGTGACGACAGAGTCCCAGTCAGATGAACTTGCGCATGCCCGATCGGGCTACGACCGCTGGGCCCCGGTTTATGACCGTGATGGGAATCCCCTGCAAGCGCTCGAGCAGCCGTGTGTGCGGGCATTGCTTGGCGAGGTGCGTGGCCAGCGTGTCCTCGATATGGGCTGCGGGACAGGCCGTCACGCCCTGTGGTTAGCCGGCGCCGGCGCAAAAGTAACTGCGGTGGACTTCTCGCAAGGCATGCTCGATCAGGCCCGTTTAAAGCAAGGTGCCGACGCGGTGACCTGGCTTGTCCACGACCTGCACAAGCCGCTGCCGTTTGAAGACAACACGTTCGATCGCGTCGTCAGCGGCCTGGTGCTCGAGCACATCCGTGACATAGGCTTCTTCTTCCGCCAGGCCGGCCGCGTACTTAATAATGGTGGCGTCCTGGTGGTCTCGGCCATGCACCCGGCCATGATGCTCCGCGGCACCCAGGCACGGTTCACCGACCCACAATCCGGCGACATCATCTGTCCCGGCAGCCTGCCCCATCAGATCAGTGATTTCTTGATGGCGGCCCTGTCGGCCAACCTCCACATCGACCACATCAGCGAGCATAAACCCGACGAGGCGCTCGCATCCCGGTTCCCGCGCGCCGAAAAATATATCGGCTGGCCCATGCTGGTCGTGATGCGATTCACCGCCTAGATCTTGGCGGCCCCGAGTGTCCCGCAACATTCATTCCCGCTTCCCTCCGTACTCTTCACGGCCTGGTGACTTCGTGCCAACCCGTGTTCTTAGCGATAAATTCAACCGACGGGCGATGGTGGTACGAACCGATCAATACCGCACCTTGAAAGATCCCGGGGTAGACGGGTCGCCGAACTCGCTGTTGGCCTGGCCGGTATCGGTCGTCACATCGCGTATGTTCCGGCCCATCGCTTCTTTGACAGCATCGATAAACGCACGGGCCTCGGCGGGCTCACCCTCGACGACAAGCTCGACCCGGCCGTCTGGCAGGTTCATCACGCAGCCCGCAACCGCGAAGCGGCGGGCAATGTTCACCGCGGTGTAGCGGAACCCAACCCCCTGGACCCGGCCGGTGAAGTAGGCGGTGATGCGTATCACAAGCGGTCAAACCATAACAGTGTCTGGACGCACCATGCGCCGCTAGTCCCGAAGGTGTTTAAGCGCAGCGTCCAGCACCGGGTCGCCTTGCGCGAAGTCCTGCGGCGTGGCGGGCACTTCGATATCCGGCTCGATGCCGATGCCCTCGAACTCTGTGCCGTCGGCCGTCATGGCCTTCCACGAAGGCAGCAAGACAGTCACACCGTTGCCCAGGTCGTAGGGCTTTGGGTTGCCGGAGGCTCCTTGGGTTGTATCGCCGAATACCGTCGCAGTCGGGACCTGCTTCATCATTAAAACGAACGCCTCGCAGCTACTCATGACGACCGGGCCGGAGAGTACAGCGATCTTGCCGCGGTACTTGGGTCGGCCGGGGTTGGGCTCAAGCCAGCGCTCGGATACCTCGGTAAACCCACTGTCAGTGGAAGGGTCGCGGTAAACATGCTTGGCGTACAGGACGGGCTGGTCGATAAAGCAACCCGCCAGGTCCCCGGCCAGCGTTTCGCTCCCGCCGCCGTTGAAACGAACGTCGATAATCAGGCCCGGGGCGTCGGGGTGCTCGCCGAGAAGCCGGTACGCCGCTTCATAAGCCCTGGGATCGCGCGTGGACCATGAGTCGATCCGGACGTACCCGATCCCGTCGTCAAACAGGCCGGTGTATACGATGTTGCTTTGCTGTTGCCATGCGGGGACAAGATTCGGCAACTGCTGTGCGTCGGCGTTTGGGGTCATCGGTCGGATGAAGGAGGAGATGCGTTCGCCGTCCGCGTTCAGCCCGATGTGTTTGTCCTGTGCATGGGCGAACATGACGCCGGCGATCTGCGCAAACCGCTTGGGCGTCTTTGTGTCTAAGAGCATCTTACGGTGGCTGTCGAAAAGCTCCGGCCAATCCAGTCCCAGCCGGTCGCGGTAGGAATACTGTTGATCGATCATCTCCTTGAGGACATCGACCGCATGGGCATTCAATTCGGCCACAGGGAGGTCCTGCTCCTCGCCGGCAACCCCGCCGGTCGAGAAACTGACCCGGTACGGGACAACCGGCTCTCCCGCGGCGCTGCGTGTGTTCTGGTACGAGGGGCAGTTGATGCTGAATGCGTAGTCGTGGTTAGGCTTAAGGCGAACGGTGAGGATAAACGTGCGTTTGTCCTGCCATCGCGGTCGGCCCAGGAGTTTGGGGTATGCGTCGCCCCCGCCACAGATCGAATGGCCGCCGCGGGTTTGCATGTCCTGGTCGAACTCGATGATGATCCGCCGAAGTGTCGGATCGACGCCGTTGGCCCCGTTGTCCGGCGTGGTCTTGACCACCGTGGGCCTGACCGCCAACAGTGGCTGCGCTGATAATACTAACGTGATACCGACCGCAATCATGGCTCTCACCGATGCGTTCAACACTGCCGTCTTCATTTTGAAACTCCCGGTAGGTGTAATCGTGGGCCTTAGGCTACTCCGCCTGCAGCGACTCCATCTCTTCATCAGAAATATCGAAGTTCGCGTGGACCTTCTGGACGTCGTCGTGGTCGTCCAGAGCGTCGATCAGATTCATGACTTTCCTGGCGTCTTTGCCGGTGCAGGCGACGGTGGTCTCGGGGATCTTCGTGACGCTGGCGGACTCGATGGTGAACCCCCCCGCCTCGACCGCGGCGCGCACGGCCATGTAATCCGTCGGCTCGCACAAGACCTCCCAGCCCTCACCTTCATCCACGATATCCTCGGCCCCTGCCTCGAGCGCGGCGTTCATCAAGGCCTCTTCATCCACGCCCTCCTTGGCGATGAAGATCTGGCCCTTGCTCTTGAAGTTGTAGGCGACGCAGCCGGTGGCGCCGAGGTTCCCGCCGTACTTCTCGAGGATCTTACGCACCTCCGGGACGGTTCGGTTCTTGTTGTCCGTCAGGCAGTCGAGCATCACCGCCACGCCGACCGGGCCGTAGCCCTCGTAGACGATCGATTCGTAGTTCACCCCGTCCTGCTTGCCCGAGCCCTTGGCGATCGCTTTCTCGATCGTGTCCTTGGGCATGTTCTCGCTCTTGGCCTCGTCGATGGCGTAGCGCAGCGTCAGGTTGGCGTCGGGGTCGGGCCCGCCCATCTTGGCGGCGACGATGATCGCCCGCGAGCACTTGCTCCAGATCTTGCTCCGCCTGGCGTCCTGACGCCCCTTGCGGTGCTTGATGTTCGCCCATTTACTGTGACCGGCCATGTGATCGCGTCTCCAAAGGAACTCAAAACGGCCATTCTAGACGACTTTTCCGGCCGCTCAAAACCCGTCCAGCCGGTCAGTGCCGAGAGATCCGATTGCCCTGAACTTGCCATGCTTGATGGGGCTCGTCGCCTACGATACGAAACAACCTCGGGAGTTGGGGGGTGTGATCTAATCTTCGTCCCCGACGGTCAGCCAGAGCTTGAGCAGGGTGAAATCGCCCGAGGTCTTGTCTTCGCCGGCGAGGATGACGGCCTGTTGGGCGTGGTCGGCCCAGAGCGGGAGCCATCGGCCATTGACCAGGTGGATCATCCGTGGCCGGTCTGCGCGGTCGTCGGCGCGTTTGCTGGATGCCAACTCGACGCGGTCGTCCGAGGCGGCGATGAACCAGTCGTCGCCCCACCACACGCCGCCGATGAACCCGTTGGGCAAGCGCCAATGCGCCGGCGAGGTGATCCCGACCAGCTCGACACGGTTTTCGTTCATGTTGTAATAGGCGAACGCTCTGCCATCGCCGCGCAGCGGGTCGTTGATACCCCCGAGGATGTGCCGGGCATCGAAGACCGAACCGGGCGCGGAGAGCCGAGTGATCTGAGTTGCGTACTTATCACCGAGCGTCCAGCGCATCAGGTACGCGGCGTCTTCGTCGAGTTCGATAAAAATCAGGGAGCGGTCACCGACCCATCGCGGGAACATCTGCGCCCCGCGGTCGGAAGCGGGCCCGGGGAGGGTTTGGCCGGAGAGTGGATCGACGATGAAGATGATGGCGGTGTCGGGGGCCTCGCCGTAGGCCGACACAGCGATCCGGTCGCGTGCCGGGTTGAATGTGGGCATCATCATGTGGCGCAGGCCGACCGATTTTCGACCGACGACACCGGTATCAACATCATAAAGACCAAGCGAACTGCGCCGATGATCGTCCGGGTCGTAGCTGACAAACAGGAGGACTTTCCCATCAGGTGACCAGCTCGGCCAACACGCGCCCGAACCCGCGACCGAGCGGGCACCGTCCGGACTGTCAACAGGTCGGACCCACAGCGACACGCCGTCGAGGTCCTTGCCGGTAACCACGCTGTCGTTTGGGATAAGAGCGTCCGCGTCTTCACGATCGAGGTAAGCGATCCACTTGCTGTCGGGCGATATGCGAGGCAGTTGCAGCCGAGCGTTTGGGATGGCGGGCAGCGCGGTGGCGTAGGCGGTGATGTGGCTGGTCCAGCGCGTGGTCTTGTCGCCGGACGCCTGAGATTCAACCTCCGGCTCGGCTTGCCGGGCAGGCGGGGTATGCCGGGTGTCCGATTCACCGCCGGGTGCCCGGCCCGTGCCGCATCCTACCGCAGCGCCTAAGCACAGCGCGACGGCAATAGAGACAGCGACAGCGGCGGATCTTTGAGGCAAGGCGCGATCTACTCCGTGTCGGACGGGCTGTCATGGGGATCGGGGGTGTCCCAACCATCCGGCTGTGTCTGCGCATCGGGGGTCTCTTGCATATCACGGTCCTCGGGCGTGGTGTAGAGTTCGCCCTGATAGCCCTCGGCGCCCTCGGTCTCGACCGCGCCGCGGATGCGCTCGAGCCACTGGCGGTTCTTCTCGCTGATGTCCTTGGCCTTCTTGCTGCGTAGATTCACGATGTGCGGGGTGATAAACGCGATGACCTCGCGGTTGCGCACGCCCTTGTCCGTGCTTCGGAAGGCCCCGCCCACCAGCGGGATGTCGCCCAGCAGCGGGAGCTTGCGGACCTCATTGAAATCCTCCTGACGGACGATACCGCTGACGATGACGGTCTGCCCGTCCTCGACGGTAACGTGCGTGGTCGTCTCGCGGCGGTCGAAGATGAAGTTCCCAAAGACATTGGTCCCGGTGACGATCCGTGACAACTCGAGGTTGATCTCCAGATCGACATCGCCCTCCTGCGTGATGTGCGGGCGGACGTGCAGCCGGGTGCCGACCGAACGGAAATCGAAGTTGCGGTTGAAGGTGTCCGCCGAATCACGGCTGGTCTGGTCGGAGATGACAACGGGGACGTCCTGGCCGTCGAAGAAGTGCGCCTCCTGGTTGTCTGCGGTGTAGACGCGGGGCTCGTTTAGGATCTTGAGGTTGACGTTCTTGATCAGGAGTTGAAGCAGAAGGTTCAGGTCGAGGTTGGCGTCGAGGACGCCGTTGCCGCCGAAGATGCTGCGTGAGTAGTCGCTACTGAACCCGCCTCTGACCGACTGATCGGCGAGCCTGGAATCGCTGAGGATGCTGGGGTCAGACGCGATGCGTATACCAAGGGTCGACTCGTCGTCGTGCTGGACCTCGGTGATGATCGCATGGAGGACGACCTGCGCGCCGGGCTTGTCGAGTCCCTCGATCAATTCACGGAGCGGCTCGACCTGTGCGGTGGGCGCGAGGATCATCAGGGCGTTTCGGCGGTTGACCGGGACGAACCGTGGCTTGCCGATCAGGTTGCTGGTCGGCTGCTCGTCGAGGTTGCGCCGGGCCTGTGACCACCAGAACGCCATGGCGTTGCCGGCTTGGCCCTGCTGGTCGCCGCCTTGGTTCTGTTGGTTCTGCTGCCCGCCGCCGTCGGAGTCACTGGTGCTTGATCGGCGCAGCTCCGGGCTGAGCCCGCGCTGCGTGCGTGTGATCTGCGCCGGTGTGCCGGGCTCTGAGAACATCGCGTTGAGCTGCTCGGCGAGGTCCTCGGCATTGGCGTGCTTGAGCTCGATCACGATCGGCAGCCCCGCCGCTTGAGGTCGATCGATCTCGGCGATCAACTCGTCGATCACCTGGTAGTTCGCGGCGCTCTTGGATGAGACGATCAACTTGTCCGACCCGCGCAACGCCTCGAAGCTGAACTGACCGAACAGCCGGCCGACCGGGTCGTTTGACTCGCTGTCGATTGAGTTCGACCACCAACTGAACGTCGTCCGGCTGCGCGAGCGGGTGAACATGTTCTCCAGCAGGGTCTTGACCTGCACCGGGTCGGTGTACTTCAGCAGATAGACCTTCGGCTGAACCGCCTCCAGGTCGATCGGGCGGTCCCACTGCTCGGCGATGAGCTGCTCGATCCGGCGCATCTTGATTGGGTCTGTCAGCACGGTGACGCTGTTGCGCTGCTTGTCGGCTGTGACCTTGACATCGCGGGCCTGGGTCTGACGCCCGCCGTACCACCACGGTCTGGAAGATGAATCCTCTCGGCCGAACAGGTCTTCGATCTTCTGCTTGACACTCTCGGCGCTGTCGTATTTCAGCGTGATCTCTTTCATGACCTGGTGCGATGAGGCCTCTACGTCTAACTGTTCGACCAGCGACTGGACCATGTCCCGTGCGCGGCGCGAGCCGTAGACCAATATCTGCCTGGACTTGATGAACGGGATCACCCGCACGCTGTTGCGTACGTCCTGGTCGGGGATCGCCTGGAGCGTCTCGGTGATCTGGCGGGCCAGCTCCTCGGTGTCGGCGTGTGTGATATTGATCAGGTCGAAGGGGTCGTCGCGTTGCTTGGGTTTATCCAGCTCCTTGACCCAGTGGTCGATCTGATCCATCACCTGGGGAGAGGCGACGGCCATGATCCAGTTGCGCGCGATGTCGGCCTGGAGGACGATCGGGCTGTTGCTGCGCTCGATGAATACGACCCGCTCTTCGCCGTTCTTTTCTTCGCCCGAGCCCCCCGAGAACACCTCCTTGGCCTGATCGCCGAACTGACCGGCGATGATCATCCGAACCATCGAGACGATCTCGCTGGCGTCGCCGTGCTCGACCTGGATGATCTTCTCGATCGTCTGGTCGGCGCGCGGCACATCCAGTCGCTCGACAAGCTGCTCGATCCGTGAAAGGTTCGCCGCGGCGTCCGTGACAATCAAGCGGTTGATGTTCGGGTCGGCAACAATAAACGCATAGTCCGGGAGCATCGGCAGGATCACGTCCTTGAGCTTCACCACGTCGTAGTGCTTGAGCTCGAACACCTTGTCGACGATCTGGGACTGGTCTTCCAACTCGGTGACCGACTGGCCCGCGGGGACGACGCGCCGGCTGACGCGCCGCGCCTCGGCGATCGGGAGGAACTCGATCTGCTTTCGGCCCTCCAGCATCATCACCCCCTTTTGACGCAGCGCGTTGCCGATCACTTCGAACGCCTCCTTCAAAGGCATCTCGTTCTCGGCCAGGATCGTGATCTTCGTGCCCTGGATCTTTTCATGCAGGATCACCGGCTTGCCCAGCTCGCGCATGAAGAACTGGGCGATCTGACTCATCTCGGCGTTGTTGAACGACACGGCAACCAGCTTGGGTCCGTCCTCGGGTTGATCGGTGTCGGCGTCATCGACGTCCGTGCTTGTGTCGGCTGCGGGCTCGCCAGGTTTACCGGGGCTGGCCGCGCCGCCCTCATCGGCCCACGTTGGCGCGAGCAGACCCAGCACGACCAGCACGCAGACGCCCAGGAGGCCAAGCGTCTTTAAGCGGCGTGATTCAACATTAGGTAAGGATGAACTCATAACGAAACTCCCTAATACGAACGGTCCCGGCCCTTGGGGGATCGGGTTTGTTTGCTGTAGTCGGATGAAGGCGCTTTGGCGGGCGACTGCTTGGCTTGGGGCTGGGTCGAGGCGGCTTCACCGGATTTAGGCGAAGCACCTTCATCGGTCTGCGACGAGGCGGTTTCGGCGTCGGCCCCCTGGGCTGCTACTCCGGGCTGGGCCGGCGGGCTGGCTACTTGTCCATTGAAGACGCTGAACTTGACGACCTTGCCGTCGACTTCGAGTTCGGCCCAGTCGGGACCGATGGCCTTGACGGTAGCGCCGTTGAACGACTCGCCGACGCCGACCGCGCCCCCGCCGGGAAACAGCACACGGTCACCGAGCACACCCAGGATCGAGTGGGCAGCCTTCGGCGGTTCGGGCGAAAACAGATGCCGTTGATGGACCCGCGCAACGGCGCGGGCGCCCGGACCGAGGTCCTCCTGTTTAGTTTCGCCAGCGTCTTTCGGCTGAGTCTCGCTCGCCTGTGCTTGCGGGTCTTCGTCAGTGACTGCGGGGGCATCCCCGGTATGTTCCGGTGTGTCATCCGCGGCGGTTACGTCCGGGGCATCCGGGGCGGTGGCGGGCGAATCATCCGCGGCGGTGTCCGGTGGGACATCCGGCGGACCGTCCGTGGCGTCATCGGGTGCAGCGCCGGCCAGAGGTTTCTGCGGATCGTCGGGCAGGTCCTGTGTCACCTCAGGGCTTAGCCGATGCGCCATCGCCGAAGCGAGCGACGATGTTCGCCAACCGGCCCAAAGCCCGGTGAGCAGCAACACCGTCACGATCGCCGCAGCCATCACGGTGACCGCCAGGCCAAACAACGGGACACGATCTCGCCACAGAGGTGTCAAAGCCCACCTCCCTGGATCGCGGGGGTCGAAACCACAAGCGTCACCGACCATTGATCACGTGAATCGGACTTGACCAACCCGATCTCGAACCGATCGACGATCACCAATTGTTCTGCCGACCGTAGCGCTTCGAGAGCCTGCGGCAGCGCTGGCGCGCCACACATCCCTCGTACGCGCAGCGACACCAGCGAAACGCCTGGTGCCTCGCGCAGCTTGCGCACGCCTTGCAACTCGATGGACGACACGCCTAAGCCCGCTTGGCCGAGCGCCTGCTGTACGGTCTTGGGGAAGCTGACCCGTACTTCTTCAATGGTAGCCAGGGGCTGGCCCACGGCCTGACCGAACCGCTGGCGCTGGCGATCCACGACCGCGTCACGGCGTTTGATCTTCTGCTCGACGATCATCAGCCGGGCTGTTCCGTCGGACATCACCGCGCGGACGTCGCGCCAATGCTCCAGGCCGGGCACAACGATAAACCGCGCAAGCAGACCCAGGCCGATCAGCGCCAGCCCGACCATCACCGCACGTCGGTCACGCGCACTTAACGCCATCGCGCACCCCCGGTTTCCCTGGCCCGCCCGACATCGCCGGGCATCCGCACGCCTGAACAGGATAAAAAGCAACGCACCATCAATCACCGTCTCCTGTGTTTTCGGGTCCATCCTCTTGGGCTTCTTGCTTAGGCTTCGCCGGCTCGACGAAAGCTCCGAAGAACCTGCTCGACGGCGTGGCGACGATCTCGTAGCGCACCTTCTTGTCGGCCTGGTTCTGGCTTTGAAGCGAAACGGCAGAAAGCGTCTGGGCCTTGGCCAGGCTGGCGGTCAGCGTGCTGATCTCGTCGCCGGATTCGCACATCCCGCTGATTTGAAGCTCGCCGCCGCGCTGATACGTCAGCTCGTCGAGCATGACGGTCTGTGTCACCTGCCCGATTTCGTCGAGGATCGCCAGCGGGATCGGTCCGGAGGTTTCCAGGTATCGCGCGATTGCTATCTGGCGGTCCAGCTCGGCAAGGCTCTCTGAGCTCAACGGCCCGGTGGACAATACCGCGGAGATCCGGCCGGCGCGATAATGGTCAAGCAGACACAGACAGAGCAAGGCAACGACCAGCCACGACCCGGCGATGACCAGATTGCGCTTCATCGAAGCCATGAGTGGTGACCGGTCATGCCCCGCAGACAAGCGGACCGCCGGGGTGACCGGGTCGAAACACACGGCGGCGGCGCTGGCGGCGATCAGGGCCGGGACATCTGCTGCGCGGACGCCATAGATATCGCCTTGGTCTTCGAAAGGCTGTATTGGTAAATCGGTCGCTTGATTCACCGCTTCCGCCAGGCCCGGGTCATCGCCAAGCGGACACGAAAGCAGGCAGCGCCCCGGGCGGTCGTCCTGCTTCACCTCATTGAGCAACCCGTCCCAGGCGTCGCGCAGTTCCTCGATCCAGCTTTCATTCTGCAACTTGGACCCGGCCGCTTTTGCGTAGCCGGCGTCCAGGACCGAGACCCCGGTAAGCCGGCCCTGGTTGACAGCGATCAAAGCGGTGCGCGTCTCTCCGATCGCCACTAGCGCAACCGGACCGGTTGTCGTCAAGCTGGTTGTGGTCAGCGCCAGGCGAGCCAGCGCCATCGTGTCGGACACCGCCCATGCCGCTTCGAAACCGCCGGGCAGTACGGCCAGCGCCTTGTCGATGTCGCGCTGCGCCACGGCGTGGACCCACAGGTCCTGGCTTCGCCCGGCCCGGGACCAGCCCCACCGCAAACCTTCGCCCTGGCCGGGCAACATCGTCTCGACCTGCGCCGCCACGATCTTGTCGACCACCTCGTCGGCGGCCTGCGGGGCCTTGATCTGACGGTAAAGACCGGCGTGATCGGGCAAGACGACGCATATCGGCAGATCGCGATCGCCGTTGGGCAAGCCCGACAACAGCCGGCCGACCTCACCGCTGACCGGCGCGTTTTCGTGCCGCTGGGTGGTCAGGGAATTGGTCACGCGGTAGCCCATGCTCTCGCGCTCAACCTTGACCAGATGCCAACGGTCGCCGCAGCCAAACAGGCCCAGGGCCTCGTGATGGTTCTGTCGCATAAGACTCATTCGCTTTGCCACCAGTAAAGGATCGTGGGCGACGCGCCGCCTCGGTCGACGACCGCGACGATGCTCCGGGACACACCCGAGGGCGTGCGCCCGATGCTGCGGACTCGCAAGACGTTGGACCGGACGGTCAGGAAGTTCGCCGCTTCGCGGAACTGATCTTCCGTTAGCGCCTTGGTCTTCAGCAGGTCGCCGACGGAAAGAAAAGACCCCGAAGTGCTGCGCTGGTTGAGGATCGAGTCGGCGGTCTTGGCGTCGATGCCCGGGACGGCCTCGAGCACTTCCCGGCCCGCGGTGTTCACGTTCACCCGGCCCATCAGACGCTGATCACTTTCAAGGGTCAGCTCTTCGAAATGCTCCGCCAGCCATTCGAGCGTCACCTCGTTGGTCGAATCTTCGTCCTCCTCCTGGCCGCCCTCGCCCCGCACGCCGACCAGGTCGAACACCGAGTTGAGTTGGCCGGCTTGCTCGACGATACGGTCGGCCAGAGCGCGGGTGATGCCCAGGCGCGAGGTGAGCGTGTCGGCGTCGGTCTCCTTGACATTGACCCGGTCTTCGCCGGAGAGGGTCTTGTTAAGTTCGTAGGAATAGACGGTGCTGATCCCAGCCAGGCCGCGTTCGAGCCGGCCGTCGGGGGAATCTGGGGGCCAGGTCTCGTCGCCGTCGTTCTCACGCCGGTCCAGCAGGCCGTCGGTATCCACGTCCTCAGCGAAGAACTCGGCCCGGTCGATGCCCTTGACCAGCAAAGCTTCTCGGTGTGTCCGCATCGGGCCGTTGCGGATCTCGTAAGGGAACGATAGCCGTTGGTAGTAGCCTCGCTCCGCGCCGCCGGGCTCGGCCTCCTCGTTGCCGTCGACCCAGTCGATCAGCGCATCGACCTGCTCGGGCCGGACATCGGTCATGCCAGACAGCAAGGCACGGTCGGCGGTGTTGAGATTCATCCTAGACGCTTCGTCGTCGAGGCCGAACCGTGGGCCATCATCGGGCGATCCTTCCTGCGGCGGCGAAACGACACGGACAACAAACCCGTCGGCCAACTCGACATCGTCAAACGAGAACGGGTCGTCATACCACAGGTCGGTCTGGGAATCGTAATTCGATACATCGTCCGCCAGCACCGCCAAGGCGCGCTCGACTCCGGCGCGGGCAAGCCAATGGGCGCGGACCGCGTCAAGCTGCGCCTGTGAGCGGGCGCTCGACGCCTGCACCTGTCGGTTCAGGCCGAGCAGCAGCATCCCGAGGATCACCAACACCCACATCACGACGATCAACACCGCGCCGCGCCGCCGACTATCCCGGCCCGTACTTCTCTTGGGGCCGGGCGTGCTGTGGACAGCCGATCTGTGTAATCGTAATCCGAAGCGGGTACTCATGACTGCCCTCCCCGCTGTGGGCCCGGGTCGCTGACATGCGGCAGGTAAATCAGCCGTGTAAAGGCCACGGTCTTGCCGGGTTGGTCAAGCGGCGCCAGCGCTGCGGTGACCCTAACCGCGACGGGGAGCCTGCCCATCGACTCAGGCCATTCGTCCTGCCAGGAAAGGCCGTCGAAGTACGCGGTATCGAAAGACACAACCCCGCTGGCGATACGGTCGACCACCCCTCCGCCATCCGCCGGGTCGTCCCGTGTCGGGTCGGTCCGACGGGTCAACACGGGCAACGGCTCGTCGGGGAAGGATGCGAGCGCAAACTCGACTTCATACACATCCGATTCGGGCTCACCCTGGCGTATGGCTTTGCGGCTGACCGAGAGCAATCGCAGCCGATCCCCCGCCCGGCCGTTGAGCGTCTCGTCAAAGCCTTCGAACACCGCCTGTTCTTCAGATCCGGGGCGGTAGGTGTTGCGCAGCGCATTCGTCACTGCTCGGAGTGCCGCGTCGGCCTCGGCCTGTACCTCTGCCCGCTGATCCACGCGCTGACGCGCGCCGGTCACCTGCCAGATAATCGTCGATGCCGATGCGGTCACCAGACCGATCAGGCTCGACACGATCACCAACTCCGCGAGCGTGAAGCCCCCGGCCCGCGCGTGCCGACGCCGTGATGGATGGCGCGGGGCAACAGGTTGTGATCGCGTTTGATTCACAGGTCGTTCCAATTCACTTCGACGTGCCGGGCCCTGGGCGGGTCCTGAAACTGCGTGTACCCCACGACGGACGACTGCTTGTCGCCGGTCGTCCAGCGGATGGTGACCTGGACGTCGTACAGGTCGCCGATCAATTCGGTGTCGATGCGTGCGGACCAGGAGAACCGTTCGTCGAGCTCCCCGGCAAGCGGGCCTTCGCGCAGCAGACGGGCGGGCCCGATCATGTCGATACGTGTGAGCACCTGGTCCAGCCACTGCGCGGCGAGCGTGGTGTCCTGGCCCTTGCGCGCGGCGGCGGAAGCCTGGCCGATCGAGGTCGTGACCGCGGCGGCGAAGATCGCCAGCAGAACGCCCGCCAGCAGGCACTCCACGATCGTGAAGCCCCGGGCTGCGCGTCGGTTGCATCTTGCGGGGTCAGACATCGAGGTCCTCCCGCAGGTTGGGTGTTTGCGTCACAGCCTGCTCGACCAGCTCGACCCTGCCGGTGTTGGGCTCAATGAGGATCGACCAGGTGCGTGCGCCGTCGGTGACCTGGATCGCCGCGGCGTCGGCATCGCCGGTGGGCCTGAACAGGACCGCGCGTGACTCGCCGGCGTCGGCGGAGTCGATCACCACGTCGCCGAACCGGATATTTTTAGGCAGGCTTGCCGGTTTGGCCGGGCCGCCTCTAAGCACGAGAAACGCGGTGTCGTCGTCCGGGTCCGTGCTCTGGACCTGAACCTGGTAGCCCGGAGGATCGTCGCTTTGATCGTCGGTCAAAACCAGACGGCAGGTGCGCTGGCGCATCACCGCGTAATGCTGCGCGTAGCGTGCTGTGGCCGCCAGGCCCCGGGCCGACTCCTTCAGTGATGCCGACCGGTACGACCCGCCGAACGACGTGACCGCCATCGTCGTGAGGATACCGATGACCGCGATGACGACGGTCAGCTCGATCAATGTAAAGCCGTTACGTTTCATTCCCAATTGTTGATGTCCGTGTTTTCGTCCTGGCCACCGACCTGCCTGTCGGCGCCGAGGCTGAGGATGTCGTACGCCCCGTTATCGCCGGGGTACCGGTAAACAAACGGCCTGCCCCAGGGGTCCTTCAGGTCCTTGGGCCGAAGCGTCGGCACCGACCACTGCTCCTCGGGGATGTCGCTTGGGCGCGCGGTCAGCTCCTCGAGCGTCTCGGGGAAGCGGCTGTAGTCCTGGTAGAACAGGCTGACGGCGGTCTCGATGTTGCTGATCTTCTGCTGGGCGACGGCCTTGCGTGCCTTGCCGGCGCGGCCCAGGAACGTCGGCACGACCAGCGCCGCCAACACACCGATCACGATCACGACGACCATCATCTCGATGAGCGTAAAGCCCCGCGATGTGTTTCGATGGTTGATTGGTATCGGCTTGTCATGTGTCACGTCTGCGCTCCCTGGGTCAAGGTTTATTTCGTTACACGCCGGGCCCGGCAAAATCCATGGTCATGATCGGCAGCAGCGCCGCGGCGAGGATGAACGCCACGAAGAGCGCCAACACAAGGATGAACACAACCGGGACGATGGTCATGACGCGCTGCAGCGCCTCAGCGGTTTCCTTGTCATACGAGTCGGCGGTGGTCATCAACAGCTCATCGAGCTTGCCGGTGCGCTCGCCCATGGCGATGACCTGGATCAGCAACTGAGGGAACTGGCCGGTCTCGCGGAGCTGGTCGGCGATGGACTGGCCCCGGATGATCCCCGCCGCCGCCTTATCCAGCTCGCGCGCCATCGCCTCGTTGCCCAGCGTGTCCCGGACGATCGCCATCGACTCGACGATCTGGATGCCCGATGCCGAGAGCGTGCCCAGCGTGCGTGCGAAGCGCGCCACCGCGACACGGCGCACGGCCGTGCCGACGACCGGGGTCTTGAGTTTCCAACGGTCCAGTGTGAGGCTGCCCTCGGCCGTACGCGCCCAGCGCACCGCGAAAACGGTCGCCGCCAACGACACGATGGCCATCAACAACCCGGCGGGCGAATGCGCCCAGTCCACACCGGTCATCAGTACACGGGTCGGCAGGGGCAGCTGTGAGCCGGTCTCCGCGATCGTTTCCATGATCCGCGGGAGGATAAACAGCACGATGATACCGATCGAGATCAGTCCGAGCCCGACGATCAACAGCGGGTAGATCGCCGCCGACCGCATCTTCTCACGGATGTCCAGGTCGCGCTGTGCGAACTCGGCGAGCGATCCCATGATGCCGTCGAGCGCGCCCGCGGTTTCGCCGGCGCGGGTCATGCTCACCTGCATCAGTGAGAAATCGTCCGGGTGCGCCTTCATCGCTTGTGACAAGGACTCGCCGGCCTGCACCCGGTCGGCCAGGTCGCCTACGAGCTGTCGCACGGCCGGGCTCTCGGCTTGCTCCTTGACGACCCTCAGGGCGGTGAGCAGGTTCAGCCCGGCCTGCAGCGCGACCGTGAGATGACGCAGTAGCGCCACCCGGGCCCGCGGCGAAACATGGCGACGACCAATGTGAAGCCAATGAGGCGTGCCCGGCAACCCCGACGAGCCGGCACCGCTTTCATCGGCCAGATCGATGTCGGTGACAAAGCTCCCCCGCTCGGTCAGCAACTCGATCGCGCGGGGCCGGCTGGGCGCGTGGATCACCCCGGCCTCTTCGCTGCCTTCCCCGGTCAACGCTTTGTATTGAAAATCAGGCAACTTCGTTCTACCCGGAGTTCATCGGCGTCCCCCACCAAGGGGCAACCTTATCCTTCTTGTGTCACACGCAAGACTTCCGAAACGGTCGTGAGCCCGGCGGCGGCCTTGCGGTAGCCGTCCTCGATCATCGGTATGTGGTCTCCGCCCATCGCTTTGATGATCTGCGCCGACGATGCACGCCGGGCGATCGCCTCCTGCACAGTGTCGTTGACATAGACAAGCTCGAAGATCCCCATCCGGCCACGGAACCCGGTCTGCCGGCAATCTCGGCAACCGGCTCCTTCATAAAACACAGCGCCCTCCGCGGCGCGGTGGCCCATGCGCCGCAGGATCGACTCGTCCAGGTGGGCCTGCCGCTTGCATGACGGACATATCCGCCGGACCAGCCGCTGCGCCAACACGGCGCGGAGCGACGAGGCGATCAGGAAGGGCTCGACGTCCATGTCGATCAGCCGGGCGATCGCGCCCACCGCGTCGTTGGTGTGTAGCGTTGAGAACACCATGTGCCCGGTCAGCGCCGATCGGATGGCGATGTCGGCGGTCTCGCGGTCGCGGACCTCACCGACCATCACGACGTCGGGGTCCTGCCTGAGGATCGCCCTGAGCCCGTCGGCGAAACCCATGCCCCGCTTGCGGTTGACCGGGATCTGATTCACACCTTCGAGGCGGTACTCGACCGGGTCCTCGATGGTGATGATCTTCAGGGCCGGGGAATAGATATGGTTAAGCGATGCGTAGAGCGTGGTGGTCTTGCCGCTGCCGGTCGGTCCGGTGACCAACACGATCCCGTGGGGGCTTTTTAGCAGGTGCTTGTACTGATCAAGTTGGATAACGGGCAAGCCCAGATCGTCCAGGCCGAACAGTGCCGCCGTGCGGTCGAGGATGCGCAGCACCACGGACTCGCCGTGTACGGTCGGGACGGTCGCGACGCGCAGGTCGACCTTGCCCTTTTGCGTGTTGAAGTCGATGTGGCCGTCCTGAGGGACGAACCGCTCGGCGATGTTCATCCCGGCCATGATCTTCAGCCGGGACGTGATGGCGGACTGAAGATGCTTGGGCGGTGGCGACATCTCGTGCAGCAGCCCGTCGATGCGGTACTTGACCTTCAAGACCTTTTCGAAAGGCTCGACATGGACGTCGCTGGCGCGGATCTTGATCGCCTCGTGGATGATCAGGTCGACGAGGTTGACGACGGTGGGCTCGCGGGCCAGTTCTTCGAGGTGGGCGGCGGCGTCGTTAGAATCGTCGTCGAGGGCGGGGGTCTTATGGTCATCGAGGTTGGCGATCATCCGCGCCACGCTCGAGCCGTAGGACCGGCCTATCGCGTCGACCAGCTCCGGCTCGTGGGCGTAGACCGGCTCGACGGCCCGGCCGGTGAGCAGCCGCACCACGTCCAGCGCCTGTCGGTCGAACGGGTCGGCCATCGCCAGTCGCAGCCGGCCGTTGTTCACAGCAAGCGGCAGCAGACGGTACTTCGACGCGACCTCCGCGGGGACCAGCGCCAGCGCCTCATCGGACGAAGACGTTTCCTGTAAATCCACCGTGGCCAGCCGCCTCTGGTCCGCCAGCGCCCGCCGGACGTGATGCACATCGGTGTAGCCCAGTCGCTCGAGCACTTCGCCGAGCCGACCGCCCTGATCCGCCTGGACCCGAAGCGCACCGTCGAGTTGGCTCTCAGTAATCGACCGGCTGCTCAGCAACAGGCTGCCTAGCTGCTTGGCTCGTTGTTTGCCGTTGGAACTCACGGTGGCGTCCTGGTTGTCGCTGGACGGACTGGATGTCCAGACATATCGACTCACGCGCAGACCGACACGGCCCGGCGGAAGGAGTACAAATCTTTTGCTGACTATGACTTAAACCGGTTTATCTGCCATCATAGAGGATACCATTTTCAGTGGGTGATACAACTATTTTTTCAACAGAAACACGCTTGGGCAGCACCGCTGGCGTGCCGTTGGACGGCGTGCGATCCGCAAGGCCAAAGCCCCAACATAAGGCTAGACGTGCCCGCATGCCGTTTGTTTCATCACAAAGCGTGTGCTTAAGTGGTACGCGCGCCTAAGTGATCACGTTCATCGAAAAAAAGGATGATTGATAATTTTGTCTTGTTAGCATTATGGTAGGATTGCAGGGGGGAGGTCTTGCTATTCGCCTGCCCAGCTCAATACGACAGGAATCACGTGCGGATCTTTCGGGGGATCTATCCATGACTCAGTAAAGTTAAGCTGGGCAATCTCTTGGCCCCGCCAGAATCGCGCGGGTGATGAACCGCTAAAAAAAAATGCTCATGCAGGTGAGCCGGGGCTGGGACGTTTAACCTCCCCAACCATGATGGGTCACAGGCCGTGGCCGGCCTGGCTAAACCCGGGAGGCTCACATAGCTGCACGGTCATGTGGCCTGTCGCTTTCGCGTGCGGTCAGACCGGTTGAGCCAGCAGAAACGTGCGATCGTCCATGGATCGGTGGTCCGCGCGGGTGTGGTCGAGGAACTTTTTCAGCTCGTCGCGGACTTCGGCCATGGGTTTGTTCGGCTCATCGATGTGGGTACGGGTCAGGTGCTCACTGAGGCGGTCCTGCCCAAGCATCTTGCCCTCGGCGTCGGTCAACTCGGTCAGACCATCTGTAAACATCGCCAGCATGTCGCCGCGGTTGATCGCGGTCTGTTGGCTGGTCATCGGCTGGCGGGCCACGCCCAGAGGCAGACTCTGTGCGTGCTGAAGCCTGTGCACCTTGCCGGTGGGTTCGATGATCAGCGGGGGGAGGTGGCCGGCGTTCAGACACTCCACGCCGTAGTGGACCGGGTCGATCGCGACCGCGGCCATGGTCACAAACGCGTTATCGTCGAGGTAGTCACACAGGTGTTCGTTGAGTTCCTGCATCATGTGCGCGAGCCCGCGGCCGGCATCGAGCGAGGCGTGGACCATGCCGTGCAGCTTCGATGCGATCAGCGCCGCCGGCAGCCCCTTGCCACAGACATCCGCGATGACCAGGACGATACGGCGGTCCGCGGCCCGGACCACGTCGACATAGTCGCCGCCGATCCACCGGCAGGGATCAAAGCCGATGGCGATGTCCAGCCCCTCGACCGCGGGGTTGTTCGGCAGCAGGCCCATCTGGATCTCCCGGGCGTGCTCGAGCTCCCGCTTGCTGATCTCATGCCCCCTCGCTCCGTGATCGATCTCGTCTGCCCGCGGATGATCCTTGCCGTCATCGGCCCGGCCCGCCCCGTCGTGCTTTGGCTCCTGGCTGGTCTCGGGGACCTCGAAGCGGTACCCGATATCTCGGATAGTCTGGACATACGTGGGCCGCTGAGGGTCGGGCTCGATCTTGTTGCGCAACGTCGTCACACACCGGTCGACGCTGCGCGCCGTGACGATCACGCTGCTGCCCCAGACGGCGTCCATGATGTCGGACCGGGTCAGCGCCCGGCCGGGACGCTTGACAAAGTACGCCAGCATGCGGAACTCTTTGGGCGTCAGCGCGACCTCGACCCCCTGCTTAAGCAGCCGATGCGACACCAGATCGAGTTCGCACTCACCGAAACGGTGGACCTCGACCTCCCCGCTTTGTCGGCGGCGAAGCAAGGCACTGACGCGGGCCATCAACTGACGGATGCTAAACGGCTTGGTCACGTAGTCGTCGGCGCCGAGCTCCAGGCCCCGGATAATATCTTCCTCCTGACCCTTGGCGGTCAACATGATGATGGGCATGTCCAGCTCGTGCTGGCGGACCTGACGGCACAGCTCAAAACCGTTGACCTTCGGGAGCATGATGTCCAGCAGGATCAATTCCGGCGGGTCCGCCAATGCAGCGTCCAGGCCCGTCCTGCCGTCACTGGCGGTACGCACACGGTAGCCCTGCGCCTCAAAGTTGTCCTTGAGTCCGCGGAGCAGTGCGGGGTCGTCTTCGATAATCAGCAGGTGGTTACTGGGCATCGGATCGGGCCTTTGGGGGCGACGCGGGCGCACCGGGCTTCGCCGGGACGCTGATGGTGAACGTGCTGCCCCGGCCCGGCTCGCTGGTCAGGCTGACCGTCCCGCCGTGCGCGGTGACGATGGCGTAGACGATGCTCAGGCCCAGCCCGCAGCCATGGCTGACGCCGCTTAGTTGCTGATCGACCTGGTAGAATCGCTTGAACACGCGCTTGCCCCCACCGCGTGAAATCCCGATGCCGTTGTCCCTGACCTTAAAGCACACATGTCCGTTGCTGGCGAAGGCGCTCAGGACGATGTGCTTATCATCATTGGAATATTTGTACGCGTTATCCAACAGGTTCACAACCGCCGTCACCAGCGCATCGGGATCGCCGACAACAAGCGGCAGACCGGGCGCCGCCTCGATATCAAATCGACACCCGGGCGACTGGAACCGGTCGCGAACCGCGGCTGCGGCGGCGTCGACGATGTCCATCGGCGGGACCTCCGCCACGTCAAATGCGTAACGGTTCTGCTCCAGCCGGGAGAACGTCAGGAAGTTCTCGATCAGCCGGCTTAGCCGGGTGTTCTCCCGGCTGATCAGGTGCAGGTATTCGCGCGCCTTTTGGCTGTCGAATTGATCCGCATCCAAAAGCGTGTCGATCAGCAGGCGCATCGAAGCAAGCGGGGTCTTGAGCTCGTGTGAGACGGTCGCGACCAGATCGTTTTTGAGCCGCGCCACTCGGATCTGTCGGCGGACCGCCCATGCGATAAGCACGGCCATAGCCAGTGTCGCGGCGATGGCCAGCGCCCCCGTCCAAAGGTAGGCGGTGATCTGCCTTTCGGCGGAGGCGTCGAACAACGACCGGTCACTGATCGACAGCGACAGGCGCCACCCGGGCATCCGCGCCCCGGCCACTGATACCACCGGCGTCTGCCCGCTGGGTTCCTGCCCAGGCGCCAGGACTTCGACCACCACGTCGGCGGGCAAAGCCTTCGCCGCAGTTAATTCATGTATCCGCCGACGCAGACTCTCGGTCTCGTACAGGGCGAGGACTCGCCCATCCGCCGCGGGCAACTCCCACACATCCGGCAGGACGCTTAGGTGGATATCGGTGGATGTCGAGGTAGTCGGCGACGCGTCCGATTCGACCCGGCGCGCCGCCAACTCCTCGGCTTGGAGGTTCGTAAACACTGGCCCATCGGTCACAAGCACCCGCCACTGCTTCATCAGGAAACGACGCTGGGCCGAGGACATCACCTGATCGGTATAGTCCAGCAGGCGCGACCGCAGCCGCTTGGCCGTCGCCGCGAACTCGCCGTGCCCGGGACCGCCCATCAACTGCAACGCACGCAGTTCGGCGTCGGCGACGATGAGCCTGCCCTGAAGATCGACCGCGTGCTTAAACTCGTCTCTTGCAAGCGTCTGTGTCAGTATCTCGATGGCGACGTCCGTTTGATCGCTTCGGACCAGGCATCGCGCCTGGGCCACCCGCGCGCGGGCCGCCTGGTTCGCATCCATCGAACGCTCGGCGATACCGGCATACGCCTCGGCGGCGGCGAGCAACTCACCAGGCAGGCGCTCCAGCCGCGACGCCTGTGCCCAGGCGCCTGCCTCGGCGCTGTCCTCTACCGCAACGTGCCCAGACGCCCTTGGGTATGCACGTTCACCTTTGTCATCGAACACGATCACGCTGTCGGCCAGATCGGAATCCAGACACTCGACGAACACTTGAGATGCCGGCATCGACCGCGCCATCTCCGCCAACGCCTCGACGCGCCGCGCCCAGTGCCCGTCCAACTGGTCCCTCAGCGCCGTAAGCTGGCCCTGGTAGACGTCGACCAGCTTCTGCTGCACGGCCAGCCGCTCGTTCTGCATCGCCTGGGTCATGAACCACAACACGCAGGCGGTCGGCAGGAGGATGACCAAACTCAGCAGCCACACCACGGGCCACCAGCCTCTCTCTGGGCCTAAGCCGGATCGGAATCGTGAGAGTCTTAGGGTCACGATTACTTAGCCTTGAATGTCGAAAGGATCTGGTCGATCTTGGGCTTGATCTCATCATGCCGATCCGCCTCACTGAAAACTCTAAGCCGCGACAGCGTCGCCTCGCCCAGCACGTAGGTGCGGTATTCCACCATCACCTGGCCACGCTCCAGATAATCGGCCACGTAACTGACCGCCGACCGGCCGTTGATCGACCGCTCAACCCAACTGTCGGGTCGGACGGTGTATCCCTCTTGGCGCTTCTGAGCTATGGACACCCTGTCCTGCGCATATTCACGGAGGGGCTTGTCCACGTCGATCTCAGTCAACTCAAGCGACGCGGCGTTCATTACGCTCATGGCGGCCGCATCCGGATCGATCAGGTGTATCTTCGTGGCCTCGGACTTGTCCTCGCCGAACTCGTAGATATACCAATCCTCAGGCGCCGACAGGGTGAAGCCCAGCCTCCGGTCGTGGTACTCGACAGGCTCGCCTTGCATTTTCTCCGTGACCGACACCAGCTCGCCATTGAGGCCCCCCGCATTGATCTTGACCAGGTACCGGTTCGCATCGGCGCTGAACCACATCGTCTGGTGCATGACGCTCTCTACCACGAGGTCGACCTTATAACATTCGAACTCCCCGGCGGGGACCGTGACCGTCTGCTTCTCTAAAACCTCGAGGGGGACTTCCAGCCGCTTGCCGGTGAAGGTGACGAAGACGGGGAGCGTGGTCTTGTACCCGACTTCCAGGGGCAAACGCCGGATCAGATACACCGCCTGCTCGTTGTCGAACATCAGCTCGTCAAACTCAACCGCGTTGTCCGTGTTTTCGTCTCTACCAGTCCCGGAAAGATGTACCTCGGTCGGCGTGTAGGCCGCTAATGTCTCACCGAGCAGGGGGTGGTCAAACCGACTGGTCAAAGGGCGGAATGTTTCGGGATCGGCTTGCACGACGCTGATCACTTGCGTGCCGTTTAACGCAATGTAGCGGTATGTCTGCATGCGCCAGGCGTCCTTGCCATCGTCGGTCACCACCCGGTCCGCGGTCCAGGCCCACGTGCCGAGCTCCATGCCCGTCGCCAGCTTCATCATCATCCGCATGACCTCGCCGTCATCCCAGGGCACCGCACCGACCACCAGCCGGCCCGGCATCTCCTGCCTCGCCTGCGCCACCAGTTCCACCTGGTCCGGGTAATTCTCGATCAGCTTCTCAAAGGCCTCGGTCGCTTCGGTGTCCTGGCCCTTCTTGAGGTAGCACGACGCCAGACGGAATTGAGCCCGGGCGGCGAGGGCCCGGTTTGCCTCGGCGTCACTGAGGATCTGCTTGTAGATCCCGATCGCCGCGTCCAGGTCCCCAACCGTTTCTTCAGCAAAGATCGCCTTCTCCAGCATCTCGGAGGCCGGCTCCGCCAACGCCGACGTGGCTAACATCATGACAGCCGCCATGAATACAGGCATGTATGTTCGAGTCTTCATCGTTAAACTCCTCTATAGTTGATCGGTGCGTGACGGGCATCAATCACCCGCTTGTCCTGTCAAACCATACATGCCTGATGTGACGGTTATGTGACGGCGGCATCCCGATCTTGTCCTTTTTACGATTGGCCTAATCACGCTCGTCGGGCCGCGACGCGATCCGTGCGGCCTCGACCCCACCGCCGATCCCCCGTCGCCTATTATCAACGATGGCCTTGCCGACCTCTACCTTGCATATAACAGCTTGGTGTGAACTTAGTTACGCCAAACCAACCCACTGTGCCCGGGGCGGCCCCGGATGCCTGACCACGTTTAAACCCGCCCGATCGCACCGGCAAGATCTGATCCACAGCCACTGGGTCGTCATCGCTTCCTGCTCAACCGGCCCGCATCAGCTCCACCCACACAGCAGTTGATAGCTAACCCCCAGCTCCATAGACTGCAAGCGTTAGCAAATCGCCACGCGGATGTAACTCAATGGTAGAGTGTCAGCCTTCCAACCGCACCGAAGACTTTCTGCAAACCCCTTAAAACAAAGCACTTTCGGCGCTCAAGCCCATCGATCGCAAGGCGTTGTTACAACCATCGGGTCACCCATGTGACACCTGTTGGACACCCGCATGGCACCTTTCCAGACACGGATTGGTTGTGAAATGGTTGTAAACCTAGATATTGATGACCTACTGTCGCCCACCAGCGGCCTTAGCCCTCGCGCGGCGGTGGCGGACGATCTCGCCTCGGGCGAGGTAGATCACGTCCTTGGCGATGTTGACCGCGTGGTCGGCGATCCGCTCGATCTGGCGGGCTGTGTTCTGGATCCGGATCAGTTGTGGCATCTTGTCGATGTCTTCACGGACGTATCTCTCGACAATGGCGTAGACCTCGCGATGCCTGTCGTCGACCAGGTCGTCCATCTTGCGAACGCCGTCGGCAAGGGTCTCGTCGACCTGGACCAGGGCATCCAGTGATTGCTTGACCATCCGCTGGGCCTGGTGGGACATCTCGGGCAGGCCGAACGGGCCGATATCGATTGGGGGCAACTCGCTGAGTGCCAGGCACTGCGACGCCACGTTCGACGCCAGGTCACCGATACGCTCCAGTTCACTATTGATTTTGAGAACCGAAACGATAAACCGCAGGTCATGAGCCACAGGCTGGTGCAGCGCCAGCGTCGCCAGGCATTCTTCCTCGATATCGATCTCGGCCAGATCGATCTGCATGTCCTGCTCGACGACCTGTTCAGCCAAGGCGGTGTCCCGGTACTCGACCGCTCGCACAGCTCGTTGCAGCGCCTGTTCGACCAAAGCCCCTTCTGCAAGGAGCATCCGCTTGATCTTCTCGATCTGCTTATTCAACAGGACAGGCATGATGGGCCTCCACGTAGACGGTTAAGATCACCCGAACCTGCCGGTGATGTAGTTCTGGGTCTGCTCATTCTTTGGATTGGTGAAGACCTGCTCGGTTTGGCCGAACTCGATCAGCTCACCTTGATACATGAAGGCGGAGTAGTCCGACGCACGGGAGGCCTGTTGCATGTTGTGGGTGACGATGGCGATGGTGTAGTCGTTGCGTAGTTGGGCCATCAGGTCTTCGATCGCTGCGGTGGAACGCGGGTCCAAGGCGGAGCAGGGCTCGTCCATGAGCAGGACGCTTGGCCCGACGGCGATGGCGCGTGCGATGCAAAGCCGCTGCTGCTGCCCGCCTGAGAGGCTAAGCGCCGGCGACTTAAGCCGGTCCTTGACTTCTTCCCACAACGCGGCGCGGCGTAGTGATTGTTCAACGATCTGATTAAGTTCGCCACGAGACATGCGTAGGTGCAGCCGGGGGCCGAAGGCGACATTGTCGTAGATGCTCTTTGGGAACGGGTTTGGCTTCTGGAAGACCATGCCGACGTGACGGCGAAGCTCGACGACGTCGGTGGCTTTATCTAACAGGTCCTGGCCATGGAGTTTGAGTGTGCCGGTTGCACGGGCGCTTGGGACCAGGTCGTTCATGCGGTTGATCCAGCGTAGGAACGTGCTCTTGCCGCAGCCGCTTGGGCCGATGAAGGCGGTGATTCGCTTCTCGGGGATGACGATGTCCAAGTTTTTAAGCGCGTGGTAGTCGCCGTACCAGGCGTTGAATCCCCCGACCTCAATCGCGGGTTGGGCGGCGACGTGTTCGTCCGACGATCCGATTCCCTGCAGGGTCTGACCTTGCTCTGCGGGGGAAGGTAGTGTCGTGGTTGGAATATTCATCGTCGTGTCTTCCCAAGGCTTTTGTATTGTAGTCATCATCGCTTGGACCTTGTGATCAGGTTAACGCTGGAACTTCTGGCGGATGATGACCGCTACGGCGTTGAAAGTAAGCAGGATCGCCATCAGTACAAGGATCCCACTCGCGGCGACATGGTGGAACGACTCCTGCGGACGACTCGCCCAGTCGTATATCTGCAGAGGCATCGCGGTGAAGTCGTCCATCAGGTGTTCGGGGGTGAAGGTGATGTAGACGACGCCGGCGATGATCAGGATTGGCGCCGCCTCACCGATCGCCCGGCTCATCGCCAGGATCGTCCCGGTCATGATCCCCGGCACTGCTGCGGGCAGAGTCGTGCCCCACACCATCTGCCAACGTGTTGAACCTAACGCCAGTGCACCTTGTCGCAACGAATTAGGCACCGCACGCAACGCTTCCTGTGAGGAGATGATGATGATCGGCAAGACTACGAGCATCAAGGTCAGCCCACCTGCCAGCACGCCCCGGCCGAACGGCAGTTGGATGTAGTACCAGTTATCAATCGTGCCCAGTGTCCATATTGGATCGCTCGGGCTGCCCAGCACTTGGAACAACTCCACAAATGCGGTCATCCCCAATATTCCATACACGACCGACGGCACACCCGCGAGGTTGGTGATGTTCAATTGCACGATCCCGTGAAGTCGGGCCAGTGTTCTTTGGCGCGGTTTGAATTCTTCCAACAGGATCGCCGTGCCTACTCCAAGTGGGATCGCGGTGACGGCGCAGACCAGGCAGATATAGACTGTCCCGATCATCGCCGGGTAGATCCCCGCTTTTTCCGGCTTACGAGAGGGCGGGTTCTGCAGCAGCTGTGTATCCAGGTGCTCCATCCCTTGCATAATGATTGAAGCGAGCAGAACGCCAAGCACCGATATGCAAACCCCCGCGGCGATCAGGCAGACGATCACAAACAGGTGGTCCTTGAAGAACCTGCCGGTTCGTGCGCTCGGCGTATATTGGGTCGATGCATTCATTCGTACACCTGCCTGTACCGCACACGGACACGGTGGCCGATCAATGTCAGCAGCAGTGTCATCAGGAACAGCGTCGCCGCGACCGCGTAGCTGGAGTAATACTCAGGGCCGAAGTTGCTGGCGTCACCCAGGAAGATTTGAACCATGTACCCGGTCATCGGCTGGACCTCGCTGCGAGGGTCCATTGTCAGACTCGGCGAAGCCCCGGCCGCCAACGCGACGATCATCGTCTCACCCACCGCACGTGCGATCGCCAGCAGAAACGCAGCCACGATCCCAGACAATGCCGCGGGCGTCACAACCTTGACCGCCACCTCGAACCGTGTTGCCCCCAAGCCAAAAGCCCCTTCACGCAGGCTCCGGGGAACGGCGCGTAAAGCATCCTCAGAAAGGCTTGTCACGATCGGCAGGCACATCACCGCGACCGCCAACCCGGCGCTGGCAGCGTTGTATACACCGAAGCCCTCGTGTATCCAACGTAGCCCCGGCGTGATCACCGTTAAGGCGAAGAACCCAAATACGACCGTCGGTATCCCCGCCAACACCTCCAGCAC
>JAJDCU010000082.1 GCA_029260655.1 Phycisphaeraceae bacterium
CAGGTCTCATCCATCGACGAGATGTACGGCCGGCTCCTGGGTGAGGAGCGTGAGCCCCAGCGCGCCGCCGAGATCGCCCACGGGGTCAAGGCCGCCATACGAAACCGCGTCGGCGCGTTCGTCCGCTGCTCGATCGGGCTGGGGCCGAACGTCTGGCTCGCCAAGGTCGCCACCGACCTGCAAAAGCCCGACGGCCTGGTCATGATCCTGCCCGAACAGATGCCCGAGAAGATCTGCACGCTCAAGCTCACCGACCTGCCCGGCATCGCACGGGGTATGCACCTGCGCCTGCAGCGCCACGGCGTTCACAGCGTCGCCCAGCTCTGCACGCTCAGCGCCCGGCAGCTATCGGTCATCTGGGAGAGCCAGGTGATGGGCTCGTTGTGGTGGCATCAGCTCCACGGCCACGACCTGCCGTACCGCCCGACACACCGGCGCACGGTCGGGCATTCGCACATCCTGCCGCCGAAGTGGCGCACCGATGCCGGGGCCCGGGCGGTGATGGTCCGCATGATCCACAAGGCCGCCGGCCGGATGCGCCGCATGGACTACGCCGCCAGCCACCTCACCGCCAGGGTCCGCTACTTGGATGCCCCGAAATGGAAACGCCGGGCACCGCTTGGGCTATCCAGCGACACACTGACTATGCTGCGCGTCTTCGCCGAACTCTGGCGTGACAAACCCCTGGGCTCGCCGCTACAGGTCGCGGTCCAGCTCGACGGCCTGATCCCCCTGCACACCGCCCCCATCCCGCTATTTGATGAACCCCGTCACCTCGCCGACCTCGCCCAGGCCATGGACCGGATCGACGACAAATACGGCCACCACAGCATCTACTTCGGCTCGATGTTCGGCGCCCAGTCCACCGCCCCGACCCGCATCAGCTTCACCCAGGTCCCGGGGGATGAGGAGTTTTAGGAAGCGGGGCGGCGGTGGCGTTGACGCAAAGCGAAGGTTGCCCCCACAACAAATACCGCCAGCGTCCCCGGCTCGGGAACCGTCGCGACGAAGATGCCCTCGCTGCCATCGGTGAAACCGAGCCGGAACGCGAGTTGGCTGGCGTCGTTGAAGGAGGTGGCTCGTCCATCCTCACCGCCCGAACTGGTGGGGCGAGCGCCCAAGCCGTCGGTCAAGTCTACTGAGCTGATTGTGCGAAGGTCGTTGATCAGTGGGTCATCGTTAACATCTAACAAGTCGCCCTCACGAACAACCAGTGTGAGCAGGCCGTCAAGGTCGGTCACCCAGATCCCGCTATCATTCGTGCTGTCCACGCCCGTTCCGGTGAGCTGGCCTACGAACGCGATCTGACCCACGCCGTTGAGTAATGGACGACTAAAATTCAAGTCGCCGAATACTACGCCTGGTTCCATATTCGGTACGTCGTCTCCCTCACGCGCGACTAAGCCCAATGAGCCGGAACTTTCCGACCATATGCCGCGGTCATTCGTGGCGTCCACGCCCGGACCGGTGAGGGAGCCCCTGAACGCGATCTGGCCCACGCCGTTGAGCACGGGGTCACCCAAGAAACTGTACACCACGCCTGGTGCCGTGTCCGGCACTGCATCGCCCTCACGCACGACCAGGTTCAGCGAGCCGGAACCTTCCGACCAGATGCCACGGTCATTCGTGGCGTCCACGCCCGGACCAGTAAGGGAGCCCCTGAACGCGATCTGGCCCACGTCGTTGAGCACAGGGTTACCCAAAAAAATGTAAACCACGCCTGGGTCCGTATCCGGGGCGGCGTCGCCATCGCGCGCTATTAGGTCAAGCGAACCCGAATCCTCTAACCAGATGCCGGAGAAATTAGAATTGTCCACGCCCGGACCGACGAGATGACCCAAGAATGCGGTCTGGCCCGCTTTGTTGAGCGTGTGCGGACCAAAGCCCCTGTACACCACGTCCGGGACTGTGCCCGGTGCCACATCACCTGAACGTGCCACAAGACGCAACGATTGCGAATCCGCAGACCAGATGCCTCTGTCGTTGTTGTTATCCACGCTCGTACCTGAAAGAGATGCTTCAAACGCAATATGCCCCTCTGAGGCCACTAGCGGATTAAGTGAGGTAGAGAGGTTACTAAATTGACTAAAGAACACTCCGAGCCCAGTACCCGGTGGCGATTCACCCGTCCGAGCGATGAGATCCAACGAAGCTAAGCCTACTGACCATATACCGAGTTCATTTGGAAAATCCACTCCTGGGCCCCGGAGTGATCCCCAGAAAACTGTAAGACCGGTATCATCAAGAAGAGGTTGACCCAATCCTGCGAATACTACCCCGGTGGCAGTGCCGGGTGCTTGATCAAGCTCCCTGGCTGTAAGGGATAGTTCACCACCGCTGTATAACCAGAGGCCGATATCGTTGGAAGAGTTCACGCTCGAGCCGATTACATTTCCCCAGAAAGCTACCTGACCGGCTTCGTTGAGTACATAACGTCCAAAAGCAGTACCTTCACCCCCTCCGAACACCACCCCGGGCGCTGTACCTGGTGCGGGACCGCCAGCCATCACGATACTTTGGAAAGTCACCGCCGCTTGAGCATCGAGATTGGTTAAAGCAATCAACCCCACAGCGGCCGCACCGATAGCGCACGTCTTGAACATCTTCCCGGTCATGGTTTTGTTTCTCTTGATAAAAATAAGTGCTCGGTCTAGTTGTGTAGCGGTCCCAGCTTTCTCCCGCTCCCCCCGGATATCCCCAGCAACTAGCCTAGCTTGAGATAGGCGATGTCTGATTGTCTCATGTCCTGCCCCTATGTCAATCGTTTTCTGCGATGTATTGAAAATGATATCCGGGCATCTTGCCTAGCTTTACAGGGAGTGGGGCGATGATCTCAGGGGGTTGGGGGGCTGGCCCTTCGCTGCGCTCAGGGTTGGTGTTGGAAGGACTGAGGCGATGTGAACTGGGGTCCGGCGGGCTGAAGATCGCTTCGCAGGGGGGCTTGACAGGCTATTTGCATCCTATCCACCTCCCCGATACCCTATTGGGCTCGATTTTGGGTCTGCTTTAGACCCCCGAAAACGGTACACGCACGCTGAGAAGGGCGATTCCTATGCCACGAGTCTGCAAGTTCACCGGCCGTAAGACCTCTGCCGGGCACACCTACACCCACCGCGGCAAGGCCAAGTACCTCGGCGGTGTGGGTACGAAGATCACCGGCAAGACCAAGCGGACGTTCCGGCCGAACCTCCAGACGGTGACGGCCCTGGTCGACGGCAGCCCCCAGCGGGTCAAGGTCTCGACCAAGGCCATCAAAAGCGGCCTGGTCGTCAAGCCCCTGAAACGCAAGTACGCCTACCGGCCGGATGCCGAGGGTACCGGCGCCAACTGACCGGTCGGCCCCGGGTTGCCCCCCGATTTCCTCCGTTTTTTTACCGACGGCACACGAGATTTCCTTGACCCAGACGACCCGCCCGGCAATCCTACTTAGGGACCGGGCACCAGCAGTTCCTGCGGGGACGACAATCGACGAGGCCAACACACCACCTAACGGCCCGATTGCGACCAGATTCTCCGCCGCTTAGACAGCTAAAAGAAACACGCACCGCTATTCACCGCTAGCGTCCTATCCGACGCCACGACGGACCGATGCGCATGCCGATCCGTGACGACATCAAAGACCGCGTCCAGCAGGCGACGGACATCGTCCGTCTGATCGGCGAGCAGGTGGTGCTGCGCAAGAAGGGCAAGGAGTTTGCCGGGCTGTGCCCGTTCCACGACGACAAGAACCCTTCGATGCAGGTTTCGCCGATCAAGCAGATCTACAAGTGCTTTAGCTGCGGCGCAGGCGGGGACGCGTTCAGCTTCGTGATGAACTACCACAAGATGACCTTCCCCGAGGCGATCAAGCACCTGGCGGACCGTGCGGGGATCGAAGTGGTGGAGCAGGGGGCAGGGGCCAGGGACCCGGGGGCCGGACCCAGTGAGCGCGAGCGGCTACGGCAGGCCAACGCTCAGGTACTGGAGTTCTTTCGGGCGTTGCTCAAGCATCAAGAGCACGGCCAAGCCGCACGCGAATACATCGAACGCAGGGGGATCAGCCCGGAAATGGTCAGCGATTTCCAGATCGGCTATGCGCCGGACGGCTGGGATAAATTGGTGCAGACGATCGAGCATCACGGCTGGGATCTCGCCGGATTAGAGATGGCTGGGCTTGTCAGCGTGCGAGATTCCGGTGGGCACTACGACCGGCTGAGGCACCGGCTGATCTTCCCGATCTTCGACGCCATCGGTCGGCCGATCGCCTTCGGCGGGCGCAAGCTCCGCGAGGAGGACGAGCCGAAATATCTTAACAGCCCGGAGACCAAGCTGTTCAACAAGTCGGCGACGCTGTACGGGCTGCACCTGGCGAAGAAGCCGATCATCGACGCCAAGACGGCCGTGATCGTCGAGGGCTACACCGACGTGATCGCCTGCCACCAGGGGGGGGCTCGGAACGTGGTGGCGACGCTGGGTACGGCCTTGACCGGCGAGCACGTCACGGAGCTGCGCCGCTACGCCGAGAAGGTCGTGCTGATCTTCGACGCCGACGAAGCCGGTCAGAAGGCCGCCGATCGAGCGGTGGAGCTTTTCCTGACCGGGGACCTGGATGTGGCGATCGCCATCCTCCCCGACGGGCTGGACCCGGCCGACCTGATGGCTCAGGAAAACGGCCGCCAGCAGTGGGACGACGCGGTCGATTCGGCGCAGGACGCGCTGACGTACCAGTTCAACCGGCTCAGCGAGCGGCTGGATGCGGCGGCGACGGTGACCGGCCGGCAGAACGTGGCGGACGCCTACCTGACCCAGTTGGCGCAGCTGGGCCTGGCACGGACCGGGGCCCTTCGCCGGGCGCTGGTGGTCCAGAAGCTCTCGGGGCTGCTGCACATGGGCGAACAGGCGGTCAGCGACCTGCTTCAAAGCAAAACAGCCAGGCTCAGCCGCAGGCCCTCACCGGCCGATCTGCCTCTCCATACGTCTGAGCCGGGTGGTGAATCTGGGCAAGGTTCAATGGCTCAGATGGCTGACGATAATGTCGGGGATGAGGTTGCCCCGGCCGAATCTCGGCGTAGACTTAAAGCAATAGAACTGGCGGAAAGACAGCTGATCGGCTGCTTGATCCGGGATAACGGCCGTTTTGGGCAGGTTCTGGCGGACGGACGGACGTTCGACCAGGCGGTTTCGCCGGCTGATCTGATGACGTCCGATAATCGCCGGCTGTACCAGCGTGTGTACGACCGGTTAAGCCGAGGTGAGTCGGTGGTGCTCAACAGTTTGTTAGGCGGCTTAGCGGCCGACGGCGAGCAGGGCCTGTCAGATATCGCGACCCAGGCCGACGCCGACGTCGACGCCGCGACCGGGGGACGGGAGGATCAATTGGGCCAGCTTCTGATGCTGGCGTCACAGGCATTATTAAGCCATCGGCGAGAGGCGCAGTATCAGCAGACCCGCCAGGCTTTGGCTTCGAGCACGGATACAGACCCGGATACATCGGACCAGGCACAATTGCTTCGGCAGATGATCGAGCACCGACGGGATAACCCCTCCCCGGTGCGGATCGCGCGTGTCAACCGGTGAGTTGGGGTCGTGAAGTTTGGTCGGCGGGGGCATCGACGGCGATGAGACGCCAGGGGTAGGGAAAAATCGTCGGCTCGGCACGGACGCTGAGGCCAGTCACGATCGGATGCATGCCGCACGGGTCAGTCGCCCGGCGGGAAAAGAGCAGAGCGGTACGGGCCCGCGCCGGCCGCACATGAATGAGGACGAGTTTTGATCAACGTACTGCACCCAGCGGTCCTGGAACTGATCCAAGGGGGACAACAGCGAGGCTTCATCACCTTCGATGAACTCAACGCGCTGCTCCCGGATGCCTATGTGGACCCCAACAAGGTCGACGAATTGCTCGTCCGCCTGGCCGGCACCGGCATCCGGCTGATCGACAACCTCTCGGTCCCCGCCGAGTACCGGCCCAAGCTGGTCAAGCCTTCGGCCGAGCCCGAGGGAGCCGAAGAGGATCAGCAAGATGGGGACGACAGCGAGGAGAAAATCAAGCTGCTTACCGCCGAGCAGGCCAAGGCCGAGTTCGCCCAGGCCCTCCAGGACGCGGTGAGTAAGCGGATCGACGACCCCGTCCGCATGTACCTCACCCAGATGGGCGAGATCAGCCTGCTGACCCGCGAGGAGGAGATCCGGCTGGCCAAGAAGATCGAGACGACCCGGATGATCTTCCGCCGCAAGGTGCTGGAGAACGACTATTCGATCCGCAGTTCGGTCGATGTGCTTGAGCAGGTCCACGAGGGCGACCTGCCGTTCGACCGCACGATGAAGATCTCCACCGCCGAGGAGGACGCCAAGGGCAAGATCGCCGCTCGGATCCCGGTCAACCTCAAGACCGTCAAGCGCCTGCTGGAACTGAACCGCCGGGACTGGGAGGAACTGGACGGCCCCGGGCGGATCAGCAAGGCACGCACCGAAGAAATCGACCGCCAACTCACCACCCGCCGACGCAAGATGGCGACCCTCATCGAGGAACTGAGCCTGCGCACCAGCAAGATCCAACCGCTATTAAAGAAGCTCCGCTCGATCGCCAACAAAAAGATCGAGCTGCGCAACACCGTCGCCAAGTCCGATCAGTTCCCCGACCGCTACGACCCCGAAGACATCATGGTCATGCGCGAGGAGCTGGCGGGGATGCGCAGCCTCGTGCTCTGCGACCCCGACGAGCTGTCCGGGCGCGTCAAAAACATCACCATGGTCTTCGATGAATACGAGCAGGCCAAACGCGACCTGTCCGGCGGCAACCTCCGGCTGGTTGTCTCCATCGCCAAGAAATACCGCAACCGCGGCCTCTCGTTCCTGGACATCATCCAGGAGGGCAACACCGGCCTGATGCGCGCCGTCGATAAGTACGAGTACAAGCGCGGCTACAAGTTCTCCACCTACGCCACCTGGTGGATCCGTCAGGCCATCACCCGCGCGATCGCAGACCACGCACGCACCATCCGCATCCCGGTGCACATGATCGAGACGATGAGCAAGCTTCGGAACATCGCCAAGAACCTGCTGCAGGACCTCGGCCGTGAGCCCACCATCGAGGAGATCGCCGAGGCCGCCGAGATGCCCGTCTCCGAGGCGCGCCGGGTCATGAAGATCAGCCGCCACCCGATCAGCCTCGATCGGCCGGTCGGCGAGAGCGAAGACTCCTACTTCGGCGACTTCATCGAGGACCAGGCCGCAGACAACCCCTCAGAAACCGCGACCAGCGACATGCTCCGCGGACGCATCGAGCAGGTTCTCAAGACACTGACCTACCGCGAACGCGAGATCATCAAGCTCCGCTACGGGATCGGCGACGGCTACACCTACACCCTCGAAGAGGTCGGCCGGATCTTCAAGGTCACCCGAGAGCGCGTCCGACAGGTCGAAGCCAAGGCCATCCGAAAACTTCAGCACCCCGTCCGCGCCCGCAAGCTCCAGGGCTTCGTTGACGGCACCGCCGAAGAAGAGGAAATGATGCGGGCGTAGGCCGACGCATGAGAACATAGAACGTAAACTAACCGAGCCGCACCCGGAAAGGTGCGGCTTTTTCTATGAAACCAGTCCTCCATCTGATACAATACGTTGTCTTGACAAATCATTCTTGAGGGAGGGTTGAATGCGTCAGTTCGCTATTATTGTGTTTTTCACGGCTTTCGCAGCGTGCGCCACACAGGCATTTGGAATCACGCTGGGGCAATCAGACGACTTCAATGACACCACGCTTCAAGGCTGGGCGTCGGGCGCGCCTAACCCCGTCCCCCCGGTCAATGTCCAGGATGCCGGGCAGCTCGGTATCGGCGACCACGTGCTGCACGTCCAGTCCACCAGCGCGTTCAGCGGCGCCGGCTCACTGCCGACCGTCTTTAACAGCGCACAGTGGACCGGCGACTACCTCGCTGCGGGCGTCAACGCGATTACGTTCGACGTCAACAACCTAAGCAACGTGGCGATCAACCCCGGCTTCGAAGTCCAGGGGGCAGGCGGCAGCGTCTTCACGCTCTCGTTAATAACGGTTCCGGCCAACAGCGGCTGGCAGACCATCACCATCAGCCTCGCCCCCGGGAATCTTGCCCCACCTCCAGGCGTGCTCGCCACACTCGGCAACGTCACTGAACTGCGACTCCGCAACATCGCAGGCGGGACTGTTATCATCCCCGCAGACGCCACCACCGCCTACTACGACAACATCACCGCAGTCCCCGAGCCCGCGTCGCTGGCGCTGTTAGGTCTGAGCGCATGTGCGCTGATACGGCGACGGCTGAGTGTTGGACACATAAGCTGATTGCAACAGGTCCCACCTTTCCAGGTGGAGCTTTTATTGAGCTTGAAATGGGTGTGGCCTCACTCCGCGAACATCGCATCCACGAACTTCGCGGGGTCGAACGGCTCGACGTCGTCGGGGGTCTCGCCCACGCCGATGAACTTCACGGGGAGGTTCAGCGCTTCGCGGATGGCGATCACGATCCCACCGCGGGCGGTGCCGTCGAGTTTCGATAGGAAGATGCCGGTCACATCCGTCGCCTCGGTGAAGACCTTGGCTTGGTTGATCCCGTTCTGCCCGGTCGTCGCGTCGATGACAAGGATCACCTCGTGCGGCGCCCCCGGGATCTGTTTAGCCACCACGGAACGTATTTTCGTGAGCTGCCGCATCAGGTGATCCTGCGTGTGCAGCCGCCCGGCGGTGTCGAGCACCAGCACATCCACGCCGCGCGCCACCGCCGCCTGCGCCGCATCGAACGCCACCGCCGCCGGGTCGCCGCCCTGTTGGCCCTTGATGACCTGCACGCCTAAACGCTCGGACCAGACTTCCAGCTGCTCGACCGCCGCCGCCCTGAAAGTATCGCAGGCCGCCAGCAATACACTCTTGCCATCGTCGCGCAGGCTCTTGGTGATCTTGGCGATACTCGTGGTCTTGCCCGCGCCGTTGATCCCCGCGACCAGGATCACCGTCGGCCCCTCACCTCGAGCAAAATGCAGGCTCCGGTCCGTTTCCGGGTAGTACGCCCGAAGCTGGTCCTTAAGAAACGCAAGCGCCTGGTCCCCCGACTCAATCTCGCCGCGCTCGAACCCGGCCTGGATGTCCTTGCGGATCTCGACCGCTGTCTTGATCCCGATGTCCGCCTGGATCATCGCACGCTCTAGGTCTTTCAGCAGCTGCGGGCTCAGCTTCTTGCCCGTGAGGATTGTCCGCACCGTCGCCGCGGAGCCGGACCGCGTCTTGGCCAGGCCCTGCTTAAGCTTATTGATCGCGGACTTGAAAAGGCTCATGGGGGGATTAGGGATTAGGGTTTGGGGTTTAGAGATTGGAGTTCAGGCTAACGGCTAATAGCTAATGGCTAACGGCTATCCTCATCCTTCGCATCATCGAGCCACGCTTTTTCATCGCCGGGGTCTGCTTTAGCAGGCGTCGCTTTCTGCCCGCCCGCGTGCGTAGTCGTCTTCGCCAGCTTGTCCAGCACGCCGTTGACGAACGCCGGGCTCTGCTCGCTGGCGTAGTGCTTGGCCAACTCGACCGCCTCGTTGATCGCGACCTTCATCGGCGTGATCCCCGCCGTGATCTCGTGGTACGCCAGCCTCAAGATCGCACGATCCACCGGCGGCTGGCGATGCGTCGGCCACTCCGGCGTCAGCGCCTCGATCCGCTTGTCCGCCTCCCGGTGCCCGGCCCACGCGCCAAGCGCCAGGTCCACGCCCTGTTCGCGCACCGTTTGTTTATCGAACTGCGTATCCACGCCGTCCAGCAACGCCTGGCGATCCGGCGCGTCTCCGGGGGCGGTCACGTCTATCTGATAAAGCACCTGCATCGCCAGCCGGCGCACGTCCCGCCGCTTGCCCGTTGCCAACTGCCCGTCTTCAGATCCCGTACCCGTTTCAGTCATTGATATTTCCAAATCCATAATACGCACCGCATAGTCCCTGTCCCCCAACCCCAACCCCTAAATCTTCCTCATCAAATCCGCCATCTCGATCCCCGTCATCATCGCGCTGCGCCCCGCATTCCCCATCTTCGAGCCCGCCCGGTTCACCGCCTGCTCCAGCGTATCACAGGTCAACACCCCGAAGATGCAAGGCACCCCGGTCATCACACCGACGTCCTTGATCCCCTTGGCTGTCTGCTCGACGACGTGGTCATAATGATCGGTCTCCCCGCGGATCACACACCCCAGGCAGATCACCGCCTTGTACGCGCCCGATCCGGCGAGCTTCTTGGCCGTCACCGGCAGCTCAAAACTCCCCGGCACCCAAACCACTGTCAACGCCTCCGCCTCCCCGCCCAGCCGGGTCCAGGTATCCAACGCCCCCTCTAGCAGGTGCTTGGTGATGAACTCATTAAACCGAGCCACCACCACCGCCAGCTTCACATCGTTGTCAGCGATCAGGTCGCCTTGGATTCTTTCAGGCAGATTAGACGGGGTTTCAGGCAAGGCAGGCTCTTGAGGGCTGTTCCGGGTGAGCCATGCATTGTATCGCCGGGGATTTAGCGCCGCCAACGCCCTCGCCGCTCAATTTCAAGTGGCGGCCAAAGCGGGTAAACACCCACCGCCCGGCCAGCGTTTATGCTTGTGAGGGCCGATCTTCTCTAAGGGCATGCTTGATGGATACGTCTGACAGCTACACACGCTTCATCGAGCCGATCGAGGACCAGATGATCGGCGTGATCTGGCGGGTGCTGCGTGACCCGGACGAGTCGGATGATGCCTTGCAGAACGCGCTAACGAAGATCTGGTCCAAACGCCGGGCGGTCTTTAGCCACCCAAACCCCAAGGCCCTGATCCTGCGGATATGCATCAACAGCGCCTACGATTCGCTTCGCCGCCGGGTTAAACGCCAGCGAGATCAACAAGCCTTGCGAGAGCGTGCGACCGATCAGGCCGGGAAAAGCGGGGTGTCCGGGGCAACCGGGGGATCCGGGGGGGATGTGTTGATTGGTGAGGAACTCCGCCAGCAGATCATGGATCAGATCGCCAGCCTGCCGCGTAACCAGGCGGTCGCGGCGCTGATGCGTCTGGTCGACCGCATGCCCTACACCGACATCGCCCAGGCCCTGGGTTGCAGCGAAACAACCGCCCGGGTCCACGTCACACGCGGCCGAGCTCGTTTACGTGAGCGTCTAAGCCATCTGAACCCAACGGGTGGGAGGTAAGGCATCATGAACCACGACAATGACAACAATAAAACGGCGATCGACCACACGCTCGAACGGTCAGCGGACGCGCCCGTACCCCCGGAAGTGGAGGCCCGGTTGCGTACACGCCTGGCGGGATTCCGCCAGAAGCTGGAGAGTGATGCGAACGCCCAGCCGAGCCACAATCGGCATTGGATCCTGCGCACAGCGGTCGGTGTCGCGGCCTGTCTGGCGCTTGCGGTGGCGCTGTGGCTGACTCTGTTAGGCGGAGGTCAGCAGACGATTGCTGCCCAAGTTATTGCCGCGATTGGGAACATCGAAAAAATGCATCTGAGCATGCAGAGTTTTCGTGACGGAAAGCCGTATTCCCAGCAGGAACTCTGGTACCAGCGTGGTGTCGGCTACGTGGTTCACGAAACGATAGGGGGCCGGCTCACAACCACGATTGATGACGGAGAGTACAGCTGGTCCTACACTCCCGATAGCCAGTTCGTGGCCAAGGTCGTCACGTATCGCGATATTAATGACCCCTCGTCTTTCAATCTGGACAAGATGCAGCTTAGCCGATTGCTCCGATTTGATCCGCAGCGCGATCCGACAGGTGACAAGACAGTCGGTGATGAAGTATGGCAGCTTTATATAGTGGACAAAGAGGGGAATACGGGGCGTTTTTGGATCGATTCAAACAACCTCATCCGGGCTGTTGAAGCTCAAAAAAAGCATGACGATTATGTTGAGACATTTACAGCTGAGGTGGATTACGACATAAAGATCGACCCGCTGATCTTCAAGCCGGACCTGCCTGATAATGCCCGGGTTGTGGGTCCTAGAGACTATGTGGGGCAGTTGTACGATCTTGATTCGGCGATCTTCAAACAGGAAATGCACGGCCAGGTCTTCGCTGTACACAAGCTTGAACGCCTGGAAGACAAGTGGGCGTACATGATTACATCTACTCGGATGACCGAGGGCAACCGTCGCCAACTCGGCATTGATCACCCGTGGCATTATTTTGGTGGGAATAACCTACAAGCCCAGTGGGGTCGGATTCACGAAGAACCGATCGGCGAACCCATGCTTATTGCAAGTATGAAGATCGGTGACTTGATTGTAAAATGGCACCTGCTGGGCGAGCGATACCAGGATCGTTTGGAACGCTGTGACATCTCGATTACGATGATTGCCGCGAATGAACTTGCCGCGTTGCTTGGCGACGACGACTGGGTGACTGGCCGATTCGATCTGGACCTAGCCATCCCACAGGAACCGGGCGATCAGACGTTGGAGGGCCTTCTTGCCTCCATCCACGCCGAAGGACTACGCCTGGCTCCGATCATGCATTATTTCCAAGTCTTTGAGAAGAAACACCGCGACCCCCGCCACTATTCTGAACAGGACTATATCGCCAATATTAAGAAGCGGGTTGAATACAATCAGTGACCTTGAATCACGCCCGGGGGTGGCTATGATGGCCGGTCCTCGAACAGCGGACCGTTTCACCCCAATAGCGAAGGACCCGGATCATGCCCAAGCGTGCGAAAATCTCTGTCATCGGCGGCGGCAACGTCGGCGCAAGTTGTGCCCTCTGGGCGGCCAGCCAGGAGCTCGGCGACATCGTGGTGCTGGATATCCCTCAGGCGGAGGGGATGGTCAAGGGCAAGATGCTGGATCTGGCGCAGTGCGGGCCGATGGGGCGGTTCGACAGCCATATCACCGGGACGGCGGACTACAAAGACATCGCAGGCTCGGACGTGGTGGTGGTGACGGCCGGGATCCCGCGTAAGCCGGGGATGAGCCGCGACGACCTGATTGCGACCAACGTGAAGATCGTCAAGGATGTCAGCGAGAACATCAAGCAGCACGCTCCGGACGCAGTAGTGATCCTGGTGAGCAATCCGCTGGACGCGATGGTCTACACCGCCTGGAAGACGACCGGGTTCCCGACCAACCGGATCGTCGGCCAAGCCGGCTGTCTGGACGTGGCGCGGTTCAAGACGTTTATCGCGATGGAAACAGGGTTCAGCGTCGAGGACATCAACGCGCTGCTGCTCGGCGGCCACGGCGACACGATGGTCCCGCTGCCGCGCTACACCAACATTGCGGGGATTCCTATCACGCAATTCATCACCGAAGACCGGCTCGAAGAGATCGTTCAACGCGCCAAGGTCGGCGGCGGCGAGATCGTCAAGCTCATGGGCACCAGCGCCTACTACGCTCCGGCGCTCGGCGTGATCGACATGGTCGAGGCCATCATCAAGGACAAGAAGCGCATCCTCCCCTGCGCCGCCTACTGCGA
>JAJDCU010000083.1 GCA_029260655.1 Phycisphaeraceae bacterium
GACCGTCTCCTGCTCCTGTGCGACCAGGTCGTCATATGTTTGCCGCTTGCGGATGATGGTCGCCTTGTCACCGTCCACCAATACCTCCGGCGGGAGCGGCATGGCGTTGTAATTGCTCGCCATCACCATGCCATATGCGCCTGCGGTGAAGATACTCAGCAGATCGCCGCGTTCGACTGGCGGCAGATTGCGACCCTTGGCAAGTGTGTCGCCGGTTTCGCAGATCGGTCCGACCACTTCGCTCGCTTCCAGTCCGTCGCCTTCGGCTTGTTCCACACGCTGTGTCGGAACAAACTGAGGATCGACCTTCGTCGGCCAGATGAAGTGAAACGCGTCGTACATCGCCGGGCGAATTAACTGATGCATGCCGGTGTCGACGATGACAAATTTCTTGCTGCCGCCGGTCTTGATGTACTGCACCTGCGTGACCAGCACGCCCGCGTTGCCGGCGACCGTGCGGCCCGGTTCGAGAAACACGCGAAGCCCCTTGCCGTACAGCAGCGGGACGATCGCGTCGGCATAGTCCTGATACGCCGGTGACTTGCCGGTGACGTAGTCAGCCGCATAGCCGCCGCCGATGTCGATCGCTTCCACCGTGCAGCCCATGGCGCGGATTTCGTCGATCAGCGTCAGCGCCTTCTGGATTGCCAGTACATACGGATCCGGGCTGTAGATCGGCGAGCCAATGTGCAAGTGCACCGCGGTCAGACGCAGATGTTCATTTTTTCCATAGGTTTCAAAGAACCGCTTGGCGCGTTCGATATCCACGCCGAACTTGGTTTCCTTCTTGCCTGTGGCCGTCTTGGCGTGGGTCTTGGGGTCGTAGACATCGGGGTTGACCCGCAGCGCACCGTTGGTCGTCTTGCCCAGCCGCTTGGCGATCGCCGCGATGTTCTCGAACTCGGCCTCAGACTCGATGTTGAACCAGCCGATCCCCGCGTTGATCGCTTGCTCGATCTCCGGGTCGGTCTTGCCCACCCCGGCGTAGACGACCTTGCTCATATCCGCCCCGACCTGCTGCGCCCTGAACAGCTCCCCCCCGGAGACCACATCCATCCCGCTGCCGCGCTCGGCCAGGAGCTTGAGGATGTTCAGGTTCCCACAGCTCTTGATCGAGTAACAGATGACCGGGTCCAGCTCGGAAAACGCCGACACCAGCGAGTCGTAGTGCCGCTCGAACGTCGCGCGAGAGTAGATAAAGACCGGCGAGCCCGCCTTGGCCATGATGTCTTCCACGGCTACGTCTTCGCAGAAAAGTTCGCCGTCTCGGTACTGAAAAGAGTCCATCACTGATTCCTTGACATTAACACTTTGAGAACCGCACATCATAGCCGTTCACATGGGCCGTGTCCCCGTGTCTGCCAGATCGAAACTCCCCGTTTGGCGGCGGATCGAAGATCCGCGGGTGGATCTTCTGTGCCAAGCCCGGCGATCTGTGATCGCCCGCTAAACGGGTAAAATCTGATATGCCGTTACCCAAACATGAAATACCCGGCCGGCGGATCGCGGTGCTCGGGACCAGCGGTTGCGGCAAGACGTTTGTCGCCGAGCGTCTCGCCGAAACACTGGGCCTGACCTACATATGCAGCGATGCGATCTATTGGGGTCCTAACTGGATCGAGAACCCACCCGAACAGCGTATGGCTGAGTATGCCCGCGCCACATCGGGTGATGGTTGGACGTTCGACGGCAACGTCGATGGTCTGTCAGACCAAAAAGGGGGCCTGATCCTGAAACGGGTCGACACACTCGTCTGGCTGGACCTGCCACGGCACCAGGTGTTCGGGCAATTGCTGGCCCGCACCGTTAGCCGGGCGTGGACCAAGGAGCCGATGTGGCACAACAACTGCGAGAGCTGGCGGCTATCATTCTTCTCCCGTGATTCGATCCTGCTGTGGTCGATGCAGACCTACGCCAAACGCCGCAAGCGATATTCGGCGATCTTCGCCGACCCTAAGTTTTCACGCCTGCAAAAGATCCACTTGACCGGCCGCCGACAGGTCGATGCCTGGTTGGCGCGGTTGGGTGGATGATGGCTCAAGCTGTTCGATGAAGCGGGCGCTTGCTCGATAGCCGTTAATAAGCTGCGGCATGTCCGTTGCGCATGATGCAGCGGCTGGGGCGCGGCCATCCATCATGATGTTTGTTTGGGGGCGGTGGGAGGTTACCGACCCACAGACGGTTTAATCGCCCCTGCGCTGCGTCGCCAGGAAGTTGCGCAGGATCGCCGCCGCCGCCAGGGCGTCGCGCCGCGCTTTTTTCTGCCCGCGGGTCAGCCCGGTCTGCGCCATCTGTTCGTCCGCCGCCGCCGAGGTCAATCGCTCGTCAACCAGGTGGACCGTGAGCCCGAAACGCGCCTGCAACTTTTCAGCCAGCGCCTTGGCCTGGGTGACCCCCGGGCTGTCGGACCCGTCCATGTTTAACGGCACACCCAGCACCAGCGCACCGGGCCCTTGTTCGTCGATCGCCAGCCCCAATTGCCGAAGCCGCTCATCCTCGCCGGCCGTGTTGATCACGCCCAAAGGCGAAGCGATCCCCGTCTCGTCGTCACCCACCGCCAGGCCGGTCCGCTTCTGACCAAGATCGATCGCCAGGTATCGCATGGGGGGATTGTACGGCCAGAGGAGGTGTTTCACCGCGAAGGCGCGAAGAGCGCGAAGGAAGAGAAAGAAGTGGGGCCACAGATTTCACGGATTATGAAAACACCCCGCCCAATCACTTCTTAATCTGTGTCAATCTGTGGGAATTGTCTTGATCGGCTTCGCGCTCTTCGCGCCTTCGCGGTGTCCCTGATCGGTTACAACCACTGATCCCCGAATGTCTCCCCGACCTGTTTGTGCAGATCCTTGATCTTTTCGGCCTGGTTGGCCTTGCAGACCAGGGTGGCGTTGGGAGTGTGGATGATGACCATGTCGTCGCAGCCGATGGCGGTGATCATGTGGTCGGGGTCGCTGGAGGCGGCGAGGGTGTTGTTTGAATCCAGCAGCAGGGACATGCAGCCGGCGGAGGTGTTGCCGTCGTCGTCGTGGTCGAGCGTCTGGGCGAACGCGGGCCAGCTGCCGACGTCCAGCCAGCTAAGGGGCATGGGGACGGCGACCACGCGGGTGCGCTCGTCGTCGGAGGCCGGCTCCATGATCGCGTAGTCCACGCTGATCTTCTGCAGCGTCGGGTACGTGCGTTGCAAGACTTCGTCACAGTTCAGCGAGCCCCAGGCGTCGGCGACCTCGCTGATCCCGGGGTAGTTGTCCGGGGCGAATCGGCGGATGCAGTCCATCAGGGCGCTGGCGCGCCAGACGAACATCCCCGAGTTCCACAGGTAATGCTCGGGCCCGGCCTTGAGGTAGCTCGTGGCCGTCTTGAGGTCCGGCTTCTCTTTGTATTGGCTGACGGTCGACGCGGTGCCGCAGGCGGTGGGTTCGCCCAGTTGAAGGTACCCGTACCCGGTCGCCGGGTGGGTCGGGGTGATCCCGAATGTCACCAGCGTGTTGGGGCGTTCCTCCGCAAGCACGTAGCCCTTCTCGACGATCTGTCTGAACTCGTCCTCGGGCGTGATGATGTGGTCGGCGGTGAAGACGGCGACGATGGCGTTCTCGTCGTCCTTGCCGAGCACCGCCGAGCCCAGCCCCACCGCGTTGAGCGTGTCCCGCCCGCACGGCTCACCGATGAAACGCTCGGGGCTCAGCCCGGGGAGGTTCTCGAGCATCGCCTGGCGCTGGGACTGCCCGGCGCAGATATAGATCTGCTCGTCGGGGACCAGGCCCTTTAGCCGCTCCATCGCGATCTGCAGCAGGCTCTTGCCGTCGATGAAAGGGATCAACTGTTTGGGCAGGTCCCGGGTGGACATCGGCCACAGCCGGGTGCCCGATCCGCCAGCGATAATAAGGGCGTAACGCATGGGATTGAGGGGCTAGTGTATCGGGTCCAGGGTTTCGCGATTCGGGCCAGCTACTTAACACGACGATCGGACGGGTAGATTAACGGGCCGACCCGCCGGCTGGCAATTCTTGGCCCCGGGCCGATCGGCTAACATAGCACGCCAGATTACCCACGAGACACACACGATTATCCCAAGGGGAACCACCCATGATGCGGACCGCGAACCCGGCGTTGAACGACAAGACCTTCGGCAGCTTCGGGGTGGATAACGCCTACGAGGGCTCCAACGCGATGACCCTCCAGGGGACGGTCATCAAGACCGGCTTCCTGCTGGCCGTCCTTGTGATGGCCGGGGCCTTCACCTGGTCACAGACCTACCAGAACCAGGCGGGGGCCTACCCCTGGCTGATCGGGGGCTTGATCGGCGGGCTCATATTCGGCCTGATCACCGCCTTTAAGCCCACCGCCGCGCCGTACACCGCGCCGATCTACGCCGCCTGCGAGGGGCTTTTCCTGGGCGCGATCTCGGCGTTGTTTGAGCAGATGTACACGGGCATCGTCGTACAGGCCGTCGGCCTGACCTTCGGCACGCTGGCGGCCCTGCTGATCGCTTACACCAGCGGGCTGATCAAGCCGACCGAGAACTTCAAGCTCGGCATCACCGCCGCGACCGGGGCCATCTTCCTGGTCTACATGGTTTCGTTTGTGATGAATATGTTCGGCAGCACCGGGATCGGGTTCATCCACGACTCCGGCCCGATCGGGATCGGCTTCAGCGTCGTGGTCGTCATCATCGCGGCGCTGAACCTCGTGCTGGACTTCGACTTCATCGAGACCGGCGTCGAACGCGGCGCACCCAAGTACATGGAGTGGTACGGCGCGTTTGGCCTGCTTGTCACACTGGTCTGGCTGTACCTGGAGATCCTGCGCCTGCTGGCGAAACTGCGCGAAAGGTAAGCCACAGCAGCCACAGGGAAGCAACGTTCAACCTGGTTACTCGCGACCATCCGCAACTCCGACTGGCGCGCGATCACTGACACCTGACCCCCAAACCCTAAACCCCAAGCCCCACCCCCGTGCGTTCGATCAAGGCCCAATTCTTCCTGACGTTTGCCGTGATGGGCAGCGTCCTGCCGTACCTGCCGGTCTTCCTCACCGAGCAGGGCCTAAGCGATACGCAGGTCGGCTATGTGCTGAGCCTCGGCGGGCTGGCAGTCTTGTTGACTCCGGTGCTGACGAGTCTGCTAGCCGACCTTCACGTCGAGAACCGTTCGCTGCTGGCCTGGGTGTTCGTCGCCACGTCGGCCTCGCTGAGCGCGCTGTTGGCCTGCCGGGGGTTCTGGGCGCTGCTCGTGGTGCACGGCCTGTTCTGGCTGGCGTTTATCCCGGCGACGTCGCTCCAGGACGGGTTGACCTTTTCCGAGCGCAGCAGGCGCCTAAACGCCGGGCTGACCGCGCCGCCTTACCACCGGATCCGTGTCTACGGGACCGTCGGGTTCATCGTCCCGTCTATGCTGCTGTATGTGCTGATGGCCCTGGGCGCACCGATCGGGATGTCGTTGATCTGTGGCGCGGTGATCGGCGTGCTGGCGGTGGTGAACTCGGCGATGCTGCCCAAGACCCGTGGTGTGCTGGGCCCGCCCAGCCCGTCCGCCGAGGTGCCCGACCCACACCCCCCGGCGGATGAAGGCCGATCAACGCCCACGATCCAGGCCGCGCGAAGAATGCTCCAGCCCGATATCGCTCTGTTCTGTGTGGCGCTTTGGCTGGTCCACCTCGCCGCCGGGGCTTTTTACAGCTTCTACCCGATCTACCTCAGCCGCGACATCGGTGTCGGAAACCAGTGGCTGGGCCCGATCTCCGCGGTGGGGGTGGTGATCGAGGTGTTCTTCATGCTGGGGTTTGGCTGGCTGTTGATGCGGTTCGGGCTCAAGTGGCTGATGGCCATCGGCACCGCGACCGTGGCCCTGCGGATGGCGCTGTTGGCGTTCGTCCCAACCCTGACCGTCGCGGTCGGGACCCAGGCGCTGCACGGGCTGATGGTCCTGGTGATCCACGTCGCCCCGCCGGTCTACCTCAACCACCGGGCCGAGCCTGCTTTCCGCAACTCGATCCAGGGGCTCTACGCGATGGTGGTCTTCGGGACCGGCCGGATCGTCGGGGTCGTCCTGGCCGGGCACATCTCGCAGGCATCCGACTCGGGGACACTGGCCGTGTTTGCCTGGTCCGCGCTGGCAGCGGGGTTGTCAGCCGTGCTGTTCGCCGTCGCTTTCAGGGACCGCAGCGACGCGCCGATGAACCTTTAAACTCAAAACCCCCGTGCCGTCATCCCACCACACCAACCGTCCGTCGGGTGGAGTGTCGCGCGAAGGGATCGGGATTACCATGGGCGGATGAGACATACTCAATCCGCAATCATGATGTGCTGTGTCGCCTTGGCGGTGCTGGCTTGTGCGTTGCCCGTGACGGCGCAGGGGGCAGCTCCGGGGGCTGACCCCGACACGCTGTTCCTGACGTGGTTCGGTGACTCGACGACTTCGATCGTGGCACAATGGCTGGAGGAAGGCGAACCCTTGCCGTTGGCTAAGGGCGCGGCGGATGAGTTGCCCGCGTTTGATGTGCCCAAGGTAAGCGACGTCGTGATCGACGGGGAGCCCGGCGACTGGGCCGGGCGTGGTTTCGAGGTCGGGTTTCTCGCGGGCACAGACGGCGAGGTATACACCCAGGATGACCTGAGCGCCAAGGCGTTGCTCGGATGGGATCAGCGCGGGCTGCTTGTGCTGGTCCAGGTGCGAGACGATGTGGCGGACGAGTCGGACGACCCCGAATCGCTGTGGGCGGCCGACGCGATCGAGTTCTTTGTTTCCACCGGCGTCGGATCGGACCAGCGGTACCAGGTGCTGATCGCCCCGGGCGCGGACCCCAAGCGCAGCGGGCCTCAGCGGTGGTTCTACGACTACCGCGGGGACCGCACGAGCGGTGACCTGCAAGCGCAAAGCGCGTGCGCGGTGGTCCGGGGCGGGTATGTGGTTGAGCTGCTGCTGCCGTGGTCGAACCTGGGGATCGCCCCCGGCAAGCTGGCGGACGTTAGCGAAGCGGCGTTTCAGTTTTATGTAGATGACCGTGACGGGCAGGAGAAGACCAAGGGTATCTGGTGGCACCCCGCCCGCGATGCGCACGAGCAGCCCGATTCGATGTATGCACTTTCGCTGGCGGATGCCCCCGGGTCGGCGTCGCTGGCTCGGGCCGTGGTGCAAAGAGATGCCAACAAGGCGCGGTTGGTGGTCTGGGCGGACATGGCCCTTGCCGGTCAAGCCGTCACGGCGAATAGCGGTGGCGTGGAGGTCGGAGAGGCTACGTTCGAAGAGTTGGTCGGCCGGGTTTTGGCGACGATCCCGATAGCCGACGCGCCGGACGGCGAACGTTGGGGCACGGTCACCGCAGAGATCAACGGCCAGACGATCGCGTTTGCCAGGCCGATGAAATGGATGACGGTCAGCCGGCCCGGCGAGGTCTTGGTTCGATGTGGGATACTTCCCCCGCCTGTCGCCGGCGCGATAGCGCCACCGCCGCCGCCGGTCTTAATGACGACCTCGGTCACGCCGTTCGGCTTCAGCGGGATGTACGTGCAACGCGCGGTGTTTGACGGGCTTGAGCCCGGCGGCGAATACGTCTTATCCATAGGCGAGGAAAAAGAAGAAGCCACATCGCACCGTTTCCGAACGGCCCCGGCGGAGCTTAATGAGCCGATCGTTTTCGCCGAGGGCGGAGATGTGGGCGTCTGGGAAAACGTCGCCCCGCTTCATAAGGTGGCGGCAAGTTGGGAGCCGTTGTTCGGGCTTATCGGCGGCGACTGCGCCTACGCCAACGGGCGGACACCCAGACGCTGGGTCGAATTCCTAAGGCTCTGGCGTCAACACATGGTCGATCCGGAGGGCCGGCTTATCCCGATGCTCTGCGCAATCGGGAACCACGAGGTAGACGGCAGTTGGGGGAAGACGCTTAACGAAGCGCCGTTCTTCAACGCGCTGTTCGACGGCAGGTTCGATGGCAAGAGCTACTCGGCGGTGGACTTCGGGGACTACCTGTCGATCCTGCTGCTGGACTCCGGGCACGTGAGTTCGCACGACGGGGAGCAGTTGGCCTGGCTCGACAAGGCGCTGGCGCAAAGACAAGGCCGCCCCCACCTGTTCACCGCGTACCACGTCCCGGCCTACCCGTCGCACCGGGAGTTCGAGGGCAAATACAGCGAGCTGGCGCGGCGGCATTGGGTGCCGTTATTTGATAAGCACGGTGTCGATGTCGCCTTCGAGCACCACGACCACACCTACAAACGCACGCACGTGATGACCGCAGGCAAGCCCGACCCCGACGGCGTCTTATACCTCGGCGACGGCGCGTGGGGGATGAGTCCTCGCACGGTCGCGTCCCCGCAAGAAAGATCGTACCTGGTCAAAGCGATATCCAGCCTGCACGTCATTCAAGTAACACTGACGGGAGAAACCCGGCGGTTCATCGCGGTGAACGAGAAGGGTGAAGTGATCGACGGGTATCAGGAATGAGTTTGAACCACAGAAGCGAGCGGCAAGAAAATGGGTCCGTAGATTACACAGAGTGCGCACTTGCGTTCATGCCGATCGTCAAATTTCTTTTCTACATCTGTGTAATCTGCGCAATCTGCGGATAACCTCTGATACTTCTGTGGTTAATCCCGTCCTGGCAGGGATCACTTGGCGATGTGGTCGGCGAACTTCTGCTTGAACTCGTCGAGGCTGGAGACGCCTTGCGGCAGCGCCGCTTCGTCGATCAGGAGCACGGGGATGCCGTCGCGGATCGGGTAGCGCAGCCCGCCGGCCTCTGCTACCAACTCGTCGCCCTGCTGTGTCAGCCGGGAGCGCGTCAGCGGGCAACGCATGATTTCAAGCACATCGGGGTCGATGGGGTGGGTGTCACTCATATCACGGGCATCCTATCAAAGGTCCGCTTCGTTGACTCGCTGGATGTCGGCGCCCAGTGTTTGGAGGGTTTTTTCCATGCGTTCGTAGCCGCGGTCCAGGTGGTAGACGCGGTTGATGGTGGTCGTGCCGCGTGCGGCGAGCCCTGCGAGGACCAGCCCGGCGCTGGCACGCAGGTCAGACGCCATCACCGGTGCGCCGATCAACTCACCGACCCCGGTGACGACCACGCTCGGGCCGTTGCGCGTCAGGTCCGCGCCCATGCGCAATAGTTCGGCAACGTGCAGGAACCGGTCGGGGAAGATCTTCTCCGTGATCGTGCTATTGCCGTCGGCCAGGCACAGGAGAGACATGATCTGGGCCTGCAGGTCGGTGGGGAATCCGGGGTGGGGCTGGGTGAAGACCTGGATGGGTTTGAGCACGTCGGCGGGCGTGACGCTGACCGAGCCGCGGTGGCGGTCAAACGGTTGGCCTTCGGTTGGTTTGGGTGTGACGTCGACGCCGATGGCGTGCAGCCGGTCCAGCGCCGCACCGAGCGCATCGGTCGGGAAGTTGTCGAGGGTGATGCTGCTTTGGGTAATCGCGGCGGCGAAGACGAAGGTGCCGGCCTCGATACGGTCGGGGATAACGCGGTGGTCCGCGCCGGAAAGCGCTTCGACCCCGTCGATGATCAGCCGGGGCGAGCCGGCGCCTTGGATCTTTGCGCCCATCTGGATGAGCAATCCGGCCAGGTCCTCGATCTCGGGCTCACAGGCGGCGGACTCGATGACGGTCTGGCCCTTGGCAAGGACCGCGGCGCACAGGACGTTGGCGGTGCCCAGGACGGTCGAGCCGCTTGGTCCGCCCAGGAAGACGTGCCCGCCGGTAAGTCGGCCTCCTGGGGCTTGGGCGACGATATCGCCGGCGTCCAGGGTGATCTCGGCCCCCAGCGCTTTCAGACCGCGCAGGTGCAGGTCGACCGGGCGGTCCCCGATCGCGCAGCCCCCGGGCATCGATACCCGCGCCCGGCCACGTTTAGCAAGCAGAGGGCCCAGCACGCAGATCCCCGCCCGCATCGTCTTGACGATCTCGTACGGCGCGGCGGTCAGCGAGCTGTCCGTCACATGCAGGGTCATCGCCCGATCGCCCCCCCCGGCGTCAGGGGCCCCGGGCTCGGCCCCGCCTTGTTCGGCCTCACAGCCAAGGGTACCCAGCAACCGGGTCATGTTGCGGATCTCTGACAGGTCCGGGACGTCGCGCAGGATCAGCGGCTGATCGGTCAGCAAGGCCGCGGCCATCAGAGGCAGGCTGGCGTTTTTTGAGCCGTGGACACGGACCGTTCCGCTAAGCGGTCGCCCGCCGTTGATGATGAATGAATCCATGAGTCGGGTATCGGGGTTCGGGTATCGGGGTTCGGACAGCGCGATGCTCGCACAAGACACTGCGCGGGCGTCATGGTACAACGTGCGGCGTTGGACTACATGGTTGTATCGGTCGATCGCCTTGTTTTCCCTGATCCCTGATCCCCGACCCCTGAACCCTATCGTCATGGACCTAAACGCCCTGATCCGCAACATCCCGGACTGGCCCAAACCGGGGATCCAATACAAGGACATCACGCCTTTGCTCAGAGACCCCTCCGGCCTGGCGATGGCGGTCGAGCTGATGGCCAGCCCCTGGCGCGGCAAGGGTGTGGACCTGGTCTGCGGCGCCGAATCGCGCGGGTTTATCTTCGGCACGGCGATCGCACAGGCGCTCTCGGCCGGGTTCGTCCCGATCCGAAAGCCCGACAAGCTCCCGGCCAAGACCCACGCGATCAGCTACGATCTGGAATACGGCAGTGACACGCTCGAGGTCCACACCGACGCCGTCGTCCGGGGCCAGCAGGTCCTGATGGTCGACGACCTGCTGGCGACCGGCGGGACGATGAAGGCCAGTTGCGACCTGATCGACAAGATGGGCGGGAACATCGTGGGGATCACGGTGCTGATCGAGCTGGGTTTTCTGCCCGGGCGTGAGACGGTGGGCGATCACGGGGCCGTCCACGCCGTGTTGACATACGACGACTAACACGCGGGGCGAGCCAGACCTATCGCGCCCGCACCGGTTGGGCCCGGTGACCGAGCCGGACACAGCCGCTGATAACTTTTCTTGGGAACTTAAGGCACAACCGCCCGACCCGGGCCCGTCAGACCGTGCGACACAGCCGACACCTCCATCCCGCCAACCACCCCTACGCCGGCTACTGGGAGCGAGCCCAGTGGCCGTTGCAGGGCTTGTATTTCCTGCTCCCGCTGCTGGTGCTCTACGAGTTGGGGACGCTGCTGCTGGCCCCGGAAGGCGATCAGCGCCTGCCGCCGATCGTCGCCGAGTCGCTGCTGGACAGGTTTTTCCAGTTGTTCGGGGTCACCGGCTTCTACCTGCCGGGGATCATCGCGGTCGTGGTGATGCTCTGCCTGCACCTGGTCCGGCGCGACCCCTGGCGGCCCGAGCCCAAGCTGTACCTGGTGATGTGGATCGAGACACTGGGATGGGCTTTACCCCTGTTCGTCTTCGCGATGGTGCTGGTCCGCGAGATGCCCGCCGCCGGTGTGGTGCCCGCGGCGCAGGCGGTGGCCTCGGCGGCGGACCCATCCGCGCCGATCGTCGGCGTATCCAGTTGGCAGGCGGGGATGGTCTTCAGCATCGGCGCGGGGATCTACGAGGAACTGCTGTTTCGCCTGATCGGGATCGCCCTGTTGCACATGCTGTTCGTCGATGTGCTTGCGCTGCCCGAAAAGTACGGCGGGGCGGCGGCGATCGGCGTGTCCGCGGTCGCGTTTGCCATGTACCACTTCACCGCCGCCAACCCTTTCGACCCGGGCCGGTTCGCCTTCTACACACTGGCCGGGGTCTACTTCGCGCTCGTCTACGTCATGCGCGGCTTCGGGATCGTCGCCGGGACCCACGCGCTCTACGACATGATGGTCGTCTGGAACAACTTCCAGCTCGGCGACGGATTGATTTCCTGAAGGGCCTCACACTGTTGAGTTAGATCGCGCACAATCCAACCGTAGAGGACTTTGATAGCTGCGGGGCGACGCCCCGCAGGGCCCGCCGCGTGTCACGCGGCGGCTACAACAGAATCACATTGGCGATCAATAAGAGCGCGTTGATATACACGCTACGAATAGGTTGAGAATGCTCTAAGCGTCCGGGGTTAACCAAACAGGACCAGCAACTGACGGTCGAGGCCGGCGTGGACCGACCCGGCCCAACCGCGGACCAGGCGGTTCAGGTCGTCGCTGTTGTCGAAGCGCCGAAGGTCCCCAAGCAGCTCCAGTGACTTGTCCCGGCCAAGCCGACGGAAAAACGCCTGCACCGGCTCGGTGTTGTCGGTCAGGTCCGCCAGGACCGAAAGCATGATCGCTTCGGTCGTCTTGATCAGCTTAAAGCCCCGGTCGTGCAACTGCATCGTCTCGAAGCAGCGCAGCGCGGTGTCGAACCACTGCCCGCCGGCCAGTTCCTGAGTGTGCAGCCGCTGGAGGATGTGGGTCGCGGCGTTGTTCAGGCAATAGCTGCGGACGCGGTTAGGACTTGGGGTCTGACGGTCTTTAGGCTGTTGGCGGACCCAGCCCATGTACGCGCGGGTCGCCCGGTCGTTGATCAGTTCGCCGGCGCTATCGGCGAGCGTAAGCATCTGGCTGACGAAGAAGTCTGTTTCGAGGATCGGCCGCCCGGCCATCAGGACGTTGAGCCTGGCCATCAACCCCGGCAGTGATCCGGGACCGGCCAGGTCGGCCACAACCGCCGCGCCGCGCGCGACCAACTGCATGTCCGACTCGGCGCTGGCGTCGTAATCATCCAGGGCCCCAAGCAGGCTGCTAAGGTCCGCCCGGAGCGTGCTCTTGCCGTCGGCCCCTTCGCCTTGCTTGACGATCCGGCGGACAAACACGAGGAACCGCTGGGTTGTCTCGTCCAGATCGACCTGCTCGGGGATGCCCTCGCCAAAGCCGTTTTCTATCAGTCGACCGGCCGCCGACCGAACCACGCACAGTACGTCATGAGCGACCGAACGGCGGACCGCGGGGGCCGCGCCGTCCTGCTCGCTGACCAGGGATTGATAGGTGTCTTCAAGCCGGCCGTGCAGTTCTTCGAACCGCTGAGAAAGGCCCGATCCGGGCTCATCGCCGCGCGACTGTGCCTGGGTTGGCCGGGGCGCTTGCCGAAGATGACGGATCGCGGTCTGGATGCGCTTAGGCGAAAGATCGACGCCCAAAGACTTATTGATCTGCTCGGCGAGCGCCGCATAATTGATGCGGGTCGCGTCCGGGCCCGGGCGCAGGCACCGGCTGAGGATCAGGTCCAGGCTGTCTGCGTCATCGTGCTGGGTGACCGATGCGAGCCAGGTCAGCACGGCGGCGGCGGCGTCCTTGACGTTGCGCCGCAGGTCGGCGACCTCGGCATCGACCGTGGTGATCCGACGCGGGCGATCGCTGCCGTGCTCAACACCAGACCGGTACGCCCGCACCGAACCCGTACCCGCCGTCGCTTCGAGTTTGGCGAAGTCGACGTAGAACATCTGCGGCCGTGCGCGCTGATCGTCAGCGTCGTTGGGCGAAGCAGAGCTCGGGTTGGGATGCGCCTGTGCGGACATCGGTGCCTCGTTCGTGTGAATCAGTCGACCTGAACGGTCTGCGTGGCGCCCGTGCTGCCGCCCTTGCCGCCCTTGACCTTGTGGCAACCGGACTCGGCCCAGGTCGGGCTGGCAAGCCACAGCGTCATCGCCAAGGCCACCAACACCGCCAACCATCTCGTCATCATTTTGCTGCGTCGCATCTGCGTGCTCCTTGTGAGAAAACATGCCTCACTCATACAACGTACGAACCCGACGGATTCTACCACACATTCGGCGGCCATATCCACCATTAAGTGGATAAGTCCATTAATAAAAGTAAATTACAGACGGAATTTTTTTATTTCCCGGCTGTCGATCCCCCCAGTGCCTGATCCACAGGCTCTGACCCGAATAAAATTTCTTAGTTCGTTGTGATTACTGCACTTACACAAAGTAGGCCATCCCTTGACCGCCCAAAACGACGCGGCCTGCCTTGAGAGTGAAGCGGGCGCACAACAGACGCCCCATCACGCGGCCGGGTTGGGCACCCGGACGAAACCGCAGGACGCCTAGTGATAAGGAGAGCAATCATGACCAGGGCACAGATCTACAAGCGGATCGGTTTGGGCGCAGCCGTGTTGGCGGTTTGCTTGATGGCGTTACCCGCGCAGGCCGGGTCCAAGCAGCGCAAGCAACGTGGCCAACAGCGGCAACGCCAGGCACAGGTCGAGAGCGGCCAGCACCGTCAGAAACAAGCTCGGGCGCAGAGGCAGCGCCAAGAGCGCCGGACGGCATCTAAACAGCGCCAAGTCCGGTCGACATCCAAACAGCGCCAAGCCCGAACGGCATCTAAACAACGCCAGGTCCAGTCGACATCCACAAAGCGCCAAACCCAGGCGGCATCCAAGCGTCCCGGCCGGCTGCTGCAAAAGCAACGAACGGAACTGCGCGTCGATCGGCGGCGCTTCCAAACCAAGGCTCAGGCGCAGCGGCAGGTTCTCAGACAGCAAAAACAGCAGGTTGAGCACCGGGCACAAACGCAGCGCCAGCAGCTTAATGCACGCAGCAATCGTTTGGACCAGCGTGCCCAGACACTGCGCCACCAGAGCCGAAAACCCGTCATCCAAACTGCGCGGCGTGGTGGGCATGGTAGTGGTCACAGCAGCAGCCACAATGGCAGCCATCGCGCAAGTCGTCACAGCAGCCACGGCCGGTCGCACGACCGCCATGGGAGCAAAGACCATTCGCGGTTCGGTTTTAGCATCAGCTTCGGGTCACGCGATTCCGTCGGTGTGCATTACTCCAGCGGATACCGGTACGGCCATGGTTCTAGGTACGGCCATCGGTACGGACACAGGTACAGCCACCGCTACGCATGCTGCTCGGGCGGGTACTACCGCTGGCAGTGGATCCCGCCGCTGACCGTGACACGCTACGACGAATACGATCAGCCTTACACCGTCGTGATCCGCGAGGGCTATCAAAAGCGGATATGGGTCCCTCGCTATTGCGGCCGGGGCATCCACCACTACCCAGGCCCCAGGTACTACTGATCCAAGCCGGGGGAAGATCTCCGCACGATCATCAAGCCTACGGATTCAATCCGTGGGCTTTTTTTTGATGAAGTGTTTCAGCGGTAAGTAAGCCAGTGAGAGGTCAGTGGTTCTCGACGCACCACTCGAACAGCGCGACCCACTCCAGACGCTGCATCGCAACGAGTTCCGGGGAGTCGCTGCCTTGTGCGGCGGCGCGTTCGACACGGTCGACGAAGGTGTGCGGTTCGTAGGCCCCCACGGCGGTCCCGGCCCCGCCGCCGCCGCCGCCGGCATCGATCCGGTTCATCACCGGGTGCTGGCCGGCCTTTCGGTACCAGTGGTGGCTGTTGGAGAAATCACCCTCGCGCCGGTGCATGATCGCGTGCCAGAACGAGCCGGACGGCCGATGCAGTTGCTGGCTGACGCTGTGGCTGTTCTCAAGGTCGTCGACGTAGAGCCACAGACCCGCTACGAGCGTCGGTATGTCTTGAAGGGTCGGGTTTTCCAAGGCCTTAACCAGCAGCGCCGCATGAGGGGACGGGCCGTGGCCGTTGACCACCAGGTGGTCCATCGCGCGGTTGATCGGCAGGGCATCGAATAACGGACGAAGTGTGTGCTCAAGCGGCTCGTTCATGTGCGGTGTCATGGTATCTCCGCTAGGGATCAAGAGGGTCTGTGATGCGCCCGACGTGCTTGCATCACCGTCACCGCCGGGCTGGGTGACATCATCCGACACCGGCCAAGAAGACGAATCGTTTGAACGGATCATGTATTCCCTTCCCGCCTTCGGCTGGGCCGACCCGAAACAAGCCCAAAGCCCAGCAGGACCATCGCCGTCGACCCGGGCTCGGGGACGGCGGTTGATTCGGCGTCAGGCCCGGAAACCGATTGGAGCTGGTTGACGATCGTCAGGCCCGAGTGGGACGCGAGGTTGTTCGGCACGAGGGATATCTTCCGCCCTGCGATGTTGCCGCGGTACTTGCCCCGCGTGTCGATAGCGGCGGCGACGGCGGCCTGGGCATCGATCAGGCCAAACCCCGATTTGTCGTCCAGACCCGCGGGCCCGATGTCGACCGCCGTGCGGAACAACAGGTTGCGCACCTGCCACGGGCTGAGCTTGGGGTTGGCGATCAGCATCAGGCTGGCGACGCTGGCGGCGATCGGTGAGGAGAAGCTGGTGCCCGACCAGGAACGGGTCCGGTCGCGGGTGGTGAGGCTGAGGATATCTTCGCCCGGCGCGACCAGGTCAACGAACCCGCCACGGCTACTAAAGCCTGAGACACGGCCGTCTCGCCCGGTCGAGCCTACAGCCACCAGTTGCTTATGGTTTCTCCAGTTGGGGTGCATACGGCCGTCGTTGCCCGCGGCCATGAAGACCACCGCGCCTTTGGTTTGTGCATAGCGCGCTGCGTTCTGCAAGATGCCCATGTGCACGCCGGAGTAGCTGACGTTGATCACCCTGGCGCCCTTGTCGGCGGCGTAGCGGATACCCTTGGCAAGGTCCCGGACAAACGCCGAGCCGTCCGGCTGGTTGCTGACCCGGACGGGGATGGCCTTGGCGGTCCAGGCGGCCTGTGTGATGCCTTCGCCGTTGCCGCTGGTCGCGGCGAGCAGGCCGATCGTCCCGGTCCCGTGGGGGTTAACCGGCTTGAGGTTGGCGCTGCCGTTGACGATGTTGATCCCCTTGCCCAGCGCCAGGTTGCGCTGCAGATCGCTGTGGCCGACGTCGAACCCCGAATCGACGACGGCGACATGGATCCTGCCGCGTTGGGGCAGGGCGGTGATCGAAGCCCAGGCCTGACCAAAGTGCAGTTGGTCCAGGTACCACTGCCGGGACTGGCCCGGGTCGTTGAAGCTGACGGTGGCGGCGGGTGCGGCGGTGCTCGCGGCGAGGAAGGCAAGTACGGCAACAAGGCGTCTGAACATGCGTTTCTCCTGGCCGGTGGCCACACATCCACGGCAGCCTGGCCCGGCGAGACACCGTCGAGCCGTTACGACCGCTCCTCCTATCCATCGGCCGAGTCGGCGATCGGCATCAACACCACAACTCAGCCCTATAAGCGCGATGGGGTGGATGCTCAGCCCGCAGGGGATACGGGCCGATAAGCCAACTTTCGATGGCGCGGGTACCCGCCGAGGCCACGAAGGAACGCGGCGGCGGCTAACTGGTGGTCAAAGAGTAACAAATAACCACACCCGGCACACCGGGCCCGGGATTGCAACGGCAGGCGTTTCCGCTACGATCCCCTGACAAACCCGCCAACCAGACCCGGGGCACACTCATTAGGAAAGCAAGATATGACCCAGCAAAAAGCGACAAACATCACCTGGCACGAAGGCAACGTCACCGCCGAGGAGCGCCAAAAGAACATGGGCCAAAAGGGCTGCACCCTCTGGATGACCGGGCTCTCTGGCAGCGGTAAGTCCACTGTGGCAGTAGCTTTAGAGCAGGTCCTGCTCCAGCAGGGCAAGCACGCCTACCGCCTTGACGGCGACAACATCCGCATGGGCCTGAACAAGAACCTGGGATTCAGCCCCGAGGACCGCGACGAGAATATCCGCCGGATCGGCGAGGTCACCAAGCTCTTCGCCGATGCTGGGATCATCAGCCTCACCAGCTTCATCAGCCCCTACCGCGAGGCTCGGGACATGGTCCGCAAGCTCCACGAGGACGCCGGGATCCCCTTCCTGGAGGTCCACGTCGACTGCTCCCTGGAAAAGGCCGAAGAACGCGACCCCAAGGGCCTGTACAAAAAGGCCCGCGCCGGCGAGATCAAAGGCTTCACCGGCATCGACGCCCCGTTCGAAGAGCCCCTGAAAGCCGAGATCGTCATCAAGACCCACGAGCTGAGCATCGAGGAATCGGTCCAAACCCTGCTCGATGCCCTGGATGAACGCGGACTGATCTAAGCCGCGACACGAAGTACAACATCGACACACACAGCCCAGGGTGAGTTCCCTGGGTTGTTTTTTTGCGCGACGTGCTTGGCACCTCCCACCACCACGGGGCCTCCCGGTTTAGCGGCGGATCGTAGATCCGCGCGTGGGCCAATCGAAACAAGCCCGGCGATCTACGATCGCCCGCTAAACGGCGGCAGTACCCCAATTCGTTCAACTCGCATACCCCATCTACCGCCCCGCGCGCTCAAGCGTAAGTAGACGCGCCTGCTCGTCCCGCTTCGCCTGGGCCTCGGCGTTGCGCTCGCGCTCGCGGTTGTCGTCGGGCTCGAGTTGCGCTTCCCATGCGTAGTAGCGCATGTCCCAGGTCAGTTCGCCATCCGCGCCGCAGTGAAAGACGGTGTACCCCGGGCCCGCGCCGTAGAAGTCGCCGGCCCACCACGAGCCGCTGACCGCCGGGCTGGTGAGGTAATTCACCCCGTGCCAGCGGTATTCCTCCGGCCGATGCGTGTGCCCCTGCAAGACCGCCTTGACCCCGTGGCGCTCGAGCACCGCCTGGAGCTTCGCGGTATCACGCAACACCACCCCGGGCGGCATCCCCGGCGCTTCGGGGTCGCCCTTGATCTGAGCGGTATTGCAAAACGCCGCGATGTGTGTCACGACAACCTTCGGCCTTTCCCCGGCCGAGCCCAAGTCATACGCAAGCCATTCAAGTTGCTCGTCCCCGATCCGCGCTTCGTAGCCCGGGCCGTGGTCCTCGTGCGTCGGGTAGATGCAGTCCAGCACCGTGAAGTGCCAGCCGCGGTGGTCGAAGCTGTAGTAAGGCCGCTCCCATTGAAGCGCATCCATGATGCACTTCTTGCCGAAGTCCGGATCGTTCACCCCGACCTTGCGCCCGCTATGCCAGCCAAGCACGTCGTGGTTGCCCATGCAGTGGTAGTACGGCATACCCAACCCATCCGAAATCTCTTGATAAAGCCGCACCTGCTCGGCGTACTGCGCCTTGGGTGTGTGCAGCCCGTCAAACGCCAGGTCCCCGCCCATCAGCGCAAACGCCGGCCTGTTCTTTAGGCCCAGCACCGACTGAACACACGTGCGATACCCTTCGTCGCCTTTGCGGTTGGTCGTGACGTGCATGTCGGTGAGGTGGACGAAGTCGAACGACCCGGTCTGTGTGGCCGGCCCATCCGGGGGCGGGGGCGAGGAACCACGGGTCCATCCGGTAACGCCCGGCAGCACAAGCGCCCCCGCCGCAACTGCCGTGGTGGTTGTCAGAAACGCGCGCCGATTGATAGGTGTGTTTGCCATAACGTGCAGTATACGGCTCGTCACCACCAAGTCATAGAAGCCCGGGGAGGGAAGTCAAAAGAGCTATCCGCAGATTGCGCAGATGGCGCAGATTAAAAATCAGCGCGCAAGCGCACGCTTTCACATCTGCGCAATCTGCGGATCACGCTTCTTGATCTTCTCCGCCTTGCTTCCTCTGCGTTCTCTGCGCCTCTGCGGTGAATCCTGCTTCTTTTTCGTTCTTCAATTCATCAATCTCAAATCATCAATCCCCACGAGTCTCCGGCGGTAGCGG